>NZ_JBHUBS010000002.1:22431-43692 GCF_042788835.1 Streptomyces sp. NPDC056883 | reverse complement strand
TTGGGGGGAGAGATGGGGGTTTTTTTGTTCAACTCTTTGCTTGGGGAGGGGAGGGGAAGGAAAAGGGAGCACCCCCAAGACCAGAACCCCGGGCAAGCGCCCCGCCCTGGGTGCGGGAGCCCGGCCTCAGCGGCTCGCGAGGAGTTCGAGCGTGTCGATGACGCGGTTCGAGAAGCCCCACTCGTTGTCGTACCAGGCGACCACCTTGATGTGGCGGCCTTCGACGCGGGTGAGCTCCGAGTCGAAGATGGAGGAGGCGGGGTTGCCGGTGATGTCGGAGGAGACGAGGGCGTCCTCCGAGTACTCCAGCACGCCGGCGAGCGGGCCTTCGGCCGCGGCGCGGTAGGCCGCCAGCACGTCCTCGCGGGTCACGTCGCGGGCGACGGTGGTGTTCAGCTCGACGATGGATCCCACCGGAACCGGGACGCGGATCGAGTCGCCGGAGAGCTTGCCGTCCAGGTTGGGCAGGACCAGGCCGATGGCCTTGGCGGCGCCCGTCGTGGTCGGCACGATGTTCACGGCGGCGGCGCGGGCGCGGCGGGGGTCGCGGTGCGGACCGTCCTGGAGGTTCTGCTCCTGCGTGTAGGCGTGCACGGTGGTCATGAACCCGTGCTCGATGCCCGCGAGTTCGTCCAGTACGGCGGCCAGCGGCGCGAGCGCGTTGGTCGTGCAGGAGGCGTTGGAGACGATCGTGTGCAGGGCCGGGTCGTAGGAGTCGCTGTTCACGCCGAACGCGAGCGTGATGTCGGCCCCGTCCGCCGGTGCGCTGACGAGCACCTTCTTGGCCCCGGCGTCGATGTGTGCGCGGGCCGCCTTGGCCGTGGCGAAGCGGCCGGTCGCCTCCAGCACGATGTCCACACCGAGCTCGGCCCAGGGCAGCTGCGCCGGCTCGCGCTCGGCCAGCACCTTGATGCGGCGGCCGTCGACCACCAGGACGTCCCCGTCCACGGTCACCGGGCGGCCGAGCCGGCCTGAGGTGGTGTCGTAGGCGAGCAGCCGCGCGAGGGTGGCGGGCTCGGTGAGGTCGTTGACCGCGACGACCTCGAGCGTGCTGTCCCGTTCGAGCAGCGCGCGGAGCACGTTGCGTCCGATGCGGCCGAATCCGTTGATGGCGATGCGCGTCATGGTGTCTCCCTTGTCCCTGTCCCTTGGGTGCCTCACCAGGTTCGCCGGTCCGGGGCGCCCGCGACAGCGGCGCGATCGCCACGGTCCGCAAGGATCGCGCCACGAGGCGGCCGGGGATCACGGCACGCGGAGCGTGCGGGCAGGGCGCCCGCTCCGGACGGCCGGGCCCCGCGGTGGTGGCATCAAGGTGCCTGCACCCTTGGTGCCACCCTGCGGACCTTCCGCGGGTGCCCGGGGGTGGACAGGATGTTCACCGGAAGGACCGCACAGCGCCTTCGACACCGCACGGCCGATGTCCCGGCCGGGCAGCATCCCCTGGCCACCCGGCCCCATAGCAGCGAAGGAACAACCATGTCCCGGACTCGCGCCAGCCGCAGGACCGTCCTCCTCTCCCTGATGGCCGCGGCCGCCGGTGGCCCGATCCTGACGGGACTCACGGCGACTCCCGCCGCAGCCGCCGGCGGCGACTTCTACGCTTCGAACTCGGACCTCTACGCGAGCACGACGGCGATCGAGGGTCAGGACTACGCGCGCCGGTTCAGACGCCACGAGGCCGTCGACAACGACAAGGCCACCACTCCGCGCCCCCGCCTGAGCAGTGTGCTGGCCATCCACGGCGGCGGCATCGAGATGGGTACCTCCGAGCTCTGTCTGGCCGTGGCCGGCTACCACCCGGACGGACTCGCACCCGTCACCCAGGGCGCCCCGGTGTACGACTACTGGATGTTCGAGGGCATGCGCGCTTCCGACAACGCTGAGCTGCACGTCACCGCCTCGCACTGCGACGACCCGGTCGCGCGGTCCATGGCCGCCGGCAGCGCCAACGTGCTGAGCCTGCACGGCTGCACCGCGGCTCAGGCCGGGGCGCCCCAGGGGCAGCCCAAGGCGGTCGTGGTCGGCGGCCTCAACGCCCGCTTCCGCCAGCTCCTCTCCGCGAAGCTGGGCGCCGCGGGCTTCCAGGTGCTCGGCGGCAACCCGGAAGACCTCAACGGAGACCTGCCCGAGAACATCTGCAACCGGACCCTGACGAGCGCGGGAGGCGCCCAGCTGGAGATCACCACCGAGCTCCGCCAGAGCCTCTTCGGGAACTTCTCCGGTGCGGCCAACCGCGCCACCACCACCAACACCGACTTCTGGAAGTTCGCCAACGCCTGCCGCAACGCCATCACGGCCATGGAGGCCGAACAGCTCGCCCGCAGGAGCCTCTTCACCGCCTGAGCCGGAAGTACGGGTTCCGCCCGGAACCGCGAGGTCGTCCGCGGGAGCCGCGACCTCGTACGCAGGAACCGCGACCTGGTCCGCCTGCCCCCTCTCTCATTCCCCCCGGGTGAACGTGCGCCGGTACTCGCTCGGCGTGGTCCGCAGGATGTGCTGGAAGTGCAGCCGCAGGTTCGCGCCGGTGCCCAGGCCCACGTCCGCGGCGATCTGCTCCACGCTCCGCTCCGAGAGCTCCAGCAGTTCGCGGGCCACGTCGATGCGGGCGCGCATCACCCACTGCATCGGCGTGTACCCGGTGTCCTCGGCGAACCGCCGCGAGAACGTGCGCGGGGACACCGCCGCGTGCTTGGCGAGCACCTCCAGGGTGAGGGGTTCGCCGAGCCGGTGCAGCGCCCACTCGCGGGTGGCGGCGAACCGCGGTCCGAGCGGCTCGGGCACGCTGCGCCGGACGTACTGCGCCTGGCCGCCGCTGCGGTAGGGGGCCGCGACCAGCCGCCGGGCCGTGTGGTTCGACGCCGCCACCCCGAGGTCGCTGCGCAGGATGTGCAGGCACAGGTCGATGCCCGAGGCGGCTCCGGCGGAGGTCAGCACGGAGCCCTCGTCGACGAACAGGACGTTCTCGTCGACCCTGACCAGCGGCCACTTCGCCGCGAGCGCGCGGGCGTAGTGCCAGTGCGTGGTGGCGCGCTTGCCGTCGAGCAGGCCCGTGGCGGCGAGGGCGAAGGCTCCCGTGGAGATGGCCGCGAGCCGGGCGCCCCGTGCGTGGGCGGCGATCAGTGCCTCGACGACGGCCCGCGGGGGGGCCTCGCGGTCGGGGAACCGGTAGCCGGGGACGAAGACGGTGTCGGCCCAGGCGAGGGCTTCGAGGCCGTGGGCGACGGCGTACGACAGGCCGTCACCGCCGGTCACGAGTCCCGGAGCGGCGCCGCACACCCGGACCGCGTAGGGCATGCTCGCGCGGGTCGTGAACACCTGCGCGGGGATGCCGACGTCGAGGGGTTTCGCCCCCTCGAGGACGAGGACGGCGACGTGGTGGGGGCGGGAGGCTGGCACCGCGACATGCTTCCGAAGGGGCGGGAAGCTTGTCAAGCGCCAAGGTTAGTAAACCTTCCGATTGAGATAACCACCTATCAGTTGGTCCAGACCTGTTGACGGCGGTCCTTCCGGAGGATTAGGTTCCCGGCCACGAAGCGGATACGTCGTCAACTCCCCACGCCCGCCCGGCCGCAGGGCTCCCCACCCACGGGCCCGCCGCCCCGTCCCCACACGTGCCCGGCGGGCCGCACGCCCACGCTTCGCGCTCCACGCCGTCCCCCCACTCCCACTGGAGGCACTTCCTTGCGTACCCCCAACCGAACCCGTACCCGGCTGGCCTGCGCCCTCGGCGCGACCCTGCTCGGCGCGGCCGCGGTGCTGACCTCTCCCGGTGCGGCCTTCGGCGCCAACATCCTCTCGAACGGCGACTTCGAGTCCGGCACCACGGCCGGCTGGTCTTGTTCCGGCGGGCTGGGCTCCGTGGTCGGCTCGCCCGTGCACGGCGGGAGCAAGGCCCTGGCCGGCGCGGCCAGTGCGAGCGACAACGCCAAGTGCGTCCAGACCGTCGCCGTACAGCCCAACACCAGCTACACGCTCTCCGCCTGGGTCCGCGGCAGCTACGTCTACCTCGGGGTCACCGGCGGTGCCTCCACGTGGACCCCCTCGGCGTCCGCCTACACCAAGCTGACCGTCGCCTTCACCACCGGCGCCTCCCAGACCAGCGCGGAGGTCTACCTCAACGGCTGGTACGGACAGGGCACGTACTACGCCGACGACATCACCCTGGACGGCCCGGGCGGCACCGTCGACACCCAGGCGCCCACCGTGCCCGGCAGCCTCACCTCCACCGGCAAGACCTCCACCACGGCGTCCCTGAGCTGGACCGCGTCCACCGACAACGTCGGCGTGAACGGCTACGACGTCTACCAGGGCGGGACGAAGGTCGCCACGTCCGGCACCACGAGCGCCACCGTCACCGGCCTGACCCCCAGCACCGCCTACGCGTTCACCGTGCGCGCCCGCGACGCCGCGGGGAACACCTCGGCCGCCTCGAACACCGTCAACGTCACCACCGACACCGGGACCACCCCGCCGACCGGCTTCAAGCAGGCCGCGCCGTACCTCTACCTCGGCTGGGGCAACCCGCCGAGCCCGACCACCGTGATGAACGCGACCGGCACCAAGTGGTTCACCATGGCGTTCATCCTCTCCTCCGGCGGCTGCAACCCCTCCTGGGACGGACAGCGCCCGCTGACCGGCGGCGTGGACCAGAGCACCATCGCCTCGATCCGCGCGGCGGGCGGCGACATCGTGCCCTCCATCGGCGGCTGGCAGGGCAACAAGCTCGGCCCCAACTGCTCCAGCGCCGAGGCCCTGGCCGGCGCCTACCAGCAGGTCATCAACGCGTACGGCCTCAAGGCCATCGACGTGGACATAGAGAACACCGACGAGTTCGAGAACGCCGTGGTCCAGGACCGCATCCTCGGCGCCCTCAAGATCGTCAAGCAGAACAACCCCGGTCTGAAGACCATCCTGACCTTCGGCACCTCCACCAGCGGCCCGACCAGCTGGGGCAACCGCCTGATCGAGCAGTCCAAGGCGCTGAACGCCGGCATCGACGTCTTCACGATCATGCCCTTCGACTTCGGCAACGCCTCGACGGACATGTACGCCAGCACCGTCAGCGCGACCGAGGGCCTCAAGGCCAAGCTGAAGTCCGTCTACGGCTGGGACGACGCGACCGCCTACTCCCACATCGGCATCTCGGGCATGAACGGCATCAGCGACACCGGGGAGACCACCACCGTCCAGAACTGGACCGACATCCGCAACTGGGCCAACTCCCACCACATCGCGCGCCTCGCCTTCTGGTCGGTGAACCGCGACCGCGGCTGCCCCGGCGGCGGCCTGCAGGAGACCTGCTCCGGCATCGCCCAGAGCGACTGGCAGTTCACCTCCATCACGGCCGGCTTCACCGGCTGACCCAGCACCTCGCAGGACCGTGGGGCCGTCGCGGACTTCCGCGGCGGCCCCACCGTCCGTACCGGGTCAGGAACCGGTCGGGGCCTCTCCTTCGGCGCCGGCCCGCACCCGGGCCCGTACGACCTCCGGATACTTTTCGGTGAAGCGCAGGGCTCCGACGATGGTGAGGACCTGGATGATCCAACCGGTCCACATGTTGTCCGGGTCGCGCAGCACCAGGTCGCCGTACGCCCCCACCAGCGCGTTGATCAGGAAGGCCAGCCCCCAGACCCCGGTGATCAGGTAGTTCGTCCGCTTGAAGACGGGCGAGTCCCAGAACTTCCGGTCGACCTGCTCCCGGGCGTACTGGAGGGTGAACGGCACCCCGACCAGGATGGAGCCGAAGGCGATGACGAAGAGGGCGATGTTCGAGATCTCGCCCGCGTAGGTCTCCAGCCAGCGGCGCGTGCCGTCGCTCGCGAAGGCCCCGACCACCGTCAGGATCGCGAAGAACACGACGTCGGCGAGTTCCAGGATCTTCAGCGAGGATCCGGGACGGAGCACCCGGCTGCCCACGACGAGGCCGACGGAGATGGCCAGGGCCAGCCCCACCGCCCATTCGAAGCGTCCGGGCCCCACCACGAAGGCGAAGACGATCCAGGGGGACAGCCCTACGAAGGGGCTCTCCAGGAACTGCGCCACCTTGTTCGTGCCGTGGGCACCAGCCGCGTACGCCATGGTCCGGCCTTCCTGCAGGAACCCCGCTCCGGTCCCCTTCCCAACGTACGCCGCGCCCCCGGAGCACACCTGCCGTGGACCCCCGGGTCCGGACGCCTGATCCCCGCGCCTGTCAAGTAACGAGAAACCGGGTCTACGTCCCCGTCGCGCCGCCGGGCACGGTGGAAAGCGACCGTCCTGCACACAGCGGGAGCGACGCCCCACCGGGACCGAAGGCAGGCCGCCATGAACGACATCGCCATCGTCGGGCTCGGCCGCCGCTTCGCCGGCGCCCCCGGATTCTGGAGCAGGCCCGCGTTCCGGAGCACGCCGCGGGCAGCGGAAGCACCCGAGGCGGCCAAGGCACCGGGCGGCACCGGCTCGCCCTCTGCCCAGCCGGAAACCCCGAGCTCCTGGACCAGCGCGTCGGCGCGGTACTCGACGTACTCGACGCGACGGACCGTACGCCGCTGGCGGCCGCGTCCCAGGTTCTAGGGGGTCACGGGCGCCGCCGGGCACTGCGTTGGTGCTCCCTGCCGCGCCGGATGATGCTTGTCAGTGGAGCCCCTGGCCAGCGAAGGCGAGATGAGCGGCGATGGAGCAAGTTCCCACCCCTCCCGGTGAGCGGCAGGCCCGGACCACGCACGCCTCCCCGGGGGCGGCGTACACGGCCACGGCCACCGTGAGCGAGCAGGGCATCGTGACCGGGTGGAGCGAGGAGGCCCGCCGGCTGCTCGGCTACGCGCCCTCGGAGGTCGTGGGGCGGCCCGCCGCGGAACTGCTCGCGGACCGGTCCAGTGGACCCGGCCGTACGGACACCGCGCCCGGTACGGCCGCTGCGGCGCGGCCGGTCGCGCCCGGACAGGAGCGGTGGAGCGGCACCGTCCCGCTGCGCCACCGGGACGGCCGGCGGCTGGACGCGGGACTGCTCGCGCACCGCAGGGCGGCCGCCGGCGGAACCGCCGAGTGGTTCGTCATGTCCGCCGTGACGGGCGAGCCCGAGGCCTCCTGGGACGGACCCCTGGGCGAATGGGCCTTCGACCGGTCCCCCTGCGTCCTGGCGGTCTTCGACGAGGACCTGCGGCTGGTGCGGTCGAACGCGGGCATGCACCGCGCGCTCTCCCTCACGGAGGCCGAGATGCACGGGCTGCGCCTGTCGGAGATCGCCCCCGACGCGGTGAGCGAGGAGACCGAGCGGGGGATGCGCCGGGTGCTGGAGACCGGCGAGCCGCAGTCCGTGGAGGGCTTCGTCCGGCCGCCCGGCGCGGGCGCGGCGCACGGCTGGGCGACCTCGCTGGCCCCCGTACCGGGTCCGGACGGCCGGGTGCGGGCCGTGTACCTGACCGCGCACGACAAGGCCGCGGGAGACACCGCCCCGCGGCAGGCGCTCCCACCGACCCTCGCCGGTGCCCGCACCGGAAACGGCAGCAGCACCGGCACCGGCCCCGGCAGCACCAGCACCAGCACCAGCACCAGCCCGGACAGCGCCCGCACCGTGCAGGATCTGGCCGACGCGGCCGTCCCCCGGCTCGCCGACCTGGCGATCGTCGACCTGCTGGAACCCTCCCTCCGCGGTGAGGGCCCGGCCCGGAGTCCCGGGACGGGTGCCGTCACGGTGACGCGCAGCGCCGTACGGTCGGTCCTCGGCGGGAGCCGGGAGAGCCGGTTCGCGGTCGGGGAGACGACCGTCTACCCGGCGCTGTCGCCCCCCGCGGAGTGCCTGGCCGCAGGGCGGGGCGCCGTGTACGGGACCGCCGACCCGGCCGTCGCCCGGTGGGTCGCGCAGGATCCCGCGGCCGGCTGGATCAGCGAGTACGGGACCCATTCGATGATGCTGGTGCCGCTGCGCGACGGCGGTACCACCCTGGGCCTGGCCGTCTTCAGCCGTCACCAGAACCAGGAACCCTTCGACCTCGAGGACCTCCGGCTGGCCGAGGAGCTCACGGCCCGGGCGGCCACCGGCATCCACCGTGCGCGCCGGACCGCCCGGGAGCACACCAGCACCATGACGCTGCAGCGCAGCCTGCTCCCCCACACGCTGCCCGTGCAGTCGGCGCTGGAGATCGCCTCCCGCTATCTGCCGGCCGCGGGCGAGGCCGGTGTGGGCGGCGACTGGTTCGACGTGATCCCGCTGTCCGGAGCCCGGGTGGCCCTGGTCGTGGGCGATGTCGTCGGTCACGGCATGCGCGCCTCCGCCACCATGGGCCGGCTGCGCACCGCGGTGCGCACCCTGGCCGACGTGGACCTGCCGCCGGACGAGCTGCTCACCCACCTCGACGACCTGATCATCCACCTGTCGGCGGACGAGACGGGCGGGGGCGGGGAGGCTGCCGGGGGCATCGGCACCACCTGCCTGTACGTGGTGTACGACCCGGTGACCCGCCGGTGCACCGCCGCCCGGGCCGGTCATCCACCGCCCGCCGTGGTCTCCCCCGAGGGCTCCGCGTACCTGCTCGACGTCCCGGCGGGGCCGCCGCTGGGCCTGGGGGGCCTGCCCTTCGAGACCGTCGAGGTCGACCTTCCCGAGGGCAGCCTCCTCGCGCTGTACACCGACGGCCTCCTGAAGGCCCGCGACCACGACATCGACGAGGCCCTGGACAGCATGCTCGCGGCCCTGGTCCGGCCCGCCTCCACCCTCGACAGCGTCTGCGACCGGGTGCTCACGGCCCTGCTGACCCAGCGTCCCGATGACGACGTGGCCCTGCTCGTCGCCCGGACCCGGGCCCTGCACACCGACAAGGTCGCCGTCTGGGACCTGCCCTCCGACCCCTCCCTGGTCGGGCAGGCCCGCCGCAACGCCACCGACCAGCTGACGGTCTGGGGGCTGGACGAGGCCGCCTTCGTCACCGAGCTCGTGGTCAGCGAACTGGTCACCAACGCCATCCGCTACGGCGAGCCGCCCGTACAGCTCCGGCTGATCCACGAAGGCACGACGCTGATCTGCGAGGTCTCGGACGCGAGCGGTACCGCCCCGCACATGCGGCGGGCCCGGATCTTCGACGAGGGCGGGCGCGGACTGCTGCTGGTCGCACAGCTCACCCAGCGCTGGGGCACCCGGCACACCCTCTTCGGCAAGACCATCTGGGCCGAGCAGTCCCTGGCCGGGTTCTGAGGACCTTCTCCCCTGCCCTGTTACGCCCCCGTGACAGACGACGGACACGCTCATGAACTCCGACCGACAGTCTCTTTAACACGGACATACACCCACATTCGTGGATATGTTCTCTGCTTTCAAAGGTGCGAGCAGCCGTGATGACTGAGCCGAAGCGGAGGAAATCCCATGAGCCTCACACTGGTCGCACCGCACACCGAAACCGCCACCGAAACCGCCACCGCAGCCGCTCTCGCCCCGCGTGAGCAGGAGGCCCTGCGCCACATCGCCGCCGGGTGCACCTACGTGCAGACGGCCCGCTCGATGGGACTCTCCAAGCACACGGTCGACGCCTACCTGCGCCGCATCCGGGCCAAGCTGAACATCAACACCACGGCGGAGATGACCCGCCTGGCCATCTCTCTGGGACTGTGAACACCGGCCGGGCCCAGTCCGGGGGCTCCCTGGGCGGCACTCCGCTCCCCGGATCCCCGGGCTGCGGAGCGGCGGCCCGCCGGGCGGGCGCGGGGGCGGGGGTGGCGGCGGCACGCAACGCCGCCACGAATTCCAGGCAGGAGTCGTAGCGGTCCTCCGGGACCTTCGCCAGAGCCTTCGCCAGTACGGCGCCGGCCCCCGGTGCGATGTCGGGCCGCTTCTCCGTCAGGGGAGGCGGCTCGTCGTACTGGTGCGCCCACAGCAGCGCGGGGGCGTCGTCCCGGACGAAGGGCGGCCCTCCGGCGAGGGACTCGTAGACGACACAGCCGAGGCTGTAGACGTCGCACCTCCCGTCGACCGGGCGCCCGGAGATCTGTTCCGGCGCCATGTAGTCGACGGTGCCGACGAACTCGCCCGCCGTGGTGAACCCGGTGAGCGCCAGCGATTTCTTCGTCAGCCCGAAGTCCGTGAGGTAGATGTGCTCCGGGTGCTCGCTGTCGGTGCCCTCGGCGACCAGGATGTTGGCGGGTTTGACGTCCCGGTGCACGAGATCGTGCTCGTGGGCCGCGTCGAGCGCCGATGCCACCTGCGCGGCGATGCGCAGCGCGGTCGGGACGGGCAGGGGGCCGTCCCGGTCCAGCAGGGTCCGCAGGTCCGGCCCGGCGACGTAGCGCATGGCGATGTAGAGGACCCCGTCGGTCTCGCCGGCTTCGAAGACGGGCACGATGTGCGGGTGCTCGATCCTGGCGGCGACCCGGGATTCGTGGGCGAAGCGGCGCCGGAAGACCTCGTCGCGCACGCGCTCCGGGGCGATCAGCTTGAGCGCGACCGTACGGTCCAGGCGCAGATCCTTCGCCTGGTAGACGACGGCCATGCCGCCCCGGCCGATGATGCGCTCGATCTGGTACCCGGCGATCTGCCGCCCGATCAGGCCGGAGGCGCGGCCCGTATAAAGGCCCCGGTTCGCTGCCGTGCCCATCAGGCGCCTCCCGTGGCAAGTCTAGCCAGTGATCCACACGTACGCCCGTGGGGCGACGGGGAACGACGGGGGACGACGGGCCCTGGCGGGTCAGATGCCGCGGCGGCTGCGCCGGGCGACCACGGAGATCCAGAGCATCGCCGTGACGGCTCCCACGGCCAGGGTCAGGGTGCCCGCCCGGCCGCCGGCCATCGCCCAGCCGTTGCCGATCAGGAGGGCCGTACCGGCGACCCGGGAGGCCTGCGCGTACCGGCGGTTCCCGGCACGGCCGAAGTGGCGGCCCAAAACGTAGCAGGCGGCGATCAGCGAGGTGAAGGTGACCGACCCGGCGGCGAAGTGGGCGTAGCTGTGCCAGGTGAGCACGGCGGCCTCCGCGGAGGGGGCTCCCGCGGGGAAACCGTCGACCGGGTCCATGACGAAGGCTCCGGCGGCGATCATGCCGAGGCCGCCGATCCGGACCAGCCGTGGCGCCCAGGTGCCTCCCGGGGTGCCCCGCAGGGCCCGGCGCAGGCCGCTCGCCCCGAGGACGAGGAGGGTTCCGGCGAGCAGGAAGTTGGTGATCTGGAGCCAGCCGAGGCTGCCGTTGCTCAGTGCGCTGAGCGGGTGGCGGGTGATGTCGAAGCCCTGGCGGGTCGCGGCCTGGGTCAGGGAGACGACCGCCCACAGCGGGGAGGCCACGACCGCGCAGGTGAGGAGGGAGCGGGTGGTGGTGATGGAGGAGGAGGACGAAGTGGAGCGGGTGGCGGAGGAAACGGTGGCGGTGGGGGTGGGGGCGTGGGTGCTCATGGCGGGTACCTCTCGGGTTCGTCGAACGCGGCTCTCGTTCGGTTCTCGTGTGGTTCTCGTTTGGTCTCGCCGATACGTCGAACCAGAAAGGTGACAGGGAATGCGTGCGTTCCCTGTCACATCGCCGGTTCGACGTGTAGGCAGGGTGCGGGCAGCAGCTCGGCACCACGAGACGAGGAGTCCCCATGCGCTACCTGATGACGACGAAGCCTTCCGACACCGCCCCCGACGAGCGGCTGTACGCCGAGATGGGCAAGTTCATCGAGGAGCTGACCGCGGCCGGCGTGCTGCTGGCCACGGGCGGACTGGAGCCGGGCGGCATCCTGGTGACCTCCGCCGGCGATGAGGTCACCGTGACGGACGGGCCGTTCGCCGAGGCCAAGGAGGCCGTGGCCGGTTTCGCGCTGATCGAGGTCCGGTCCCGGGAAGAGGCGATCGAGCTGGCCCGCCGCTTCCGCAGGATCGTCGGCGACGGCGAGAGCGTGGTCCAGCAGGTCTTCGGCCCCTGATCCGTGCCGGACATCTCGCGGACGATCGACGCGGTCTGGAAGCTCGAATCGGCCAAGATCATCGCCACGCTGACGCGCCTGGTGCACGACGTCGGCCTGGCCGAGGAACTGGCCCAGGACGCGCTCGTCGCCGCGCTCGAACAGTGGCCGGGCGCCGGGGTTCCGGACAACCCCGGCGCCTGGCTGACGACCACCGCCAAACGGCGGGCGGTCGACCACATCCGGCGCTCCCGGGTGCTGACGGACAAGCAGGAACAGCTCGCCCACGAGCTGGCGGAAGGGCGGGGGCGGCAGGAACAGCAGGAACGGCAGGAGTCCGAACAGGACGACGTCCTGCGGCTGATGTTCCTCTCCTGCCACCCCGTGCTGTCGGCCGAGGCCCGTGCGGCGCTCACGCTCCGGCTGCTGGGCGGTCTGACGGCCGAGGAGATCGCCCGGGCCTTCCTCGTCACGGCGGCCGTCGTCACCCGCCGCATCGCCACGGCCAAGCGCACGCTGGCCGAGCACCGCGTGCCCTTCGACCTGCCGGAGGAGTCGGAACTGCCCGAGCGGCTGTCCTCGGTGCTGGAGGTCATCTACCTGATCTTCAACGAGGGTTACTCGGCCACCTCCGGCGACGATCTGATGCGCCCCGGACTCTGCCTCGAAGCGCTCCGGCTGGGCCGGCTGCTGGCCGAGCTGGCCCCCCGGGAGGCCGAGGTGCACGCCCTGGTCGCACTGATGGAGATCCAGGCCTCCCGTTCTGCGGCGCGCACCGGGCCCTCGGGCGAGCCCGTCCAGCTCCACGAGCAGAACCGGGGGCGCTGGGACCAACTGCTGGTCCGCCGCGGTTTCACCGCGATGCTGCGCGCGCGGGAGGCCGGCGGGGTCCCCGGCCCGTACATGCTGCAAGCGGCGATCGCCGTGTGCCATGCACAGGCGCGCACCGCCGAGGAGACCGACTGGGCGCAGATCGCGACCCTGTACGGGGCATTGGACCGGCTGCGGCCCACGGCGGTGATCCGGCTCAACCGGGCGGTGGCGCTCGGGATGGCGTACGGGCCGCAGGCCGGCCTCGACCTGGTGGACTCCCTGGTCGCCGATCCCGTACTCCGCGACTACCACCTCCTCCCCAGCGTCCGGGGAGACCTACTGCTGCGCCTGGGCCGCGGCCCGGAGGCACGGGTGGAGTTCCTCCGGGCGGCGGCCCTCGCCAAGAACGCCGCCGAGCGCACCTTCCTGCACCGGCGCGCGCAGGAGGTGCGGGCCCCCGGCAGCACGGCCGGCCCGGACGGCCCGGCACCGGGTCCGACCCTCGGCGGGGCCGCACGGGGGTTCCTGGGCCGGGCGGATCTGGACGCCGCGACGGTCCGCTCGTACGGCCAGACCCTGCGCCGGCTGCGCCTGGACCTCGGCGACGGCATGCCGCTGGCCCGGCTGACGGCCGAGGAGGTGGCACGGGTGTGCGAGGCCGCCTGGGGCGGTGCGGCGGCCAAGACCTGGAACCGGCACCGCTCGGCCGTACGCTCCTTCGGCGCCTGGGCGGGCCTGGACGAGCTCGCGGCCGGGCTGGAGCGGCGCGCCGAAACCCGCCCCCGGGCGTCCGCCCTGGAACCCGCGCAGCTCGATGCACTGTGGAGCGACCCCGAAGTGCCTCTACGCGAACGGACGTTGTGGCTTCTCCTGCACGAATCGGCGGCGGGGGTGAAGACCGTCCTGTCCCTGAACGTGGAGGACCTGGACCTGGAGGACCGCCGGGCCCGCGCGGGCCGGACCTGGGTGAGCTGGCGCTCCGGGACGGCCCGCCTGCTGCCCGTCCTGCTGGCCGGCCGCACCCGGGGCCCGGTGTTCCTCTCCGACCGGCGTCCCGGCCCGGCCCGGACCCCCGGCCCGGCCGACCTGTGCCCGGACACGGGCCGGCGCCGCCTGTCCTACGAGCGGGCCGAGCACCTCTTCAAGGAGACCACCCGACCCCTGGACCCGACGCACGAGGGCTACACCCTCCGCCGCCTCAAACCCGGTCCGGACGAGACGCCCCAGACCGCCTAAGCCGCCTGGGCTGCCCAGGCCGGCCCGGATCGCTTACCGGCGGCGCCACACCCGCTTCTGCCGGGGCGGGCGCGGGTTGCGGTTCTGGAGGCCGTGGATGACGAGCATCGTTGCCTGAACGGCACCGGCAACTGCTGTTGCCAGGGTGAGCAGTTCGACCATGCTGGGAACCTCTTCGTTTCCTGAGGAGAGAGCCCTGCCGCGCGCGACCAACGGGAGGCAGGGCGATGGATGGCTGTGAGGTCGCCCCTCGGGCGGCCTCACAGTCCACGAGACCAGCGCGGACGGTTTTCTGACGAGCCGTGGGAGCGGACGGGAAGAAAACGTTCTGCCCAGCTCAAGAGAGGTACGGGTGGAGGAGAAAACCCCGATAAAAGGGGAGGGGGCAGACCCGCGGAGGAACACCTCGGGCGGTGGCCGCGAAGCCTACGGAGAGGAGAAGCTGTTGGAGCTGGGGGTTGCGCGCCCCTGGATCGACCTGAGCGTGGCCCTGCGGGCCCTGATAAAAGACACCGTCCGGCTGCAACGCGCGGTCGTGGAAGCCGTCGGTCCGACCCTGACCAACGACTCCCTGTCAAAAATGTTGAACGGCCGGACCCCCATGCGACGGCATCAGTTCGACAACATCGTCGATGCCTGTCTGCCGGAACTGCCGCAGGACGAACAGCAGAAGCGACGCCAGGAGCTGAACGAGCTGTGGGCCGTCTGGGAGGCCGGGCCCTCCGAGGAGACCCTGCTCCCCCAACTGGCCGTCGAACCCGAGGCGCCCGAGGTCTGGTCGGTGGGCACCCTGCGGCAGGGCGAGGCGCTGCCGAACCGGACCCTCGCCGAGACGTGGGAGTTCTACGGGCTCCGAGAAGCCCTGGAGAACGTCCCGGAGCGAAGACGGCCGCGGCTCTACGTGGTCGCCGGCCTGACCCTGCTGTGTGCCGGATCGCTGTACTCGGTACGGGACACGAACTGGCCGGCCCTCGTGGTCGGCCTGACCTGGCTGGCGATCCTGGCCGTCGAGATGCCCCAGCACTTACAGCGGTTCCCACTTCGGCACGTCCACGGAACGCCTCCGGAAGCAGTGCGGGTGCCCGGGTCCTGGCGGCGCCCGGGACAGCCGGAGATCGCCTGGTACGTGGGACAGGAAGATCACCATGGCGTCACCGCCGTCCTGCGGGCGCACCACCCCTCCACCCTGCTCTCCTACCGGCCCACGGCCGGATGGCTCCGGCTGTCCAAGGCCACCCCGGGCGTCAAGGTGCACTGGGCCGTCGAGGACATCACCCACGGCACACTGCTCGCCCAAGGAACGCTCGGCGGGCGCACCCGCCTGGTGAATCTCGACCGGGCCGGGAGGGACTTCTGGAGCCTGCGCTGGGACGCCCCCCAGCTGATCGGCGTCGTGCTCGTCGTCGGACGCGGCGGCGGAACGGCCAAGGTCTCCTGGCACGCGCCCGCCACCCTGGACTTCACCGGCCGCCTGACGGGCACGTCCCCGGCCTTCGCCTGGTGGCTGATCCTGCTCGACGGGCTGCTGCGCAAACGGGCCGCCCGCGCCTACCGCCGCAACCGCGGACCGCAGGACCGTCCTACGGTGATCGCCGAGCGGCCGGTCCCGACATCGGAGGAACGGGGACGCACCGGGACGGCATCACCGGGTGAAGCCCTGCCCCGGCGCCGTCGGGTGCTGCGCACCCTCACGCTCACGGTCGCTTCCCTCTCCGCCGTCGCGGCGACGGCCGCCGGTGCCGTGGTCATCGCCCCCTTGCTCCGCGCCGGACCGCAGACTTGGGCCACGGCCGTCTCCGCCGCCCTGGGGATCCTCGTGGTCGCCCTGGCCGTCGTCGCCGGCCTGACGGTCCGCTCGCGCAACCGCCGATGGATGCTGAGCGGCCTCCTGGTGCTGGCCCTCGCGGCCATCTTCACGGTGACCTTCCGGTACGCGGACCACCTCCCCTGGCTGCGGGACTGGGGCGCCGACGTAGCCGGCCTCCTCCGAACCGAGGGCACGCCGGGGCCCTAAATCGTGTTGACCGTCCCCGGCCGGGAGTGCTGGAGTCGGCACGTGGACAGCATCCCCGCCAACCGGCGGTTCTGGAACCGGATCAGCAGCGCCTACCAGCACGAGCACGACCCGCAGATCGGCGCCGCACCCCGGCTCTGGGGCATGTACTCGATCCCCGACGCGCACCTGCACGCCCTGGGCGACGTCACCGGCAAGCGCGTCCTCGAACTCGGCTGCGGCGCCGGCCAGTGGTCCAGGGCGCTCGCCGCCGAGGGCGCCACCGTGGTCGGGCTCGACCTGTCCGAAGCCCAGCTCGCCGCAGCGGCCCGCGCCATGGGAGCGGACCGCCACCCGCTCGTGCAAGGCGCAGCCGAACAGCTCCCCTTCGCCTCGGACAGCTTCGACCTGGTGTTCTGCGACTTCGGCGGGCTCAGCTGGGCGTCCCCGCACCTGGCCGTTCCGCAGGCCGCACGCGTCCTGCGCCGAGGCGGGCGCCTGGTGTTCAACGTCGCCAGTCCGTGGTTCGAAGCGTGCTACGACGAAGCAGCGGGCCGCGTGACCACGACGCTGCAGAAGGACTACTTCGGGCTGAACACCATCGCCGAGGACGACGGCGCGACCAGCTACCAGCTCACCTACGGCGACTGGGTCAAGGTCCTGCGCGGCGCGGGTCTCGTCATCGACGACCTCATCGAGCCGCGGCCCGAACGGGGAACACCCAACGGCTACAACGAAACCGACCCGCCCGACTGGGCACACCGCTGGCCGGCGGAACTGCTCTGGATCACCCACAAACCGTAGGTTCCGCCGGACGGGCCCTAGGCCGTCTCTTCCGCCAGCAGGGTGAGGATCCGGGCGAGCCGGGTGCGTACGGCTTCGTCGGTGATGGTGCCGTCCGCGGCGACCGTCCTGCGGTCCACGGGGATCCGTACGCACGCCTCGTCCCTGATGTCGGCGCCGGTGTAGCCGAGGACGGTCCGCAGGGTGGCCTCGGCGCCCTCGCCGCGTCCCGGGGCCGCCGCGTTCACCCAGGCGACGGGCTTGTCGCAGATCTCGGTGCCGCCGACCGTCCAGTCCAGCAGGTTCTTGAAGGAACCCGGCAGGGTGCCTGCGTACTCCGGGGTGCAGATCAGGATCCCGGCCGCCTCCGCGATCGCCGCGCGCAGGCCGGCCACGGGACCCGGCAGCGGTTCGGCATCGTCGTCGGGGTTGAAGTGCGGGAGGTCCGCGAGCCCCTCGTAGAGGACCGTCCGCACGTGCGCGGGGGCCGCCGCCCGTGCGGTGCGCAGGACGGTCTCGTTGGAGGAGGCGGCCCGCAGGCTCCCCGACAGCAAGAGGATGACGGGCAGCGGCAGCGTGGACATGGGCCCCAATGTAGTGATCCGTCACCGGGACCGGGCGTCGGGGGTCGGCCCGCAGGGGTCAGCCGAAGCGGCCCTGGACGTAGTCCGAGGTGCGCTGGTCGGCGGGGGCGGAGAACATGGCCTCCGTGGGGCCGTGTTCCACGATCTGGCCGGGCGTGCCCTGTTCCGCGAGGAAGAAGGCGCACTGGTCGGAAACCCGGGCCGCCTGCTGCATGTTGTGCGTCACGATCACGATGGTGACCTCGTCGGCCAGCTCGCGGACGGTCTCCTCGATGCGGCGCGTGGACGTGGGGTCCAGGGCCGAGCAGGGTTCGTCCATGAGCAGGATCCGCGGCCGGACCGCGAGGGAGCGGGCGATGCACAGGCGCTGCTGCTGGCCGCCGGAGAGCGCGCCGCCCGGCTGGCGGAGCCGGTCCTGGACCTCCTTCCACAGCCCGGCCTTGGTCAGGCACTCCTCCACCAGCGCGTCCTTCTCGGCCACCGAGGCGCGGGTGCCCGTCAGCTTGAGGCCCGCCGTGACGTTGTCGTAGACCGACATCGCCGGGAAGGGGTTGGGCTTCTGGAAGACCATGCCGATCCGGCGGCGGGCGTCGGTGAGGCGGCGGCCGCGGGCGTAGACGTCCTCGCCGTCGAGGAGGACCTCGCCGGCCAGTTCGGCGCCCGGGATCAGCTCGTGCATCCGGTTCAGGATCCGCAGGAAGGTGGACTTCCCGCAGCCCGAAGGGCCGATCAGGGCCGTGACCCGGCCGCCGGGCATCGTCAGGGAGACCCGGTTGAGGACCTTGCGGCCGCCGAACCACGCCGAGACGTCCCGGGCGTCGAGGGTGGACGCTCCCGTTGCGGGGAGCGCGGGAAGGGGAAGCGTCTGCGTCGTCATCACGGCCTCGTTCACAGGAGGTTGGGCAGGAGGAGGGCGGCCTGGTCGGCGACCGCCAGGCCGAGGGCGGCCAGCACCGGGAAGCCGACCAGCCAGGTGTGCGCGCGGCCCCAGCGGATCCGCGCCCAGGCCAGGCCCGCCGCGGCGAGCAGCAGCGCCTGCGCCCACAGGACCAGCGGGAACCAGGCCGAGGTCTGGCTGCCGAGGGGGGCCTCGTCCGCGGCCAGCCGCCCCGGGGTGCGGCCGCCGGACTGCTGGACGGGCGTGGTGAGTTCGGCGTCGACGTGGACCACGCCGTCCGGCATGTACGGGGTCCCGTCCGCGGTCATCAGGGTGAGCAGCGCCGCGTCACCGGTCGGCCGGGCCGGCTGCGGGTCGCCCGCGCGGCGGACGCCCAGCACCTTGTACGTGTGCTCGCCCTGGCCGGTGACGACCAGGAAGGTCTCCCCGCGCTCCAGGTCCGCGATGTGGGCGAAGGGGCCGCCGTAGCCCGCCTGGCGGCCCATGAGGATGGTCGTCCCGGGCTGGCCCGGCAGGACCGTGTCGCGCCGGTGGCCGGGCCCGGAGGCCAGTACCCCGGAGGTGGTCGCCTCGCGGACCACCTCGCGCAGCCCGATCTGCGGGATCTCCAGCAGGGCGACGGGGGTGCCCGGGGCGGTCGGCCCCAGCGGCGCGGTGGCGTTGGCGAGCCCCTCGCGCAGCTGCGCGTACCCCACCCGGCGGTCCCGTTCGTGGCGCAGGTGTCCGAGCGGGCCGACTTCCGCGACGAAGCCGAGGAGCAGGGCGCCCAGGATGGCCAGGGCCGCGCCGGTGGCCCACAGGCCGGGTGGGCCCGTACGCCCCGCCGGGGCCTCGGGGGCTCCGGCGGGGTCGGGGCGCACGTCCACCGGCGGGGTGGAGGTGGCTGTCATCGTGTCTTCTCCGAATGCGGAAGCGGATGCGATTGCTGCGGGGATGCGGGCGGCGCGGTCAGTTGCCCGCGAAGGTCAGCAGGCCGCGGCGGCGGGCCCACCAGACGAGCGCGCCGCCGGTGACGACGAGGCCCCCTGAGAGCAGGCCGACCGCGGTGGCGTCGGCGCCGGTGTTGGCCAGGCCGCCGCCGGGACCGCCGGAGCCGCCGGCGGCTCCGCCCGAGACGTTGGTGGAGACGCCCACGCTGCTGCCGCCGCTCGTGGGCGTCCCCGTGGAGGCCGACGCGGACGGCGAGGCCGTCTCGGACGGGGTGGGGGTGGGGGACGCGGACTCCGAGGGGGTCGGCGTCGGGGTCGCGGTCGGGGTCGGGGTGGGCGTCGCGGTGGGGGTGGGAGTCGGGCTCGCGGTGGGGGTCGGCGTGGGGGTGGGCGTCGGGTTGCCCGTGCCCGGGTCCGTGGTCTGGTATGCGGTGTTGGAGGTGAACCACAGGGAGGCCGCGAACGTCCCGTAGGTCTCCGTGCCGAAGGCCTTGCGGCACACGACCGTCAGGTCGTAGCGGCCTTCGAGGGTGGTGAAGCCGGCCTGGTTCGCGTAGTCCCGCATGGTCATCGTCAGCGGTACGTTTATGCCGCCCGACGGCGCCGGCGGGTACGTGGCGATGGGCGAGTTGCCGACCACGTTGAGGCCCTCGGCCGGGAAGCCCTTGCCGGCCACCGTGACCAGGATGTTCGTGGCGGGCTCCGGGCAGGCGGCCGAGGTGGTCAGGTCGATGCTGCTGCCGTCGTTGCCGGTGGCGGGGTTGATCTTCGCCGAACCGGCCGGGGCGGCGTGGGCCGTCGTCGGCACGGTCAGGGCGGCCAGGCCCACGAGGGCGGCGGCGGCCGCGGTCGCGGCGCCTGCCGCGGATCGCCGGCGGGTGCGGGTGAACTGCACGATGGGCTCCTTCTTGGCGTTCTGGCGTTCGTTCGTATCGGTGGCGTCGGTGGCGTCGGTGGCGCGCCGGCGGGCCGAGGCGGTGACCGCGGCCGCGGCCCGGGCCAGGCGCCTGCGGCGCCACACCCACAGCCCGCCCCCGGTGATCACGAGGACCAGCGCGAGCAGCGCCCACGGGACCGTCCACAGCGACACCGATCGGGTCAGGGACGGAAGTTTGGGGTCCACGCCGTCGCGGGCGGCGACCGGCTGGACGGAGACGACGGCGGAGGACCGCAGCACCTGCGCCACCCCGTCGGCCTTGGCGGTGATCCTCAGCGAGGTGCCGGGCAGCAGGTCGCCGAGGTCCTTCGCGCCGTCCGCGGTGACGGAGGTGCCGAACAGGCCGTTGATGCGTACGGCCTGCCGGGCGCCGAGCCGCACGTTGCCCGTGTTGCGCAGGGTGTAGGTGACGGTCGCCGAGCCCTCGGAGAAGGGGTTCGCGGATCCCTCGTACGAGGCGGCGACCTGCTGGACCTCCAGGCGCGGGGTGAGGGTCCCGGCGGCGCGGATGTAGACGCGGGCACCGACCCGCTGGTCGAGCTTGACCTTGTTGCCCTGGCCGTCCTGGGCTCCGGCGGCGAGCGAGGCGACGATGCCGCCGGTGTGGTCCCCGGGGGTGACCTCGCGGGGGACGGTGACGGTGAAGGGGACGACGACGTTCCCCTTGGGCGGGACGGTCACCGTGTCCTTCTCGAGCTTGATCCAGCTGCCCGCGTCCTTGGGGGCCCGGCCGGCCGGGAGCAGGTCGAAGCCGCCGTCGAGGGTGTTGACCGCGTCGCTCGCGTAGACGGCGAGGGTGAGCGGTTCCTCCCCGTAGTTCCAGACGGCGATCTGGTCGCGCGTCGTGGCTCCGCCGGTGACCCCGTAGGAGAAGTGGGGCCGTGCGTCGGGCCCCTTCGGCCCGGCGGGCTGCACGCCGAAGGTGGACTTGCGGTCCTCCCCGCGAGCGGCCGGGGCCGAGGACGCGGCCTGCGCGGGCGCCGCGGCGAGCAGCCCGACCGGGACGAGCAGCCCGACCAGCGTGAGCAGCGCGAGCAGCAGGGAGGGGAGCGGGGCGGCCACGGCCGGCGGGCCGGGGCGGCCGCCGCGCCGGGCGGCGGGGGCGATGGGGTTCATGGCTCGGGCGTCCGATCCGGGGAAGGGGGGCGGCGGGTCCAGGCGTCAGGGGCGGGGGGGGGAACGGGGTGCGGGAAACAGAGAAACCCCCCCCCCCCCACCCCCCCCTCCCCCCCCCCCCGCCTCTACTGGCCTC
>NZ_JBHUBS010000002.1:0-22426 GCF_042788835.1 Streptomyces sp. NPDC056883 | reverse complement strand
GTAGGGGGGGGGGGGGGGGGGGGGGGGGGGGGGGGGTGGGGGGGGTGGGGGGGGGGGGGGGGGGGGGGGGGGGGGGGGGGGGGGGGAGGGGGGCGCGGGGGCCCCCCCCCCCCCCCCCCGACCCGGAGCTCATGCCTGGATCAGATGGCGGTGAGCGTGAGGGTCGCGGAGTACGTGCCGGCGACCGTGGAGGTCGGGACGTTCAGCGCCAGGTCGGCGGTGACGTGCGCGGTGCCGAGTCCGCTGCCGTTGGCGAGCGTGCGGGCGGACTTGAGGCCCGCCGTGCCCGAGTCGCCGGTGGCCGCACCGTGCGCGGCGGCGACGGCGGAACCGGGCGTCACCGTCTGCGCGGGCGCCTTGTCGACGAGCTTCGGGCTCCAGCCCAGGTTCTGGCCGTTGATGGCGTGGGTGGCACCGTCGGAGAAGTCGGTGACCTGGCCGCTGACGGTCCAGCCCGGGTTGCCGGCGCGGGTGTCGGTGAGGGTGACCGGGTTGATGGAACCGGCCGTGGTCAGCAGGTCCCCGTCGGAGTTGAGCACCGGCGAGGGCAGGGTGACCTGCGGGTTGGCCACGCTGATGGCCAGCGCGCCCGAGTTGACGGTGGTGGTGATGGTCTCGGAGGCGGAGACACCGGCGAAGGCGCCCACCACGTAAGGGATCGCACCCGAGTCGGAGCCGGTGAAGGCACCCGCGTCGGCGGGGACGAACACGGCGGTGAAGGAGTGGTTGCCCACCGGGAGGCTGCTGGTGTTCAGCACCGCGGTGCCGGCCGCCACCGGGACGGTGCCCAGGGTGACGGTGGAGCCGCCGACGTTGTCGGTGAACTTCACCGATCCCGCCGCGCCCGCGGGGGTGACCGTACCGGTCAGGGTCACCGGGCTGAACTGCGGCGCGGTGCCGGCCGGGGAGACGGCCAGGGCGGTCGTGGTCGACGCGGCCGGAACGGCCGTGACCACGTAGGAGACGGCGGAGGAGGCCGAGCCGTTGTACGAGGCGCTCGCCGGCGTGAAGACGGCCGTCAGGCTGTGCGTACCGGCGGTCAGGTTGGACGTGGTGAGCGCCGCGGTGCCGTTGTTCACGGTGACCGGGGTGCCCAGGTCGGCCGCGCCGTCCTTGAACTGGACGGTGCCGCCGGCGCCGGCCGGGGTGACGCCCGCGGTGAGGGTGACCGGGGTGCCCGCCTGCGCGGGACCGGCCGGGGTGACCGCGAGCGAGGTGACGGTGTCGGTCTTCACCGCCGGGTCGGTGTTCTGGTAGGTCGTGTTCGAGGTGAACCAGATCGCGCCGGTGTAGTCGCCGAGGCTGGTGCCGTTGAAGGCCGTCCGGCAGATCACGGTGAAGTCGTACTTGCCCTGCAGGGTGGTGAAGCCCGCCTGGCTGGCGTAGTCCCGCATGGTGGAGGTCAGCGGGATGACCATGCCGCCGTTGGCGGCGGTCGGGTAGGTCGCGATGGGCGAGTTGCCGACCACGTTCAGGCCCTCGGCCGGGAAGCCGGAACCCGCCACCGTGACCAGCACGTTGGTGGCGTTGGCCGGGCAGGCGGCCGAGGTCGTGAAGGCGATGCCGGACGTGTCCGCGCCGGTCGCCGGGTTGATCTCGATGGTGCCGATCGGGGCGGCGTACGCGGCGCTCGCCCCGGCCAGACCCGCCGCGAAGGCGGTGGTCACGGCGGCGACCCCCAGGGCCATGGTCCGCAAAACTCTGTTCTTCAGCACAACGTCTCCAGAATGTGAAGCTCGGGCGGCGATCAGGGTCAGGGGGTCTGCTTGGTGGTGTCGCCACAGTTCGGGCTGGTGGCGAAGCCGTAGGTGTTGATCACCGAGGTCTGCTTGCAGATCTCGGAGGTGGCGCCGACGAAGACCGTGCTCCACGGGGCCACGGCGACCTTGTTGGTCGGGATCACGTTGTAGACGTCGCGCTTCACGCCGAACCCGCTGTTGAGGACGGTGGGCGCCGTGCCGTCGACCGTGCCGAGGATGGCGCGGCCGCGCAGGTCCGCGATGGTCTGCGAGGACTGCGACTGGTACTGGGCGATGGAGAACGGCACGATCGACTTGTCGTCGAGGAGGCGGCCGTCGTGCTCCTGCACCGGGGTGGTGCCCTTCTTGTCCTTGATGCAGGGGTAGATGCCCGCGACCACATCGGCGTCCGTGATCCCCATCTGGGACTCCCAGAAGCTGCGGGTGCCCGAGCCGGCCTGCGGCAGGTAGACCGTCATGGCGAAGTTGGGGCCCGAGCCGACGTAGTTCGGGTCGCAGTGGTAGATCGCCTTCAGGTCGGTCAGCGACAGCTTGCGCGGGATCGCCGACCCGGGGGTGATGGCGTAGGTGACGCCGTCGACCGCGAAGGGCACGTACGTCAGGCCCGGGGCCGCCGCCGCCAGGTTCAGCGAGGAGGAACGGGCGAAGTCCAGGCAGCCGTTGTTCGCCTGGAGGGAGGTGAGCAGCGCGGAGCGGCCGGCGCCCGAGCCGTTGGGGCGGGCGATGGTGCAGTTCGCGTTGACCGCCGGGTCCTTGGTGGTGATGTTGGCGGAGCCGGTGGAGTCGTAGGAGCCGATGACCTTCTGGCCGTTGACGGTGATGGCCGCGGCCAGGCCGTTCATGACGTCCTGAGTGGTGTCGGAGCCGACGCCGGAGAGCTGGCGGTACGGCGGCGGGCCCGCCGGGTCGGCGGCGGCGAGGCCGGCTCCGGCGATGGTGGCCGCGAGAGCGAAGGCCGAGACGCCGAAGGCGATTTTCTTCTTGTTCACTTGGGATGACCCCTCAGCTAGGCTGCGCCCGGGGTGGTGCCCGGCGCGCGTGGGATGAAGTTCCGTTGGCGCGGATTGGTCAGACGGTCGTCGCCGGGCACCACCTCCTTTCGTCGTGCGGAGCCGTGGCGTGGGCTTCGGTTCCGGTCCGGCGGGGCTCAGTCCTGGTCCCGGCGGGCCTCAGTCCTGGTCCGGTGGGCTCCAGTCCCTCGGGCCGGTCTTCTTGTGGGTCGCCCAGTCCGCCGGCAGGTCCGCGGGCCCGCCGGACGCCACGGGCGCTCCCCCGGCCGCGCCGCGCAGGGACCGCAGCCAGAGCAGGGCCCCGGGCAGGTAGCGCGGGAGCACCGGTCCCGCGAAGGCCGCGAGCGCCCCGACCACGAGGCAGATCAGCAGGACGTTGCGGATGGCTCCGACGACCCAGTCCGGGGTGGTTCCCGTCGCCTGCGCCGCCGGGGCGCCCGTGGTACCGGTGGTGCCCGTGGCACCCGCGGCGCCCGCCGGGGTGCTCGGCGAGGCCGCGGCGGGGCCGGGCGCGGCCGCCCCGCCCGCCGCGGAGCCGCCGCCGGCCGTCGAGGCCCCGGAGGCCGAGGTTCCCGTACCGGCCGGGCCGGAGCCGCCGGAAGCCGCCGCGCCGCCCGTGCCGGACGGCGTACCGCCGACGGCGCCCGGAGCCGGGGCCGTCGGGGCCGAGGGCTCCGGAGCGGGCGTCGGCTTCTTGCCCGCCTCGGTGCTCACCCGCTGCGCCGCCGCCCGGGTCTGGGCCCGCAGGGCCTCCGGCAGCGGGGCGTAGCCGTGCGGCAGGCTGCCCGCGGACACGCCGGGGGTCTGCCCCTGGGCGGCCGCGTAGGCCAGCATGGCGCCGTAGTCCTTGCCCTCCGCCTCCGTGAGGTCGGCGGGCACGGTGGCGGCGTAGGTGAGGACGGTGAGCGGGTAGGCCGCCGGGTCCGCTGCCGCCGGGTCGGGAGAGCTGACCCCGTCGGCCCCGGCCTTGCGGGCGTTCGCGGCGGCGATCAGCGCGCCCGGCTCGGGGGCGACGAACGCACCGCCCGCGTTGAGGAGTTCGGCGCGCACCAGGCCGTACCGGTCGGCCGTCGCGGTGTCGGTGACGGCGAGCACGGCGCGCGAGCCAGCGAGCTGCGGCGGGTCCTTCTTGTACGTGGGCGGGGTGGCCGTGGCGTCCCAGGAGGTACGGGCCAGGGTGTCCCCGCGGCTCGCGGCGCGCGCGGCGGCGTGCATGTCAGTGGCGTAGGGGTGCTTGTCCTGGATGCAGAGCGGGGACTCGGGGTGCTCTTCCGGGAAGGGCTGACAGTACGGATCGCTCTTGGGGAAGGTGTCCAACGGCAGGGCGAGGCCCCGGTAGTTCGGGTTCACGGCCATGCCGGCGTACGCGGCGTCCCCGTGCGCGCCCGTGTTGTCGGGCGTGCCGTCGAGGAACTCCCGTGCGGCCGGGTCCCGGGACACCCACTCCCACAGCTGCCGGGTGGTGTCGGCGAGCGGCTGCGGGACCAGGGCGTCACCGAGCTTGCCGCCGAAGTCCAGTCCCGCGTAGGTGGGGTTGTGCCGCATGAACTCCGGGTCGCGGCCCAGGTTCACCGGGTTCTTCGCGGTGCTTTCGGCGAAGCGCGAGTTGCCGTCCTGGTAGGACTCGGTCAGCAGCTTCGCCACCAGTCTCGGGGTCAGCCGCAGGCTGCCGAGCCGGGTTCCGTTGCGTGCCCTGACCTCGTCGGGGGCCTGGAATCCGGCCTGGCTCTCGATGAAGAAGCCGATGGTGATGCCGGAGAGGGCCACGGGTGCGTAGACGGGCTTGCGCACGGGGTCGGCCGGCGCCGGCCGACCGAGGAAGACCAGCCCGGGGGTGCCGGAGAGCAGCTTGACGCGGGCGGTCTCGTCGGGGACCTGGGCGTAGCCGTAGATGGCCTTGCCGCCGGTCTGGCACAGGGCGGGCTGCCAGCGGGTGACCGCCTCGGCGGCCATCTCACTGCCGATGATGCCGCGTTCCTCGGCGCCGATCGGGCAGTAGCTGCCCAGGGGTTCGAAGCCGAGCGGGACGACGATGCGCTGCTTCCAGTTGGCCGGGCTGAGCGGGGAGGACTGGAGCTGTCCGCTGGACTGCGCGGTGTACGGGCTGCCGTCGACCTCCTTCTCGCCGCGAGGCACGATCACCAGCCAGCAGCCGCGTCCCGTCGCGGGGCTCCGGGTCCCGGGGATCGCGGAGCCGCAGCCGAGGCCGGGGGCCTCGACGGCGGTCTGGGTCTCGAACCAGACCTCGCCGGCGCCGCGGGCGTTGGTGCGGGCGTAGGGGACCTCGTTGGTGCTGTTGACGTCGTAGAACTCGTTCCAGTTGCCCGGACTGACCGGGTCCCCGCCCACCGTGCGGAAGGGGGCGAACGAGATCCCGCTCGGGGTGGGGGGCGGCAGCGGCTCGTGCTCCGCGTCCTGGAGGTTGGCGCCGTAGTTGAGCTGGCGGGTGTTGGTGTAGGCCCCGGCCTGGTTGCCCGCGGCGCCGAGGGCGGAGGAAGCGCCGAACTGGCACTGGTCTGCGGCGGGCCCGGTGGCCTCGTCGCCCCAGCACTGCATGATCTGGAGGTAGTTGGCGCTGTAGGCGGTGTCGGAGACGGTGGGCTTGCCGCCGGTCCAGGAGATCTTGACGACCTGGCCGACGAGGTTGCGGGTCTGGCCGACCGTCACCTTGAGGTCGGCGAACTCGCCGGCCCCGGACACGGTGACCTCGGATCCCTCCCCGCCGGCCGCGTACGCGGCCTGCGGGCCCAGGCCGGCGGGCCCGGAGGTGGCCACCACGGGAAGCAGCACCAGGCAGAGCGAGCCGAAGAGCAGCCGGATCCGGCGCGTGCGGAACGGGGTGCGGACCTGAGCACGGAGCGGGGTACGGACCCGAGCAAGGAACGGGCTGCGCATCAGGACCCGCCCCCCGTGCGACCGCGCCGCGCCAGGCGCCGGGTGAGCAGCGGCGGGGCGACCGTGACGGCCAGCAGGATCAGTGCGCCGAGCACCATCAGGACGGTCTGCAGGGCTCCGCCGATGCCGGTCGAGGTGGTGACGGGTATCCCGAACAGGTCGGCCGCGCCCGCCGCGAGAGGCTGTCCCGTCACCGGGTCCACTCCCCCGCCGTCCGCGCCGCCGCTGCCCGAGCCGTCGCCCGTACCGCCGGTGCCGGATGCGGCGCCGCTGCCGCCGGAGACTCCGCCCGTACCGCCCGAGGCTGCCGCGCCCCCGGCACCTCCCGTGGCTCCGCCGGAGCCCGCGCCGCCCGTGCCGCCGCCCGAGCCGCCCGTACCGCCGCCGGAGGCGGCCGCGCCGCCGGAGGCCGCTCCGCCGCCGCCCGAAGCACCGTTCTGGGTCGGGGTCTTGTTGCCGCCGGTGCCGGTCTCGCACTGGGTGGGGCCCTGCTTGTCGCAGGCGGCGGGCATCGGGGCGGTTTCGGCCAGGGTGTTCCTGCCGTCGGGCGAGAAGGTGGGGTTGCGGCAGTTCTTGATGTCGATGTTCGCCACGGTCACGCCGGGGATGCGGCGCACCTGCTCCAGCCCCGCCTGGACGAGGTTGATGGGGAGCGGCGAGTAGCCGAGCCGGTCGACGGAGCGCTGTCCCTCGCAGAGGAAGTAGTAGGCGAAGGCGCCGAGCGCCTTGCCCTTCTGCGGGTTGAAGTTCGACTCCTGCACCGTCGGGATGATCATGTAGCTGTAGCTGGAGAGCGGGTAGGTGCGCTGGTCGTCCCCCGCGTAGACCCCTTCCAGCTTCTGCGTGAGGTCGACGGGGTCGATCTGCGCCTTGCCGAGCGACACGGCGACGTTCTGGGCGGTGGGCTCGGTGTAGTAGCCCGACTTGTTGAGGACCTTGACGACCGGGAAGCCCGTCGTGGAGACCGCGTAGGAGTACTCCACGTACGTGATGGTGCCGACGTTGCCCTCTTGGGCCACGTAGCCGGAGACGCCGTTGGAGCCGGACTGGCCGACGAAGCCGCGGCCCGCGACGGTGGGGAAGTTGGAGGTCTGGCCGCAGGGGGTGGAGCGGCCGGCCTTGCTGCAGTAGGCGTCCCACAGCGCCCCGTGCTGCGTGCTCATCCACTTGGTCAGCTGGGCCGTCGTGCCCGAGCCGTCGGAACGGACGACGGGGACGATCTTGCGGGCGGGGAGGGCGGCGGCGAGGCCCGGGTTGTCGGCCTTGATCGCCGGGTCGTTCCACGTGGTGATCACGCCGGTGAAGATCTTGGCGACGACCTCGCCGGAGAGGCGGAGGTTGGTGACCCGGCGGTTGCCGATCTTCAGGTTGTACATGAAGGCCGTGCCGCCCGCGACGATCGGCATGTACGCGAACTTCCGTGCGGGCGGCGGGTCGACGACCCCCGAGTCCTTGATCCCGTAGGGGATCTCGGAGACCGCGAAGTCGACGGTGCCGTTGCGGAACTGGTTGCGGCCGTCGGACGATCCCGTACCGCTGTAGTTGACCGTCATGCCGTACTGCTTGACGTTGGCCCGCCACTGGTCGAGGGCGTTCTGGCTCCAGGTGGAACCGGCGCCGGAGACCGGCACGTAGCTCTCGGCGGAGGCCGGCGCCGCGCCGGGCAGGACGGCGGCCAGCGCCGCCAGGAGCAGCGCGAGTCCGCGGACGAGGAGCCGTCCGCGCCGGGCGGGTGCGCGCTCGCCCGAAGGGGCACGCACCGGGTATGCCGGGGGTCGTCCGGGCATGGGTAACTCTCCTGATCGGTCACAGATCGTACGAATGGACGCGGCGCGGGCCGCGAAGAGCGGGGCGGGCTACGCCCGGGGCGGAGGGAGCGCCTGCCACCCCTGTGGCTCCGGCCCCCCGGCCTCCTCTTCGGCCAGGGCGAGGTCCCGCTCGGCGGCCCGGGCCCGCATCCGCTCCAGGTCACGGGCGGACGCCAGGACCCGGCGGTGCTGCGCGCCGCGGCCGAGCTGGCCCGGGGCCTTGCCGCCGATGACGCGGGCGAGCACGAAGAGCAGCAGCACCAGTGCCATCAGCAGGGCGGCGCAGCCGAAACCCCGGGCGATCATGGACTTCTCCGGGGACTGGACCAGGCTGAACACCGCGAGCGGCAGCGAGAGTTGCGGCCCGTCGAAGGGGTTGGCGTTGAGCCCGTTGGCGATGCCGGAGGTGAGCAGCACCGGGGAGGTCTCCCCGATGCCGCGGGCGGTGCCCAGGATGACGGCGGTGGTCAGTCCGGAGCGGGACGTGGGCAGGACCACGGTCCACACGGTGCGCCACTGGCCGGCGCCCAGGGCGTAGGAGGCCTCCTTCAGCGAGCCCGGCACCAGCCGGATCACCACGTCGGAGGCCCTGATGACGATCGGCAGCATCATCACGGACAGCGCGAGGGCGGCGGCGAAGCCGGACTTGTCGAAGTGGAGCAGCAGGATCCAGGTCGCGTAGACGAACAGGCCGGCCACGATGGAGGGCAGCGCCGTCATGGCTTCGACGATGGTGCGGACGAACCGCGCGTAGCGGCCCGGGACTTCGTTGAGGAACACCGCGCAGGCCAGCCCCAGCGGCACGGAGACCGCCAGTGCGATGCCGATCTGCTCCAGGGTGCCGACGATGGCGTGCAGCGCCCCGCCCTGGCTCAGCGGCTCCAGCGGACCGGTCGCGGACATGTCCTCGGTGAAGAAGTTGAGGTGGGCCAGGGCGCCCCAGCCGCGCATGAGCACGTAGCCGACGACGAACACCAGGGCCGTCATGAGCAGGGCG
The DNA here is from genome assembly GCF_042788835.1 of Streptomyces sp. NPDC056883. Lineage (NCBI taxonomy): Bacteria > Bacillati > Actinomycetota > Actinomycetes > Kitasatosporales > Streptomycetaceae > Streptomyces > Streptomyces sp. NPDC056883. The sequence goes on along the minus strand of NZ_JBHUBS010000002.1, from coordinate 13,956 downwards.
GCGATGCTGTGCACGAGGGCCTGGGCGAGGCGCGCCCGCACGGTGGCGGCGGATTCGTCGAGGGACACGAGGACGGCGTAGAGCGCCATGAAGGCCAGGTAGAGGACGACCGCGAAGCCGAGGGGCGCGTTGAAGGGCAGGAGCCGGCCGAACAGCAGGGCGGTCACGGCGAGCGCGGAGGCGGCCGCGCCCACCATGGCGAGGACGTCGCGCAGGTGCAGGGTCGCGGTGTTGCGCCGCTGCTCGGGCGGGACCCCGGCTCCGTCGAGCAGCACGGGCGGGCGGACGGTGGCCCCGGCGGGAGCGCCCGGGATACCCGGAGCTCCCGGAGCTCCCGGGGTACCCGGAGCATCGGCAGGACCCGGGCCGTGCGGCCGGTGCGTGAGGGCGGTCATGCGTCGGCCCCCGCTCCGGAGCGGCTGCGGGCCACGACCGAGGAGGCGATGAAGTTGACCACCAGGGTCATCAGGAAGAGGGTGAGGCCGGCCGCCATCAGGGCGGATATCCCGAGGGGGCTGGCCGAGCCGTAGCGCAGGGCGATCAGGGCGGACACGGAGATGGCGCCGTTCTGGAGGATGTGCGGCTGGATCACGAAGACCGGGGAGATGATCAGGTAGACGGCGATCGTCTCCCCCAGCGCGCGGCCGAGCCCGAGCATGGTGCCGCCGATGATCCCGCCCCTGCCGAAGGGCAGGACGACGGAGCGGATGACGCCCCACGGTGTGGCGCCGAGCGCGAACGCGCCCTCGCGCTCGCCGGGCGGCGCCTGGGCGAAGGCCTCGCGCATCACCGAACAGGCGATCGGCGTCACCATCAGCGCGACGACCATGCCCGCGATGAAGGTGGAGGAGGTGTAGAAGGTGTTCGGGCTGAGCGGGTCGCGCGGGTCGTCCCCGTCGACCGCGAAGGGCGGGAACCAGCCCAGGTACGTGGTGAGCCAGCGGGACAGGCCGACCACGTGCGGCTGGAAGAGGAACAGCCCCCACAGGCCGTAGACCACGCTGGGCACCGCGGCCATCAGGTCGACGAGGCTGATCAGGGTCTGCTTGATGCGGCGCGGGGCGTACTCGGTGATGTAGAGGGCGGTGCCCATCGCCAGCGGCAGCGCGAAGAGGATCGCGACACCGCCGATGAGCAGGGTGCCGATCAGGACCGCCGCCACACCGAAGTTGTGGGAGTCGGGCTCCCAGGCGGAGGTGGTGAGGAAGGACCGTCCGGCATCGTCCAGAGCCGTCAGGGCGCGGCCTGCGAGGAAGACGCCGACCAGGGTCATGACGAGCAGGACGGCGGCGCCGGCGGCGCGGGCCGAGCCCCGGAAGATCCGGTCGGCGGGATCGCCGCTCCGGGCGAGGGCCCGCGGGGTGACGTGCTCGTCCTCGGGGGCGGCCGGGGGGATCACCGTGGTCGCGGTCACCGCAGGCCTCCCCCGCGCAGGGCCAGACCCGGGGCGTCCCCGGCACCGGGCAGTCGCAGACCGCGCAGCCGCCGGGTGTGGGTGACGCCGGAGGCCACCTGCGCCTCGGCGACGGCGGTCAGGAACAGCTGGAGGCTGTGGCGGCATTCGCGCTGGCGGCGAAAGGTGCGTACGGCCACGGCCACGCACTGCTCGTCGAGGGCGAGCTGCCAGGTCCAGGCGCCGACACCGGAACCGGACAGGGCGCCGGCCGCAGCGGTGGACATCGCCACGATCGGGACGGCCTCGCCGATCCGCTCCCGGAGCCGTTCGACGGCCGTACCGCAGGCGCCGAGGGTGCGGAACACGGAAGGGCTGCGGCCGAGTTCGTGATTGTTGGAGCCGACCAGGCGCCAGCTCACGCCGTCGGACCCGCTTCCACGGCTGCCGTGGCCGCCGTCCCCCCGCACTCCGTGCGGTCCCCTCGCCATCGGCGCAGGCGCCTGGCGTCTTTCCACATCCACCCAGGACACGAACAGAAAACGTGGCTGCGACACCGGACCACCCCCCTTCCCCACAAGCCGTGCGTGGCCGGAAAACGGCCACCCACCCATGGCCGCGGGCATGACAATCCACGGGGCGTAGGGCTCTGGGGCACACGGATCGGTGAAGCAGAAACGGAGAACACGTGAACGCGCGGCGGAGGCGTGTTCCGTGTGGCGCAGCGGGTTTCCCTTGGGGCGGCGGGGATCCCGTCCCCATCGGGCACCGGGCGACCTTCACAAGAAAACCCCGAAGGGACGCGGGGCCCGGGGGCGGAGGACGCCGCACGGCCCGGTCCGGGGCCCCGCGCCGGGCGCCGAGACCCCCTGCAAGCCCCCTCCGAAATGACCCCGCCCCCGCCGTCCGGTGGCCGAAACAGGATCCCGCCACCGGTTCGCCTCGCGGCGCTCACCGGTGCATGCGGGCCCCCTTGAGCACCTTGTCCACGGAGTTGCGCGCCCCGTGGACGGCGATCCCGACGAGGTCGAGGTGATCCCTGCCCACCGCCGCCACGGCCGCCCGGTTGGCCCGGTCGTGGCCCGTGCCGAACAGGTCCGAGGTGAACACCGCCGTCCGCAGCCCGCGCCGCACCGCCCGCTCGTGCGCCGCCGTCACCGTTTCCTTGCCGCCCTCGAAGACCAGTACGGGCTGGCGGAACATCGGCAGGTAGGGGGTCCCGTCGCCGTCCTCGTACGGTTCGCCGACCACTTCGGGGACCGCCGTACCGAGCCCGCTGACGAGGAACGCCGTGACGTTCAGCCGCTGCCAGGTCTCCAGGTCGTCGCGCAGCAGCACCGCGATCTTGGTGTCGAAGCGCACGGGCCCCTCCGTACCGGCCTCCGCGCCCGCGTCCATGCCGTTCTCGTTCTTCTTCTCGTCGCTCATGCCCTGAGACTGCCGGGCGCCCCCGCGGACGGTCTTGTACGTTCTTTGCGTGCAGCCCCAGCAGGAGGTCTCGGCTTGGCGTCCGCAGGTCGCGGGTGTCGTCGAGGTCTTTCACGCCCGCTTCACCGCGCACGCCTACCCCATGCACGTCCACGACGCGTGGACCCTGCTGATCGTCGACGACGGCGCCGTCCGCTACGAGCTCGACCGTCACTCCCGCGGCACCCCGGGCGACACCGTGAGCCTGCTCCCGCCCCAGGTCCCGCACAACGGCTCCGCCGCGACACCGCGCGGGTTCCGCAAGCGCGTCGTCTACCTCGACACGACCGTGCTGGACGAGCGCTTCATCGGCGCCGCCGTGGACGGCCCGGACCTCGCCGACCCCGTGCTGCGCCGCCGGGTCGGGCAGCTCCACCGGGTCCTGGCCGACCCCGGTGACGAGTTCGAGGCGGAAAGCCGGCTGGCCCTGATCGGCGAACGGCTGCGCACCCTGCTGCGGCCCCGCCTCGAACTCCCGGGCGCACGGGACGCATCAACCCCCGGCAGCGGCACCGGAACCGGCACCGGCATCGCGCGGAGCCTGCGCGAGCTCCTCGACGAGCGGGCGGCCGGCGGCCTGTCCCTGGAGGAGGCGGCCGGTCTCCTCCAGGCCCACCCCGCCCACCTGGTGCGCGCTTTCAGCGGCGCCTTCGGCATCGCCCCGCACCAGTACCTCGTCTCGCGCCGGGTCTCCCTGGCCCGCCGGCTGCTCCTCGACGGCCGCCCGGCCGCCGAGGTCGCGGTCGCGGCGGGCTTCTACGACCAGTCCCATTTCACCCGGCACTTCAAGCGCGTCGTCGGGACCACCCCCGGGCGCTACGCGCGTTCCTCCGCATCCCGCTGACGGCGGCCCGCCGGACCAGTAGGGTGACGAGCCATCAGGTCATGTGACCCGGACTCTTGACTCTGTACCCGGCAGTAGCGATTCTCGTCCCCATAGCTTGCGCGGGACATGACAAACAGGTGCCAGGGCGGCCACGCCTCCGGTGGACCGTGTCCTCGACCGCGCCCTCCGCCGACCGAGGACGTGAGTAGTGGCCATGACCCCAGACCCACAAAGGCAACGACCGGAACCACACCGCCGCCGACGGCGCAGGCCGTTCGCGATCCTGTCCCTGTTCCTCGGCCTGCTCGCCATGGTGCTCGGCCCCGCCCCGGGAGCCGCCGCCGACAACAACTGGTGGGAGCCCACCGCGCGGCCCGCGCCCGACTCCCAGATCAACGTGACCGGTGAGCCCTTCAAGGGCACCGACGCCCAGGGCAACGTCCGCGGCTTCGTCGACGCGCACGACCACATCATGTCCAACGAGGGCTTCGGCGGCCGGCTGATCTGCGGAAAGCCGTTCTCCGACGCCGGCATCGCCGACGCGCTCAAGGACTGTCCGGAGCACTACCCCGACGGCAGCCTCGCGATCTTCGACTTCATCACCAAGGGCGGCGACGGCAAGCACGACCCCGACGGCTGGCCCACCTTCAAGGACTGGCCCGCCCACGACTCGCTGACCCACCAGCAGAACTACTACGCCTGGATCGAGCGCGCCTGGCGCGGTGGCCAGCGCGTCCTCGTCAACGACCTCGTCACCAACGGGGTGATCTGCTCGGTCTACTTCTTCAAGGACCGCAGCTGCGACGAGATGACCGCCATCCGCCTGGAGGCGAAGAAGACGTACGACATGCAGGCCTACGTCGACAAGATGTACGGCGGCCCCGGCAAGGGCTGGTTCCGCATCGTCACCGACTCCGCCCAGGCCCGCGACGTGATCAAGCAGGGCAAGCTGGCCGTGGTCCTCGGCGTCGAGACCTCCGAGCCCTTCGGCTGCAAGCAGATCCTGGACATCGCCCAGTGCAGCCAGGCGGACATCGACCGCGGGCTCGACGAGCTGTACGGCCTCGGCGTGCGCAGCATGTTCCTGTGCCACAAGTTCGACAACGCCCTGTGCGGGGTCCGCTTCGACGAGGGCGCGCTGGGAACGGCCATCAACGTCGGGCAGTTCCTGTCGACCGGCACCTTCTGGAAGACCGAGCAGTGCACGGGCCCGCAGCACGACAACCCCATCGGGCTGGCTCCGGCGGCCGCAGCCGAGAAGCAGCTGCCGGCGGGCGTGAGCGTGCCCTCGTACGCCTCGAACGCCCAGTGCAACACCCGCGGACTCACCGATCTCGGCGACTACGCGGTGCGCGGCATGATGAAACGCAAGATGATGCTCGAACTCGACCACATGAGCGTGAAGGCCGCCGGCCAGGCCTTCGACATCATGGAGACCGAGAACTACCCGGGCGTGATCTCCTCGCACAGCTGGATGGACCTCGGCTGGATGGAGCGGCTCTACAAGCTCGGCGGTTTCGCCGGCGCGTACATGGGCGGCTCCGAGGGCTTCAGCGCCGAGGCCAAGCGGACCGACGCGCTGCGCGAGAAGTACAACGTCGGCTACGGATACGGCACCGACATGAACGGCGTCGGCGGCTGGCCCGGCCCGCGCGGGGCGAACACGCCGAACCCGGTCACGTACCCCTTCCGCAGCACCGACGGCGGCTCCGTCATCGACAAGGTGACCACCGGCCAGCGCACGTGGGACCTGAACACCGACGGCGCGTCGCACTACGGCCTGGTGCCCGACTGGATCGAGGACATCCGCATCGTCGGCGGACAGGGCGTGGTGGACGACCTGTTCAAGGGCGCCGAGTCCTACCTGCGCACCTGGGGCAACTCCGAGCAGCACAAGGCCGGCGTGAACCTCGCGTCGGGCCGGCCCTCCTCGGCGAGCACGTCCGAGTGGTGGAACCCCTTCGTCAGCTTCGCGCCCGGCCTCGCCTTCGACGGCAACCGGAGCAGCCGCTGGGCGAGCGAGTGGAACGACGACCAGTGGCTCCAGGTCGACCTCGGCTCCGAGCACCTGGTCAAGCGGGTCACCCTGGACTGGGAGGCCGCGTACGGGCGTTCGTACCGCATCGAGGTCTCCGCGAACGGGACGGACTGGACGACGGCCTGGTCCACGACCGCAGGTGACGGCGGCGTGGACACGGCGAGGTTCGCCGGGGTTCCGGCCCGTTACGTACGCGTCCACGGAGCGGGACGCGGGACGAAGTGGGGTTACTCCCTGTACGAAGTCGGCGTATACAGCAGCTGACGGCGTCGAGCGGGGTGTCCGGGGGCCGGTGTGCCCCTGGACACCCCGCTCGGGGCGCACCGGAACGAAGGGGAACCCGTACATGGCACGGATGCCGTTGACCGACCGGCGCAGGCAGCTGACGGAGGCGGCGATCCGTGCGATGACCCGCGACGGGGTGTCCAGGACCACGACCCGGTCCATCGCCGCCGAGGCGGGCGTCTCCCTGAGCGTCTTCCACTACTGCTTCGACTCCAAGCAGGCGCTGCTGGAGTCGGTCATCGAGACCATCACCGCGCACTACGTCACCCTCGTGAAGGCCGCGATCCTGCCGAGGCCGACGCTGCGGGAGACCGTCCGGGCCGGCTTCCAGGCGTACTGGGACCACGTGCAGGCGAGCCCGGGGGCGCACCTGCTCACCTACGAGCTCACCCAGTACGCGCTGCGCCAGCCGGAGTTCGGGCACCTGGCGCGCAAGCAGTACGAGTCCTACTGCGAGGCGTACACCGTGCTGCTCGAGGAGCTGCGCCTGATCCACCCGTTCGAGCTCAGCGTGCCGGTGACCGTGCTGGCCCGCTATCTGGCGGCCATGACGGACGGGGTGACCCTGAACTTCCTGGTCCTCGGCGACGACAAGGCCGCCGCCGAGATCCTGGACATGGTCACCGACCACGTGGTGGGACTCGTCATCGAGGAGAACTGATCCGCCCTCAGGCAGCCACCCGGAAACCGATGTTGGACGTGGAGCTGTCGGGGGTGTTGGAGCTGCGGGCCGCGACCCGGTAGCGGTTGCAGTACGAGTCGTGGCAGAGGAAGGAACCGCCGCGCATCGTGCGGGAGTCGTGGCCCGGCGCGAAGGGGTCCTCGCACCATTCCCACACGTTGCCCACGGCGTTGTAGAGCCCGTGGCCGTTGGGACGGTACGACTTCACGGGGACCGTGCCGAGGTGGGGGCCGGTGTGGGTGCCGGGGAAGTCGCCCCGCCAGATGTTGAGCAGCGTGCGTCCGCCCGGGGCGAGTTCGTCGCCCCAGGGGTAGCGGCGCTGCTCCAGGCCGCCGCGGGCCGCGTACTCCCATTCGGCCTCGCCGGGCAGCCTGGTTCCGGACCAGGAGCAGTACGCCCGGGCGTCGTTCCACGAGACGTGGACGACGGGGTGGTTCTGCCGGGTCGTGACGGACGATCCGGGACCCTCGGGGTGCTTCCAGCTCGCGCCGGACACCGCCCGCCACCAGGGGACCCCGGCCACGGGCGGTGCGGTGGCGGCGAGTTCCTGCGCCAGCAGTCCGGCGAAGACGAAGGAGAACCCGAACTCCTCCGCCTCCGTGACGTGTCCGGTGGCCTTGACGAAGGTGGCGTACTGGGCGTTGGTCACCGTCGTCGGCGCGATCCTGAAGGGATCCACCGCCACCTCCCGGACCGGGCCCTCTCCGTCGGCCGGGAACCCGTCCGCGTCCTCCGTGCCCATGAGGAAGCGCCCCCCGGGCAGGTCGAGCAGACCGCGTACGGCCCGGGGCGCGGCGAGCGCGGGCTCAGCGAGCACGGGCGCGCCGAGCAGGGTGACGGCGCCGGCCGGGGAGTCGTGCCCCGGGGTGCAGCAGGAGGAGGTCATGAAGGGCTCCGGTGAACGTGCGGATGGATGCGGTCCGGGCGGGCGCCGGGTGGTGCGCCCGGCCGGAGGTCCGGGGGCTAGCCGACCCGGTCGGCGGCGAGCTGGGCGGCCAGGGCGGGGATGCCCAGGTTCCGTTCCTGCGCCGGGGTGGCCTGGTACAGCTTGTTGACCAGCTGGTGCGGGTCGGCGGCCAGGTCGTAGTACTCCCGGAAGGTGACCTCTCCGGTGCCGGACACGATGCCATTGGCGTCGGTGTGCAGCTTGTAGTACTCCACGTACTGCTTGTCCTTGGCCACGTAGGAGGACCAGGTGCGGTGGTCGGGGGCGGTGCCCTGCTTCCACCATTCGACGAGCAGGTGGTCGCGGCTGTACGAGCTCAGCAGCGACCGGCCGTCCTGCGGGGTGTTCGGGGTGATCCCGGCGGCGTCGAGGATGGTGGGCGCGATGTCGATGTTGGCGACGATGCGGTCGTCCACGGTGCCGGCGCCGAGGCCGCCTGCGGGCCAGGAGAGGTAGAACGGCACCTCGTGGGCGGGACTGTAGGGCACCGACTTCGCGGTCCAGCCGTGGTCGGCCCAGCCGAAGCCGTTGTCGCCGATGTAGATGACGAGGGTGTTGTCGAGCTGGCCGGTGGCCGCCAGCTTGTCCTTGAAGGCCTGGACGGCGTCGTCGACCGAGAGGAGCACCCGCAGCTGCTCCGCGCGGATGCGCTTGCCGTCTTCCAGCGTGCCGGTGGCGTCCTGGATGTAGGGCGGCTTGTCGCTGCGGTCGGCCTCGGTGACGGAGGGGCGTCCGTTCCACTCGGGCACGGGGGTGCCCGCGTACTTCGCCTCGGGCGTACGGGGTCCGTGCGAGGCGTACGGGGTGACGTAGGCGAACCAGGGGCGGGTGTCGGTGGCCGCCTTGTCCAGGAAGCTCAGCGTGCGGTTCTTGATGATGTTCGTGGTGTAGCCGTTGATCGTCTGGACCGACCCGTTGACGTTCCACTTCGCGTCGACGTATCCGGGCTGGAGCAGCGCGAAATCCTCGAAATGCGGGGGCGCGTCGGCAATGTTCCAGGAATTGAGGTATTTGCCGAAGAGGCCCGTGCGATATCCGGCCTGCTTCAGATAGCGCTGGACCGTGGTGTTCTGGTCCAGGGCGGCGGAAGCGGCGTTGTTGCGGACCCCGTGGTTGTGGGCGTGGCGGCCGGAGAAGACCGAGGAGCGGGAGGGCGCGCACAGCGGGGTGGTGACGTGGCCGTGGCTGAACTTCACACCCTGGCCGGCGAGCCAGCCGATGGTCTTCTGAAGGGCCCAGTCGGTCTGCTTGGGCTGGTCGTCGGTGACGATCAGGAGGATGTTCGGGCGGGTCGCGGATGCCGCCGCGGGGGCCGCGCCCGCCGGGCCGATCGCGGGCACGGTGGCGGCGGCCGCGGCCGCCGCGGTGCCGGCGAGGAACCCTCTCCGGCTGACCTGCGTGCGGGCTCTCTTACTCATGGGTATTTCCTCCAGCTCTCCGAAGGCGAAATGGTGTGGCGGCCACTGCCCTGCGGAGAGCGTAAAGCGGGGGGAATACGCGTTCCATGTACGGAGTGTGAAATGACGTCAGGTTCTGTGAACGGCGTCAATCCATGGCCGGGTGGGCTTCCGGGTGCTCGTCCCACCAGGCCCGGTGGAAGGGATTGTTGTCCACATTGGCCAGATACGCGTAGGCGGCCGATCGGTAGAAGAGTTCCGCTTGGCGGGCCGAGACCGTCGAGCGGTTCCAGGCCAGCCGGATGCGCCCGGTGATGGGGGCCCCGATCAGCGGGCGCATCACCGTGCCCGCCACGGCGGGTGCGGTCGGCTGGCTGAGGGAGACGGCCCGGCCCGCGGAGATCAGGTCGTACTGCATCATGCGGTCGGTGATCCGGTACCGCAGCGCGGGGACGAAGCCGGCTTTGGCGCAGGCCTCGACCAGTGCCTCGGGTCCGCCGTCGTCGTCCTCGACCAGGGTCATCCACTGCTCGTCGGCGAGGTCCCCGAGATCGAGGGCCTCCAGCCGGGCCAGCGGATGCCGGGCCGACATGCGGATGCAGAAGGGTTCCTTGGGGACCAGGGTGCGGGCCGTCACTCCCGCGGGCAGCGGCACCTCGTGGTCGTTCACCTCTCCGTACACGATGACGTCGTAGCGGCCCGCGCCGAGCATCCGTACCAGGGCGGTCACCGAGTCCTCCAGGTCCACGGTGATCTCCCGGCCCGGCAGGGCCAGGTCCTGCCGGGCGATCAGGCCGTCGATCAGCACCAGCAGGATGCAGCCCAGGCGCAGCGGAGCATCGGTCGTCCGGGCCCGCGTCTCCGCGCCGAGGGCGTCCATCTCGCTGAGCACGCGGCGCGCCTTGGCCAGGACGAACTGACCGAGCGGGGTCGGTTCGACCCCGAGCCGGCCGCGGACGAAGAGCTCGCCGCCGGTGACCCGCTCGATCCGGCGCAGCTGGGCGGAGAGCGCCGGCTGTGAGACCCCGAGGACCCGCGCCGCGCCCCCCAGGCTTCCGGTCTCCGCTATCTGGCAGACGGCTTGCAGATGTCTCAACTCCAGCTGCATCCCGGCAGCTTACGCAGCGTCATCCGCCGACACCATAACGCCGGTCTTATGTCGGCAGAGATGTCCCGATCTCGTCATGGACACGCCCATACTCGGCCGCGAACAGCCAGATCGCCTTTGGCACCTCTCCTCTCCCCGTTCCACCCCCCACACGATCGGAGTGGACTCTTGCAGCCCACCAGATGGATGGCCGCCCTCGCGGCCATGGTGCTGACCACGGGCCTCGCCGGCACGCTGGCCACCACCGCCACCGCCTCGCAGAACGCGGATCCCCTGCCGCCCACCGCTGCCGAACGGGCCGTCGCCGCGGCCGACGCGGCCGTGCGCAGCGGGCTCGACAGCCTGGTCAACTCACCGCAGCAGCAGTACGACCGGCGCCTGGTCACCCCCTGGGTGAAGGACCTCTACTCGGTCGCGTACGAGCGCAGCTACCGCGGCCTGCCGGTCGTCGGCGGCGACGCGGTCGTCCTCGCCGACGGCCAGGGCCGGGTGCGCGCCCTCCAGTCGGCCTCGGCGACCGCGATCGACGTGGCCACCACCGCGTCGGTCTCGGCGCAGGCCGCCGAGACGGTCTCGCGCACGGAGCAGGTCAAGACCGACAAGGTGGAGAGCCGCCGGCTCGTCGTCAAGCTCAAGGACGACAAGGCGGTGCTGGCCTGGGAGACCGTTCTGGTCGGGCGGACCGCCAAGGCGCCCAGCAGGCTCCACGTGTTCGTGGACGCCCGCACCGGCAAGGTGCTCGACCGCTTCGACGAGGTGGTCGCGGGCAGCGGCAACAGCAAGTGGAACGGCCCGAACCCGCTGACCATCGACACCACGGCCTCGGGCAGCACGTACTCCCTGCGCGACCCGAGCCGGACCGGCCTGAGCTGCGCCGACTACAGCTCCGGCACGGTCTTCTCGAAGTCCTCCGACTCCTGGGGCACGGGCAACCCGACCTCCAAGGAGACCGGCTGTACGGACCTGATGTTCGCGGCGCAGAAGCAGTGGGACATGCTGAGCCAGTGGCTCGGCCGCAACGGCGTCAGCGGGAACGGCCGCAGCTTCCCGGCCAAGGTCGGCCTGAACGACGTGAACGCGTACTGGGACGGCAGCTCGGTCAGCATCGGCCACAACAACGCCAACGAGTGGATCGCCAGCATCGACGTGGTGGCCCACGAGTACGGGCACGCCATCGACTCCAACACCCCGGGCGGCACCAGCGGCCAGGAGTCCGGGCTCGGCGAGGCCACCGGCGACATCTTCGGCGCTCTGACCGAGGCCTTCGCCAACGAGCCCTCCCCGTACGACACTCCGGACTACCTCGTCGGCGAGACGATCAACCTCGTGGGCAGCGGGCCGATCCGCAACATGTACAACCCGGCGGCCGTCAACAACGACCCGGCCTGCTACAGCTCCGCGATACCGGGCACCGAGGTGCACGCGGCGGCCGGCCCGCTGAACCACTGGTTCTACCTGCTCGCCGAGGGCACCAGCCCGGGCGGCGGCAAGCCGAACAGCAGCACCTGCAACCAGTCCACGCTGACCGGTGTGGGCGTACAGAACGCCGGCAAGATCTTCTACGGCGGCATGCTGCTGAAGACCTCCAGCATGTCCTACAAGAAGTACCGGACGGCGACGCTGAGTTCCGCCAAGTCGCTGGACACCACCTGCAACCTGTTCAACAAGACCAAGGCCGCCTGGGACGCCATCAGCGTGCCCGCGCAGTCCGGTGACCCTACGTGTACCCCGAGCGGCCAGGAGAGCGACTTCTCGCTGGCGCTGAACCCGGCCTCGGGCACCGTCCAGCAGGGTGCCTCGGTCACCACCACGGTCGCCACCGCCATCTCCACGGGCACCGCCCAGCAGGTGACCCTCACCGCGTCGGGCCTCCCGGCCGGCGTCACCGCCTCCTTCAGCCCGGCCACCGTGCAGTCCGGCCAGTCCTCGACGCTGACGCTGACGGCCTCCTCCAGCGCGGCTCCGGGATCCTCGACCGTCGTGGTCAAGGGCCAGGGCACCAGCCTCGCGCACACCGTCGACTACGCGCTCACCGTCGGCGGCACCACGCCCAACCCCGGCGCGCCGAACATCGACGTGGCCGCCGTCCAGGCGCACCTGACACAGCTCAACACGATCGCCTCCCAGAACGGCGGCAACCGCCGTGCGGGCAGCGCCGGATACACCCAGTCAGTGGCGTACATCAAGGGCAAGCTGCAGGCCGCCGGCTACACGGTGACCGAGCAGAACTGCTCCTCCTGCACCTACCCGTCGAACAACCTGATCGCCGACTGGCCCGGCGGCCCCGCCGACCAGACGATCATGTTCGGCTCGCACCTCGACAGCGTCTCGGCGGGCCCCGGCATCAACGACAACGGCTCGGGCTCCGCGACCCTGCTGGAGAACGCGCTCGTCCTCGCCCAGAAGAACCCGACGATGACGAAGCACGTCCGCTTCGCCTGGTGGACCGACGAGGAGCAGGGCCTCAACGGCTCGAAGTTCTACGTCAACCAGCTCACCAGCACCCAGAAGTCGGCCATCAAGGCCTACTACAACTTCGACATGGTCGGCTCGACCAACGGCGGCTACTTCATCAACAACGTCAACTCCACGGCGGCCGCCCCGCTCAAGGCCTACTGGACCTCCCTGAACCTCGCTCCCGAGGAGAACACCGAGGGCCAGGGCCGCAGTGACGACTACTCCTTCCAGCAGGGCGGCATCCCCACCTCCGGCTACGCCGCCGGCGCCAGCGCCCGCAAGACCGCGGCGCAGGTCACGAAGTGGGGCGGCACCGCGAACGCGGCGTACGACCCCTGCTACCACTCCTCCTGCGACACCACGAACAACATCAGCGCCACCGTCCTGGACCGCAGCGCCGACGGCGTGGCCTACACCGTCTGGAACCAGGCCGTCGGCGGCACCACCCCCGGCCCGGACTTCTCCATCAGCGCCTCCCCGGCCACCGGCAGCGCCGCCCAGGGCGGCAGCACCAGCTCCACCATCAACACCGCGACCGTCAGCGGAGCCGCCCAGACCGTCGCCCTGTCGGTGACCGGCGCCCCCGCCGGCACCACCGCCTCGCTGAGCCCCGCCTCGGTCCAGTCGGGCAGCTCCTCGACGCTCTCCGTCCAGGTCGGCGCGAGCACCGCGCCCGGCACCTACACCCTGACCGTCACCGGCTCGGGCTCGGTCAGCCACACCACCACCTACACCCTGACCGTCACCGGCACCGGCCCCTCCTGCACCCCGCGCCAGCTGATCGCGAACGGCGGGTTCGAGAGCGGCACCACCCCGTGGACGACCACCTCGAACGTCATCACCAACCAGGCCGGCCAGACCCCGCACGGCGGCACCTACAAGGCCTGGCTCAACGGCTACGGCACGACCCGCACGGACAACGCCTCGCAGTCCGTGACCATCCCGACCGGCTGTTCCTCGTACCAGCTCGGTTTCTACCTGCACATCGACACGGACGAGACCGAGAACACGGTCTACGACACCTTCACGGTCTCGGTGGGCGGCCAGACGCTGGCGACCCTGTCCAACGTGAACGCGGCCTCGGGCTACCAGCTCAAGACCTACGACGTCTCCCGGTTCGCCGGCCAGACGGTCACGCTGAAGTTCCAGGGCCTGGAGGACGCCTCCCTGCAGACCTCCTTCGTCGTGGACGACGTCACCCTCCAGGTGAGCTGACGCCCCCGGCACCCTGAGCACCGCCTGAGCACCGCCTGAGCACCCACCGGGGGGAACCCACCCCCGCCCCCCCACCCAGGCAAGTGTCTGCCCTCCCCCCTTCTCTTCTTCCCCTTTTCCCCCCCCCCCCCCCCCCCCCCCC
>NZ_JBHUBS010000001.1:919934-1118758 GCF_042788835.1 Streptomyces sp. NPDC056883 | reverse complement strand
CCCCAGGGCTCCGCCCTGGGCAAGGGAAGGTGGGCGCTTCGCGCCTCCCACGCTCGCGCTCCGCGCGAGCGGATGCGGTTCGCTCCGCTCACCGCTAGGCGGAGCCGCTCCGCGACCCCGCCAACAGCAGGGGAGCCGGAGCGCCTTCGGCGCCCCGGCGGCCGGCCTCCGGCCGCCCTGTGGCCTCCGCTCCGCTCCAGCCACCACACGCGCTCCGCGCGTGCGCCACAACCGGCAGCAAGAGGAGAGGGGGTGACGGGGCGTTGCGGGAGGGAATGTGGGGCGTTCGATGAGTCAAGGGCTCATTCTAAAATGCGTCAAACTGGAGCAGGGATTGATTATGGACTGAGGCACATGCAGCGGTCAACCTTGACAGAGCGCGAAGACTGGTTGATGAAAAAGGGCAGCCGGATCGAGCAAACAGGCTGCTTCGGTCGATCCAAAGTTAACCAATTCGGCAGATTGGGTGAGATGAGAAAAGCAGCAGAATGATTCAGTCCAGAATATCGAGACTCGGGTTCGCTGAAAGGTTGGAGCCTGGAGGGTGGAGAACGGGCCCGGAGGGCTTCAGGGGACAGGGGTGGGTCCCGAGACCCCAGACGCCGCGCGAGGCGCCACAAAGGCCACCTGGAGGCCTTCACGGCCCCACGGAACTCCTGACCGTGGATGACGCAGGCGCCAAGGCCAGCTTTGGGACTGGAGAGGGTGCCGGCTCCTTACGCGCCCGCGAGGCCCTGGGCGCGCCCTTCGCGCGCGCGTGCGTCTTAGGGAAAAGAGGGCCACTGCGCGAAACAGGCCTTGACCTGCAGTTTCGCGCAATGGCATGTGTCGGCGCTGACACATTGACCTGCAGAAATGTGTCCGTGGTGCCACACCGACACCCAGATTGGCCAAGCTAGCTTGTACAACGAAGCATCGCAGCTGGTGGGAGCTGGTTTTGAGGAAGCACTCCCCCGCAGGGTGTGTCGGTGGCGACACCAAAGCGACACGCCAGCATGTACAAATCTGCCAACTGTGGTTGGACAACTGCTAGGGTCCGTCGCGACCGTCAAGATCGAGGAACAGGACGACCGTCGATGGCTCCCCAGCCAAAGCGCCCTGCCTCCGGCCGCAGCAAGGGCCGGATCGCCGCCGTTCAACCGGGAGGTGACAGCGCCTTCCGCGAGACCCTGTCCTCCAAGCTGGGGCAGAACATCAAGCCGCCGACCCGGAAGCGGCCGGTGCAGCAGATGGACGTCAAGGTCCGGTACACGTACCGGGCGCCCCACGAGATGTACGGCGAGTCCGGCTACAGCGTGGTCTCCAATGACTTCCTCGCCGACGTGCTGGCCGTCCTGATCGCCCAGCACGGCATGTCGCCGATCCAGTCCGCGGTCCTGCTGTGGTGCATCGGCCGCCAGCGCGAGGGGTGGCTGAAGGCCACGCACAAGAAGATCGCGGACAAGCTGGGCGTGGAGCGGTCGAACGTCACCCGGGCGCTCGGGCGGCTGGAGGAGTGGCACATGCTCCAGCGCGTCGACACCGGCTTGATCTTCGTCAACCCGCTCCTCGGCTTCGAGGGCAACGGCGACGTCCAGCAGGAGGTCCTGGAGGCACTGCGCAACGGTGCAGCAGAAGGCGCCTTCCCTGAAGTGAAGCCCCCGCCGGCGCCGCGTAGCGTGCAGCTGGAACTCGGGTCCGAAGGCGGGGAAGATGAGGGTGTCGACAAGAAGGGGCAGGCATGCTGATCCAGGCGAGTGCCGGTTTCGGAATGCTCTACCGGCTGGACCTCACCAAGGCCGCCATGGAGCTGCTGAGCGTCCTCATCGAGCGCCAGGAGCCCGGCGGTGAGGTGAACGCCTCTCAGGCCGAGCTGGGGGCCCGCGTGGGCCTGTCCCGCAACTCCGCGAACACCGCGATGGCGCTGCTGGAGAGCCGGAACCTGGTCCTGAGGCCTGAGAACCGCAAGTACCGCACGTACTACCTCCACCCCTACGTCGCTTCCTACGCCTCTCAGGAGGAACTGGAGGAAGCGATCGAGGATGCCTCCGAGCGCATCGCCACCGGCGAGCTGCCCGAAATCACGGCTCCCTTGTACGAGACGGCCCCGCCTAAGCGTCAGCCCCAGGTACCCCTGCGGGCGGTCCGAGCTGCCGGGTAGGGCGGCCTCCCAGGCCGATGCGGCGCCTCGCCCTCATCCCGAGGGAGCGGCGCCGCTTTCGCGTGCGATCACGGAGCCGCCCGGATGTCAGGCGGCTCACCTGATGCCGGGACCCTGCTCGGGTCACCGATCTGGTGAACTTCTTCAGAGCTGTTCTCCAGGCATGCCGCGAGCCCTAACGTCCGTGCCATGACGACAGAGTTCCGTGAGCGCTGGCCCGAGATTCTCGAAGTTGTGCGGCAGCGGCGCCGATTCTCCTGGCTCTTGCTCAGCCAGAACGGCAAGCTCGCGAACGTTGACGGCCAGGTGGTGACGGTCGCCTTCCCGAATCAGGGCGCCACGGACAACTTCGTCAGCACCGGCAGCGACCGGGTTCTGGCGGACGTCTTGGACGAGCTGCTTAGCGCCGGCTGGCGGGTGGAGTGCACGGTGGACCCCGACGCAACCCCCAGGACATCCGAGGCCCCGCGCAGGACAGCCTCCAGGACGCCCGGGACTCCGCGCCGGCGGACCGGGCCACCCGTGGACGACAGCGTGAGTCTCGACCATCTTCCAGTCGCCTACGGGTACAACGAGGATGACGACTCGGGATACGGCCCTGGGTCCTACTTCGAGCACGCCATGGGCAAGGACTGAGTGGGCGGCTGCTGCGGCATCGGCAGCGAGCTCCTCGGCCCAGTGCCTCCAAGGAAGTGGAAAGGAAACCACAGCCCGACTCCACGAAGGCGGTTGTGGTTCAGGTGTATAAGCAGGGTTGAATTCCAGTGGCTTAAAGTCCAATATTGCGGATTTCGAGGTCTGCGAAGAGCACCTCAAGGTCACGTGCCGGCCACCGCCGACCCGAATATATTTGTCGCCTTCTGTCGATGAAATGAGTCATTGCGGTGCTGCGTCCGTCGCTCAGGCCCCCAGGAGGCCAGGATTGCGACGGCGCCCGAGGGGGGATCTATCGCCTGGGCGGCGCGCACTCCTGATGTCCAAGAAGCCTCCAACTCGCCCCGATCCAGGGCGCCCTGACGGTGCCCCTGCCGGTCAGGCAGTCTTCAGCGCAGTGGTCGGCAGGGCGATGACGGCGGCCTGCTTGGCGGATTCGAGGGCAGCGCTGAAGCTCGCGGCGACGGCTGCTGCTTCACCGATCAGGCCTTCGATCTCGGCGATGGCGAGGCCGTCGCGGGCGGTACGGGCAAGGAGGTCGAGGACGTCTCCACTGCCATCTGTGAGCCGCTGAATCTGCTTCAGCTCTTTGAGCTGCAGATCCGCTTCCGCGACTTGGCTGGCGTATGCCTCCAGGGCGATGACCCGTCCTTCGATGCCGGCCAGGCTCAGGTCCAGGGCCCGCCGCCGGGCTTCGAGGACGGTGACGACCTTCTCCCCGTCAGCATCCTTCGGTGCCCTCCTCACGAGCCGGCTGTACTCCCGCAGGGACTCAGCGATCTCCCACTCCTGCAGCGGCAGCGAGACCTCGTTTCGCTGCCGGTCGATCAGCCCTTGCTGGCTGACCGCAGACTTGAGGACCGCGCTGGCCGCCGTACTTGCCCGGGACAGGAGAGCGCGGCACTCCTCGGTCAGCCCTTCCCAGAGCATGTACTGATCGCGTATGGCGTGCATTCGATCGCGTCGGGCGTGGTTGTGCCTGCGCTGCACGACTGAGCTGGCAGCCCAGCCGACGACCACGACGGCGCCGATGATCAATGACCCCCTCAAGAACGGCTCGAAAGCTGGAGGGGTCGTCAGCCACAGACCGGTCCAACCGGCCGCGGCCATGGCGGTGTCGGTCCGAGCTGGAGCGAGCAGACCCCACCAGGCGCTCCGGCCGCGGTGCGCCTTGGGGTTCCGAAGCACCCTCGGCTCACTGGCCAGCAGCAGCCTCCGCATGTCGTCCGGCACGTCTGGGCTGATGATCAGCTCAGGAGTCGTGACGATGCTGGCGCCCGGCGGCCGGCTCGTGTTCTCGTTCAACGTAGCGTCCCCCCTCTTGAGCTGGGTGCAGTCGGTGTGCGACCACGTTCTCACGCACCGACTACACGACAGCACCCTCCCCAGCCAGCTCTGCGCCAAGCGTCCCGGGAACTCGCCTCGATCGTGCAGGCGCTCCGAGGCGTCGTTGACGCGGCCTTTGGCCTCAGGAGTTCCGGGACGCGATCAGGCGGTTGGTTAGCTCCACCGTGCCCAGGTACCACCAGAAGATCCAGTCGAGGAATGCCTCGTCGTATTCGGCGCGCTGATCGGCTCGTCGATGGCGCAGGTCGAAGCGGTTGGCGATCTCAAAGAGGGCCCCTTCGTCCTTCCCGAGCTGCTCCTTGATCAGGGCACGGCGCTCCTCAAGGACACGGCCGAGGTTGAAGATCGCCGACCGCTTGCTCTCGGGCGACGCCTCGCGGCTGCGGAAGAGGGCGATGGCGTGCCGGACGTCGGCGGTGATGTCGGGCGGGCTGTCGTTGAGGGTGTGGTGCACCAGGGCGCTGCGGACGTCGTCGGTGATGGCGATCAGGCGGCCCAGGTCCTCGCCCTCGGCGGCCAGCTCGTAGTCCGTTCCAGCTGTGCGCAGTAGCTCGTTGACCTTCGTTCGGTACAGGATGCGGGCCGGCCCGTTGTGGAACTCTGAGTGGTGCCAGCCGCAGCTGCCGTAGGGGTGGAAGCGGCGCATTCGGGGGCGGCTGACGAGGTCGTGGAGGACTTCGATCAGACCGTAGAAGGTGTCCTCGTCCCAGGTCTCGGGGGCCAGGGGCCACAGGTCGGGAATGCCGAGGCGCCGTTCGATCAGCGCGGAGCAGTCGGGCATGTCGTTCGGGTCGTCGATGCATTCCTCGCCGAAATGCTCGACGAGGTAGCCGTTGTCCTCGAAGCCACCGATGATTCTGGCGAAGTCTCGGCGGGCGTCTCGCGCGGTGCTGCCGTCGACGGATATGCCGCGTCCCTGCCGCTGCGGCCAGTAGGGCCGGGGCGCGGCCGCCGGCCGGATCTCTGCGGCGCGGCTGATGAGCTCGGAGAACCAGTCGTGCTTCGTCACCACGACGGACCGGCTGCCCCATCCAGGGGCGGTGGTGGCCCAGGGGTCGTCGTTGTGACCCGAAAGCTCACCGAAGTCCGCCACGGCCGTGGACCCGGACAGGGCCTCGGTCATGAGCCACTCTGCGCGTTCTTCCCAGGAGGAGCCGGCTGTCTTGAGGAGGCGTTCTCCCTCGGAGACGAATAGGGCCGGGGGCCAGAGGAGTTCGTAGTTGCTCAGGTCCAGGCTCACCGCAGCATCATCCCCCATCTGCTGCGTGTCCGAAGCGGCTCCGTGGGGTCCGGTCCCGGCGTGAAGCCGGGACCGGACCGCTGGGCGACCTACGTGCCCATGGACGCGGCGAGCGCCGCAGGCGGCGCGGCCAGGTCGATGCACGGGTGGGCGTTCCCGTCCTGCGGAGAGAGGAGGCGGGCAGCCCATCCTTCCGCAGCCCGAACGATCTGCGGCGTCGCATCGGAGCGGATCGGCAGAACGGTCAGCAGGGCCCATTCGGCCTGCCGCTCCCGGCCTTCCGTCGGGTGCTTGTGGTGCTCGGCGAGCCGAGCACCCACCGCTGTCCGTTCCTGGCGGTCCACGCTGCCGACGTAGCGGCAGCGGCACCGGACGTCCCAGGCGATGTACACCGCGTTGGCCTCGTTGATGCTGCGACGGACCGCTTCAGCCGTGGCTCGGGAGGTCAGGCGGGTCGAGAGCCCGCCACCCTGGTCCAGGGCGCTGGTGTCGAGCAGCGGGGCCATCGTCCGGAGTACGGGCGTGAGCTGGCGGAGGATCTGCCGGGGGATCGCGGCGGGGCTCACTCGTCGTCGTCCTCGTCGTCGTCCAGGTCCAGCAGGCCGGTCGGGTGGGGGCCGTAGGCGATGAGGAGCTCGTCGATCTTCTTCAGCTGGTCGCGCATGGTCTGCACGCCCTCGGAGCTACCGAAGACGTCGCGGGTGCGGATCTGGCTCAACTTGGCCAGCGTGTTCGCGGCCTTTACGGCGCTCTTGATGCCCCCGTCCAGGAGCCGGCGCTGACGTACGTCCTCCGCGGTGCCGTCGTCGCCGGTGCCGCTGCCGTCGCGCTGCTTCTGGTTCTCGGCGGCAATGGCGGCCTCGGCCTCCACCGGGTCCGCGGCGTAGACGAGGTCCCACTCGTAGACGATGGTCACCATCGCGCCGGCCTTGTCACGGCGGGGGTCGCCGTCGCGGACGAGAACTCCGTCGATGTGGCGGTTGGCGGTGTGGAACTGCTTCGGCAGGATGGCGGGGTCGGCCGCCACGTGTGCGTACGCGATGGAGTGGAGCATCCGCAGCCCACCGAGGGTGGACGCAAGCATGTGCAACATCTTGTTCGGCACGGCACGGAACGGCGCCTTGCCGCTCTGACGGGTGGCCCCGAGCTTGGAACCGCGGTCGCGGGAGATGTAGCCGTCGAGGATCGCCGCAGTGCCTCCCAACACGGTCAGCTCAGCGATGGCGCCGGACTCCCCGGCTTCGGCGCGCTCGAGGATGTCGTCGAGGACCTTGAGCGGGTCGAAGCCGGTCGTCAGTTCCCACGGGCTCTTCCACACCGTCTCGGTGATCGTGCCGCCGTTGCCGAACGTGCGGACGGCCTGGTCGATGTTGGGAGAACTCCGGTAGGGAGACAGGGCCATGGGCGCCATGTGGGCGCTGATGCGCTGCCGGTCGGCCTTGCCCATGCCGAATTCCTGCTTGATGATCAGGTTCATCTGCGTGGCCGAGCCGGCCAGCACGACCTGCTGGTGGAGGGCCGAAGCCCACAGCCGATGCGGCGGCAACTGGAGCAGGTCGTGCATCTGCCCGGGGCCGACCTGGCCGAGCAGCACCTTGTAGGCGGCTGCCTTGATCAGGCCGTTCCCGGACGCGTGCCGGTAGACGCGCTGCATGCCCTGGGTGTGCTGGGCTCCGTCGGTCCAGGGGGTGACGTGCACGTGGGTGCTGGCCAGGAGGTCGTCGCGCGCAGCGACCAGGTCGGGCAGGGCCGTGTTCTCCTCCGTCTGGGCGCCGACTACGACGGTGGCCGGGAAGGTGATGGTGTGTCCCTCCCGCCGGGTCGCCTCGGTGAGCAGCGGCTCGGCGAGACCGTTCCGGACGCGCGTGGCCATCTGCGTCACCATCGTCCGGATGGAACGGTGATCGGCCGGCCGACGCGGTCCGTGGTGGTCGACGGGACCGATCACGGCGGCCGTGCAGGCGGCCGCCGCGGCGTCGATGTCGCCTCCGGTGCGGGCCAGCCACATGCTCACGAGTCGGCTGTTGCCGTCGCCGGTGACGAGGTAGGTCTCCGAGGTGCCGTCGTCGAACACGACGCGCACCAGGAACAGGGTCAGCGGCTCCTTGACGCCCTGCTGCAGCACGCTGTCGGTGTAGATGTTCTGCTGGCCCTGGGCCTCGTACGTCTTGCGCATGCTGTCGACGACCACGGCGGCCAGGGCCTTGCGGTCGGCGACGCGGACGACGAACATCGCGCGCGGCTGTCCGCTCTCCTCGTCAACCAGGGTGTCGTAGGTGACCGTCCCCCTCGGGGAGGGGTCGACGTCCATGGCGGTGCGGACCTGGTGCAGCCACCGCTGGTTGACGAAGTCGGGCAGCACGTTCATGTCCAGGTAGCGCGAGTGCGGCGGGATCACGTAGAGGGTGCCGCCCACGACCGGCTTGGCGAGGAGGAGGCCGGAGTCCGCCATCTCTCCGTGCGCCTCGACCAGCTGGCGCAGCCGGTGCGGATCCACCACGCCGCCCGTGACCACGCTGACCGCGTCGTCGTCCAGCGAGTTCACCGGGTTGTTGAGGAGTGCCTTGCGGGGACCGCGCAGCTGCGTCACGGAGACCGGGTCGGGCACGTGATTGGGCCGACGCAGCGAGGGAGGCAGGTTGCCGTCGTCGAGGTCGTCGAAGTCGTTGAAGTTCACGTAGAGCCCTTTCAGGGACCAACGCGCCGCAGGAGCAACCTGCTGTCCTGGCAACCGTGCCGAGGATTCCACTGCGCGCTGTCGCAAGGGCAGCGAGCGCCGTCACGTTCCCTCGCCGGCTCTTTGTCCGGGACGTCCCGTGCCGACCGGCGTTCCACGGGACTAGGCGAGCTGCTGGTCAGCCAGGTCATGTTGACCTGAACTCCCGTTGAGACGGGTGCCAGCCGCCCTTCACGCAGCAGGTCGAACCCTGCCACGTGCAGTTCCGTATATCCGGAGCGGTGCGCGGCCGACACGCAACTTCCATGTCGGCAGCGGAAGCGTAACGCACCGTCACCCGGATGCTCAAGCAGTGCACTTCAGGAGCCATCTCGTCCGTCGGCGTGCCTGATCGCGCCCTTCCCGAGGCCCTGAACGCCGTCCTGGCTGGCGAGACCGCCTCCCGTTTTCGGGGATCTAGAGCTGGACGTCGATGTGGTCGACGTCGGTGAACTCGACGAGGAGGCCGCCTGCGCGGCGGCCGCGGTCCTTGAAGTAGATCTCCTGGAATCCCTCGGCGGCGATGTCGAGGAGCTGCTGCTCGGTGGCGCCTTGCTCCTGGGCCTCGAAGAGGCGGGCGGCGTAGGCGGGGGGCAACGCCTGGGTGAGGTGGCGCATGCGGCCGTCGTCGGTGGTGCCGGCGGCGGCGGTGTAGCCGAACCGGGCGCGGGTCTCGATGACGAGACCGCCGCTGGTGGCGGCGGCCTTCTTGGCCTTGGCGCGGATCTGGGGCTGCCACCGCTTGCGGACCTCCCCCGTGAGACGGGCTGCGAGCTCCGCACGGGGCCGCTTGAGCTTCCCGGCGATGTACCGCTCCACGGTGCGCTGGGAGACGCCCAGGACGTCTGCTGCGGCCTTGGTGCCCTTGAGCTGCTTGACGAGGTACTTCATCTGCGCCTGCGCCGACTTGGGCGCGGCGCGTGTGAACGCCTTCGCCACCGCCTGGTCGAGGCTGTCCCCGAGCTTGCCCATCGCGGTCTACTCCCCGTCGTCCGTGGCGGTGTTGCCGCCGCTCTTGATGATCCGGGCGATATTGGTGTGCGGCCCGTCCTGCTCGTACTGGGACTCGGCCCAGAGGGTGGTCTGGCTGCCCTCGTGCTTGACCAGGCCTGGGGTGACGCCGAGGCGGAACTCGCCTGGCCCGGGGGCGGCGGGCAGGAAGTCGAGCGGGCTGGGTCCGTCGGAGGGGTAGACGATGCAGTCCGAGTTGATGGCGACCGGGTACAGGCCGCGCGCGGCCATCTTCATGATCTTGCGGTGCATGATGATCCGGCTCGTCGACAGGACGGCGGCGCGGATGTCGGGGCGCCAGGTGGGCCTCGACAGCGCCGGCCACGGCTGGCCGGGCTTCGTGTCGCGGGGGCGCTCGCGGAGCTTGCCGATGCCGCCCTTCGCGGTGGCCTTGATCGCGCGGAGCACCATCGTCAGTTCCGGGTCCACGGTCTTGGAGGCGGCCATCGCGTCGAGGAACGCCTGGCCCTCCAGGTCGGTGGTGACGCCGAGGTCGGCCATCGTGGCCAGGTAGGCGTCCTTCAGCCGGGTGTACCAGGGGTCCAGGTAGCGGCCGCTGTCCGGGCGCAGGTGCGCTTCGAGTGGCGTCACCGGGAAGCCGAGTTTCGTGGCGTAGGCGACGGTCGGCGTCGCGTACCAGGCCGGCCCTTCCGGGCGCTCGCCGGTGCGGGTGAACGGGCTGGGCAGACGGGGGTCGAGTTCCACGTGGGAGAGGTCGACGAGCCACGATCCGGGCGTCTTCGAGTCGAAGGCCGGGGTCTTCACGTGGATGGGGGCGCCGAGGCCGACCATGGTGCCGTTGGCGGCGGCGGCGAAGGCCATGTTCACGTCGATGCCGACGACATGGCTCTTGAGACACTCCTCGTCGGTCAGGGGCCGGCCCCAGTCGTAGGTCTCCTCCATCAGCATCTCGGCCGGGCCCCTCTGGTGGAAGCGGGGCAGGTCGGCGAGGAGGGGGTGGCCGTCGGGCACCTCGCACGGCACCGCGTCCAGGATGCGCTCCGAAAGCGAGCTGGGAATCCGCTCGCGTACGAACTTGCCCTCGGCGTCGGTACGGAACTCGCCGGTCTCCTCGTCCCGCGCGCGCCGCGACGGCGGCCGCAGGGCGGTCATCAGTTCCAGGCCGGTGACGGCGGTGGTTCCACGCGGGGTGAGGACCCGGGTCGCGAACGTGCCGAGGATCCGCGCGAGCTCCGGCGCGGGCAGCGTGGTGGGCAGAAGGCCCTTGTCCCGGTCCCCCCACTCTCGGACATCGAGAGCGTCCCAGGAGACGACGCACAGCTGGACGCAGCGCCGCTGCCCGCTCTCGGCAGGCCGGTAGATCCGTGCCCACGGGCCGAAGCCACGCTGGGTGAGCTGCCAGTCGGCCTTCGCCAGTTGCTTGAGGACCTTGTGACCTTCCGGCAGCCGGCCAGCCTGGCGCTCCGCATCGCTGAGCTTCGCGGGAAGCCCGTACCGGACGGCGGCCGCCTCGGTGAGTACGACGAGCGGATCGCTGTCCTTGCCGAGCGGGTGCAGCCGGGGTGCGCCGAGCTTCGAGTGGGTGAGCGTCCATTCCACGAGCGACGGGAGGGACTTGGCGGGGACGTCGAGAACGAGGCCGTTGACGCAGTACGCCGACACATCCCCGTCCGTGACGTCCAAGACCGCCAGCGGCCCGTTCTCGAACCGCGGGGCGGGGGCAGCGGCCGCTGCAACGGAAGGGGAGATGCTCTTCGCGGCCGTCTTCGGAGCCGTCCGCTGCAACGAAGGACCGGGACTGGTGGCCTCCGTATGGTCCGGAGCGGCCTCCACCGCCGGGACGACCAGCGTCGGCGGCTCGGCAACGGGCCGATTCGGAGGGGGCAGGACGTGGGCGGCCGGCGCCGCCGGCGCCATCGCGCGCGACTCCAGGGCCTGACCCGAGGTCGGTTCCGGCGGTGTCGCGGACGATCCGCTGTCCCCGTACGAGCCAAGTGCCGAAGAGGGGAAACGTGCGGCCAGGCCCTCCAGGAGCCGGGCGTAGGCGGCGCGCTTCGGCGGCCGCGGCTCGGTCCGGCCGGCCTCCCAGTTACCCACTGCCTCACGGCGGGCCTGCAGCACCTTGGCGATCTGATCCTGGCTCAGCCCCGCCGCCTCACGGAGCCGTCTGCGCTCTGCGGGGGCGGGCAGCACGTCCTGTGCGACCTGCTCCAACAGCGCATCGACCGCACTGAACAGCTCGTTCTCATCCGTGGACACAGGGGTCACCTCCACCGACATCTTAGTTCAATCGCGCGTGGATCGCGCAATGGATCGCGCAATGGATCACTCAGGGGGTGGAGCGCCGTGTGCCGCAGGGGTGTCGTGCTGTCAGAGTTCTCGCAGGTCAGAGACCCAGAGCGATGCTTCAACGACCAGTTGCTCGGGCTGACACACTCGCTGCGGCTTCGGCGCCGGTCTGTTTGCGCGGGACATGCTCGTTGGCCACACACCGTCTTTCCACGTACCGGGGATCCGTGATCCTCTGGGCCTGCGGATCAAGGGGGACGCTGTGGACAAGGCACGCCTGTACCAGAACGACACGATCGGCAAGAGGGTCTTCGCCCGCGAGATCGACGACGAACCCTGGTGGCGTAGCCAGAAAGTTCCGCTGATCTGCCCTTTCTGCGGAACGCGCGTGGTGTCTCAGCGCACCACCGTGGGCCGAGCTCCCCGGGGAGCACTCTTCCGGCTCGCAGCAGACCAGCTTCACGAGGCCGTCTGCCCCCTCAACCCAACCGAGGTCCTCCAGAAGATCGCCCACGGCTCCCAAGGCGTAGCCACCATCCACGGCGATGAACTTCACCTGGCTCTGCCCGACGACATGGGCCAGATCGACGCCACGGCCCCCATCGCCGACCCCGGCGCCACCGGCAACGGCGGCTCCTTCGGGGTGGACATCTCCACGGTGCACCCCCTGCTGCCCCCGCTGATCAACAGTGCGGTTGTCATCGCCCGCTTCCTGCAGAAGCACGGCTTCGACGCCGACGTCGTCGCCCAGTTCAAGGTGCGCCGCCGTGGCGAGAAGGCGGCGGTGAGCTGGAGCGAGTTCTGCCACGGACCCGCGCCCGCCGATCAAGCCCGCCTCCACGAGCGGCTGGCCGGCGGGCTGAAGCCGAAGCACCCGGTGGCCGTCTACGGTCGCGTCACCACGGTTGAGTACGACGGCCAGGACAGGCCGGTCCTGCGTCTCGCGGACGGGAGCGGCTTCACCGTACGCATCCGCTCCCAGCACCCCAGCCTTCTGTCCCCGCTTACCGTCGGCACCTATGTCCTGGCCGTCGGCACCTGGAAGGTATGGACACCGCGCCGGGGCAGGCCCGAGCTGCAGCTTTTCGCCGAAGAACACTGGCAGCTCGCCCACTGGACCTACGACAACGTCACCGGCCGGAACAGCGCGCCCGCCTGCCCTCCACCGCTCTCCCTCGCCCAGCGCGCCCTTCGTCAGGCCCGCACAGCAGCCGCCACACCCAAGCCCTCACTGGGGAGAGCTGCCGGGCCCTCCCCCAGGCCCCGGTCGAGCGAACCGCGCCCGCCCATCACGCCCGCCCCGGCCGCTCGACCGCCGATCCCGCCGGCACCGGCCGATCCCGTCGCGGCTCCTGCCGCCCACCCGAAGCCGACTGACCCGCCAATTCCCGCCGTACCTGAACCTGCACCAGCACTCGCCCCACCTGAGCTCCCCGCTCCGGCAACGCCGCTTCCGCCGCCCCGGCCTGCAGTGCCGCCGCGGCCAACTGCAGTGCCCCGCCTCGCGCGACGGGGCTGGTGGCTGTTCGGCCGCCGGCGCTGAACAGCGGACGGCGGCGGCCCTGTGCTCAGCCGGTCGCGCTCCGGACCGTCACCTCTCCGTTGGAAAGGGAGAGCCCCGCGTACTGGTCGACCTCGAACGGCGCGCTCCCCGAATCTGCGGAGCGGTCCTGCCCTGATTTGCCGTCGAGGACCACGGATCCGTTCGAGGTTCTGCCGTATGCGGCACCGTGCCAGAAGGCCGTCACCCGGGGGATCAGCCGTCCGGAGCCGTCGGGCAGCTGCCACAGCTTCTGCATGCTCGACGCGTTGAAGACGACGATGCTGCTGGTGCTCCCGCCACCGGTCTCGAGCGCGCACAGCACGAGGGACTGCTCGTCGTATCGGCAGATCCACGACCCGCCGAGCTTCTCGGAGTTGTCGGCCGTAGCCCGCACGGCACCCGTGGCGGCGTCGAAGATCGTGAGCTTCGCGGCGCTGCTCGTGGCCAGCATCCCGGGACCTGCGGCGGAAACGGGTAGGGGGCCCTTGCCCTTCAGCGCCGTCCAGCTCGGCTGCCCGCTCTCCACCGCGAAGCCGGAAATCTGGCCCTGCATCACGTCGGTGGACTGGGAGCCTGCCACCACGCCATCTGCGAGGACGGCGGCGCGGAAGCCGGGCTGCTTCCAGCGCACGCTGCTGTCCTGCCGGCTCAGCACGTATGTCGCGTTCGAGGCCACCACCACGACGTTGTCGTTGTCGACGGCGACGACCTGCGGAGCCCGGACCTCGCTGAGACTGACCGGCCCTCCCGACACCGGCTGGAACTCGGCCGTCCAGATGGATTTGCCCGTAGTGGCGTCTACGGCGAGCACCTCGATGACGTGGCTGGAGGGTGTGGTCCCCTGCGCCTTGACCGTCCGGTCGAACGCCGCGAGTACGGTCGTGACTCCCTCAGAGGCTTTCACCAGAGGAGCAGTGCGTTCGTGGCCGAAGCCGCCCAGCTCGGGAGGGTTCTTCGTGTCGGCCTCCCACTTCGCGGCGCCGGTCTCAGTGTCGATGGCCTTCAGGCCGCTCTCCGCAGTGACGTAGGCGGTTCCGTCGGCCAGCGTCACCGCGGGCCGGCTCGCATCGCCGCTGCTGGTGCTGGGCTGACGCGCGTCCGACAGGTCCACCCGGCTCGTCCCGGATCCGTCGAACTTCAGGGGCGGATCGAAGGCACTGCGAGCGGGCCTGGTTGGCGAGGGGGAGTGGACCTGCGGGTTCCCGTTCTTCGCGGGCTGCTTGAGGTCCTCGCCTCCGCAGCCCGTGAGCACTGAGCTGGCTACGACGGCGCCCAGCGTCAAGCCGACGAACCTTCTCGAACCCCATTGAGACGGCATTTCTCCCCGATCGCGTGTCTGACCAAATGGTTCGGCCAACCATATTCGCCGGGTTGATCAAGGGGCTGTGGTTTCCCGCAAAGCTGGCTCGGCTTTCGGGCGTGTCCGGAGATCAGGCCTCTACCAGGCCCAGCGCCGGGCAGAGGTCGAGTTTGAGCCGGTGAAACGTGCTAGCACCGGATGCGGAAGTGGCTGTTCCAGACGCAGTCCGGTTCCTCGGGCCCGAAACCGCCGGAAACCTAATATCAACTGCCCCTGAGGGGCCAGCGCAGATGGTTGCGGAGATTTTCAGCCTTTCAGGTTCCAGATTTGGCCAACCCTCTGAGGGGCTACTGGTCCGTAGGCGAACTGACGAGGCTCCGCGCCCAGGCGCCGCTCGTCGTGTATTCCTGCTGCCGATGTCCGACCTTTCGGACTTAGTTCCGAGGAGACCTAGTCGGTGTGCGAAAACATGCCGGTTTGTTCCCATCGCGTGTCCGTGAACTGCACTAACCGCTTTCGGTGTTGACCAAACTCTGCGTAACGTGTGGGAAGGTCCGGCTGGATGTGGCGGTTGAGGTTTAAGCGCGCAACGGCTTGCGGCTGCCTGCGCCAGCAGATTCTGGCTCGGTTCTACGGGGAGGTAGCGGTACCCATGGCACTTGTTGAACTGCGCCGTCGGACCGGAAGGAATCGCAGCCGGTCCATCCCCCTATTCCTCGCCGCCTGCGCAATCTTCACTTCAGCCTGCACCTCGTCCAAGGAACCCGACAGCAAGGCGAGCACGCCCGTCAGCCCGCCCGTATCCACAGCACCAACCAGCAAGGCGCCAGCTGATCCGGCGGAGACCGCGAAGGCGGATGCCCTCACCGCCTATAAGGGGTACTGGACGGAGGTGCCCAAGGCCTTCGCGATTCCGGCGATCGAGGGTACGGACCTAAAGCTATATGCCGCCGCTGAGGCCCTCAGTAAGGCCGAGGCGACCGTCGGCAACCTGACGAAGAACGGCAGGGTCATGACCGGCGAGCCTGTCGTCTCCAGTTCCACCGTGACCTCGGCCGAGCTGGAGAAGAAGACCCCGAACGTCAAGGTCTCCAGCTGCCTGGACGTATCGAAGTGGCAGATCGTCGACAAGAAGACGGGGCAGCCGGCTCCCGTGGCTTCCAGCCCGGTGAGCAAGTACGTCATCACCAGTCTTCTGGAGCGATGGGACGGCTCGTGGAAGGTGCTCAAGTACGAGCTGCACGCGGATCAGCCGTGCTAGCCCGTCGGTACGCCGTGCTCATCCTTCCCTTTGCGGCTGCGCTTACTCTCCCCACCCCAGCTGCTGCCGTGCCGCCCGGGTGTGATGCCGACTTCGTCTGCCCGATCGTCATAACGCCTCCAGGTCCCGGCGCGACGCACCCGCCGGGCGGCGGGGACACTGGCGGTGGTGGTGGCGACACCGGGGGTGGGAAGGGCCGGTACACCTGCACCTACACCCTGGCGGACCCGCAACCGGCAGACGACAGCTCGCTGTGGGGGCCTAACGGCCGGCAGCCCGGTGTCTCGATGTACTTCGAGGACTGCCTCGACAACGTGACCGGCATGCACGAGGTCAGGAACATCTTCACCACGGCCCCGCCCGGCGGCGGAGGCCCGGTGATCGACCCTGCGGTCGTCGCGCAGCAGGCCGTGGACAAGATGCTGCTGCGTCCGCCGGCGATCGGGATCACGCCGAAGCCGGGCGGCACGGGCGTGGTCGGCATGCCGGTCTACATGTGGACCGCGACGGGCCCCGAGACGTACGGCCCGAACGTCGCGTCCGCCTCCATCGGCCCGGTCAGCGTCACGGCCACCGCCAGGGTCAGCAAGATCGTGTGGAACATGGGCGACGGGAAGTCCGTCACCTGCACTACAGCCGGGACCCCCTACAAGGCGGAGTACGGCAAGACGCCCTCACCGGACTGCGGGCACCGCTACACGGCGCCGTCGTCCACCGCAGGCGGGAAGTACCACGTGACCGCGACCTCGACCTGGTCGATCGACTGGCAGGTCACCGGCGGCGCCCAGGCCGGGCAGCTCACCGAAGTCCGCACCACCTCCGTGGACATCACCGTCGCCGAGGTCCAGGTCCTCAACTAGCACGTCGCACCTGCTCTTCCCCGAGAGGCACCCGTATGGAATCCCCCGTCGCCCCGCCGGTGCCGCGCCCCGCCGGCCCGCGCACCGACCTGCCCATCACCACCGCCGTCCCCGTCAAGCGCCAACGCCGCTACGGGGTCGCGGCCCTGTGCACCGTGCTGGCCGTCGCGGGTGCGCTCGGCGCCGCCGCCGCGGTCACCTCGGTCGGCGAGCGCACCAAGGTCCTCGCGATCGCGCAGGACGTACCGGCCGGGCAGGCGCTGACCGACGCCGACGTGGTTATCGCCGAGGTTTCCGCCGACGCCGCGCTCACCCCGTTGCCCGCTACCGACCGTGCCTCGGTCATCGGGAAGCGCCCGGCCGTGGACCTGCGCAAGGGCGGCCTGCTCCTGGCCTCGCAGCTGAACGCGGGCACCGGGCTCGGAGACGACAAGGCCCAGGTCGGTGTACAGATCAAGCGCGGCCAGGCCCCGGCGGGCGCCCTCGTCCCCGGCGACAAGGTCCTCGCGGTCACCGTGCCCGCCCAGGGTGAACAGGGCAGCGGGAAGGAAGTCGAGGCCCCGCCGGTCTCGGTGAAGGCAGTCGTCGTCTCCGTCAGCCGGCCAGACGCCTCCGGCGCGGTCGTCATCAACCTGGCCGTGGCCGTCTCGGACGGCCCGCTCCTGGCCACC
This sequence comes from Streptomyces sp. NPDC056883, assembly GCF_042788835.1. Classification (NCBI taxonomy): domain Bacteria; kingdom Bacillati; phylum Actinomycetota; class Actinomycetes; order Kitasatosporales; family Streptomycetaceae; genus Streptomyces; species Streptomyces sp. NPDC056883. Next base: position 1,101,765 of record NZ_JBHUBS010000001.1, on the reverse strand, counting down.
CGGGCCTCGGCCGGCCGCGTCGCCCTGGTCCGCGAAGCACGGAGCACCTCATGACGGTGACCGCGCTCGTCTCCGCGAAGTCCTGCGGCGTCACCACCAGCGCCCTGGCCCTCACCCTTGCCTCGTCGAGGCCCTCGCTGCTCGCCGAGTGCGACCCGGCCGGGGGCACCGTCCGCGCCGGCCTGTTCGAAGGCCGGGTCGATGCCTCGTACGGGCTGTACCACCTGGCGGCCGCCGAGCGCGCTGGGGACGACGCGCTCGCGCACACCTTCGCCAGCCACCTGATCCCGCTGGACGCCTCCGGCAACCGCAAGGTCCTGCCCGGGCTGACCGACCCCGGGCAGGCCGCCGCGCTGGGCCGGACCTGGCCCGCGCTCGCGCAGGTGATGCGGGTGCTCTCCGATGAGGGCGGCTACGACGTCGTCATCGACGGCGGCCGCATCGCCCTGGAGTCCGGCAACCTGCACCCGGTCCTGACCCCGGCCCCGCTGCTCCACGGCGCGGACCTGGTCCTGCTCGTCGTACGCGGCACGAAGCAGTCCCTTTCGCTGGCCCGCCACATCGTCGAACCCCTGCGCAGCGAACTCGCCGAGCGCGGCTCCGGAGCGGACGCCCTGGGCCTGCTCCTCATCGAGGACGGAGCTGTCCGCGCCCACGAAGTCGCCGACACCCTGCGCCTGCCGGTCCTGGCCACGCTGCCCTTCGACCCGGAGACCGCCAGCTACCTCACCTACGGCGGGCCCCCACCACGCAGCAAGCGCGCCACCCTGCTGGCCCGGGCCCGGACCGCGGCCGAGGACTTCCGGGCGGCGTCCTCGCGCCGTGCGCTGCAACGCCAGTACCCGCAGCCGGCCGCAGCGGCGTACCCGCAGCTCTCGGGTGTGCTGCAGCGCCTGAACCAGGGGGCGGGTTCGCGTGGCTGACACCCACCAGCGCCCCGGCCCCGCCGCTGCCGGGCCGGCGGACATCACCAGTCTGCTGGCCGGCCGCATCGGCCCCAGCCGCGCTCCCGGCCACAGCCTGCCGCCCGCGGCGCCAGCCGCGCTGCCCGCGGTCCCCGCGACACGCCCTGCGGCCATTGCAGCGCCGGCCGGAGCGGCCTCGGTCCCCCGACTCGCCGGGCTGCCCGGTGAACTGCCCGTCACCTGGGACGTCATCGAGTCCCTGCAGGCCGAAGTGTCCCGCAGCCTCACGGCCGAGGACCCCACCCGGCTGCTGGATGACGAAGACCGACGGGCCCGGGCCCGCTCCCTGGTCAACGCGTCGGTCGCGAACTGGGCGACCCTCTATGCCCAGGGCAACACCCCGCTGAGCTCGCTGCAGGAGCGGGCGATAGGCGATGCCGTCTTCGACGCGATGTTCCGCGGCGGCCGGCTGCAGTCCCTCCTGGACCAGGACGGCGTCGAGGACATCATGGTCGACGGTCTCACGGCCCACATCGAGTACTACGACCAGCCCCGGCGCACCATCGACAAGGTCTCCGACTCCCACGGCGAGCTCATCGCCTGGGTCAACAGGATGGCCGGCCTGTCCGGGCACGGCGAACGCTCGCTGACCCAGTCCACCCCGAACGTCGGCTTCCGTATGCCCGATGGCTCCCGCGTCACGGCGAGCCTGCTCACCAGCCGGCCCTCCGTGGCGATCCGTAAGCACCGGATCCGCGAGCACGGCCTGGACAAGCTCCTCGAGTGGGGCACCATCAACCCGCTCCTGAAGGCGTTCCTGATCGCCTGCGTCCAGGCCAAGCTGAACCTGCTGGTCGTCGGCGACATGGGCGCCGGCAAGACGAGTCTGCTGCGCGCGCTGGGCCGCGAGATCCCCGCGAGCGAGCGGCTGGTCACCCTTGAGTCGGACCGCGAGCTCTACCTGGACGACCCCGGTCCTCCCGAGAAGCCCGGCCCTCTCACCTTTGCCTTTGAAGCCCGTCAGTCCAACGGCGAGGTCCGAGGCGGCGACAAGGCCGGCGCGATCTCCATCTCGGAGATGTTCGAGACCGCCCTGCGGTACAACGCGACCCGGGTGATCGTCGGAGAGGTCCGTTCCAAGGAAATCCTGCCCATGCTCGACGCCATGTCCTCGGGCGGCAAGAGCTCCATGTGCACCCTTCACGTACGCCGGCCCCACGGCATCATCAGCCGCCTCGTGCAGCTGTGCACCAACGCCGGTGTGCAGACGGAGGCGGCCCACCACTTGATCGCGTCCTCCATCGACGTCGTCATCTACCTCACCTACCTCGACGAGACCGCGATCGGCGGCAGGAAGCACCGCTTCGTCAGCCACGTGTACGAGATCCACGACGTCGTCGGTGAAGGCGGCCGGCCCACCACCACCGAACTCTTCGCCCCGCAGGGCAGCGAGCGTCGCGCCGTCTACCGCAACATGCCCTCCTTCATCGACTCCCTCGAACTCACGGGCAGCTTCTACCGGCAGTGGCTCACCGCGCACGAGCCCGAGAACGCCTGGGGACCCGCTCTGCAGCTGGTGAGCCGATGACCGCATCTACCTGGGAGGCCCGGTGAACTCCAGCCAGCTGGCCCTGGTCGCCGCCTTCTGTGCCGTCCTGATGGTCCTCGCGGGCATCGGCGCCGTCCGCTCCTTCCGGGGACGCATCGTGGACCCGGGCAAGCCCGCGACCCGTACGGCCGGGCGGCTCCAGCGGGCACGATCCGAGCTGCCCGCGGCCTGGCAGAGCCGGTGGCGGCACCTGTGCATGGCCGCCGCCGTGGTCACGCTCGGCGTGTGGGCGTGGACGGGCTGGCCCGTCCACGGCCTGCTCGCCGGCGCCGCTGTCATCGGCCTGCCCTTCCTGTTGAACCCGGGCACGGCTGCCGAGCAGCGCATCGAGCGCCTGGAGGCGATCGGGCAGTGGCTCAACGGGCTGGCGGGCATCCACACCGCGGGCATCAGCCTCACCCAGACCATCCGCTCCAGCGCCCGTAACGCCCCCGGCCCGATCGCGCCCCAGGTCCGGCTGCTGTCGGAGCGGCTGCGGTCGGGGATGGACGCCAAGCTGGCGTTCGCGGGGTTCGCCGACGAACTCGCCGACGGGGTCGCCGACCACGTGGTGCTGCTCTTCCAGTCCCACGCCGTCTACAAGGGTCCGGGCCTGTCCCACGCGCTCGAGGCCCTCGCGGTGACGATCCACCAGCAGGCTGCCGACGCCCGGGACATCGAGTCCGACCGCGCGAAGGTCCGCAAGTCCTCCAGGATCGTGTCCGTGGTGATCTGCGTGGTCTTCATCGGCTGCATGCTCAATTCGGCCTGGTCCGCCTGGTACCAGTCCCCGCTGGGGCAGGTCGCCCTCGCCATCCTGGGCGGCCTGTTCGCCTGGACGCTGTCCTGGCTGCGCCGTGCCGCCCGCACCAAGCCCGACCCGCGCCTCCTCAACCCCCTGCCGCAGCTCGCGGACCCGGCCACCCTGTCGGGAGGACTCCGATGATCCCTCTCTCCGCGATCCTGCCGGCCGCAGCAGCCGGCGCCTTCGTCGGCCTGGCGATCCGGGCGCTGAGGCCGGCCCGGCCCGACCTCGCCACCGCTCTGAACCGCCTCGACGTCGCCCACACCTCAACCCGTCTGACCCACGCTCCCACCGAGGGAACCGGGTCGATGCCCGAACGAGTCGGTGTCAGGATCCTGGCTGCGGCCGGCGACCGGATCGCCCTCCCGATGCGGGACTTGGCACTCCTGCGCATCTCGCCCGCCGAGCACCTGGGCAAGCGCTTCCTGTTCGCGCTGTACGGGCTGGTCCTGATGCAGCTCGCGGCAGCGTTCCTGGCTCTCCTGGGCGTCGTCTTCCCCTTCGTCATGCCCGTCGGAGCCTCCCTGGCACTGGCCGTGTTCTTCTGGATGTGGCCGGTCCGCGAGGTCAAGAAGGACGCCGCCGCAGCCCGCCTGATCGTCCGGCACGCCGCTGCCTCCTACCTCGACCGGGTCGCACTCGCCCGTATCGCCAACGCGGGCGCAGCCCAGGCCCTCACGGAGACAGCGGAGGTCGGTGACGGCTGGATCTTCGAACGGATGCGGCAAGCCTTCGCCGAAGCCGACCTGTCCGGCACCACCGTCTGGGACGCCCTCAAGCAGCTCGGGGAGCAGCTCGACATCCCCGAACTGACCCGTCCCGCCGACACCCTCGCCCTCGCGGGCGACGGCGCCGCCGTCTACACCACGCTCCAAGCACAGGCCCGCCAGCTGCGCGTCGCGATCCTCGCCGACTCCAAAGCCCAGGCCAACGAAGCCTCCACCGTGATGGTGCTGCCGGTGACGTTCGGCGTGCTCCTCATGCTGATCTTCGTCATCCTTCCGCCCATCGTCTCGCTGTTCAACGGCTGACCCCAAAGGGAGAAAAATCATGAACCTGCGCCCGCTGACCGTCCTGCTCGCCGCCCGCTGGGAGCGCCTGCGGAAGAACCGCGGCGACGCCGGACAGACCTCGGCCGAACTCGCGCTCATCGCCGGAGTCGTCATCGCCATCGCCATCGCCGTCGTGGCCGCGATCAAGACCTTCACCGACGCCAAGATCCCCCTCATCGGGGCCTGAACCACAGCACGAAGAAGGGGAGCGGAGTGAAAGACCAGGACAGCAGCCGATGGGGGCGCCTCCGGGCACGCCTGCAACAACGAGGGGACCGGGGCTCGGGCAGCGTCGAGCTCGCCGTCCTCGCCACCATCGTGCTGGTCCTGGCCTTCGCCGCGATCCAAACCGGCATGTACTTCCACGCCCGCAGCGTCGCCCGCTCCGCCGCCGTCCAAGGTGTGGAAGCCGGCCGGCAGATCGGCTCCGGCCCGGGCGACGGCATCGCCCAGGCCCAGGAGCTCCTCGCCAAGTACGGCAGCGTGCGCGGCGCCACCGTGTCCTCTGAAGGCAGCGGCGCCGAGCAGATCCGCATCACCGTCCGCGGCACCGTCGCCACCCTCGTCCCCGGCCTCGAGCTCTCCGTCGTCCAGCACGCCGAGGCACCCGTCGAGCGCTGGGTCGCGGCCCCGTGACGCGGGCACGGCGCTTCACCTGGCGCGAGCGCGGCGACCGGGGCAGCTACTCCGTCGAGACGGTCATCCTCGCGCCGGCCATCATCGGCCTGATGCTCCTCATGATCGCGTTCGGGCGGGTCACCGACGCCTCCGGCGCCGTCGAGTCCGCCGCCCGCGCGGCCGCGCGAGCCGCGTCCCTTGAACGGGATGCCGGGACCGCTCAGGCCGCCGGGTCGGCGGCAGCGGCCCGCAGCCTCACCGGAGAGGGAATCCGGTGCGCCTCGTCCAGCGTCTCGGTCGACACCTCCGGCTACTCGCTCGACCTCGGCCAGGACGCCACCGTCCGGGTCACCGTCTCCTGCACGGCTCCGCTCGGCGAGATCGGGCTGCCCGGCCTGCCGGGATCCCGCACCCTCCAGTCGTCCTGGACCAGCCCGATCGACAGCTACCGAGGCCGCCAGTGATCGCCATCCTCATCCGCTGCGCCGCACGGCTGCGGGCCCGCCGCTCTGACCGCGGCTCGCTCTCCCCGTTCTACGCGGTCGCCGCGCTCGGCATCATCATGATCATGGGGCTCCTCGTCGACGGCGGCGGCGCCCTCAACGCGACGAACCGCGCAACCGGCCTCGCCCAGGAAGCCGCCCGCGCCGCCGGCCAACAGCTGAACGTCGCCCAGGCCGTCGAAGGAACCGCGATCACCGTCGACCCCGACGCCGCCATCGGAGCAGCCCAGGACTACCTCGCCGCCCAGAACGTCCAGGGCGAGGTGTCGATCACCGACGGCGGCCAGCGCCTGCAAGTCACCGTCCGCGACACCTACCAGACCAAATTCGCCGCGTTCGTCGGCAAGACGGCCATCAGCGTGTCCGGCACCGCACACGCCCGACTGCACACCCAAGCTGGAGGCTGAGCCACCGTGGCCACCCGAACCCCCGCTCCACTCCGCGCTCTCGGCCGCCTGTTCCGGGCGCTCCTGGGCCTGGTCGCGCTGATCGCGCTCGTCGCCGGCATCCCGATCCTCCTGCTCGCGGTCGGACACCAGCCGACCGAGTTGGCCGCTGGCTGGGACCTGCTGACCCAGCAGGACGACGGCAGCCTGTTCCTCACAGCCCTCACCTGCATCGGCTGGGCCGCCTGGGCCCTCTTCGCGTTCTCCACGCTCGTCGAACTCTTCGCACTGCTGCGGCGGCAGAAGGCACCCCGGCTCCGGGGGCTGGGAGGTCTGCAGTCACTGGCCGGGTTCCTGATCGGCTCGATCGTGCTGCTCGCCCCGGCGGCCGCCGCCAACGCCGCAACCCCTCCAGCAGCCGCCACGGTGAGCGCCCTCCAGACGAACGCCTCGGGCGGAACGAGCGCTACCTCGACACCAGCGTCCTCCAACAGCTCCGCGGCGCCCGCGCCGAAGCACACCGTGTCCTCTTCGACGGAGCTCCCCTGGGACCTGGCCGAGCAGTATCTCGGGGACGGAAAGCGCTGGAAGGACATCGCAGCCCTCAACCCGACCATCCCCGAACTCGTCGCCGGCGACCAGTACCTTCCCCAGGGCGTGGTCCTCACTCTCCCCGCCGACGCGCACCCCGCAGGGCCGGCGGCTGCCCATACTCCCCCGTCACCCGGGGAGCAGTCGGCGCCCGCTGCGGCCGGTCCCTCCGCGGCCGTGCCGGCCGCGGGCACTACCGAGACGGTGCAGCCGGCCGACACCCTCTCGGACATCGCCGACCGCCACGGTGAAGCGGATGACTGGCCGGCCCTCTTCGAAGCCAACCGCGGCAAGCCGCAGCCCGGCGGCGGCACCTTCACCGACCCGGACCTGATCTACCCCGGCCAGGTACTGGACCTCCCGCAGTCCTGGACCACCACCCCGCCGCCCACCACAGCAGAAGTCCCCGCGAAGCCCCCCGCAGCAGACACCGACACGCACACCCCGAGCCCCGGTACAGATGAGCCATCGGACCAGGCACAGCAGCCGGCACCGCCCTCGGCTACCCCTGCCACTCCCCCGCCGAGCAGTGCCGCACCCAGCACACCGGCACCGGTCGCATCACCGACGCCCACGACGCCCCACCATGAAACGCCGGAGGCAACTGTGGCAGAGGACGAGGACTCGGACACTGCCCTGCCGGCCGCCGTGTTCATGGGGGCAGGGGCACTGGCGGCGGCTCTGGTCGGAACCCTCACGGTTCGCCGGATCCTCCAGCAGCGCCGGCGGCGACCAGGCCGACGCATCGCCATGCCCAGCGGTCGCGCCGCCGAGACCGAGCAGCAGCTGCGAGCCGCGCAGCACCCCACCGGGTTCGCGCTCCTGGACCGGGCCCTGCGCAGCCTCGCCCTCAACCTCGCCGGAACCGGCCGCGACCTACCCGCGATCGAGGCGGTTGTGGTCCACGACACGAAGATCGAACTCCACCTCGCCCACGACAGCGCACCGATGAAGCCCTTCACCGCAGCGGTCGCACGCCAAAGCCTGTGGACCTGCTCAGCGAGCAGCCCACACCTGGCCGACGATGACGCGCTGAAGACCGCGGAGGTCCCCTACCCCGCGCTGGTCTCCCTGGGCTGGGACACCGCGGGTCACCTGGTCATGGTCGACCTCGAGCACATCGGCATCCTGCACCTTGGCGGCGACGCCGACTTCGCCCAGCACGTCCTGCAGGCCATCGCCGTCGAGCTGGCCAGCACTCCCCTGCCCGGACACCTCGAAGTCACCACGTACGCCGACGCCGCGGCCGGCCTGGAGACCGCGGTCCCCGAACGAGTCGTCCGCGCCAGCTCACTCAGCGAGGCTGCCGACGAGCTCGTCGACCACACGGCCGACCAGCGCCGGACCCTTGCGGCCCTCGGCGCGACCAGCCTGCGGGCCGCTCGCCTCCTCGACGACGCGGGCGACTCGTGGACCCCGCACATCCTCCTCGCCCAAGACCTAGCCCACGGGGATGTCCCCACCTTCCTGCTGGACGCCCTCACCGCGACGCCGCGCGCCGCCGGCGCCTTCGTCGTCTCCGGCACCGGAGGGAGCGCCGCCGCCGGTTGGAGCCTGGACTGCCAGGGACCCGACGGCATCGTCATGCTGCCGGGCTCCAACCTGCCCATCCGTCTCCAGGGATTGAACGCCGCGACCTTCGCCGACGCCATCGAACTGCTCACCATCGCGGACACCGACACCGATGTTCCGGCCCCTGCCGGGACCAGGAGCGACAACGATGAGGACGACATCGCCGGGATCGATATCGACGGCGCCCAAGGGCATCCGGTTGAGCCCGGGCAGCCGAGCGAGGACCTTCTCCTCGGTGCGGACATCGACGGACTCCCCGACGAGTACGACGAGCCCATGCCGGACGACGCGATCAGCGCGGACCTCGCGGAGGCCTCGGAGGACCAGGACGACGCCGGCCCCACCCCTCCCACGGCCAACACTCCGCTCACACCGATCACTGGCGAGGCGGCCGGCCCTGTGGGCCTGACCCTCGCCGACGTCCTCGCCGAAGACGACGCGCTCCCCACGAAGACTCTCGGCAGCACAACGCCCGCCTGCTCCGCAGCCGGGCCGGCTGTCCACGTGACCATCCCGGAACCGGCACCACTGCCCCCGGAATCCTCCGACGCCCAAGGTGCAGCCGAGGACGAGCCTGCGCGAACCGAGTCCGCTGACGCGGCAGCACCTTCAGTGCTGCTCCTTGGGCCCGTGCTCATCGAAGGCGCGACGGGCCGGATCGACTCCAGCCGCCGCACCGTCAGCACCGAACTCATCGCCTACCTCGCCCTGAACACCGGTGTCGACCACCACGCCATCGACAACGCCCTGTGGCCCGGTCACCTCGGCAACCCGAGCATGCGCAGCGGAGCCGTCTCCCGCACCCGCTCCTGGCTCGGCAAGGACGCGGAAGGCAAACCCCACTTCCCCCTCGTCCAGGACACCGGCGACAGCCGATACCGCCTCGGACCCGCAGTCACCTGTGACTGGACCCGCTTCCAGCGCCTCGCACACACCGGGCTGGCCCACCACGACGAAGACGGCGACCTCGCACTGCGCCGCGCCCTCGCCCTTGTCCGCGGACGCCCCTTCGAAGGCACCAACCCCCGCCGCTACGCCTGGGCTGAACCCGCGATCCAGGAGATGATCTCCACCATCACGGACGTCGCCCACGAGCTGTCCACCCGGCGCCGCGAAGCAGGCGACACGGCGACCGCCCTCTGGGCCGCAAGGCAAGGCCTCCTCGCCTGCGAGGAGAACGAGGTGCTACACCGCTGCCTCTTCCTCGCCCACCACACCGCCGGCGACCTCGGCGCGCTCCGCGACGCAGCCGCCCGCCTCGCACACATCAACGAGCAACTCGGCGGAGACGGGGGCGTCGACATGGAGGCCGAGACCAGCCAGCTCCTCCAGAACCTTCTGCCACGCCCCAACCCTGCTCGTACACGTTCGCGCCAGTCAGCTGCATCGGGCTCGGCGTAGGACTCGCGACCGCTGTTCCTTCACGCTCACCCCGGCCCTCGGCGGTGACGGCCGCGTGGCCGCCACGGTAGGGAGGAAGTCGACGTCGGACTGTCTCGCCAAGAGCAAGGGCCCGGCCACCCCCGAAGGCGGGTGGCCGGGCCCTTGCCGCTTCCATTGGAAACGGCAGTCGAGTCCCGTCGGGGATCATCAGCTTCCGGTAGCCGGATCGGTCATGACCAGTTGACCGACGAGGCTCAGATCGGTCACCGGTCGCAGATTCGTGCTCGACCGCACCCGGCCGGTCGTCGGTCACGGCATCGGTCACCGGGCCATCAGCCATCGGTCACGGCATCGGTCACGCCTTCATAGGTCACGGCTGGCACCCTCGGGGACATGGTGTGGCCGATGGCCGGGCTCCGGTATCGGTCACTCCTGAAGCGGCGGTCGATGAGCCGCTCACCGACCGGAAGCGTGCGCGGCCCGACGTGGCCACAGCTCCGGGGGTTCAGGTAGGTCTGGAAGGCAATCTCCGCAGAACCCAGAGGTCGCCGGATAGGGGGCCCGGTTTATCCAAGGGGGGCGGCCGGGTCCTTGCCGTTTCCATTGGAAACGGCAGTCAGGTCAGGCGGGGAAGCCGGTCATCGGCTTCCGGGGGCCTAATCGGCCATGACGAATTGACCGACGCGGCAGCTTGGTCACCGGTCACGGATCCGTTCTCGGCCGCACCAGGTCGACCATCGGTCACGGGTATGGAGAACAGGCCACCGGTCACTGGTGACCGGTCACCGCATCGGTCACGGGGCTGTCGGTCACCCGTCAGGGCATCGGTCACGCGATCACCGGTCATGGCATCGGCCACCGGTCCATCGGTCACCGCCACGGCGTCGGTCATACCGCCATCGGTCACGGCCGGCGCCCGAGGGGACATGTGGGTGGCCGATAGCCGGGCTCCGGTCATCGGCCATTCTCGAGGCGCCAGCTGATGAGCCTTTCCCCAGCCGGAGCGTGCGCAGCCCCACGAAGTTACGGCGCCGGCTCAGGTACGGCTGCAGTACCGCCGACACCGGAGGAGGCCGTCGTAGAGCAGAAGGGCCCGGCTACCCCACGAGGGGATGCCGGGCCCATGCCGTTTCCATTGGAAACGGCGGTCAGGTCAGGTCGGGAAATCCGATGTGGGTCATCAGCTTCCGGTAGTCAACGGCCGGCACCGAGTTGGGCAGCAGGATGGGCAGGGGGCAGCAGTCGTCGTACAGCTTCTTCGCGTCGGCGGAGTAGCGGATGTACGGCGTGAGGATGTCGCCGTACAGCGATTCGGCGAGAGCCGTCGCCTTCCTGGCTGAGGCTTCGGTGTAGCTGGCGGTCGGGGTGCCGGTGAGGATCAGGTGGCTGACCGTCGGTCGGCCGGGCACGGAGCGGCGGAGGCGGTTCTTCTCCCGGACGCGGTCCAGCTCCTCGAACAGCGGGACCAGCAGCTTGACGTCCTTCGGGTCGGCACGGACCGACGGGATGACCGAGTCGTCCTCGTCGAGCATGCGGATCACGGAGTAGACCATCTTGCCGTAGCTGGCGGGGAAGTCGAGCCAGAAGACGTCGTCCTCGTCGCCTTCGTAGCCGAGGAGGATCTCGGCGAACCAGTCCTGCCGGTCCGCGTCCTCGGCGATGGCGGTGTCCGCGGTGGACATCTCCTTGCAGCTGGGCACGATGCGCAGTCCGGGGATGTAGGCGAAGGCGTCGTCGTCGTATCCGTCGCCGATGCGGTAGCGGGCCGGCAGCGCTACCTCGTCCAGGGTGGCGGTTCCGTGGATGAGGTCGAGGACGGTCTTCCGTCCCTTCATCGCCTCCTCGTCGTAGCCGAGGATCGTGGTCGTGGACCGGTTGGCGTCGAAGTCGAAGATCGTGCCCTTGTACCCGCGGAGTGCCGCTTCGGTGGCCATCGACGTCGCGCTGGTGGTCTTGGTTGAGCCTCCGCACTCAAGGATGAAGGCGTAGATCTTGGGATGGCGCCGCCCACGGGGGCGGAAACGGGGCTCTACGATGCGTGTCACGCGGTCTCTCCTGTGGTGTCCAAGCCCAGTTCCTTCTTCTCCCACGCGGTCTCAGGCAGGTACTGAGCGTGGTCCTGGAGGAGGCGGAGGTAGCCGACCTCGCGGCTCCCCCACGAGTGCCGGCGGGCAGCGGTACGGAGCTCCGCGGCGGCGAGGGCGCTCGCGAAGGCAGCGAGCTTCTGCAGGTCGCCGTCACCAGACTCCTGTACGGCGTTGAAGTAGGCGCCGGCGTTCTGGTCGTCGATGCTGTGGCGATCTGCCCGTCGGAGCCAGACCAGGGCCCGCTGCTGAGCAGCGGACTGCTGCTGCGGTGCCAGCAGGGCGCCGGTCATGGCCGTCAGGAGGAGCTTGGCGTCGCCCGCGTCGCCGGTGTCGACGGTCTCGACGAGGAGCTGGCAGGCAGCGTCCCGGGCCGCGGCCGCGGTGCTGCGGTCCTGCTCGTACTGGTCGGCCGACGGCTTGGGCTCTTCCTTCTTCGGCGCCCGGGGCTTGGTGGCAGCGTTTCCATTGGAAACGGCCGTGGGCTCCGGAGCCGGACCGTTTCCATTGGAAACGGCGTCTTCGCCCGGGGTCTCCTCGGAGTCGCGAGCGTCCTCGGCCTGCCGCTGCCGCGCGAGGATCTGCGTCTGCGCCTCCACCGGACGCATACCGCCCTGGACGAGGGTCACTGCCTCCCGCTGGTCCTCGGCGCTCATCTTCTGGAACTTCTCCGCAGAGCTGACGGCCAAGGTGCCGTCTCGCAGCGCGCCCTGGACCGTCGGGTCCAGGTTGAGCAGCTGCACGCGCTTCCAGACGGTGCCCTTGGAGATGGCTCCCTTGGCGGTCTCCCCGACCTTCTGCGCGATCTGTTCGTACGACAGCCCGCTGCTTCGCAGGGCCTCGTAGTGCTCCGCCTCCTCGAGGGGGCTCAGCTGGGCGCGGCGGAGGTTCTCGATGAGGGTGATGAGCCGGGCATCGGTGACCCTGTCGTCCATCAGGACGCTGGGAATCTTCTCCCAGCCCAGGGACCGGACCGCGCGCCACCGGTGCTCGCCGAACAGGATGACGTTCGCGGCGGTGATCTTCTCAGCTGTCTCCGGGTAGTGCGTCAGCCAGACATCGGCCGGGATGTGCGCGATGTTCTGGAGGAGGCCGACTTCCTCGATCGTGGCCGCGAGCTCCTCGATACCCGACATGGCCCGCCGGTTGAACGGGTTGGGGCAGAGGTCATCGGGGTGGAGCTCAACGGTGTCACCGCTGCGGTCCTTGCCACCCCGGTAGAACGTCTCCGCCTTGGCGGGAGCCGCAGGGGGCGGGTTGGTGCTCGTGCGCTTGGGCCTCGGGAGGGTGGCAGCCATAGATTCTCCAGGACGACAGCATGAAAGTACGGCCCGAGAGTAGCCGTTTCCATTGGAAACGCTCAGCCCCTCGCGCGTACCCGAGTATGGGCAGCCAAGGTCCCACTGCGCGCGGCGCTGCCGTTTCCAATGGAAACGCCGGTCCCCCCACGGGATCTGACGGAGGACCATGTGCGCTGCGGTTGCCTTGGACTGGGTGCCGTTTCCATTGGAAACGGCAACGGACAGAATCTCAGAAATCTCACAAAACAGAAAAAGCCCTGTCCCCGGCGGTGCCGGGAACAGGGCTTCTGCGAGGGGAATTGCGGATCAGGCCGCCCAGGTCGCGGGGGCACCTTGATCAGGGTTCGGGATGTCTGCGGCGGCCACCAGTGCGGCCGGGTGCCGCAGGGCAGTAATCGGAACCGCTCCGGACTCGGTTGCTGGTGCCCAGATCATGCGCCACGTGTCATCCCACTCGCAGCCACAGCCGTGTTCGGGGTGCGGGTGCCGTAAGAAGACGCCGTGGGTGTGGACGGCTCGCGGGATGCGGAGGATGAGGTCTGTCGGGTCGTCGCCGGGGTAGAGGTGCAGGTTCCGCCAGCCGTGGATCCGGGACATGTACGCGGCGGTAGCCTCGATGACGTCGCTCCACCTCTGATGCCCGAGGACGACGAACGCGATCGGGTAGAGATGGTCCTCGGTCGGGCCGTCGATTCCGGTCACGTATAGGCCGCGATGGGAGACGAAGCCTTTGTCGGGTGCGTCGTCGGTGCGCGGCGTCCAGAGCTTCTCGACGGGGTGCCTGGTGCCGTCGTCGCCCTCGCTGGTCGCGATCTCGTACCGGATCGGGGTGGTCATGCGCTCACACTCGCGAGGGCGGCGTCCAGGAGCGCGACGGCGTCGGCTTCGTACGGGTCGGCGAACAGCTGGTGGTCGCGGACGTCGAACGGCCCGAGCTTCGCGGCGACTCGGAACCCGGGCGCCGCGATGGTTTCTCGGCCCTCCAGCGTGGCGGCGATCCGGTCGAGGTCCTGCTGGGCGTGCCGGGTCTGGGTATACGGACCGAGGCGCAGCAGGGTGTGGCCGGCAAGGGCGTCGTCGTGCTTGCGGGCCTCGACGTGGAGGGCGTAGTGCGCGGGGTGCATGCCGATGTCGTCGGGCAGGGGGAGGTTCGCGGCGGCGTGGGTGAGTAGCGCGTAGCCGGGCTGCCAGGTGCCGAGGATCGTGGTGGTGTCGCAGCGGAGCCAGCCGCGTTCGGTGTAGCCGAGGTGGCGGCCGCTCAGGTAGGCGACGGCGTTGGGGGTGTCGGGGTGGACCAGGGCGACGGCGATCATCTCGGGGCCGTGGTTGTCTCCGGGCCGGGTGTGTGCCCGCTCGATGAACGGACCGACCCGGACGGCGATGTCCTGCGTGTGGCCGGGTGTCCAGGGCTGCGGATTGCGTACGGCGGTGAGCATCGCGCGGAACTGGTCGACGACGGCCTGGTCCTCGGGAGAGGGGGCACCGGGCGCGTGACCGCAGCGGCGGAAGGAGGGTCGCTTCATCGGGTGGACTCCCGTTCAGGGGTGAGGTGGCCCGGGCCGCTCGACAGGGCCGGGCTCAGGTAGCGGGCGGCGGTGTTCACGAACTGGTCGTGCGCGTTCTTCGCGGCCTCGCGGGCGGCGGTCAGGCCCTCGGTGGTGGCGTACGCGTCCCGGATTGCGTACGTCAGCGTGATCATTCGGTCGGCGGCGGCTCGCACGGCCTGGTCCTCGAAGAGGACGCGCAGGGCAACCAGCGGGCGGGTGACGGCGCTGCGGGTCATGTGGCTCTCGCCGCGCAGCGTCTCGATCCGGTCGGGGCCGGCGCCCTTGAGGACTGCATCGCCGCGCCTCCACATGGCCGTGCGGTGGTCGCTGGCGGCGCAGGCCAGCGCGGTGACGGCCTCCAGGCGGTCGCGTCGGATCGCCTCTCCGTGGCTGACGCGCACCTGCCGTTCAGCGGCGCGCTCCTGGAAGCGGCCGGAGACGATTGCGCCCAGCAGGGTGGCGACGATGGCGAGCGCTGCGGTGATGAGGGTGGCTAACACGCGGGACCTTTCGGAGTTGCTGACGGCGGTGGGAGTGAGGGAGCGGCGCGCCTTGGGCTGGAAGGGTGGGGCGCGGCGCTCCGGTGTCGCGGGGCGTGCGGCGTGTTCAGGCCCTGGGAGCCGTGGCCGCGCGGAGGATGTCGGCGTGGTCGAACGCCAGCCGGCCCGGCAGCTTGCTCAGGGGCCACCAGCGGGCGGTGCGGGCGTCATCCCCGGCGATGATCGGAGTGCCGGCGGGGACGGTGACGGTGTAGGCGACGGTGACGTACCGGCCGCGGGGGTCGCGGTCGGGCTGGTCGAAGACGCCGATCTGGCGCAGGTCGTCTGCGGCCACGTGGACGCCGGTCTCTTCGGCCAGTTCGCGGGCGGCGGCCTGACGGCTGGTCTCTCCAATGTCTACGTGCCCTCCGGCGATGGCCCAGTGGCCTTCGAACGGGGGCCAGTCGCGCTCGATCAGCAGGGCATCGCCGTCGGGTGTCAGGACCACCACGTCGGCGGTGTAGCGGATGGTCTCGAACGTCTCGGTCTCGCTCATGTGCACCTCTCGGTGGGGCGTTGGGTGGGGGGTCGGGGTGTGCGCTGCGCGCCCAGCAGGAGCTCGCAGTTGCGCTTTTGCTCAGCGGGCGTGAGGGGCCGGGCTGTCGCTGCGCCGTGGCGGTGCCAGAGCGGGGAGGCCGGCGGCTCGGGGTAGACGAGAGCGCGGTCGACGTCGCGGTCAGTGCTGCTCATGGGGGCCTCCGAAGGGGAGGGTTCAGGCGTGAGTGGCGCTCTGGGTGCTCTTGGGCTGGGTGTCGGAGGCGAACCGGCCGAGGCGGGCCTCAACGGGGTTCTCGGCGATCCAGTCCTCAGCGCACGCCTTGTGGACGGCCTCCCCGGCGTGGGAGCGCAGCCGCGTGGACTGGTCGCACAGCGCGCAGGGGCGGTCTTGCCAGTGGTCGAAGTGCTGGCTGTCGCGCCATTCGAGGAGCGCGCCGGGAGCCGGGACCAGGCCCGGCTCGAACGGCGGCTTCTTCTTGCTCCGAGTGGTCACGGCCGGAAGTCGGGCCGCTGCTGGAAGACGCGCTCCAGCAGGTCCGGCGTCGGCTTCCACGGCACGACCTGCCCCCGCGCGGGGACGGGCAGGGGCAGCTCTTGGACGTCGTCGAGCACCAGGTGCCAGGCGCCCGGGTGTGCCCACGGCGAGCAGAGCGGCGCGCCGGCGGGGTCCTGGTGGCAGTCGGTGATCCGGGCGATGCCGACGACCGCGCCGGTGACCAGCTGGCTGTCGCGGATCGTGCGGCCGATCAGCGGGACGCTCAGGGCGGGCCGGTCGAGGGTCTGACTCGTGTGCAGGAGCACCCAGCCGGTCCGCCACCGGTTGGGGCGGTTCTCCACGGTCTTGGCCCCGGTGAGGATGCAGGCCGCGTGTGGCTGCCGGATGCTGATGCCGCGGATCCAGTCGCCCTCGGGCAAGGTCGCGGTGCTCATGCGGCCCGTCCCCACACGCTGGTGCCCGGACGGCCGGCCCGGCGCCCGTTGATGGACGCCACCGTGACGTGCTGGCGCGTCGCAAGGACAGCGTGGCCAGAGTGCTTGCCGTCGTAGAGAGCGGCGTCGGCGGCCCTCTGCAGCACGGACAGGTCGCGGGAGCCGACCGAACCCGGGGCCGCGGCGCCGACCGAGGCGGCGACGTCGACGATGCGGCCGTCATCCAGGGTGACCGGCCTGTGCAGCATCCGGATCAGCTGCTCCAGACGCTGCGCCCGGTGGCCGGCGCTCAGTTCCAGAACCACGGCGAACTCATCGCCCCCGAGCCTGCCGACGGACGCACGTGGGCCCGCCCACGCGGTGAGCCGGGCACCGAACGCGGCGAGGACCGTATCCCCGGCCGCATGTCCCATATCGTCATTGATCTGCTTGAACCGGTCGGCGTCGACCATGACCACGGTCGTGTTGTCGCCGTGGCGGGTCAGGAGGCGGCGGGCGCGGGCGGTGTAGGCGTCGCGGCGCAGGAGGCCGGTCAGCGGGTCGCGCTTGGTGGCGGCGAGCTTCTTGTGCAGCGCAACGGCGTGGACCACCCAGCCGGTCAGCGGCACGGCGGCGGTGGTGATCAGGAGGGTGCGCGGGCCGAAGCGGCCCCGGGCGTGTAAGGCGGAGTCCATACTGAGGATCTCCCTCTCGTCTCGTACGGGTTGGGTGGGCCCGGGACGGGCAGACTGGTTTGGACGCCGATGTGCGCCTGTCCCGGGCAGAGCTACAGCTCGAAGGCGCTGGGCTTGGCCCACCTGTTGGGGTTCGTCCAGCGGCCGGCGGTCGCGGCGGGCCAGTCGAGTTCCCAGCCGGGCCGGTACCCGCAGGCACCCCAGCCGTCCGGCCGTCCGTGGGGGATCTCGTGCCCGGCCTCCTGAGCGGCGCGTGCCGCGTCGTAGACCTCGTGGGCGATTCGTACGGCGGCACTGTGGCTGTCGGCCCGGCCGGTGAAAACGTGCAGACCGTGCAGGCCGGGTGCCTCGGTGCTGCGTATGGGGACATCCACCTCGAAGTAGGGCAGCGGCACGTCCGTCTCCTTCCTGTGTTGAGGGGCCACTGCGACCGCCCCGTCCCCGGCGGTACGGGGTCCGGGGCGGCACAGAGTGCGCTCAACTCAGGGCGGGGTTCAGCTGGCCGTCTCGATGGCGTCGCGAAGGTGGGTCCGCGCGCGGGCCAGGAGCGCGGGCTGATCGGCGCCGGGCTCGGTCAGCGCGTCGGTGAGGTAGGTGGCGGCGGAGTCGAGTTCCTCGCTGGCGTCCTGGAAGTTGCCGAGGCTGGAGTCGGCGAGGATGTCGCGGACCTCTTCGACCAGGTCGAGGAACTGGTTCGGGGTGAGGCCGCGCGCCGGTTCGCTGCCGATGAGGGCGGCGAGGTCCGCGGTGAAGCAGGTGTCGAGCGCGGTGAAGGTGTTGGTGTGGGCGGTCTGGACGGCCATGAGGGCCTCCTTTGTCAGAGGTCGAGCCGGATGGTGATGGGGGTGCGGTGGTCGCCGTAGTCGCGGCGGGGGTCGTGGACGGTGCGGCGGTGGGCGGTGAGGGCGGCCGCGCCGCCCTGGATCGGGGTGGTGCAGTCCGGGCAGCCCTGCCACCAGTGGTCACCGGTGGGGAGTTCGGCCGGGGTGAGTGGGTGCGGGTGCGGTCCGTCGGCGGCGCGGCTCACCGGCTCGCGCCTCCGGCCGGCTTCCGGTCGGCGAGCGCCAGGAGCTCTGCGGCGAGGTCCGGCGCGGCCAGGATGGTGCGCAGGATCGAGGCGAGGCCGTCGCGTTCGGTTGGGTTGAGGCGGTCCCACACGGTGTGGGCGTCACCGTGGGCACGAACGGCCTTGAGGTAGTCGGTCTCGGTCGTGGCGGTGTGCTCGGTGCCGCACCGCCCGCACCGGGACACGGCCTGGTCCCATCCGCGCGTGGGGGTCGTGCCCGTCATCCGCTGATCGCTTCCAGGACCTGCGCTTCGAGGTCGGCACCGCCCTCGGAGTCGTCCTCCTGGTCGTCGCCGTCGTTGGCTCCGTGGACGGTGCAGACGATGTCCTCGTCGTCGTCCAGGTCGCCGTTGAGTGCCCGGAAGAGGCAGGTGACGCTGTAGGCGGGCGCCCAGGCACGGCCGGTGCATTCGTCGTCGTGCGGGCACGGGACCGCGACGTCGAAGCCGATGTCTCCCCCACCGTCGATGTCGGTGCGCAGGGCGAGGGTGAGGTACTGCTGGCCGAGGCGGATCTCCGCGACACAGTCGCCGCCGGCGGCGTTCGAGCCGGGCTTCCAACGCCACAGCGGCAGGATCTCCTCGCCGAACACCCGCCGTACGAGGTTCAGGTCACCGAGGCCGGTGCTGCCGTCCAGTCCGAGGTCGGCCTGCCGGGTCTGGCTCAGACGCTCCAGGTACGGCAGCAGGCGGCAGAGGCTGTCGGAGAAGACGATCTCGGGGATTCCCTCCACCTTCAGGGTCCGGTGGGAGTTGACCATGTCCTGCCGCTGCTGAATGACCACGTCCTGCGGCACTGTGCGGTTGGCGGGCCGCGGGCCCTGGCGCTCGATGCAGACGCTGCCGGGGGTGGAGACCATGACCGCGATGGGGAGCATGCTGTGACGGTTGGCGGCGGCGACCAGCGGCTTTCGGGCCGCGGCCGTGACGTTGGTTGCGTCGATGACCGTGAACAGCCGGCGGCGCATCCTCGCCTCCAGAAGCAGGTGCAGGGCGGCGACCGCGTCGGCGGTCGCGGCCTGGTCCCCGGCGTCGTCGCTGACCGTCTCGCGCAGCGCGTCCAGGGACAGGACCTGCGAGGCGGGCCACGTCTTCGCGATGGTGGTCTTCCCGGCGCCGGAGGGGCCGATGAGGATCACGAGGCTGTGCTCGGGCATCTCCGGGTAGATCAGCTCGGTCATGCGGATTCTCTCCTTGCGGGTGAGGGCGCTGGGCAGCGCGGATGAGGCGCTGCCCAGCGTGATCAGTGAGGAGTGCGGCGGCTGCGTGTGGCGCCGTCAGCGGACGATCATGTGGTCGGGGTGGCCGTTGTTCATGTGGGCCACGCACTGCGAGCAGTCCTCGCGCGGACCGAGTCCGGCGTGGGCCTCGCGGCTGGCGTACGCGTGGTACCAGCACTGCGTGCACTGCCCGCGGGGCGGGTTCGTTGCCTTGGTGCTCGCCATGTCAGACGTCCTCATGCGGGTCGAGGCGCGGGTCACCGGCGGGCGCCGGGGCGGGTGGTGAGCCAGGTGGTGACGGCGGCGGCGCCGATCCCGATGGCGCGGTGGAGTGCCGCATCCAGCTCCATCCACGAGCTGCCCGGCCCGGTGAGCTCCTTGCTGACCGCGCCTTCGTCGTTGAGGCGGACCGCCTGGCAGTGCTCGATGTAGCCGGTCTTCTTGGTCTTCTTCGCCAGCCACAGCAGAACGGCGCCGCGGTCGATCGCAGCGTGCGTTCCGGCGTTGATGGCCGCTCCGGCGAGCAGCGCGGTAGGGGTGACGCGGTAGCCGAACGCGCGGGTGATCGCGATGGTCGCCCCGAGCTGTACGGCGGTGTACGAGGCGACGTGGCTGGCCACGGCGCGCCTGCCGAGCGTGCTGGTAGTCATGGTCGGGCGGGTGGAGTCCGGCGTGGCGGGGGAGCCGTCGGCGTGGACCAGGTCCTGGCCGTACAGCCGCTTCCGCGAGGCCGTCTTCGAGCCCTGGACCCAGTGGTCGCAGGCGGGATGCAGTTCACCGAAGGTCGCCAGCAGGGTGCCGAACAGGGCCAGGCGCTCGGTGGTGAGGGAAAGACGGTGCATGCTGGAGGTCTCCTGATCTCGATTTTCGGGTGACGGGGAAGCGGGGCGGCCGGCCTCTTGCCGATGCTGCGGCCGACCCCGCGAGCGGTCTCCGCCCCGGCCTGCGTGGCCGGGGCGGAGGTCGTTTCAAAACGGCGGTTCGTCCGGCCAGGCCGCGCCGTGCCGGAGCCGGATGCGCAGCTCGCGCCGGGTTGCCCAGCAGCCACACGCCTCCATCTCGGGGAAAGCGCCGCCGGTCCACCAGCCGCCCGCGCCCCGGCAGTCGGTGCAGGAGCGGCGGGGACGGGGCTGAAGCTCGATGCGGTACCGGTCGGCGTGCAGCTGCCAGTGGCCGGCCTTGAGGATGGCGGCGGCCGCGGCGACCGTGACGGGCACTGCGGCCGCGACCAGCACAGCGGTGCGGGCGCGCATGGTCAGGGCCGGCCGAAGGGCTGGACGGTGAAGCGTGTGCCCTGTCCGGAGTTGGCGGGCGCAGCGGTGAGGAAGCCGGGGTCGGACCGTGCGATGTCGACCAGCAACGCCTTGATCCAGTCGGTAGGTCGCTGGACGTCGACGCGGAGCGCGGTGAAGTCGGAGAGCCTCACCAGGTGCGGCTGGGCGCCGTAGCGGCGCGCCCACAGTCGGGTGCGGATCAGCTTCGCGGCCTCGGTGTCGTCGGGGCGGGCGGGCACGCTGCGCGGCACGGCCCGGCAGGTCGCAGCGTGGGCGTTGGCGCCTTGGGCTGCCTCCGTCTCCGACATCACGTTGCCCGCAGTGTTGCGGTCCGCGCGGTGCGTGCAGCCGAGGCAGGCGATGGCGTAGCGGGCGCTGACCCGGTCGGTGTCGGCGGTGTAGACGAGGACGGTCGCGCCCTCCAGCGCCCGGAAGCGCTGGGAGACGAGCGTGCCCTCGGGCGTCCAGGTCTCGGGGGCGGGCGCGGAACGGGTGAACAGCGGCATGGTGACGCTCCTGGGTGGGGTTCGTTGGTCAGGCGGCGAGGCGGTGGGTGACCGGGGCCGTGGACGCGAGGTAGGTGTCGGGGCTGGGCTCGTAGCCCTGGGCGCAGGGGTCGCAGCGGCCCTGGGTGCGCAGTGGCAGGCAGAACCAGTACCTGCGCCCGCATTCGGGGCAGGTGGATCGTGCGGCCATCGCCCGGTCCAGGGCCCATTCCTGGGCGAGCGACGGGGCGCGCTTGGGCGCGGCCAGGTCGACGCGGAGCAGGAAGCCGCGGTTGGGATGGCGGCAGGACCATTGCGGGCGGGTCGCGCACAGCTTGCAGCGCAGGATCGCGACCGGGCCCGCATTGGCGCCGGGGCTCAACTGCATCTCCCGTAATTGCCTTCGGGTCACGAGCCCTTCGGGCACCGTGTTGCGGTCGAACTCGGGCAGCGCCGCCTCGCTGCGCGGCACCCGGACCGCCACCTCGCGGCGGCGCCTGATGCGGCGGCGCGGCATCACCGGCTCCAGGTGCCGGGCAGGCGGTGGGGGAGGTTCGGGTAGCGGGGGCCGGGGCGCTGCGGGCGGGGCCGGCCGATCCGGCGGCGCGGGCGGGGAGTGAGCACGAGCGGTTCCTCCTGATGTCGGTGGACAGCAAGCGCCGCGCCCCGCCGACGTCGTGCTGGTCGGCGGGGCGCGTGGTGGCCGGTCGGCCTGTCCGGCCCTCGCTCGACCCGAGGTGCGGGTGAGCGAGGACCAGGCGGAGCGACCGGGTCAGTCCCGGAAGGGGCAGCCGGTGTGCGGGTGCTGTTCGGCGGCCGGGGCCGGCGGCTGGACGGGGACGTGGATCTCGGGCTTGACGGTGACCTTGGCCGGGCGGCCGATGACGACGCGGCGGCGCAGGGTCAGGCCGCGCATCGCGAACGCGGACAGGAACGTCCAGGCGAGGACGGCCAGCCCGGCCGCGACGGTGCGGCCGGTCTCCGGGGTGGCCGTCCAGACCATGAACACGGTGGCCGCGCCCCATCCGCTCCACATGGCGCGCACCCCGTTGTTCTTGGAGAGGAAGCCGAGGATCAGGCCGGCGAGGCCGGTGAGCAGCCACAGCGTGTAGACGGTGGAGCCTTCGACGACGAGGCCGGCGGAGTGCTGCGCGATGTACGTGCGCACCGGCTGGTCGACGACGGCGGCGACCCCGCTGGAGGTGTCGACGCCGACCTGCACCTTGGGCACGGCGGTGAGCAGCTGGTGCAGCGCCTGGAGGACGACATGCCCGGCGGCCTTGGCCAGCAGGACGACGAAGGACACTCCGGCGACCATCAGGACGGCCCGGATCCAGGGGGCCATGTACCGGGGACCGTCCTCGGGAGCGCGAAGGACGTCCTGCCACATCTCGTGGAGGACGCCGTCGACGTCCCAGGCGTCGTTCCATCCGGCCCGCAGCTTGTCGCGCAGCGCGGCGAACCGCGGCGCCCTGGGCGGCGCCTTCGGGAACGCGACGGGGAGGTGGGTGAGCTCGTGGCGGTTCTGGCGGGGGGTGTTGTCGTTGGACGGCACGGAGCAACTCCTGCTTGTCGATGAGGTGTTCACGGGGCGTGCGAGTGGGACAGGCTGTGCGGGACAGGACCGGAGAGGGGAGGCGGCGCGATGGGGTGGTTCACCAGCGATGACCCGGAGGAAGTCGTCTTCGATCAGGTCGTGGACACGGGCGGGACGATCTGGCCCGCGTTCACCGACGACGACGGCGTGCTGTGGATCGACGTGGACTACGACGTCGAGGTGACGGTCAACGGCGCGATCGTCGATGGTCAGATCCGGGGTGCCGAGGTCGATGACTACGGCCGGATCTGGATCGACTACGACTGATCCGTGAGGCCGGACGGCCTGTCACGCACCCGAAGCCCGGCCTGCGTGGCGGGGTGTCGGATACGAGGCAGGGCGTCCGGGATTCAGCGGACGTCGTTGCGGGTGCGGGAGAACATCCCGCGCTGGTTGCTGGTGTTGCTGATCCGCGTGTTCTGCACGACCGGGCCCTGGAACACGTTCTTCGTGACGGAGCTGCGGGCCTTGTTGATCGCGCCGCCGATCGCGGTGGCGGCCATGGCGAGGCCCGCGAACGGCAGGGTGACCATCAGGACGCCGTAGAGCGTGACGGAGGCCAGGCCCTGGAGCACGAGCCAGGCTCCGCAGCCGATGCCGGTGATGCCGGCGCCCACCCCGATGGAGGCCACCGCGAGCCCGGCCGCCCACGCGGGCACGATCCGCTTGTCGTCCTGATGGACGGGCGGGGTGTCGCCGTACGCCGGGACCTCGGAGTCGTCGCGAAACGACGTCGGGAACTGCCGCACGGGCGGTGTCTGGGGCTGGAAGGACCGCGTGATGATCCGCTCGGCTTCGGCCCTGGCTTCGTCGTCGGTGAGCGGGCGGGTGATGTGGTCGAAGTCCACGGTGATCTCCGTTTCGGGGCAGACCCAACGCGCCCTCCCCGCCGGTGGGCGGGAAGGGCGCGTTGGGTGGGGGTGTGGGCGGGCTACTGCTGGGTGGCGGCCTCGAGCGCGCTGGGCGTCGGGTACTGCCAGTGGGGCAGCGGACCGCGTCCTTCCAGGCGGACCGCCAGGCCGTTGCGGCGGCCGGTGCGCAGCAGCTCGTTGACGAGCTCGCGGGCCTCGGGGCTGGCCGCCAGGACGTCGGCTGCGTCGTCGATCACGAGGACCAGGGGGCGGTTCATCGTCGTGTTCTCCTTCTCGGTTCGGCGAGGTCGGGCTGGGTGGTCAGAAGCTGCTGATCCATCCGGTGACGGAGGAGACGGCGCTGGTGATGGTGGGGGCGATGCCGGTGTTGGCGAGGAAGAAGCCGAACATGCAGACGGCGATGCCCGGCGCGATCCGCTGGTAGCCGGTGCGCACGAGGATGAAGACGATGATGCCGAACAGGACGACCAGGGAGATCGACACGGCCACGGGTATCGGTTCCTTCGGTGAGTAGGTGGGTGGGTCAGCTGTCGGCGAGCTGCCAGTAGCCGCGCTTGCGCGAGACGGCCAGGCCCTTCGCCTTGAGCTGGGTGCAGGCGTTGCTGACGCTGGAGGGCTGGAACCCAGGAAGCGCGGCGCGCAGGTCCTTGAGCT
The DNA here is from genome assembly GCF_042788835.1 of Streptomyces sp. NPDC056883. Taxonomy (NCBI): domain Bacteria; kingdom Bacillati; phylum Actinomycetota; class Actinomycetes; order Kitasatosporales; family Streptomycetaceae; genus Streptomyces; species Streptomyces sp. NPDC056883. Next base: position 1,077,622 of record NZ_JBHUBS010000001.1, on the reverse strand, counting down.
GCTGGGGTCCGTCGGCGAGGAGTTCGAGGATCTGGTCCTGAAGGCCGGGCTCTTCCCCGATGTCGGGGGTGCTGTCGCCGAACGGGCTGCCGAACGGCGTCTCGAACGGGACCGGCGCCTCGCTCTCGTCGTCGCCGTTGGTGTCGGGGGGCGGGGGGCCGGCCGCCGGCTTGCTGCCGGGAGCGTCGGAGAACGCCTGGGCGAGGGTGTCGCAGTCCGCGTACGGGTTGGTGTGCCGGACCTCGTAGATCTGGACGGCGGTCTGTGCGGCCCTGGCTTCGCCCTCGGTGAGGCCGTTCGCCGGTGCGTCGCCGTACAGGGCGATCAGGTCGGGGTAGACGCCGTCGACCTTCTCGGCGAAGAAGGTGCGCATGAACTTGGCGCGCCCGTCGAGGAACATGTACGCCATGCCCGCGGTCGACTCGCCGTCCTCGTCGTCCTTGCCGGAGAACAGCGCCTCGATCTGCCCGTTCTCGTAGATCCGGGCGGGGATGTTCTCCATCTGGAAGCCGGGAGGGGCGATGCCGTCCAGGCCCATCTCCTTGGTGGAGGAGGAGGCGGTGCGCATGAGGAACAGTGCGCCGACCTTGCCCTGCTGGCGGATCGCGTCGTCGTCGCCCAGGTCCTTGAGGTGCAGGGACTGGACGGCGAGCCGGATGCCGATGCCGACCTTGCGGCCGGTCTTTTGGATGTCGGCGATGAGGTAGGCGGTGGCCTTGCGCATCGCTTCGTCCGGGTGGGACAGCAGCCGGTTGATCTCGTCCAGCGTGATGTTGATGAGCGGCCAGGGCCGGCCGAGCGCGAAGTCGCCGCGCCCCATCTCGTTGGAGAGCCGCTCGCGGTACTTCATGACCGCGTGCGCGGCCGTGAGCATCAGGAGCGTTTCGACCGGGCCCTTGGCGAACCAGTCGACGCGCCCTTCCGCCTCCGGGAGGGACATGCCGCCCTGGACATCGCCGACCCAGGAGACGACGCCGGAGCGCTTCTCCGCGGCGAGGATCAGGTTCTGCAGGACGGACTTGCCCGCGCCGGTGACGCCGGCGGTGATGCCGCGCAGCGCGCCCTGGCTCGGGTCCCACAGCCGCATCCGGGCGGGCTTGCCGTCGTGGCAGACGCCGATGGTGACGCGGCCCTTGGAGTCCATCGTCAGGTCTTCGACGGTGGCTTTGCGGACCTTCATCAGCGGGTTCGTCTTGTAGATGGAGACGACGCCCTGGCGGATGCCGTCGGTCTCGATGACGAGGCGGGACGGGTCGTCGATGCCGAACGCCGAGCAGATCGCCGTGTGCGGGAGGCGGATCTCCTTGCCCGGAGGGGAGGCGACCAGGAGCACGATGCGGTGCGGCTCGGAGCGGTAGTCGATCAGGTCTACGCCCGGGGCGGCTTTGCCGGGGGCGGCGACCGCGGTCTCCCACAGCCCGCGCAGCCCTTCGGCGGCGGCCTCGAGGTCCTCTGAGGTGGGGCGGGCGACCAGCCGCATCCGGCCGGGCCCCGAGCCCTGCACGGGCCGCATCTTCACAGTGCCGACGGGGAAGTCGAACGCGGCGGCCAGCTGCACGTCGGTGAAGGCGGGCACCGCCTTCCCGGCCTGGGCGACGACGACGGCCTCGAAGTCGGGCCGGTCGGCGCGGAACGGGGTGATGGACACCAGGCGGGTGCCGTCGCCGGTGGCCTGCGCCCACTTCGCGGCGAGGAACTCGGTGTACGTCAGCTCCCGGGCGGGACCGGTCTGCGCCTGCTGCTCGCTGAGCTCCAGGACCAGGCCGGCGCTGCGGGTGATCGGCGCCATCCAGCCCATCAGACCGGCCCAGGCAGCGGCGTCGACGATCTCCCACCAGTTGAAGCCGGGGGTGATCAGGTTCGCCACGTAGGTGCCGGCGGCCGTCAGGAGCGGGAGCGCCCGCTGCGCCCGGGTCAGTACGTTCAGGCCCTGGTCGGGGTTCTTGGTCTTCGCGTACAGCCAGGCCAGGGTGCCCAGTCCGATGCCGCCGGAGGCGAGGTAGGACCAGGCGCTGTCGTCCAGCTGCGGGCCGATGGCCATACCGGCCGCCGCCAGGGCGTAGGAGGTGCGTTCGGCCAGGACGCGCCGGTAGATGACGTGGCTCGGGACGGCCTTGGTGGTGTCGGCGGGCGGCGCCGCCTGGTCGATGGTGCTCAACACAGCCTCCGTTCGAGGGCAGGGGCAGCAGGGGCCGCGCCCGGTGTGGCGCGGCCCCTGCTGCGGTGGGGGTGGGGTGGGTCAGCGGCGGCGTCCGGTGCGCCGGTAGAAGCCGGGCTTGCCCTGGCGGACACCGGAGCCGTTGGAGGCTTCGTAGCCGGAGCGGTACTCCCGTTCATGCGCGCCGTTGAAGCCGCGGGCGTCGGTGTCGACGGCGTCAGCGGCGTTCACCATCTCCCCGGACGCTTCGGCGACCCCGGTGAGGGCGGTGGAGGTGTCCATGATCATGGAGGTGAAGCGGGGCTCGACTTCGGCCTGGCCGCACATCTCCGCCAGGCGCATCGCCGCGGTGGCGTTGGCCTGCATGTGGGAGCGGAGCAGGTGCATGCCCTCCTTGAGGAAGAGGGCGGAGGCGGCGAGCTTCGCGGTCCGGCCGGCCAGGGCGAGGAAGCCGAGGCCGCTGCTGGCGCTGCCGGTGCTGCTGGCGACGCCGTTGTTCATGCCCGGGATGGCGGGAAGGTTGTCGCTCACGTGATCTCCTTTCAGTTCTCGTTGTGGACGCGGGCGGCGGGCACGGCCAGGCCCGCGTCCTCCGTGGCCTGCTGGAGGGGCCGGTAGGCGTCGAACATCGCGTTCTCCGCGCTCTCGGAGAGCTCCGCCGCGACCAGGGACTTAGTGGCCATCTCGTCGGCCTTGCGGGCCAACAGCTCCATGGACTCCGCGAGCCTGGCCATCGCGGCGCCGGTCAGGCGGCCGATGACGTTGTGCGTGGAGCGCAGGTCAGCGGCGAGTTCGTCCAGCTCGTACCGGATCTGCCGCGCCTTCCTGGCGAGCTTGCGGCAGGTCTCGTGCGCCGTGAACGACTGCGCGGTGAGCTCCTCCAGGACGTCGAGCGTGTCGTCGAGGGTGACCTCGGTCTCGTGCTGCGCGTCCATGTCCGCGATGCCGCCGCTGCCCCACATCGCCATCCAGTTGTCGCGGGTCAGATCCGGGGCGGTGCTCACACTGTTCTCCTTCGTGCTCGGGTTGCCGGCGGGAAGACCCGCGCCGGACGTCGCCGGGCCGGGCCCGGGGGAGTCGGCTCGCTCGACCGTGATCGGACCGGCCGGATCGGACACCGCCGTCGCCATGCCCATCGCCTCGAACGGCGAGAGGCGCGGCGTGCCGGTGCCTGGCACCGTTCCGCCGCCCGCCGGGGCCGTTGCGGCTGCCGCAGGAGCGGCTCCGCCCGGCGGCGGGGGCGGTGTGGGGCCGGTCGTCGGCGCCGGGTGGGGTACGGGGACCGTGGTGGTGCGCATCCGGGCGCGCTTGCGGGCCCGTGCCTTGGCCGTGGACCAGGGCGTGCGCCGGGTCGGTGCCACTGCGGCGGGACCGGCCGGCGCCTTCGTAGCGGGACCGGCGGGCTTGGTGCCGCTGGGCTTGGTCTTGGTCTTCGGGCCAGCCTTCTTCTTCGGCTTCCTGACCTTGACCTTCGTGAAGACCGGATGGCCCATGTTCTTGCGGCGCCGCCTGAGCCGCTTCTCAGCGGTCTCGTGGACGGCCTGGCCGAAGGTGGTCCGGCCCCGGGCCGCGGACTTCATCGCCCCGAGGACCTTGCGGCTGTACTCCTTGTGGAAGCGTCGGCACTTGCGGCAGCGGCAGCCGTACTTGTCGGTCGCCGCGAACGTGCCGTGCTCGATGCCCGGCGTGAGCGTGATCTTCTTGCCCTTGCGGGACTTGCCGCCCGGCGACCTGGGCACCGAGGCCGGACCGCTCCCGCCCTTGCCGGGGCGGGTCTTGCCCTTCTTCCCTCCGCGCTTGCTGCCGGGCGCCGTGGTGCCCGCACCGCCGCTGCCCTTCCCCTTCGGCTTCGTCTTCGGGCCGGTGCCGGAGGTGGTGGTGCCGGGCTTCTTGCCCAGGGTTCCGGACGGTCCTGTCGTGCCGCGCGGCGACTTCTTCGTCCCGCTCTTGGGGCCGGTCCCCGATCCCTTGCCGGTGCCAGGGCCCTTCGAGCCGGTCGTGCCGGGAGGGGTCTTGCCGCCCGTTCCTGTGCCGGTGCCCGTCCCCTTGCCGGTGCCGGGGCTTTTGGTGCCGGGGCCCGTCGTCTTGCCGGTTGCTGTCCCGGAGCCCGGTCCGCGCTTGGCGGCCGGGCTGCCGGACGAACCGCCGGCCCCGGCACCGGTGCTGCCGGGACCGCGCTTGCGGTTCGTGGTGGAGCCGCCTCCGGAGGAGCCGGACCCCCCGCCGCCGCCGGAGGCGCGGTTCTTCCTGACGCCTCCGCCGCCGGTGTTGCCCGATCCCTTGCCTCCGCCGGAGCCTCCCGAACCGCCTGCGCCGGACGATCCGGGGCCGCGGTTCTTCTTGAGGCTGTGGCCGCCGCCCTGCGAGTTCCGCTTGAGGGGGGTGATCCCGGAGCCGTTCTTGTCGGGCGAGGTGGTGCGACCGCCGCCGCCCGAGCCGGAGCCCGGACCGCGTCCGCGACCACCGCCCAAGCCGCTGGGCGACCTGGTCGTCGACCCGCCGCGCCCCCGGCCCCCCGAGCCGCTGAACGCCCCTGAGCCGCCCCGTCCAGACCTGCCCGGACCAGAGCCGCCGGAGCGGCCTCCCGGACCGCCAGGGCCCTGCTGGAGGGTCTTGCGGCCGTATTCATGCCCGGGCTGCACCTGCCGCCTCGAACTGCCCCCGGGGGAGCCGTCCTTGGCGGTGCTCGCGGTCTTCGCGACCGCCTCACGCTGCTCCCGGTTGGCCCGGCCCGTCGCAACGGCGGAGTGAATCCCGCGCATCGCGGCCAGCGACACCGCGAGGATCGCCGCCAGAGACAGCGCCCCCAGCCGCGGCCCGGCGGCCGGCTGCCCGCCCTCCGAGCGGAAGGTGTCCGGGACCTGCGCCCCCGTCCCGAACGGAGCCTCGGCAGGCTCCGAACCGGCGGCGAACGGGGTGCCCAGACCCGGCTCAGGGAGCGCCGAGATGGCATCCAGAGGCGAGGTTCGGATCGCGGGTTCAAACGTTTCGGGGGTGTCGGTGGGGGCCGGAGTGACATCGGCGGGGGCCGCGAACGGCACGTCGGAGGGTGCCGGACCGGTGCTCTCCGCAGGGGGGTCGGCGGGGGCGGTGTAGCCCACGCGGGGGAAGTGGATCAGGTTGTTGGGGCCGTCGTCGTCGGCCATGACGTCTCCCTCGAGGAGTTGACAGACGGTCACGCCTGGGGCACCCTCGCGCGCGCACGGCACGCGCGCGCCTCGGGGTGCTCCAGGCGGAGGGGAGGAGGCGGTGAAGAAGAAGAACTTCGTCACCCTCCGTTGTTCTTGAAGAAGTCGTGCAGCTCCTCGGTGAGCTTGCGCCACACCTCGGGGCGGCCCTCGCGTTCGGCCTTGAGGGCCAGGGTCCGGCACGCGTCGTACCAGACCCCGGCCCGCTCCTTCTCGGTCCGGGCTTCCGCGATCCGCGCGTTCCAGTGCTTCGCACGGTTTTGCGTCTGCCGAGGCGTCGTCAACGTCCCTCTCCCTGCGGGAAGTAGTCGTTGATCGTGCTGGTCGGCCGCTCACCGCCGGCTGCCATCGGCCACTGCTGCCAGGGGTTGTCCGGGGCCAGGAACTCCGCCGGCCTCGCCTGCGGGACCGCGCCCAGCATCTGCTCCTGGGGGGTGTTCAGCGCGGTCACCGTCCGGTTCAGCGAGCCCGCGACGGCCGCGCCGACGGCGGCCTGGCGGCCGCTCTTGCGCTCCAGCTTCTTGGCCGCCGCCGTCTCCCGGCGCTTCGGCAGCGCCAGGACCTCGTTGACGTAGGTCGCGTACAGGGCCTCGGCCTTGCTCGCGGCCTCACCGGACGCCTTCTGCATGGCCTTGAGCTGCCGCGACACCTTCCAGGCACGGATCTTCTTGGCCGCCCAGACCCAGCGGTCGCCTTCAACGGGCGTCTGCTCCAGGCGCCGGCGCACGATGTCGGCGATCTGCCCGTACTGCTGGGCATCGCGAACGTGCTGGTCGCGGACGGTGGCGGTGAAGGCCCTCAGACCCTGATCCGTGAACAGGGAGTTGATATCCATGAGCTGCGGCTCCTCCTTGGAAGGACAGGTTGCTTTGTGGTCATTTGCGCGTCTCGGCGAGAGCGCGGCAGCTTCGTCGGGACCAGCCGATACCGGCCTCGCAGGAGCCGAAGACAAAGGAGGTCCCAGTACGGGAGACCGGCCTGCTGAAGGCGGTGAATCTGGTGTACTGGGCGGGCTGTGGCTGCTTCCGGCAGTCGCGGCGAAGGCCAGCCCAAACTCCAATTGGGCTGGCCTTCACTGGTGGTGTCGGACGCGGGTGCGGGGCGGGTTCAGCGCTAGCGGCGCGTGCCCGGGATGCGCGGGTGGCACCAGAAGCAGCCGGGGCCGTGGTCGTACGTCGCGCGGGAGTGGGCGATCAGCAGCGGCGTGGCCACGACGGTGGCCAGGGCCACCAGGACGAGGACCATGCCGATCACGTACTGGAGCGTGCTCACAGGACGAGCTCCCATCGGTCGGGGCGGGGTAGCGGCGCGGCCTGGTTGGCCGCGTTGTCTCACGAGACGTTCTTGAAGCGGGACCGTGCGATCTCAAGACGGCGGCCGGCGGTGGCCCGTGAGACACCGAGGATGTCCTTGGCCTCGTCGACTGAGACGGTGTCAATGCCCTGCCGCCGGTACATGAGGCTCAGCAGAGAGGTGACCTGTCCTTCGATCTCAGCGTCCCTGGCGAGGATGGGGCGGTTCGTCTCAACCGACCGCAGCGGCAGGGCTACCGTGCCCCCGGTGCTGGTGGTCGTCTCACGCTCTGACCTGCGGGTCTCACTCGTGTGAGACGTCGTCTCAGTCGTGCTCACCGGGGCCCCGGTCTCACCGGGTGCCGTCTCAAGGGCCCACCGTGTCTCACCCTCGCCTGTCTCAACGGAGGGGGCCGGAGCGGTGCGGGGGTGGGGGACCGTCTCACAGGGGGCGGTGAGATCGGCGGAGCGGGCGGTGCCGGTCTCACCGGCGGCCCGGGTGCGGTCCGTCTCAACCGGCTGCGCCATCGTGGCCGTGCCGGTCTCACCGGGTTCCTTGGTGATCTGGTGGATCCGCCACATCACCCACGGGGCGATGGCGGCGACCGAGACGATCAGCCACCACAGCGGCTTCAGCTTGTCGCCGACGGGCGTCTCAACGCCGACGAGCCCGGCAGCGGCCAGGTGGTAGGCGGCGTTCGCGGCGACCATGAGGATGAGTGCGGCGGCGACGTCGCGGTGCCGGCGGAACGCCTGCACGACGTACACGTCGATCGCCAGCGGCAGCGCCCAGGCAACCTGCCAGGGCCAGCCGGACAGCTTGGCCAGAGCGAACTCGCCGGACGCGGTGAGAACGATCGTCGCGCCGAGCGCCACGCGCGGGCCCCAGGTGTTGACCAAGTTCTTCCTCTGGGCCTGACGTGTGATGAGCGCCTGCGCCTGGGCCACTTCCTCCCGGGTGGCCGTCAGCTGCTGCTGAGCGCTCTGCTGCTCGGCCCGTGCCCGGGAGCGGACCGCGTTCGCCTGCTCCTCGGCCTCGGCGACCAGGCGGGCGGCTTCCTTCTCGGCGACCGCGATCCGCTCGGCGGCGGCAGCCTCCGCGCCGGTGATAACCCCGGCGGCCTTCGCCTCGGCCAGCGAACGGACCTTCAGGACCTCGTCCTCGGCCTGCTCCTGCGCCGCCTGAAGCGTCTGCTGCGCCTCCGTGCGGCGGTCATCGGCGTCGTCCTCGGCCTCGCGCAGGACCTCGCGGGCCTGGCTGCGGGCCGCGTCCAGGATCCGCGCCGCGTCCTCCTCGGCGGCCGCCACTCCGTCCCGGGCCTGTGTGCGCAGCTGGTCGGAGTCCTTCTCCGCCTGCTCGCGCATCTGGGCCGCGGCCTCGCGCCGGGCCTCCGCGTCGGCCTCGGCCGCCGCGATGAGGTCGGCGGCCCGCTCCTTGGCCTCCTCCACCAGGTGCGCGGCGTGCGTGGCGGTGGCGTCGGCTTCGCTATGGGCGCGGGTCTTGTCCTCCTCGGCCTCGGCGCGGATCTGCTCAGCCCGGGCGCGGGCCGCGTCCACGATCCGGCCGGCCTCCAGCTCGGCTTCGGCCTGGAGCTTCTCAGCGGCCTGGCGGCGGCGGGCCAGGGTCTGCTCAGCGGCGGCCAGGTCGCCGTCGGCGATCGTGCGGGCGCGCTGCACGGTCTCCTCCGCCGCGGTGATCTGCTCGTCGGTGAGCTTGCGCATCCGCTCGGCCTGCACGGTGGCGGCCTCGAGGATCGCCTCCGCCTCGTTCTGCGCCTTCAGTGCGGCGGCGTCCGCGTCGTTGACCTGCCGGCTGGCCTGGTCCACCAGCAACTCGGCCTCGGTACGGGCGGCGGCGAGGAGCTGGTCGGCCTCGGCGCGCGCGGCGGTCACCAGCGCCTCGGTGTCCACGGCCGGAGCAGCGTGGGCGGCGGCCGCGGGCTGTTCAGGCGCGGTGTCCACGGCGGTGGTCGTTCCGGTGTTCTCGGCGGGCTGGTCGACGGTCTTCTTCGTCGGGGTGGTCTTCGTGGCGGGCCGGCGGGCGGGGCGTCGGGTGGTCACAGCGGGGTCCTTTCTCGTGGCGCGCTCCCTGCGTCTGCCGCCCGGGCGGGGGCCGGGCGGCAGACGCAGGAAGGGAGGGGGAGACGGTGGCCGGGTCAGCCGCGGCGCGGCGGCAGTTCCGGGCGCCTGGAGGCGGTGGCGGTCTGCTGCGTGAGCCAGGCGACGGCCGCCGGGGTCATGTCGGCGGCCGTGCCGGCGTTGAGGGGGGCGGTGTCGATGTCGCACATCGCGTCCTCCGGCGGCAGCAGCCGCATGTAGCGGCTGCGGGCCTTGGTCACCAGGCCGCCGGTCAGGACGGTGAGGGTGTAGCGGATCTCCCCGTTGGGATAGGGGAAGACGTCGTCGACCCGGCAGACGAACGTGTGGTTCGCCTCCCCCTTCCAGAACTTCTCCGGGTCGCGGTAGAGGACGAAGTCGTCGCGCTTGAACCCGGCCGCCAGCGCGGCCACGGTGTCGGTGTAGGAGTGCATTCCTGCTCCTTGCGGGTCGTGGACCGGGCTGTCCGGCTCCCCTTCACCGCCCGGCCCGGCCGCCGGAGTTCGGCGTCGGTGCGGGCGGATCAGGCAGCCGTCAGACCGTGGTGAGGGGGCGGTGCGGGGCGATGATCTGGCCCCCGGGAAGCAGTTCACCGGTGTCGTCGAAGAGGACCAGCGCGTTACACAACAGGCTCCAGCCCTGTTCGGGGTGGGAGGCGATGGTGTGCGCGGCCTCGCGGTCGGGGCTGTCGGCGGTCGGGCACGTCGGCCGGTGCGTGCACAAGGACTCCGGCATCCGGGTCGTGCCGGTGATGGCGGTGGTCGTCGCGGTGTCGAGCTGGGTGCTGCGCTGCATGAGGCTCTCCTTGCGAGGGCGGGCCCGAGACTCTCCCGGACCGACGGCATGTGGAAGGGCGGCGTCCCTGGGGGCGGGCGGCCGGTACGCGGCGGACCAGGGCTGCGATCGAAAACTTGTCTTCCGGGCCCGTCAGGCGGGACACCGGCAATCAGCTCTGGCCGCGCCGGACGAGGGGCGGGTGGATGTCGGTGACGCGGTGGCCGGCGTCCCAGGCGGCCGTCGCGGTGAACACGGCGGCCGCCAAGAGTGCCTGGGTGAGGGGGTGGGTCAGGCCGCGTACGGCGATGGCCCGTACCGCGTGGTGCTGTGCGGTGCGGGCGGCCGGTATGTGCAAGCCCTACTCCTTCTCGGGCTGCGGCTGCGGCGGCGCCCCGCAGGCGCAGGGCTCGTGCTTGACGGACTGGTACGGCTTGCCGTCCGCGCCGGTGGAGTTCACGGTGACCAGGGTCGGCGGGTGGCCGCAGCCGCTCACCGGACCGTGCCCGTCGCGCTCGGCGACGGGGCCGGAGCGGCGGCGTTCTGGCCGCAGTGGCAGGTCCAGAAGCCGCACAGCCCGCAGGCGTCGTCCGCCGCACGGAACGACAGCGTGGTGAAGGAGAGCAGCGGGGGCCGGACGTAGCCCGGGGCCATCTCGGCGAGGGTGCGCCGGGCCCGGCGCCCCTCGGGGATCCAGGCGTCGTCCCGCTCGGCCATCGTGAGCAGCAGGCTGCCGACCTGGTGGAGGGAGTCGGTCTCGTCCCGCTCGTAGCCGCGGGAGTCGTCTTCGCGCCGGATGTCGTCGATCTTCCCGGCGCGCGGGGTGAGGGTGGTGGTCATGCCGCGACCTCCCATCCGGTACGGGCGCGGCGGGCGGAACGGACCGCGGCGAGGTCGGCACGGAGCTCGTCGACCCGCTCGTTGTGCTGCGCCTGGAACTCGAGCCGGCGGTTCAGACCGGCCGCCCGGTGCAGCTTCGCGGTGAGGTCGGTCAGCTTGTTCCACTCCTCGCCGCTGGCGGTGTCGGCGGCGATGGCGGCACTGATCCGCCGGGCCTGTGCCTTGCGACGCGCCGCCAGCTCGGTACCCGACCGTCCGCCGCGCACCATGTCGTCGTGGTTGGTGCCGTCGCCGTCGCGCAGGGCCAGCTCCTCGCAGGCCGCCCGGGCCGGGCAGCCGTGGCAGAAACGGAGCGCCTCGGTGCGCTGCTCCTGCCAGACGAGCAGCGGCGCACCGTCACCGCGGAAGAACATGTCCGGATGGGCCCCGACACATCCGGCGCCGGCGTCGACCTCGGCCTGGAGGACCGGCCGGCGCATCCGCCGGGCCTGAGTAGATGTCATCCTGTGCATGTGCGTCTGCCCTTTCTGGAGGGGGACTGCAGAGCCGAACCCCCGGGGGCCTAAGCCCGGGGGTTCGTCGTTTCTGGCTGCTGTACGAGCAGCCACGGCCCCGGCCGCCCCCTGGCACTGCGGGGCGGCCGGGGCCGTGGTCGTTCGTCCGGGGCTGACTGGCGAGAGTCGGACCGTGGGTGGTGGTGTGGGTCAGGCGGCGAGTGCGGACCTGCGGCAGCGGACGGTGTACGCGACGACGCTCTCGCCCTGGGCCGGTGCGGGCAGCGCGGCCCTGACTGCATCCACTACGGCGGTGTACGTGGGCTGGTCCGCAGAAGTCAGGGGACGGCGCCAGACCGTGGCCAGGTGCGTGTAGGCGGCGCGGGTGAGCTGCTCCGCGAGGACGTCTCCCGCGCACCGGTCCTGGTCGACGTCGGCCAGGGCGTGAAGGACGCCGGTGGCAAGGGCGCGAACTGATCGCCGGTCTCCGGCGGTCTGGGGGACCGTGGCCACCGGGGCGCCGGCGGGTCCGTCGACGGCCCGACCCCGGGTGGTGGGGATCGCGTCGGCGGTAACCGTACGGGCGGCGTCGGCCTTGCGGGCGGCGGGCACCGCACGCTCCCACTGGGAGCGCCGGTCGGCGGGCCGCTGCTGGGGCCGGGCGACCTTCAGGGTCTGGACGGTGGCGCGGCGGTGACGGGTGACATCGACGGCGAGCCGCTCTTCGCTCGCCCACTCGCTGTACTGGCGGCGCCAGGCGTAGTCGGTGATGTCCACGTCGACGAGGCGGTTGCTGGAGCCGCAGCGGATCGCGTCGGCAACGCCAGCCTGGCCGGTGTGGTGCGGGACGAGCTTGAGCAGGTAGGTACCGCGGTGGGGGGTCACGGCCACCCAGGTGCCGCAGTCCGGACACACCAACGAGATGCGGCGGGTCTGCGTGGACTCCACAGTCCGCATGTCGATGTGTCCGGGCGACAGGGCCGAAAGGGCGATCGCGTCGAGGGGGCTGACGCGGGAGGTACGGGTGCGGCCCTGGCGCTTGGCGGCCTTGGGCATGACGAGCTCGGGCATAGCGACTCCTCGGCAGGGGGAGGGAGGGCTGTTTGCGGGGCGGATGCTCTCTCCACCCACCAGGCCCCCGGCCAACGCCCGAGTCCTGGCAGACAGACAGCGCATCAGCGCTGAGGTCGTACAAGCAGTCCTGCCAGCCGGGGGGTTTGATCGTGCTACCGCCTCCGACCACCGCCCAACTCCGAAGAGGCGAGCCGCAGGAACCGCGATGGTGCAGTGGTACGTACGTCTTCGCTGTTGACGCCGGGTAGGCGACCAACCGTGTCGACGTGGCTAACCTAACCAGTACATTCGCTACCGTGTCAACCAGGTTGGGCAGGCTATCTATCCGAGCGAGGTGGCTCTACGATGTGGCTCATGACGGACGAGGCCATGCAACCCTTCGAGCGCATCGCGCAGGACGTACGCGAACAGGTTCGCCTCAGGCAACTCAAGCCTGGCGACAAACTCCAGAGCACCAGGGAGTTGGCGAACAAGTACGCCGTCGCGCCCGGAACGGTGCAGCGTGCCTTCGCCGAGCTTCGACGGGACGGAGTCATCTACTCCCACACGGGCCGCGGGAGCTTCATTCGCGAGAACGCCCTCGATGCGCTGGCCGACCCGACTGCACAGACCATCCGGCGCCTTGAGGAACAGGTCGCCGATCTGACTGCGCGCCTCGAACGTGTCGAGCAGAACCAGGGCAACGGTTCGGCTCAGTCCTGAGCCCGACCACGACGCCCTCGTGCCTCGTTCTCCTGTAGCGGCAACCACGGTGTCCCCCCGTTCGTCATCGGCATCACTTCGACGGAGATCAGCTTCGGGGTCGCGGGCGTCTCGGCGAGATGTCCCGGCGTGGAAGGGGTGTCGCAATAGCGTCGCAACCGGGTTCTTCCTGCCTGGCAACAAAGCGTCATGGGGGTGTGTAGTGATCGCAGTCGAGCAGTGGACAGGCGAGGAGGCACTGCTGTTGCGATCAGTAATGCGCGCGTCGGTGCGAGGATTCGCCGCCCATCTCGGGATCAGCCCGCGGACGGTTTCGCACTGGCAGAGGAACCGGACCAGCGTGTGCCGTCCGCAGATGGCGCAGATCCTCGATACGACGCTGAACCAGTGCACCCCCGAGGAGCAGGAGGCGTTCCGCCTTCGCCTGGCGAGCCTTCACGGCACCGCCGTCGCGGCGGTGGGCCTCGATACTCCGCAGCCGACGCCTTGCACCGTCGTCTCCCACAAGTTCCTGCCGGCCTATGTGGGCGAACAGATCGCCCCCCTATACGCCGGCGGCGCTCCCGCGCCGTCTGGCCCGGGGGGCTTGGAGCGACGGACCCTTCCGGCCGGACACCGATCGGCCCAGTCGTCGGCGGTCCACGTCTACGGGTGCGGCGTCGCCGTAGTGCACCTGGAGGAGCATCACCGCGTCGAATCGCTGACCGATCTGGCGGTGTGGCGATACCGCACGTATCTGCAGGAACCTGACTGGGCAGGCAAGCAGATCACGCAGCTCATGAAGCTCCACTCTGCCGATGAAGCACCCCATCATGAGGTGCCCGCGCCCCAGTACGTGCTGTCGGTCTACGAGCTCCGCGAGAACTCCTGGACGGGTGCGGGCCTAGACACCGCGCTGCAGCTCTTGGCCACGCCCTCTGTTCTGGTCAACCGACAGGATCCGGAAAACGTCGTCTCGCTAGGGCCGCACGTCGAGGCCGCGAAATTCCGGGAGGGCTGGTCTCACGCCGAGGCCGTTCCCTTCGGAGGTGGCGTCTCGCGGGGTGTCGCCGGATGGTCCGGAGTCTCCTACCATCCTCAGCCGGATGAGCGCGCCCTGACGACAAGCCAGATCGTCGCACTGGAGCTGGACGTCCAGGCGTTGTGGGCGCTCTCCTCCCACGTCCTGCACACCGTCGAGGACGGACACGACCCGGTGATGCCGCCCGAGTACGGCTGGCGTTTTCTGCGGAGTGCGTACTACCGGCTCACAACCGCGCGTCCCACCGAGACGGCTCAGCACCGCGTGATGCGCGAAGCGATCTTGACCACGAGCGAACTCCCCGATCGGCTGCGCGCCGCTCAGGACGCTCTCCGAGACAGCAACTCTTGATGGCCATGGGAAAGGTGGACGGGTTGGACCCGAGATCGACAGCGCTGCTCGTGATTGACGTACAGCAGGGCTTCGTCAACCAGCACAGCCGCGACGTCGTCCCGACGGTCGTGCGACTGGTGTCCGGCTGGCGAGCAGCCGGCGCTCCGGTGGTCTTCACCCGGTTTCACAACGCGCCAGGCTCGCCCTACGAAACGATTTCCGGTTGGAAGCGGCTGCGCACCGCCGAGGAGCAGGCGTTCGTAAAGGACCTGGCTCCCTTCATCGACGACTCGGCCCGGATCATCGACAAGTCCCAAGCGTCCGTCTTCACGCCCGAGGGATCGCAGCTCATCCGGAACTCCGGCTGGACTGACCTGGTGCTGTGCGGCATCGACACAGATGCCTGCGTGTACGACTCCGCCACAGCGGCCTACCAACGGGGCTACCGTCCGTGGGTCGTCACCGACGCGTGTGCCTCCAGCGGCGGCTCCCAGTACCACGAGGCGGCCTTGCTGCTCGGGGCCCGGAATCTGGGCGCCGCGCAACTCATCACCAGCGACGTCGCTCTGTCCCGCATCAGCGGCACCGGGAGAATCCAGTGAGTACACCTTCGTTCGACGCCGACGTCCTGGTCGTCGGGGCCGGCCCCGCTGGCGTGGCGGCCACCCTCATGGCCACCAGCCTCAACATGACGGTCCTCGTCGTGGAGGCCGACAGCATCGGCGGCAAGCTCCAGACCATCGGCGCGCTGGAGAACGTCTCCGGCAACTGGACGACCGGCCCTCAGCTGGCCGACGCCTTGGCCGCGGATCTGTCACGCCTCGAGCAAGCCGGCCGATGCTCGCTGGTCCGATCTCGCGCCGTGGGGGTCAAGGGGCACTCCGACCGAGCGGAGGTCATCCTCGCGGACACCCAGGTGCTCAGCGCGCGGGCGGTCGTGGTCGGCACGGGCGTGACCGCGATGGCGCCCTCCGACACCGACTGGATCAGCGCCGCCCCTTCGCTGGCCACGCCTCCGCTCTGGCGCGCCAAGCCCGAGCAGATCGGTCCACGGACCTACGTGCTTGGGGGTGACAGGCCGCTCGGCACCTGGCTGCGAGCGCATCCTCAGTCCTCCGCCACGCTCCACGTTCTCGCCCCACCGACCGACGACTACAAGCTGGCCGAAGTATCCGGTGATGATCGAGTTCGGATAGTTCCGGTCTCCCACGTCTCCCTCTCGCAGCCAGACCACGGCGACGGCTTCACGGTGGAGGTGAAGGATCGCCAGGGGATTCACCGCACCTACACCGCAGCTTCGGTCCTGGCGAACCTCGGCAGCAGGCCAGCAGCCCTGAAAGGGCTCAAGGTGGACGAGAACGGCTACTGCCCGCCAGAGATGCAGCATCCACGGATCTTCGTGGTCGGCGACCTGCGGTCCGGCCGCTACCAACGCATCACCACGGCGCAGGGGTCCGGGGCTGAAGCGGTTCTCTCGTACTACTACTCCGTCGCCTAGGCCCTGTTTCTCGGATCTCCTGACGTGAGTGGGTTGTTGGGGTCAGGCTCTCTGTATGGGTCGAGGAGATCTGACGAACGCGGAGTGGGACCGGCTGGAGTCGTTCTTACCTCCCGGTGGTGCCCGTGGGGGCCGGTGGAGTGATCACCGCCGGGTGATCAACGGGGTCCTCTACCGGGTGCGGACGGGCGTGCAGTGGAGGGATCTGCCAGAGCGGTTCGGTCCGTGGGAGACCGTCTACAAACGTCATCGCCGCTGGTCAGCCGATGGAACGTGGACGATGCTGTTGTCTCGGATCCAGGCAGCCGAAGACGCCGCGGGCCGGATCGACTGGGACGTCTCGGTGGACTCGACGGCTGTGCGGGCCCACCAGCATGCCGCCGGTGCGAGGAAGACACCGGCGGCCGCGGTCTCTCAAAAGGGGAGTGTTCGGGGGACGAACCAGGTCGATCCGGTGTTGCAGAAACTGGTGGCCCGACTCGAGGAAGTGGCCAGATCGGCGAGTGTCTGGGACGTTCGCGCGGCGGATTCACCACCAAGATCCACCTCGCCGCGGACGGGCGATGCCGGCCCCTCGCCCTCGTCCTGACACCCGGACACTACGGTGACGGGCCCCAGTTCGAGCGGGTGCTGGAGCAAGTATCCGTGCCTCGTGTCGGAGTCGGTCGGCCCCGCACCCGACCTGACCATGTCCTGGCGGACAAGGCCTACACATCCCGGAAGAACCGCCGCTACCTGCGACGACGCGGAATCCGGCACACCATCCCCGAACGCCTCGACCAGCAAAGACACCGCAAGAACCGCGGGTCCCGAGGCGGCCGGCCCACCGGCTTCGACAGCGAGCGATACAAGAAGCGCAACACCGTCGAACGCACCATCAACCGGCTGAAGGGCTTCCGAGCCGTCGCTACCCGCTACGACAAGCGTGCCTACGTCTACCTCGGCACCGTCACCCTCGCCGCCCTCATCATCTGGCTCCGAACATGATCCAGGAAACAGTGCCTAGAGGACACGAGCACTGCTGCCATCGATGATCACCCAAGTGAGGTATGGTTCACGATATGGATCGAGGGTTGGGGGTTCACTAATGTCCGATGCTCTACGCCGAATTGACGATCTGGTGGACCACAATCCCGTTCTGCCGCCGCCTCACATCCGGCAGCGACTCCGTCTCGCTGCTGGACTGACGCAGGCCCAGGTTGCTGAGGCAATTGGGGTACGGGTGCTGGCCGT
This sequence comes from Streptomyces sp. NPDC056883, assembly GCF_042788835.1. Taxonomy (NCBI): domain Bacteria; kingdom Bacillati; phylum Actinomycetota; class Actinomycetes; order Kitasatosporales; family Streptomycetaceae; genus Streptomyces; species Streptomyces sp. NPDC056883. The sequence continues at coordinate 1,060,918 of NZ_JBHUBS010000001.1, read as the reverse complement.
CAAGACCTGGGAGTCAGGCAAGGCGGTACCCCGCCAGCCTCACCGGGATGCGTATGCGCATTTCCTGCAGCGTCTGGCCGAGAAGTTCCCGGAGGTGGCCGATGCTGGCTGACCTGACGCTCGCAACCGCCAACGGGCATGCTGACGCCAGCCTCCGGTTCAAGGGGGATGGGATGACCTAGGGCCATCGACCGTGCGCGCCATCGGGTGGATTGCCGTCCACCTCGGCCTCGCGCGGCCCGTCCGCCGTCTGGAAGAACATCCAGGACGGCCGCTCAGCTCCCCACGCCAATGGGGTCTGAGCAGCGGCTCATCGAGCCGCACTTCATCTAGACAACGGCCCTAACCAGGCCACAAAGAGGGCCCTAACCAGGTCCGACCGCGGGTCCCCCACCACAGGGGCTCCGCAGCATCACCGTTCGATTCGCAGGGTCGAGATCCACGAAGGGAGGTCGCCGCTGGTCTTCGTTCGGAGGCCCGTCCACTCCTCACGGAGCGGGCGGGCCCACATCCCCACATAGAAGCGATCGCGTCCCGCAAGGGGGCCGGTCTCGATTTCTGCATGGATAGGTGGACGAGTTCATAGTGCCCGATCTGGTGTCCCCTGAAAAGCTGAGCCCTGCTCGTTTCGCCGCGAAGCGAACGGCAGAGCGCCGGTTTGCTCCTATTTTCACCTCTTATAAGGCCCGTCGACTGAAAGAGGCTCTTCCTGGACAACCCGCGCCTCGTCGTGTAGCCGAGGCTGGCCAGTGAGCGCCGCGGCGCCGTCGGCCGTCGTGACGATCCCGGCTCCGCGCACGTCGGCCGACGACATCGTCGTCTCCGTGTTGCCCGGCCTGTATGTGCCGGAGGCATTCCAGTGGCTGTCGACGTCGTCGGGCCGGGTCGCGCTGGACGGCTACTCCTGGATGCAGGCGGTCCACTGGGTCGCCGGGGCCGGGCTGTACGTACCGCGGCGGCACCGGTCGCACGGGCCACGCACGTTCGGGCTGTCCACGGTGCGGGTCGCCCAGGAGCTCGCGCTGCTCTTCCCGTGCCGTCCGGGGATCGGCTACCTGGTACGCCGTACGGGCTTGTCGGAGCGTTCCGTGGAGTACCACCTGGGGATGCTGCGGGAGGCCGGGCTGCTCGCGTACGTAGTGCGGGGAACCCGGGTGAAGGGCGAAGCGGCGCAGGCGAGCGAGTTCGCCCGGATGATCCCCACCGAGTTCGACGTCGCGCTGGGCATCCGCACGGTACTGCGGGACGAGGCGACGCCCGCGTACACCCGGGCCATGACCGGGATCGCGGAGGCCGGCCGGGAGCTGATGGCCAAGCTCGCGAAGCAGGCAGCCCGGAAAGTCCGCAAGCCCCGAAAGAAGGCCTCCAAGACCTCGTCGAAGACCTCCGGGACGGGGGCTGCTGAGGGCGCTGAGACGGTTGTTTCGGGCGGGGCCCGTTGCACCCCAATGCAGGTAGGTACCTCAAGTTCTCCTTCTGCCGGTACTACTTCGCTGCCCTCTGAGACGACAGGCATCGCCAGCGGGAAGAGCGAGTCGTCCACCAGGAAGAAGTCCGGCGCCACGGCGCGTCGTGGGGTCAACCGGGTCGGGCGCCGCTACCAGCTGGCCGCGGACCTGATCCGGGAGATCCCCTGGCTCGGGCGGGCCTCCACGCCGCGGATCGCCTGGGTCATCCGGCACGTTGCCGACGCCGGCTGGAGCTCGGCCGAGGTGCGGGCGTGGCTGCATGCCCGCGGCGAGGTCGACACTGTCCACCGCGCCTCCGGACTCCTTGCCACCCTGCTGCGCGGCGCCGAGCAGACCGTTGCCACCCCCGAAGCCCGCGCCGGGATGGTCTCCGACTGGCGGGACTCGAAGGCGGCGGCTGCCCGGCGCCACCAGGAGCTCGAAGCCGTCCCCCAGGGCCCCCGCAGCCAGGCCGCGAAGGCCGCGTGGCTGCCTTACCTCGCCCTCGCCCGCCCGGTGGTTCCCGCCGACTACGACAAGACCGTCGGCATCCTCGTCGACCAGAACGTCGACCTGGGGCTCAGTGCCCAGGAAGTCGCGGATATGCGTGCGGCGGGTCGGGAGGAGTACAGCTACGGCCAGAGCTCCATGGTCCGCACCACGATCACGACCTTCGGCCGGCCGGCCGCGGAGTACATCCTCGGCGCCGAGCTCGTTCACCGCGCTCTGAACATCCCCCGCCCCACCCGCCCGATGGCCCTCGCTCGCCGGTAAGGAGAAAGCTGGATGTCCGACTCCATCAACCGCGCGCAGGCTCCGTCATCCGGTGTGGACCTCGCCCGCCAGGCCCTCGCGGCCGCCCGTGCCGCCGCGCAGCAGCGCGGTGACCGCCCCTCCGGATCCCGGAAGGCACAGCGCAGCCGGCTCGCGCGGCGGCAGGATGGTCGTGAGCCCGTCGGATTCGCTGCCCTGCTGAGTGACCTCGTCGCTGATCGGGCTTGGGAGCTCCCGGCAGCCGGCGCCTCGCTGACCGATCAGTGGCAGAGCATCGCGACCGACCTCACCGGATACGTGGACCTGGCCGGGTACGACGCAGACAGTGGCGAGCTCGCCGTGCGCCCTGTCTCCAGCGCGTACGCCACCGCCGTCCGGCTGCGGACCCCGCAGCTGATCGCTGCTGCGAACACGGCCATGGGCAGCCCCATGGCGGTCCGCGCCATCCGCATCCTGCCTCCCGGAGCCACACCCACGCCGGTCGTGCTCCGGCCTGGCGCAGGTCCTGCCGGGCCGCCCGTCCAGGCCGCTGCCCCCGCGGTGGAGTACGAGCAGCCCGCTGGCTACCGGGAAGCCGTCGCCCAGCACCGCGCCCACCGCTACACGGAACCCGGCAACCCCCTCATTTCCCAGGCCCGCCGCGAACAGATTCGCAACCGGATCCTGGAACCCGAGAGTGCTTTCGCTCAGGGACAGGCCGAGGCCCAACGCCTTCGCGAACAGGCTGAGCGGCAGCAGGCCCGGGGATCCTCCGAAGCTCATGCGCTGGCCCGAGCCCGAGCCGAGAAGGCCGGACTCACTCAGCTGCCCTTCCAGGCCTCGCCGCCCGCGTCCCGGCACATGGAGTTCAGGACCGGCTGAAACCCTGTCCAGCGCGGATGTTCCGTCGCAGCGAAGGCTGAGCGTTCTCACCGTCCGCTTCTTCCCCAGCGATCGTCAGCTGTGAATCGCGAAGGCGAGATTTCCCTGCTCCAGCTCGCGTACGAGGCTCACAGCCAGCATTAGTACCGTCAGCGCGTTCGCTGTGGTGTATTGACTGGCTCCGGCGGCGTGAGTAGTGGCATGACGATTGAAGGCGCTGGGGATGGGGTGACCATCACGGAATTCTTCGAGGCCTTTTACGATCGGCGCAAGGACGCAAGCGTGACGGAATGCCAGCAAGGTAGAGTCGTCAAGGTCAGCCTTGGGGAGTTTCCTGGTGACTTCCTTGTATTTGAACCATCCCGGTGTCTTCAACAATGGATCTGCGCGCCAAACTGCCCGGTAGACGGTGTCCCAGACCGAGGCTGCGAGCGCCTGGGCGCCTGCCGGTAGGTCGGCCTCAACCATGGCCAGGCAGTCTTCAAGCAGGGCAACCTGTTGCTGGAGACCTGGCTGGCTGACTTCACTGAGAGCCTTTCGGCACGCAGCTACGATTTCCTCGGTGTTCGCCTCCAGCACTCGCAGGCGAGCTCGCGCATCTGGCGCAGCCAGCAGCCCATGAATGACGGGGGCGGAAGGCACCCAGGCCAGTGGTATGCCTTCGTTCAGGACCGACACCATCACGGTGTAATCGAAAGATTCCCCTAGCCAATTACTCGGCAACGTCTTCCGAATTATGCCGTGAGCTGTGACCAACACATCGGCCAGACCGCGGAACCATTCCGGGTCGATCTGAGGTGCGATCGAGGAAAGAAAGGAAAGGTCGGGCATGTTGTCCCGGATCGTCTGCCCGTAGCGCTGGATATCGGCAATGACGGGTATCAGGGGACTAATTGCCTGCCTCAGGGCCTCTCGGGTGCGTGCCGCGTCGGCAGCCAGGGCACCAAAGACAACAGCTGCCTCCCGGATCCACTCGTCGGGCGGCGGCACGGCGTCTGCTTGAGCCTCAGAGTCCTCTGCTCCCTGACCCTCGGTTTCGTCAGGCTCGGAAAATTCGTTGTCATCATGCATCCGTCCATGGTGGAGCAACCATCTCCACAGAGCACCGCAATTCTCAGTCCCGCTCAACCCCTCCTGAGGAACAAGCGGCGCCGGTACGGGGCCGCCGGGCTGGCACTGTACTGTCTGCGACTGACCGACGAGGGTATGCATCGACGCATGAATCAGCTCACCCGACGGCGTTGGATCTATTCCCCCATCACTTCCTGGCAGGCCAGACGGCTTTCACGCACGACCGGCATCCCTCACGACGCCGCCTGGGTCAAGCTCCGCACGACCACCCACCCAGAGGAAGCGGTCTGGGCCGCCCCATCCGAGCCGGACCCTCAGGACCGCTAGGTGCAGCACGCCCCGGACCGACTGGTCCGGGGCTTCGTCATGTCGCAGACCGGGAGTCGCTCTCAGGCGTCTGGATCGTGTTCGTGCAGGCGGCGGGCGAGGTCATCGGACCAGAGCTGCGCCCAGGTACGCAGGGCGGCCATGGCGCTCTCGTCGAGGCCGTAGGCGGTGAACTCGGCGTCGTCGATCCAGTCAGCGCCGGCCAGGCGGCTCTGGAGGTCTTGGGGACTGAACCGGCCTCGGGCGTGGCGGCGGCCGAACTCTTCGAGGTCGGTGGTGGTCCAGCGGCGGGACGCGGCGTACACGTCGAGGAAGTCGCGGGCGGCGCCCCGGTCAGCGAGGGCGCGGACCTTGGTGCCGATCACGTCCTCCTCGGCGAGGACGGGACCGTAGGCGCTGTGGGCGATCGGCCGCCAGAAGACCTCCTTCAGCACGTCGACCTCGCACGCTTCGCCAGTGGCGGGGTCGGTGACCTGGAAGCGGGCGGACAGCGGGGCGATCTCGACCTCGGCGACCTGCCAGCCCCGCTCCGTGAGCCCTGCGCGCACGGCCTGGGCGATCTCGTCCATCGGGGTCGGGGACTCGGTGGCGAGGTCCAGGTCCTGACTGACCCGTTCCAGCAGCTCGTGCGCCTGCACCGCGTAGCCGCCGGTCAGGACCAGGGGATAGGGGGAGCCGAGCGCGAGCACGTCGGCGAGGAGCCGTGCGTGCAGTTCCGGCATCTTCACGCCGCGGCCAGCTCCCGGAGCTGAGGGAAGGCCTGCTCCCACACGCCCCTCACGCTCGGCCCGGCCAAGGTCCGCAGGACCGGCCACAGGCTGGCGAGCAGTTCAGCGTTCAGGAAGCGGCACAGGTCCTCGCGGGTGCCTTCGGCCAGGACGGTGCGGTAGAGGCCCATGCGCTGGCGGGGCTGGTCGAGGTCGAAGGCGCGCAGCCCGGACCAGGCCACGTGCAAGGGAAGCTCGATGACTCCGTGGACGGGCCCGGTCAGCGCAGACAGGCTCGGGGGAAGCCGGCGGGCAAACTTCAGCCTGTACAGCACGGCGTCGTCGAGACCGGGGTTGGAGACAGTCATGCTCCGAGTATCCACCGGACCGGCGCCGTACGGGTCGATCCTCCCGGGCCGCGGTCTCGTCGATGTCGAGCAGACCCTAGTCGCTGGTGTTCCCTACAAGCTGCTGCCGCGGGTGGATCGGGAGCGCCTCACCGCCCGGTTACTCGGTCGGAAGCGCGGGACCAGTGCCGTAGGGTGGTGTTCACCGACGCGGGGTGGAGCAGCTCGGTAGCTCGCTGGGCTCATAACCCAGAGGTCGCAGGTTCAAATCCTGTCCCCGCTACCAACGCGACAGCCCCCTCGACCACCAGGTCGAGGGGGCTGTTCGCATTCAACGCCCGCGTGTGCCGTGAAGACGGCCGAGTGCACGCGAATCGGGCGACCCTACTCGCCGGGCTTCACCTTCACGATCTTGATGTCCGTGGCGCCCTCGGCCTCTAGACCTGCCCTGCGGTGCTCGGCGCTGGGCAGGTCGTAGCTCACCGCGGACACCATGGCCTTGCCGTCGCTCGCGCGTACCCGCTTCACCCGGTAGTTGACCATCGCTACGCTCCCTCGTCCGCTCCGCAGTCGTCGGCCCAGATCAGCGGGCCCTGTCTTTGCAGCCGGTACGGATATCCGCCCGCCCCAGACCGACCGGATCTCATCCAACAACTTCGGGTAGTGCTCTCCGTACGTGCCCAGCGCATCCCAGACCGCATCCAGAGCCGCTTTGAGCGGGTCGGGTTCGGCAGCAGCGCGTACGGCGGGGAGAGCGGAATGCGGCTGTGAGATGGGCCCACGGACCTGCGGTGTGAAGGCAGGGAACACGAGCTCGGTGTACACCATCGGTGCCTCGCTGCCCGGTAGCCGATCAGGCCTGTAGCTCGTCTCCCCGTCGCTCTCTTCTGCGGTCTTGACCCACACCAAGCCTTCCGGCAGCGGGGGAAAGTACCGCCCCCGCTGGGGCGGTACTGCCCCGAGAACATCCGGACCCGGTTCGAGAGGGGTGGACTCCAGAGCCTCTCGCATCCGGGCCGCGTCGTCGAAGGGGGGCGGTAGCGGATGCCCTTGCGTCAACGCGGCGAGCGCCCCAGCGACCCACGGCACATCGGCCAGGCCCGCCACCTCGCAGGCCCGCTGAGCGGCGAGCACCGCCACAGCACGCAGGACGGCCGGGTCCGCGGCGCCGAGGTCGTGGACCAGGTTGCTGTCGAAGTCGAGCAGCCCCAGGACGTTGCTCTCTCGGGCACGGCGCAGCGACTCACTCGGCAGTCTTCCGCCCCAACGCCACCTCTCGTAGTGCAGGTCCGGATCCTCCGTGACCCCGACCTCATCTGAGACCAGCTTGTGCACAACGCCCCCCGTTCGGGACGGCCTCTGAAATCCCGGATCTGCCGTCACGTCTTCCGCATCATGCCGCAGGCCACTGACACCCCGGGGACACGGGCCGGGGTGATGAGGCCGAGCGGTCGTTCATGTCCGGTCGTGTAGTAGCGGGTCACAGCCGTGCATCCGGCACAGCCGCCTGCTCAACCACTTGTCCGTGGAGATCGGAGGGTGGCTAGGCGGAGCGCCCGGCCTAGCTACTGCGCGCGGGTGTGCACCCACGCGCGGTGTCCCGTTGCCGGATTTCCCCGTGCCGCTGTGGATGCCCCAGCTACCGTCGTATACCCGTTGGGGGCGGAAGAGGGTGGGGTCGCCGATGGCGATGATCGTGGTGGGGTTCCGGCTGGGCCGCGCGGCCACCGGCAGGCAGGTGACGGTTCTCCTCACGGAGTCCGGCGTGCTGCACCGCTCCCACGGCGTATACGGGCAGCCGCCCAAGCTCGATCCGCCGAAACTGCCGCTGCGCTACCTACACCCCGACCTGTCGTGGATGAAGGGCGAACACATCCTGACCGGCCCAATCAGCTCCCTGCGCGACCTACACGTCGCGGCCACGAAGAGGGGCTACACCGAGGTGCTCATCGCGCCGGCGTGCGTACGCCTGGACGTGGAGGAGCACCCGCTACCCCCGCGGGGCAACCCGCGCGCTGCCCGGCCGCACCCGCAGCTCACCGAGGCCTTCATCGGGACCGCGCCCGACACCGACCAGCCCCTGGATACGGCCGTCGACGAGTTCCGCACCACCCTCGGCCTGCCCGTCCGGCAGCGGAACATCACCTGGCAGCCCCGCCAGGCACCGGTCCCGCCCCGGGTCGCGGCCATGATGCGGACCCTCGCCCACGGCGAGGCGATCGCGTCGCCCGGGCGCCTGCCCGTGGGCTGGAGCGTCACGTCCGAGTCCGTCACCCTGCGCGTGGACCGGACCGCCGAACCGCTCGACCGGCCGGCCGTACTCGAGCTGCAGGCCGCACTCACCGCCTGGCTGCGCCTTACCCAGCCGCCGGCCTCGTAGCGGGACCGACGGCGTGGGCGTGGGCTTCTGCCCGGGCTGGTCAGCTGGCGCGCTCGAAGGCGATGGTCGCGTTCGGGCAGTCCGCGGCGTACCGGAGCAGCGCTTCGCGCTCGGCCTGGTCGACGGCGAGGCTCCAGCGGTGCTTGGTGGCTACCCACTCGCCGATGTACCGGCAGTGGACGGCGGGCGCCGGCATCCAGGTCGCCGGGTCCTGGTCGCTCTTCTGACGGTTGGAGCGGGCGGTGACGCCGACGAGCGTTACGTCGGAGCCGAGGTCGTTGGCGTACCGGCGGCGCCGCTCGGTCGTCCATCCGTAGCCACCGGAGTCGTGGAGTTCAGCTAGGGGTACGAGGTGGTCGATGTCGATTCCGGATGGACCCTGGACCAGGACGTCGTCGTAGTACGAGTGCCAGACGCCGCCGGTGAGGGTGCAGCCGGCACCGACCGTCGGGGCCTCGAGAGCCTCCGCGATCAGCACGTCGTTACGGGCCGAGCAGCCGTTCTTGTCGTCGTCCTTCCAGTGGGGGTAGAGCTCGCGCTTGTAGCCGTCGCGGATCTCCTCGGCGATCGGCAGAGAGGTGATGGCCTCGGTGAGGGTGTACTCGTCGGCGTACGCGGGCGTCGGGGCGAGAACGGCGAAGGCCAGGGCGGCGGCGCTCAGGCCGCGGGCAAGATTCTTGATCACGGACAGGTACTAGCGCCCCGCCCGGATCGGGATCGACCCCGAGCCGAAGGATCTCACTCCGCCGGGGGAGCGAATTCACCGAAGAACCGATCATGCCCAGCGCCGGACTTGGCCCCCGCGGGCCACGAGCTCTTCGTTGTCGAGGAGGTCGTAGTAGCTGGTGATCATGACAAACAGGGCAGGGGAGCGCCCGACCTAGCGATTGCTCTCCTCTACGAAACCCCCGGCGACGTCGAGCCGCCCTGTCCCAGGACCCGCCGGCCCTGCGGCTGGACCACCGACTGGTCCCCGCCCCCGACGACCACCACGCTGTCGGCCCCAGCCTGTTCGACGGGCAGCAGGCGCTGCGCGGTGTTCTCGGAACGCGTGGACATCCCGGTTGCCGGACCGTGCCCCAGAGGGCGGCGTGTGGTGCTCATACGAAGAGTCTGCGGGTTCCGCAGAGGCAACTTCCCATGACGACACCCTGACCGTGGTGGGTGCTCGGATATACGAGGTCGCTGTGCGCTGTGCGTTTCCAATGGAAACGGCGCCCCGTTCCGTGGGTAGGCGTCGGAGCGGAGCTGGTGGTTCAGGGTGAGCGCACAGGGCACTTCGACGGCGACACCCGCGTTCTGGAGCTGGCCGGCGGCGCCCCAAAGACCCGCGGCTGCGGTGAGCCGCTATCCGGCCGTCTTCTCGCGGCTTGCCTTCGCGGCAGCCAGGCACGGAAGACACAGGCTGCTGGCCCCGACCCCATAACGGCAACAGGGCTGGCGGCACCTCGCGCACGGGCCGATCTGGGCGGGGGCGCAGGTCAGTACGGGCTGTCTCACGGGAGGCTGGGGCGTGGTCATGATGTTGTTTCCTTCGGGTCAGGTCTGCCGGGCAGGAGCATCGTCCTGCCCGGAGCGGGGCGGGTACCCGCTCCGGCGAGGGTGGCGGGGCGGATGGTTCCGGGTCCGTACCGGGCTCGCGCGCGGTCGGTGACGGCCTCGACGGCCAGGGCGCGGTCGTTGGTGGGGTCCAGGCTGAGCTGCTCGGCGGCCTCCGCTGCCGGGCGGAGGTCTTGTGCGCGCAGGGTGATGGTGCGGACGCGGGCCCGCTGGAGGCCCAGGAGGTCGTAGAGCTCGTAGGCGGCGCCGGCGAGTGGGCGGGTATGGGCGGTGGGTTCAGGCAGCGTACGGCTACGGCTGCTGGTGGAGCGGTCGGCGTACCGGATGGTGAGCGCGAGTTGCCCGGCGATCTGCTGCTCGTCGCGGAGCCGGCCTCCGAGTTCCTCGGCGACGGCGAGGAGGGCCCGGCGGTGCTCGACGGGGTCGAGGACGTCGTGGTCGAAGTCCCGTTCCGTGCTCATGGACTTCGCGATGGGCTGGGGTTGGACGGTGCGCAGGTCGTGGCCGTGGGCGTGGGCGTGGAGGGAGCGGCCGGTGGCGGCGCCGAAGATCCGGGTGAGGGCGGGCAGGGGTGCGTCGGCGAGGTCGCCGATGGTGTGCAGTCCGTAGGAGCGGAGTTTGGTGGCGGTGGCGGGGCCTACCCCGTGGAGGGCCGCGACGGGGCGCGGCCGCAGCCACGCTTGTACGTTGCCGGCCTCGATGACGGTGGTTCCGCCGGGCGGGGTCGTGGCGGCCGCCATCGTGGCGAGCATGCGGGTGGGGGCGATCGCGCAGGTGGTCTGTACGCCGTGGAGGGCGAGGGTGCGCATGCGCAGGAGCGCGGCGATGCCTTCGGGGTCGCGGTCGAAGTAGCGGAGCGCGCCGGTGATGTCGAGGTGTGCGGCATCGGGCGGGATGGCCTGGACGCGTGGGGTGAGGCCTTCGGCGAGCGCGAGGAGCTGCTGGTACAGGTCCGGCTGGGCGCCCGCAGGCATGTGGAAATAGGCGTGAACGATGAGGCGCGAACTCATGGTGATCACCCCGCCGAGCCGGGGCTGGTGTAGCCGAGGGCTTTGAGGTCGGCGGCGCGGGTACCCGCGGGCTGGAGGTCCGCGTACGGATGCAGGCGAGCGCCGCTGAGCCCGTTCGGCAGGGTCCGCGAAGGTGCTTGCGCCGGAGTGCGGGCGGGCTCGCTCCGGCCGAGGAGGGCGAGGACCGCTTCGGGGCCGTGGTCGCGGCGGGCGGCGGCGAGCTCGTCGAGGTTCCAGACGGCCTGTCCGACGACGGTGCGGCGCGGCCCGCGGGCCTCCACGGTGCCGCGGACGAGGAGGAGTCCGCAGTGGAAGACGGTGTGGGCGACGGCGTCGTGGCTGTCGTCGAAGAACGCGATGTCGACGAGCCCGAAGCCGTCCTCCAGGGTCACGAAGATCACGCGCTTGCCCGAGGGGATCGGCGGGGTCTGGGTGGAGGCGCGGACGCCGGCGACGAGGACCTGCTGCCCGGGGTGCATCGCGCGCAGGTGGGCGGAGTCGGTGGCGCCGATCTCGCGGAGCAGCCGGTGGTGGTGCTCCATCAGGTGCTGGGAGACATCGATCCGCAGCACGCTGAGCTCGGCGTCCAGGGTCTCGCGGCTGGTCATCTCGGGCAGCCCGGACGGCTCTGCGGTCACCAGGTGTCCGTCGAGAGGGAGCTGGCCGTCGGCGGGCCGGGCGGCGGTGTGCCGGTGGAGTTCGGTGGTCTGCAGGAGGAGGTCGCGGCGCGTGAGCGGGCCGCGCAGGCTGTCGAGCGCGCCGATCTGCACGAGGCGCTCGGCGGTGGGCAGCGCGGGCCGCCCGCGCTGCCAGAGGTCTTGCAGCCCGTTGTAGGGCTGGCTGGCGGCGATCCGGGCCACCTGCTCCTCGCTGATCCCCTTCACCGTGGACAGCGAGAGCCGTACCGCCCAGGTACCGTCCGCCGTCCGCTCGACGCGGTGGTCGGCCGCGGAGGCGTTGATGTCCACCGGGAGGACGGGCACGCCGTGGCGGCGGGCGTCGGAGACGATCACGCGGGCGGGCCACATGCCGGGGTCGTGCTCCAGCAGGCCGGCGTACAGGGCTGCGGGGTGGTGGGCCTTGAGCCACGCGGACTGGAGGGCGGGCACAGCGAAAGCCACGGCATGGGCCCTGCAAAATCCGTACGCCCCGAAGGACTTCACGGTCTCCCACACCTCATCCAGGACGGCGGGGGAGTATCCGCGGGCGCCAGCGTCGCGACGGAACCAGCCCTCGACCCGGGGGAGCCGGTCGGGGTCGGCGAGGGCGCGGCGGGCGAGTTCGCCGAGGGCGCGGTCGCAGCCGGTCATCACGGCGAAGATGTCGATGATCTGCTCGTGCCAGATGGTCACGCCGTACGTGGAGGCGAGGACGGGTTCCAAATCGGGGTGGGGAAAGTGGGGGGCGGCGCCGTGGCGGGCGGCGATGTAGAGGGCGGGCATGCCCCCTCTGACCGGGCCCGGCCTGAAGAGCGAGATGTCGGCGATGACGTCCTGGACCCCGCGCGGCTGGAGCCGGCCGACGAGGTCCTGCTGCCCGGGGCTCTCCAGCTGGAACATGCCGACGGTGTCGCTGGCGCAGATCAGCGCGAAGGCGCCCCGGTCGTCGAGCGGTACGTGGTCGGGGTTGTCGAGGTCCAGCTGGCGGCCAGTGGTGCGGCGGATCTCGGCGACGGCGTGCGCCATCGCCGACTGCATCCGCACTCCGAGCACGTCGAGCTTGAGCAAGCCGAGATCTTCGACGTCATGCTTGTCGGCCTGGACCATGGCGTACTGCCCGCCCGGCGTCGGCTGCACCGGCAGTCGGTCCAGCAGCGAGACGTTGGAGATGATCACTCCGCACGGGTGCATGGCGTAGCCGCGCGGCAGCGCGTCCAGCCCCTCGGCGAGCTCCCACAGCGGCCCGAAGGAGGCGGCCTCGGAGGCGAGCTGCTTAAGTTCGGGGAGCTCGGCGAGGGCGCCGCGGATGTCGCAGGCCCGGATGTGGGGGAACGCCTTGGCGATCCGGTCCACCGTCTGCGGGGGCAAGCCGAGGGCGAGGCCGGTATCCCGGAGGGCGTGGCGGGCCCGGTAGGTCTCCGGCATCCCGGTCACGGCGGTCCGCTCCGTGCCGAAGCGCTCGATGATCCGGTCGTAGACCTCCAGCCGGCGTGCGGACTCCACGTCGAGGTCGATGTCTGGCATCGAGGACCGTCGGACACTGAGGAACCGCTCGAAGAGCAAGTCGTGTTGAAGGGGGTTGGCCGTCGCGATGAACAGCGAAAAGTTGACCATGCTGCCGGCGCCGGAGCCGCGAGCGGCGACCCGGATGCCCATGGCCCGGATGTCCGTGACGACCTGCGCGACCGCCAAAAAGTAGGACTCGTAGCCGAGCTTCCCGATCACGCCGAGCTCGTACTCCAGCTGCCCGAGCGCCCGCTGATCGCGGTCGAGGCCGCGGGCGAACATTCCGTCGGCGGCGCGCCGGCGCAGCAGCTCCATCGCTCCGCCTGGGCCCGGCCGCGCGCCGACGACGTCGGGCTCAGGGAAGTACGGGCGGCCGCCGATCCCGAGATCGGCACGCGGGTCCACGACGCAGGCCTCTGCGGTCCGGGTGGTTTCGGCGAGGAGCGCGGCGCTGCGGCCCGCTCCCGCACCGGAGGCCTCGGCGATCCGGTCGGCGGCCTCGCCCATCTCCGCGGATCCCTTCAGCCAGCGCTGCCCGCAGTCGAGCCGGCGACGGTCGATGGGACGGAGCAGCCGGGCCGAGTCCAGGACGTCGGCGAGCTTGTGCTGGCCGGGATCGGCGTAGCGGACCGCGTTGGTCAGGACCACCGGGACGCCGAGCTGGTCGGCGAGGCCGAGGGTGCGGGCGGCGAGCCGCAGCGAGCCCGGCCCCGTACCGGACAGCCCCCACCACACCGCCTCCAGCCGCAGGCCCCCGCCGACGACCTCGCGCCACGGCTCGATCAGCTGCTCGGCCAGGTCCGGCCGCCCGGCCGACAGCGCGCGCACCGGCTCCGACGACGGCCCCAGCATCACTACCAGGCCCTCGTCCGCGTACTGGCCGAGGGTCTCCCAGGACACCACCGGTGGCCCACCGTCCGCGCCCGCGTGCGCGGCGGAGACCAGGCGGCACAGCCGTGCCCACCCCGCGGCGTGCTGCGCCAGCAAGGTCACCCGCAGCCTCGGCTCCACCACGTGCGCACCACCGCGATCCGGGGTCCGCGGGCGAGCGGCGGCCGGGTGGGGCGGTGTCCAGGGGGCGACTGCGACATCGACGCCGAAGACCGGCCGGACACCAGCGGCCGCGGCGGCCTTCGCGAAGCGAACGGTGCCGGCGACAGTGTCCCGGTCGGTGAGCGCCAGCGTGCCGATCTCGCGCTCGGCTGCGCGTTGCACCAGGTCAGCAGGGTGTGAGGCGCCGTAGCGGGCTGAGTAGCCGCTGGCGACGTGAAGGTGGACGCCACAGCTCACGGTCCACCTCCAGCCGTCGCCTGTTTCAGCCGACCTGGCCGAATCTCTCTCGTCTCTCTAACAACTTACCGAACATGTATTCGAACAGACCAGTCGGTTACTCCATCCGCGGCGAGCCGGACGTGAGACTTAGCGTTCTAGTTGGCGATTTAGCGTTGTAGTTGGCGTCGATGCGCGTTCTAGTTGGCATGCGAGGTGACAACGCTCGTATCTACCTGCGATGACTTCGACGGAATGCCTGTGCGGTCCGTCCCGGTTCTGCTGTGCTGGCTGCATGGACTCAGCAGTGGAGTCGCGAGATCCCGGACTCCAGCCCGTGTGGTCGCACCTCTGCACCCTTGACGATCTTGTTTTGCCTCATGGCGTTGATCCGGCTGTCTCCGGATGCCTGGATACGGGTCCGGGATGGGCACGGCGGTGGACGGCGAGGTGGAAGACATCGGGCGCCGAGGTTGTGTGTTCCGTTCGAGACCTCAGCAGCAGGCCAGCCCTGACCTCGGTCCCAGTGCGCGGGTTCACGTGGCGTGCCGGGCAGCGGCACCGTCCCGGCCTGCAGTATGTGCAGGCCACGGGCCGTATGCACGGCTTCGAGAGTCTCGCTGAGCGCCGTCTTCTCCTGGCCTTGGACTTCATCGGCGGGATGGAGGAGGTGCTGTCCCAGCCGTTGAAGCTTCGATTCTCCGTCGATGGCGGCTGGATGGAGCACACACCGGACTTTCTGGCGGTCCTCTCGGGGACAGCGATTCTCATCGATGTCCGGCCAGGCCTTCTGATCAAGGACCGGGATGCGGTGAAGTTCGCTGCGTCGGCGGTGGCCGCGGCCGCGGCTGGGTGGCGGTACGTGGTGGTGGCGGGGTGGCGCCGTCAGGTGGGTGCGGGGCTCGACGCGCTGTCCGCGCGGCGTCGCCCGATGGCCGATCCCCTCGACCTCCAAGGTCAAGTCCTCAATCTGGTTGAGGAACGCCCTCGGCTGTTCGGGGACCTGGTCGCAGCGACGTCGGTGCCGGCGGCCGCTCGTGCGTACGCCGTGCATCTGCTGTGGCACCGTCGGCTGGCCATGGACTTGGCCCAGCCACTCGCAGATACCACCTGGATCTACGCCGCCGGGAGGACGGTGTGACCGCAGAACACCAGCAGCCCCGTCCCGAAGACCTGGACGGCGTTCAGCTGGAGCAGGCGAGGCTTCGAGCAGCGCACCTGCTCGAAGTGGAGACGGGGTACCGCAGCGGCAGCCGGTACTGGGCCCTGCCGGGTGAGCCCCGACCTGCATATGACCCGGCTCGTACGTCCTTGGGGGAGCGTCGCCGGGCGAAGGTGGCCGAGCTGGAAGCTATAGGACGCCAGGAGGCCCGGCACCTGGGCCTTGCTGCGGTAAGCGAGCGCACCCTGCAGCGGATGGCCGCCCGGTATGCCGAGCATGGGCTGATCGGGATGGCGGACGGTCGGTGGACGCCGACGCCGACCGGGCATCGGGTGATCACAGAGGAGGTCGCGGAGGCGATCCGGGCGGTGCATGCCGAGTCGCTGCACCGCTCGAAGCTGAGCATGAAGACCCGGGAGCGGCTGGTCAACCAGTACGTGCGGGAGAAGTTCCCCGGGAAGGAGGTGGTGGTTCCGCACTACACGACGCTGGCGAGGGTGTGGCGGGAGTGGTTCGGGCCCGACGGTGCCCGTCAGCGGTACGTGCGCTCCGCCGCCGCAGTGGAGACAGGCTGGGGCAGGGTGGTCGTCAGTCGGCCGGGCCAGGTTGTCGCGCTGGATACGACGCCGCTGCCGGTGAAGGTCCTCGACGACGTGTTCGGCGAGCCGATCGACGTGCACCTCACGCTTGCGCTCGATGCCTGCACCCATTCGCTCGTCGCCTTCCGCTTGACACCGGTCTCCGATTCATCGGTGGAGGTGGCGATGTTGCTGCGGGACGTGCTGCTGCCGCTCCCGATGCGGCCCGGGTGGGGGCCGGAAATGGAGTGGCCCTATCCGGGAGTTCCGGGCGCTCTGGTCGCCGAACTCGCCGGTCACCCGGTCGCCGCCCGACCGTTCTTCGCGCCGGAGACAGTGACCAGCGACCACGGCTCCGTCTACAAGAACCACCACCTGGTCCAGGTGGCCCGGACCCTCGGGGTCGACTTGCTGCCGGCCCGGATGATGCGCCCCACCGACAAGGCCGCCTGCGAGCGCGCGTTCGCCGGGATCCAGTCGCTACTGCTGGAACTCCTTCTGGGCTACCGGGGCGTCGACGTCGCCGACCGAGGGGCTGATCCGGAAGGGGACGCGGTGTGGACGGTTCTTGAGATGGAGCACCTGATCGCCACCTGGATCGTCGAGGTGTGGCAGAACCGGCGCCTGGAGCAGTACGCGCCAGCCTGGGATCCGGGCGGACGGCATAGCCCGAACACCCTGTTCGCCGCAGCCGCCGCACGGGACGGGATCTCCCTGGAGATCCCGTGCCCGGAGCTGTACTACGAGTTGCTGCCCGTCCACTTCGTCGCCATCGACCGGCGTCGCGGGGTGAAAGTCGGCGGCCTTTGGTACGGGGCCGGTGCCCCGGTGCTGGAGCCTCACCGAGGCTTGCCGTCCGCCCGCACCGGCCGCCATCGGGGTAAGTGGGTGATCCATCGGGACCCCCGGGACTGCCGGGAGGTGTTCTTCGAGACCGGCGGCACCTGGCATGCCTTGCGCTGGAACGGTCTTCCGCCCGGCGACGACGTTCCCGCGTTCTCGGATGCTCGCGTCCGTGACGTCCTGCGCGAGGTGGCCAGGGCGGGCCTGCGGCCCAAAGCCGATCACGAACTCCTTCCCGTCCTCCTCGGCCTGGTCGCCGCGCAGACCCCTGTGAGTTCCTGGCCCACGCAGATGACGAAGCAGCAGAAGACGGACCGAGCCCGCGAGCTCACCCGCGCCCGCGCTGCCGCCGCGGACCGGGCAGCACCCCACCTGCCTACCGGCCCACCGACACCGGTTGCGGACATCAGCGCAGCGGGCAGGCAAGCGCGGGAGGCGGTGAGTGCGGACCGGCGCCGGCGCCGCGAAGCGGCAATGCCCGAACGCCCTGTCCCTCCGCCACTGCTCGGCGACGCACTGCGCGAGCGGGACCTGTTCTTCCTCCCCGGCGAGGAACCCGAAGACCTGCCGGACAGGCCCGCCCAAGAGGAGGCCCCGTGACGCACGCCAAGCCGCCTGAGCCCGCGTTCTTCAGCGACACGTCTCTGCCCCGAGATCAGCTGGCCGGGTGGGAGCTATGGCGGCGTACCCGCAACGCCTTCGTCCCCGCCCCACAGATCACCCTGGCAGCTTGGACGGCGATGAGCCCCCGGGCGCGGGCCGTTCATGATCTGCACCGTGCCGCGACCCACGCGAACCTGCCGCTGCTGCACACCCCGATGAGTCGGCAGGTCGCCCGCCTGCTCAACGCCCGGATCCGTACGAACGCCTTCAAGAACAAGCCGACCACCCGGGCCGGGGTGATGATTACCGGCGGCGGCTACCAGGGCAAGACCGAGACTGCGTGCGAGATCGCCGCCGCGTTCGAGGATTCATGGCGGGCCCTGCACGAGAACCTCAACCCCGACAGCGCGCCCGGCACCCGGGACCTGTACGCGCCGGTCGCCTACGTGCAAACCCCGGTAACGGCGAAGCCAAAGAGCACCTGCAAGGCGATCTTGAGCTTCTACGGTGCCCCCACCCCGAAGCGTGCGGACCTCCCGGACCTGATCCGCCAGGTCGCCGCTTCCCTTCACGACCACGGCACCAAGGCCCTGATCCTGGACGACATCACCCGCCTGCGCATGCACCGCGCGGACGATCAGGACACCCTCGACCTGATCCGCGCGTTCATGAGCATGCACGTCACCCTCATCCTGATCGGCGTCGACATTCCCGGCTCCGGACTCCTGCGCGAGGGCCGCCCCGACCCCGCCACCGGCCAGACCGTGATGCCGCCGTCGAAACACGCGATCGCTCACGGGCTGGAGGCCACCCAGACCGAGCGCCGCTTCGACCTCGTCGAACTCGACCGGTTCCGCTATGACACACCTGCCCAGATCGCCGCCTGGACCACCCACTTGAGAGGACTCGAAGACCAGCTCCGGCTCCTGAACACGAAGCCCGGCATGCTCACCGAAGGCCGCATGCCCGAGTACCTCTTCGAGCGGTCCCATGGCGTCGTCGGACTGCTGGAGCGCCTCATCGAGGACGGCTGCCAGGAAGCCATCGACACCGGCACCGAACTCCTCACCGAGACCCTCCTCGACGGCCTGCCACTCAGCCTCGCCGGAGCCCCCGGCCGAGATCCCGGAGCCGGCGAAGTACCCGCCCTCCCCGCGGCCCGCCCAGCCAAGAAGGCCCCTCGGCGGCGACCGCGCAACACCGTCTTCGACGACCACGGGCCGGCGGCGGCCAGCCAGTGACCACGGCACAGCGCCTGCCCCGCAGTCTGGACCCGGCCCCCGGCGAACTCCTGCCCGGCTACCTGCTCCGCCTCGCCCACCGTCTCGACCTGTCGCCCCACGACCTTGCCGAACGGTGCGGCCTCACCGTGGCCAGCGTCTGCTCCGCCAGCCACCTCATCCGCCTCAATGACGCCCAGAAGGAAGCGACCGCCACGGTGTGCGGGCTCACCCATGCGGAGGTCAGGGCTCTGACCCTGTCCGAACAGGCCCCCGGCTACGGCCCCCTGCACCCCAACTACCTCGGCCGTGTTCAGACCTTCACCATGCTTGTCAACGACGGCTGGGTCTTCGCCCGCTTCAGCCGCTACTGCCCCCAATGCCTCGCCGATTCTCCGCATCCCGCCGGATCAGGCTCGGTGTGGTCCGGCCTGTGGCGGCTGCCCGTGGCCTTCGCCTGTTCCCGCCACCACCGGCTTCTGCAGTGGGCCTGCCCGGCGTGCGGCAACCTCGCCTTCTCCGCCCGGCTGAACCGCACCGAAAACCGCTACCGTGCCTCCCTCCTGCCCAACGGGAACCTGCGCCGTCTCCACCCCGCGCAGTGCCGCAGCCGGCCCGCCGGGTCACCCGGCACTTGCGGGCAGCGCCTGGACCACGCCGCGCCCCACTCGGTGCAGCCCACCGCCGACATGTTGGCCACCCAGGCCCTCCTCCTCGACGCCGTTGCAGGCCGGTCCGTCATCTCGCTCGGCGAAACAACCACCCCAGAGCGGTTCTTCAACGACCTCCGTGCCGTACTGCTCCTGATCCGCGGCACCTGGCCCACCCCCACCGAGCTGTGGCCTGCATTTCCGCACTTCGACCTGCTCCCACCCGCCCACGCTCCCGGTGACAAGCCGGCCCTGGCCTGGAGCACCGACCCGCACTCCCGCTCAGTGCATGTCGGCGACGCCCCGCCCGCAGACACCCGCACCGCAGCCGCCCTGACCACCCTGGCGGTGCAGCTCCTCACCGCAGGCCCCGACGACGCGGAGCTGATCCGACTGCTGGAACACCGCCGCATCGGCTGGCCGGGCCGCCTGCGCCTACAACAACTCGCCCCGCACGCCTCGCCCGCCCTGTCCCGGGTCTTCCAACACACGCCCCCGCTAGGAAAGCCCCGCGCACGCTCCGCCGCCCGCCGGGCCAAGCCGATCCCCGGGCGCCACGAGCGGTTCGAGGCCCGCCATATCCCCGCACGCCTTCCCCACGAATGGACCGCGCTCCTGACCGGGCTCGACGTCGAACCCACGGCCCTTCGCCGAGACGCGGCCCTCCAGCTCATCCAGATGTCCCTCGGACTCCCGCGCCCCGCCGCGGCCCGCTACCTCGGCCTCAGCCGCGCCCTCCTGCAGCACACCACCAGCGTCATGAATCGCTCGCTGCATCACGGCCACAAGAACCACGAATATGGGCAGCAACTCCTCCGCCTGGCCGACCTCGTGAGCAGGCTCGATGCCCCCATCGACTACCACCGGCGCCGCCAGGACCCCCGCGCAGCCGGTCTGCCCGCCTCCGACTGGGCAGAGCTCGCCGATGCCGTCCGTACCCACACTTCCACCCCGTACCACGGGCCCGCGTGGTGGAGCCCGATCCGACACCTGGCAGCTTCCGCAGTCCTGTGGACCCATCTCACCCACGGCGAACTCGAACTGGCGCCGGCCCTGCACACATGCGCCGGGCGGGAAGAACCTGGGCGGCTCCTCCGTGAGGCCCGCTGGATCCAGGCCCCCGGACCCCAGGACCGTGTACGCCACCACCTGCGCGACCGGCTCCTCGCCTATGCCGCACAACTGGCTCAAGACATTGACAGCCCGCATCGGGAGAGGATGCTCCTGTGAGCCCTTCCCTTCCGTACTTGCCGAAGCCCGAGTTCGTCTTGATCCCCGCCGAGGCTCCGCCCGGGGTACCCACCCAGATCGCCATCGATCTGCGGGAGACCGGCATTCCAGGCGGGTTGATCGGATACGAGTACCGGCCGCTGAGCGAACCGGTGTACTTCGGGGGGATCGGCGAGCAGGGAGTGGTCGCCATCGCGGCGAGTGGCCTGTCCGGACACGTCGCCGTCGACGTGGCCAGTGGCCACGTGGTGCAGATTCAGTCCGCGACGGCCTGGCACGTGAACAGAGACCTCGACTCCTTCAACCGAAGCGTCGCGGCCGTGATCGCACGCTTTCCGTTCTATGCGGACGGCGACGACGAGGTGTGCACGGAGAGGGCGGACGAGCTGCGCGATCTCGTCTACAGCATCGACGAGACCGCTCTCGTGCGCGACGGGTTCTGGGACACCTTCTGCGACGACGTGGCGATCGGGGACTACGCGGACTGGGATGCCTGAACCAGGAACGACCCCGGCAACGCCAAGCGGCACCAGCGGTTGCCGCTTTAACCTTCGGTGGCCGGCGAAGGAAGTTCATTCTCGGAGGCGAGGGTGACTTGTGCTGTCCATGACCAAGGCTCCGTGGGTGGATCCCAGTGAACCTCGACAACGGTGTCGTGGAAGTCGCGAGCGAGTTCCGTCACCATGACTGCCGCAGAGGCCCGCGCGTCTTCTGGGTTCGTGTTGATCGGAACGTCCAGGCGCCCGCAGAGCATGCCGCCTTCCATAGTGAGGACGCTGGTGCGCCAGCCGTCCGGCGTCGCCAACAGGACTATCCCCTTCGGAATGCCCCAGGCAGACTGCTTCTTCTTCTCCTTCTTGCGTCTCACCATGCCGCCATCCAACATCGTCGGGTTCGTGGCGATCAGCCGGGTGGAGAATCGACTGCCGCGGCGCGGTCTGGTGCCAGTCGCCGTCTCGCGTGTTCGTCACCGGTCGCGTGAGGCGAGGACTGCTCGTCATAAGGCATGCGGCAAGATGCGGACGCATGACCCTCTCATCACGTTTCACCCTGCCGGGCCAGGTCTGGGCCGTAGCCGCGGCGGATCCCTCCGGGCCGCTGACCGTGACCAGCTACGGTGCGAATCCCCTGGCGACCGTCATCACGAGGGTCGACCTCTCAGGCAGGGTGGAGTGGCAGCGGACCTACCCCGGGACAGGTAGGCCGCGCTCCCGTATGTCCACAGACGGCATGCTGTGGGTCGCCTACCCGGATCGTGACGGTCGGCTCCTGGAAGGTGTTCTGGCGGACGGATCCACCGGCCCCACTGCCTGCCCGGAGTGCGGCCCCGATGAGGAGATCGGGGCGTTCGTCCTCCTCAACGACGGGTTCATCATTTCCTGGGTCAGTGCCTCCCGCCTGGTACGTGGGAAACGAAGCCGGCCCACGTCCGTACCGGAGCCTCGCGTGGCCCGGTATACACGAGAGGGCGAGTGCCTCTGGTCCACGCCGATCGTGCTTGGCGCGGTGTCGTTCCCGGGTGTGATGGAGATGGGAGTCCGGACCGGATGGGAGCTTCGGCCGAGTAGTCCTTGGATCCCTGATGAGATCGGCGTGGACCATTGGCAGCCACTGCTCGTATCGGCCGACCGGATCGCAGCCACCTTCACAGACCCAAGCAGCGGCATCGGGCGGACGTTCTTCCTCGACGTGGACAGCGGCGAGACCGTGTCGGCTACCTCTCCTGCTCCCACGGGCCGAAAGACGATAGCGGGCCCCGGCCAGTTCCTGATCGGGTCTCAGGGCTACGGTGCGTTCACGACCGGCCGCTTCGGCCGCGACGGCGCCGAAACCGCGCGCTGGGCGACCCACGGAGCCATGCTCGTCGACAAGAGCGGCAGCGTCAGCGGCCCCGAGCTCGAGAACCGCCTGCCCTCCAGATCACGCTTCCGGAGGCTCGCATCGGATAACAGCCTCGTGGACGGGCCGGCGCTGACCGGCTACTACACGTCCGACCCCGCAATGGACTGCGAGGGAACCGTGGTGTTCTGGCGCGACGGCAAGCTGCTCGCCGTGGACGCCGACCTCACCGGACACGAGTTGTTCGCCATGGACGACAGCCGAGCAGTCATTGGGCGTGCGCTCCTGCTGAGCGAAGGCAGCGTCGTCGTCTCCCTGGACAACGAGGTCCTGGTCTTCCGTACACCGCTGGGTCCCCTGGGCGAGGGTCCTTGGCCGTGCGGGGAGGCGAACCTCCAGGGCAATCCTCTGTTGAGCTGAAACCATCGGCGTTGCGCCGGCGGAGTCTGGCCAGGTGCGCACGCGCGAAATGAAGATGCTGGCTCCTGGCCTGCGCAGGCAGGATCTCTCCATGTCGACCGATGTCAGCGGAATGATCGAGTGCCGGCCTGGGGCCCGTCTATGGGGCCCCGACGACGAGGACTCCGTATGGGAGGTGGGCATTGATCTCTTCCTCCTCAACAGGGGCAACGCCTACGACGGCCTGGCCTGTCTCTTCGGAATCCGAAACTCGTACGGTTTCCGTCCCTTGGCGGAAGATCGTGGCTTCCCGGACGACGCCTCGGATGGGCTGCGAGCTGAGTTCGCCGGGTACGGCGGCCCCCATGATGTGCACGGGACCACTTGGCTGACCTGGGCCGAACTGGACACCACGGACTGGCAGGAAACCAACGCCTCAGGCACACGAACCCGTGCCTCTGCCGCAGGGATCGACACCGACTGGGGCCGGGTCTGGAGCGTCATGCACATCCTCAGCGAAGTGCACGGCGCGGAGAACGTACGTCTCGTCGTCTGGTTCCACTGACAGACGGTTGCGCGTGCTACTTGGCCAGGCGGGGCAACGATCGCGATCTTTACCAAAGCCCGTAATTCCCCAGGTCCCTGTTGTGCGAGCCACTAGGTTGGTGTGCGTGGAGACGCGGGGGCAGAGGTATCGGTATGTGGGGCCGGCTGAGCTGGAGGTGCTCGTCCGGGTGGGTGGTGATGGTCGGAGCATCCGCTCGTCGGCGGACTTCGGCGAGTGGGTCTCTGCGCTGTCCCTGGATGAGTTGGCCGAGCCGTTCCCGTTCGTCGTCGATGGCGGCGGGGTGCTGAGACTGGCTCCGCGCCGCAGCGAGCACGTGGTGTGTGCTGGCGGCGGAGAGGTACTGAGCGCCGGCGAGATGAGCTTCCGTGAGGAGTCCGGGCGGTGGCTGGTCGAGGAGGTCAGCAACCAGTCGACCGGCTACTGCCCGGACATCAGCTCATGGCCAGCCGTGGCCGAGGCTCTGGATCGGATCGGGATCCATCGACCGTCCGGGTTCACGCACGAGGTGGTCTTTCGTCGATGCCGCTCTTGCCGGGAGCTCAACATCGTGCGGGAGGAGGACTTCGTATGCGTGTTCTGCGGCGAGGATCTGCCGCGGGGTTGGAACGTTGGGGAGCCCGGGTGACTGGTCAGACCGCGAAGATCGCATCGCGTTGTGAGTGCGGCAACATGGCGGTGCGACAGGTGAACCAGTTCATCCTTCACGATGAGTTGTGGTGGGACTCGGAGTTCTCTTGCGGGTCCTGTGGCACCTACCTGTGCGAACACGCTGGTCCGGGACCAGCGCCTGACGATGTTCGGGGGGCTCTGCTCGCAGCGCACGGGGCTGTCAGGCTGCGGTTGGTCGGTTCGGTTCCCAGTCTCGTGCCAGCCTTGAAGCTCTTTCGGGAGGTCTCAGCGGCCTCGTTGTCGCGGGCTCGTGAACTGGTCGGGGAACTGAGCCACGACGGTCTAGTGGGGACGTTGTCGGAGATGGAGTTCCTGAAGGCCCGGCTGCAGATGCGTGGAGTTCCCGTCGACGTGGATCGGTAGCTGTCCTCAGAGGACTGAAGGTCAGCTGCGGACCGGCGGTGCCACCATGGGAGATCCGCAGGAGAGCGGTCAGGGACGCCGCGATCCCAAAATTGCTCGGAACTGGTTCCACCATGAATGGCAATCCACCGCAGGTTGCAAGAAGCGTCACCTAGGCCCCCGGCGGGACGCGAAGAGGCCCCCTCTACCCTGGCCCGATGATGGATGCGGATACGCGTGACTTCCGGGTCGGCGACGTGTTGTCGATCGCCTGCCCCTTCACGCCGGCCAGAGTCGAGCAGGGCGTGACCTGGGACTATGTGTCCGTGCGCTGGCCCTGGTGGGAAATCGACAGTGACAGCGACTTCATCCAGTGGAACGGCGTCGTTGCCTTGGGCGTGGACACTGGCGAGCGCGCCGCGCCTGACGTGCAGGCGGAACTGTTCCGTACCGAACCGCCGCCCCACCATCTGAAGGCAGGAGACATCTGCCGCGTCGGAGTGCCGCCGACGGTGGTGCACGTGACGGCTGTCGATCACCATGACCCGCCCCTTGAGACGGGCTGGTTGCCCCGCCCGCGGCAGACGGTTGCGGTGCTGCGCCGCGGCGTGTCCTACCGCGAGTTTCCGGACGGGAGCCACCTGGACGGCTCGGGATACACCATTCATCCCGATGACGGGATCCCCTTCAGCTTTGAACTGCTGCTGCGGCCGTACGCCCAGCTCAACCTGGGCGACGAGGTCGCAGACGCCACTGGCCGGGCATGGCGTTTCGACGGCCCCTGGGAGTGGACACCCTTCGATGGCGAGCCAGTTGGCACGGGACCCGGGTGGCCACTCGTCCTGCTCACCCGCGCAGGAGCACCATGCTCCGTCGAGCAAGCCGAGGCAGTGGCCGCGAGCACGGTGAACGGTTCACACCAGGAGACGGTCCGAGACTGGATGTCGCTCACGGAGGCCTCCCCGACACCCTGACCGACGGCGGCGCCTCAGCCGTCACCTTCCTGAGCACGGACCACCTATATCAGCCCTCTGCGGAATTTCCGCAGGTCAACGACGTCCGTGATTGAGCGTTCTAGTTGTCCATCGGGGCCAACTACAGCGCTAAGTCACACGATGAGACTTGGTGCTCACCCTGATCTGCAAAAACACCGGCAGCGGGAGTGAGAGCTGGTGGATGGGAATCGGCTCTCACGGGGCGGGTGCGACCTGGGTTTCAAGCGGAATCCCACAGGCAGGGCTACAGGTACGTTCGTAGTACGGGGTGCGGCCCTGGCCATTCAGGGGCCGCGACGGGGGCCGTACCCCGGCACCGGCTGGTCAGGAGGCAGCGGCGGTGCCGCGTTCCCCGCGACCAGCCTCACCTTGTCGGGTCAGGTGCACGATGTCGGGTTCGGGCTCATCAGCTGTGCAGCACTCTGGTGCGCGCGGCGATGCCTCGGAGTTCGGGTGTGGTGCGTCCGGAGAGCAGCAGGCCGGAGACGAGGGATTTCACGGCGGGGCGGGCGTGGGTTTCCTGTGGGGCCCAGTACTCGGCTTGGAGGAGGGCTCGGATGCATTCGTCGCGTCGGCCCCATTGGGCGAAGGCCTTGGCGCGGTCGGTGAAGTAGAGCGCGCGCCGTTCCGTGGTGGGGAGGGCCTGGGGTGCGAGGGCGTCGGCGGCGGCGATGGCGGCTGAGGGGTCTCCGGCGGTGTTCTCCGCCGAGATGAGGTGGAGCTGGACGGTGGCAGCTGAATCCGCCGTTGGTGTCCCTCAGATGGGTGACAGAGCCCAGGGTCTTGGCGATGGCGGTGGCCTCGCTGGTGAGCTCGCGCATGTCGTCTTGGTCGCGCTGGTGGGCGACGGTGTAGGCGGCGCACTGGACCAGCAGGCCCCGCTGGGCGGTCCCGGCGTTGCCGAGTTCGCGCAGGGCCGGGTCGTCGGCGGCGTTCAGGGCGAGGGTCAGGGCCTGGTCGTGCCAGCCGGCCTTGCGGGCGAGGACGGCCTGCTGGCGGGCCGCTTCCGCGACCGCGAGCGGCGTCCCGCCGGCGGCGGCGAACTGTCGGGCGCGGTCGGCTGCCATCCAGCCGAGTTGCGGCTCGTCGAGCTTGATGAGGATGCGCGTGGCCAGGAGGTACGCCTGCGCCAGCACAGCGAAGGCGTCGCCGCTCCCGGTGGACCGGTGTCCGACGGAGATCAGGCGTGGGAGCCGTAGGGCGAGGCTGGAGTACGCGCAGTTGTTGAAGTCGGCCGTGGCGCGGTGCAGTTCTGCCGCGAGGAGGTCCGGGGGCGTGTCGGGGGCTGTGTGGTCCAGTCCCAGCATCGCGTCGCGTAGCCCGGCGGTGAGGGTGTCGCCGAGCTGTGCCTCCTCGGTCTTGGCCGGGGCGGTTCCGGCGATGGCTGGTCAAGGAGACCGTCGAACCGGGGCTCGGCAGCGCAGGGGCCGCCGGAGTCGTGGCCGAACTGGACGGGGTCGGCGCAGGCGGAGGCGTGGGGGTCGGCGTCGGCGACTTCGTGGGGTGCGCAGCGGTCGGAGCCTCGGAAACCGGCGGGGCGGCGGGTGCCGTACGACCTCCGGAGAGATAGGTGAACAGCGCGATCACGACCCCGATCGTGGCGGCCAGTGCCGAGACCGCCCCGGTTATCTCGGCAACGCTGTGTCGTCTACGAGGAGGGTCAGCCGGGCGCGGAGGGGCAAGCGGCCGCGGTGGCACAGGCGGGGTGGTGGGTTCCTCCGGCGACGGCGCATCTGTCGACAACTCGGTCTCCATGGGCGTGAGTTCAGGGGATGGCGGCCTGCATTAAACGATGTTTGTCGGCCCTGGCGAAAGATGCTCTGGAGCCTCGTTCCGAACTTGTTGAGCAGCACCGCCCCAGCGCGCCGGAATGCCACACGCCGATCCCGGCACGAACCGGCACGGATTTTCCCGTTCCATCCATCGGAGGGCGAGAGCCGAGTTCGCCGGGCTCCTGATCGCCCCGACCGCCGGCCACGCCTCGCAGCAGAGTCCGAAGTCAAACCGGGAACAGGTGGCCAGCCCGCCAGGCGGCCGCGAGCAGCACGCCGTCGACAGCGATCCGGTCCCGGGCCGACAGCATCCACCAGGCCGCCCGTACCCGGTCCGCGCGCGCCCGGGCACCCCTCCATTGACGTTCGAGGGGAGCTCTGGCCGTCACCGTGCGCGGCCTGTCCCCTTGACGCGCGAGACGGCCTGCCGGTGGGCGGGCACCGCGGCTTCGGCCGGAGCCGGCTGCCCCGGCGCCGTCCCGCCGGAGGTTGTGCTGGAGCGGGAGCGGGCCGCGCCCGGGGACACCCCCCGCACCCGGGAGACCGGTCCCGACGGTGTGGTCAGGGCCTGGTGTGTCTGCTCGACTAGGCGCCCCACCAGCGCGGAGGCCGGACCCTGCTTCCAGGAAGTGTCCGTGCCCAGACGGGCGGTTTACACAGAGCCTCGAGTAGCGATCGCTAGTTCAGAGAACTGACCAGCCCGAGCGACAGATTCCCGGCCCACACAGGACGCGCCACGGACGCCACCTCCTCCAGATGAGTCCCCCCTCCAGCACACGGCGCCTACCCACTCAGCGCCATTCGACCTCATCGGTGACTCAAGGCAGCTGGAGGGATCACCGACCGTAGTGCCGCCCATTTATGCGGGTCGTCCGATGGAGGCGAGCCTCGGCCGGACGCCGGGGCCTTCGGGACGAGACGGGAACTCGGGAGATGTCCCTGCTGTCGCCGGGATCGAAAGGATCGGAAGGCCGGGGCGTTTGGAAGCCTCGGCGCGGTGCAGACGAGTGCTGCCACCGGCTTTACTCATCGAGTAGGAGAAGCGCATGGGCATCATTGCTTGGATCCTGATCGGATTGCTCGCGGGCTTCATCGCGAAGGCGCTGATGCCGGGCAAGGACCCGGGCGGGATCGTCATCACCGTGCTCATCGGCGTCGCAGGCGGTCTGCTCGGCGGATTCCTCGGCAAGGTCATCTTCGGCGTCGACTCCATCGACGGGTTCTTCGACCTCTCGACCTGGATCGCCGCCATCATCGGCTCGGTCATCCTCCTCGCGCTCTACCGGCTCGTCACCAGTAACAAGCGCCACCACAGCCACGCCTGAACCACCCGGCACCTGTCCCAATCAGTACGGCTCCCCCTCGCCTGAGGGTCAGCCGTACTGCTGTTCCGCGTCACCGGGCGGTCAGATCTTCGTTTTGTGTTCCCGAATATGGCCGGCATTTCGGGGTATCTGGCTGGAAGTAGCCGCGTGTGGCTTGCTCAGGATGAGGGTGGCGTATGGCTGCTGTGGTGCCCCAAGACGAGTGTGAGTCGCTAGTCGGCCGTCCGATCGTGTCGACGATGGCTTTGGACGGCAGTGAACCGATCGCCGGCGCCAGGCATGCCGCCCGCAGTTTCATGACCGCGCTGCAGGCCGTCCACGGGATTCCGGTGTCGGACCGGGCGATGAGCATGGTGGAGCTGGTGGTCAGCGAGTTGGTCACCAACGCCTACAAATATGCGCCCGGGCCGTGTCTGGTGGACCTGGAGGTCCGCGACGGCGCCGTGGAGATCAGCGTGTGGGACACCGACGCGCAACTGCCCGCGGCAAGCCCGGCTGACGCGGGACGGATCGGCCAGCACGGCCTGGAGATCGCGATGGCGGTGTGCCGCAGTTTCGAGGTGCGCCGCGAGCCGGTGGGCAAGCGCGTGAAAGTCACCATCGGGCTGGCCGACGACCCCGGCGGGCATCCAGCCGGTCGCCTTGCCTGACGCTGCTGACCCTCTCTTGCTACTCGGTCGCGCCCTGTTTACGGTTTGCGATCCACCCCCGTCAGAGGAAGGCCGCAGGAGGACCCCCTGAATGACCGAGGGCTGGGCGCCCGTGACCATAGTCGGCATCAGTCCGGAGGCCTCGAGCGGAGCCCAGGGCGGTGATCCGGCGCGGGCTAGAGGGTGTCTGGCGCCCGGCGGCCGGGAGCGCTCGAATCATTGGCCCGTATGCGGACGTGCTGGGTGTACCAGTTCCGAAATGGCCCGGAGCGTCAGGTCCTCAGAGTTCCTGGCTGACGGGGACGGAAAGCCCCGGCAGATTCAAGTACGGCAGTCCCGTGCGCGTGGGCTGGTAGATGGGTACGTTCTGCGGCATGCCGACGCCGCATCGCGGCTTGCCGTCTACACCTGGGTACGGCGGGGCGAACCTGAGCTAGGTAACCGCCCATCTACTGGAGCTCTGGCCGAGGTCTGCCCCCAGGAAAATGCCTGATAGGTCGTGGCAGCGCGGGCCGGCCGGGACAGGAGCAGCCTGGGTCACTGATGGCACTAGCGGAACCTGACCCGTCGGCGGAGGGACGACAATGGGCTCGGTCTCAGGCTGTGGCCTTGGGGCCCGCGGTGGCGCGCGCCAGGCTGCCCGGGCATTCCTCGCCGCCCGCCCCGGCGTCATCGAGGTCGCCGTGGAGGATCCCAGCCCGAGGATGCCGCGGGCGCGGACCCCCGACCTCGTGGAGGGGACGGGTGGATTCGGCTGGCACATGGTCAACGACCTCGCCCGCCACGCCGACGTCAGGCCCGGGCCCGAAGGCGGCAAGACCGTCCGCGCCTTCCTCCCCCGATAGAGCCACCCATGTGATCTCGGACCTGCCACGAGGAAGCCGCAGGAGGCAGTGCGGCGCCGGGCCCCTGCCGGGGGCGCGGGGAGGGATGGGAAACTGGTGGGTATGGATATCCGTCGCAGGAACAACGTCACCGTCTCCGGCCGCCCTGACGGGCCGGTGGTCGTGTTGGCGCATGGGTTCGGCTGCGACCAGAACATGTGGCGCCTGGTGGCCCCTTCCCTGGCGGAGAGCTACCGGGTGGTGCTCTTCGACTACGTGGGCTCGGGTCGGGCGGACCTCTCGGCGTGGGACGAGAGCCGTTACAGCTCCCTGGACGGCTACGCGGCAGATGCGCTGGAAGTCTGCGAGGAGCTGGGCCTGCGGGACGTGACGTTCGTGGGTCATTCGGTCAGCGCGATGGTCGGCGTGCTCGCAGCCGCGAAGGCGCCGGAGCGGATTTCCCGGCTGGTGATGGTGGCCCCTTCGCCCCGCTACATCGACGACGTGGACTACCGGGGCGGGTTCAGCGCCGAAGACATCGACGAACTGCTGGAGTCGCTGGAGTCGAACTATCTGGGCTGGTCGGCGGCGATGGCCCCGGTCATCATGAGCAACGCGGACCGGCCCGCACTCGGCGAGGAGCTGACGGCGTCGTTCTGCGCGACCGACCCGGACATGGCCCGCGTCTTCGCCCGTACGACATTCCTGTCCGACAGCCGCCAGGACCTGAAGACAGTGACCGTCCCGACGCTGGTGCTGGAGTGCCGACAGGACGTGATTGCCCCGCGCGAGGTCGGCGCCTACGTCCACGCGGCGATCCCCGGCAGCCGACTGGTCACCCTTGAGGCGACGGGTCACTGCCCGCAGCTGAGCGCACCGGAGGCCACCGCGGAGGCGGTCATCGACTTCATCGGAGCGGCCCGCTGATGTGCCGCACCGACCAAGCGGCGCCCGAACCGGATGAGGAGCAGGACGTGGACGCCACGGACCCGGCGTTCACCGCGCTGCTGGAAGACAGTGCCGAGGAGCTGTACGAGCAGGCGCCGTGCGGGTACCTGTCGACCCTGATGGACGGCACCATCGCGAAGATCAACACCACCCTGCTGGACTGGCTGGGGCTGGAGCGTTCCCAGGTGGTGGGACGGCTGCGATTCACCGACCTGCTCACGGTGGGCGGCAAGCTCTACCACGAGACCCACTTCGCCCCGATGCTGCAGATGCAGGGCGAGATCAGCGGCATCGCCCTGGACATCAAAGCCGCTGGCAAGCAGAGGATGCCGGTGCTGGTCACCTCGAAGGTGAAGACCAGTAACGAGGGCGAGCCGCTGCTGATCCGCACCACCGTCTTCGACGCCCGAGACCGCCGCGCCTACGAGGTCGAGCTTCTGCGCGGCCGCCAGGCGGCCGAGGAAGCCCGACGCGAGGCCGAAGCCGCGCGCCGTCAGGCGGAGGCCGACCGTGAACGGCTACAGGAAGCCCTGGCCGTCCTCCAGCAGAACCTGCTGCCCGCCCAGCTGCCCGCGGTGCCAGGGCTGGAGGCCGCCTCCTACTACCACACCGCCTCCCCGGACCTGCTGGGCGGAGACTTCTACGACCTGTTCCCCCTGGACGCCGGCCGGTGGGCGTTCTTCCTCGGCGACGTCTGCGGAAAAGGGCCCAAGGCCGCCGCCGTCACCTCACTCACCCGTTACACCCTGCGCGCCGCAGCCCTGCACGACGGCGACCCCATCACCGTCCTCACCACCTTGAACACGGTCCTCCACGAGCGGTACTCCAGCGGCGACACCCGCTACTGCACCGCCATCTTCGGCACCCTGGAACCGGGCAGCGATCATGTGGAGGTGCACCTGGCCTCCGGAGGACACCCCTCTGCGCTGATCCAGCGTGCCGACGGCAGCGCCGACTACCTCCCCACCCCCGGAGGCATGCTCATCGGCGTCCTGCCCGAGGTCCAGTTCACCGACGCCCACACCCGCCTGCTGCCCGGCGACACCCTGCTTCTCTACACCGACGGGCTCACCGAAGCCCGCACCGGACCCGACCGCCAGCTCTACGGCGAGGACGCCCTGCGCGCCTTCACCACCGGCCGGCCGCCGGCCGGCCCCCAGGCGCTGATCACCGCCCTGACCAAACTCCTGACCGGGTTCGGCGACGGACTCGACGACGACACCGCGCTGCTCGCCCTCGGCGTGCCCGCCCTTCCCACCGCGGAGTGAACACCTGATGAGCCCGCTGACGATCACCCTCCGAGACGCCGCCACCGGTCCCGTGCTGGAGATCACCGGTGACCTCGACTACGCCACCGCACCCGAACTCCGCACAGCAGTAGACACACTGATCGTTCCCGCAGGTCAACTCCTGGTAGTGGACCTGGCGCGCCTGGAGTTCTGCGACTCCAGCGGCATCAGCGCCCTGCTCGCAGCCCGCAACAGGGCCACCGAGCAAGACGCCACCATGGCCCTGGCCTCGGTCCCCGACAACACCGCCCGCATCCTGCGCATCGTCGGCCTCGACCGGATCTTCACCATGCACCCCGACACCTCCACGGCCGTCGCCACCCGCAGCTCCGCCGCCTCCTGACAACATGCGCGCATGAGAGACGATCGAGACGAGCAAGGGTCACAGTCGCAGCCGAGCCGGTCGGGGGAGGGAGTGCGGTAGTGCGCGGCCGTCTCCGTCCCGGGGGCGGCGGCAGGGTGCTGGGAGAAGTGAGCGAGTGAGCGCTGGAGCAGCACCACGAGGGCGCCCTCTGTTCAGGACGCAAGCATGCCGCTGCGCAGATCGGTCAGGACGCGGGTCAGCAGGCGGGACACCTGCATCTGCGAGATGCCGAGTTCGGTGCCGATCTGCGACTGGGTCATTTCCTGGGCGAAGCGCATCTGAAGGATGCTGCGGTCCCGGTCGCCGAGCTCGCGCAGGAGCGGCGCGAGCGTGTGGAAGTCCTCGAAGAGGCCCATCGCCGGGTCGACGTCGCCGACTGTCTCCCTCAGCGGCCTGCCCTCGCCGCGTGCGGCCGTGCACTCCGTGAAGCCGGTGGCTGAGTCGATGGAGGAGCTGGTGTAGCCGTTGGCGGCGACCAGTCCTTCGATGACGTCGTCCTCGGCGAGTTCGAGGTGCTCGGCGATTTCCTTGACACTCGGTGCGCGCCCGAAAGCCTCGGTGAGCGTCTCCTGGGCCTTGGCGAGTTCGACGCGGAGTTCCTGCAGGCGGCGCGGGACGTGCACGGCCCAGGTCGTGTCGCGGAAGTACCGCTTGATCTCGCCGGTGATGTACGGGAGGGCGAGGGTGGAGAACTCGACCTCCCGCTCGGGGTCGAAGCGGTCGATGGCCTTGATCAGACCGATCGTGCCGACCTGGATGACGTCCTCGATCTCGATACCGGCGCCGATGCGTGCGGTGAAACGGCGGGCGGCGAACCGTACGAGGGAGATGTTCATCTCGATCAGGGTGTTCCGCGCGTACTGGTACTCCCGGGTCCCCTCCTCCAGTTCCCTGAGCCGCACCAGGAACAGGCGTGACAGTTCCCTCGCGTCCGTCGGCGCCACCTCTCGGGCGTTGTCGACCCGCGGCAGAGGCCCCGCGAACTGCCCGGCGATGGCGGCTGGCGCGGCGCGGGTGAAGCTGTCCGGGGCGGTCCCCTGGGCGGGCATGGTGGCTGCGACGACGTGAGACATAGACGGTTCCTCCCCTGCTCGAATGGTCTGCGGGCCATGTGCCCACACAAACGGAATCCCAATCAGACGCTCCCAAAGTCGTGGGGCTGTGACCGCAGCATTCCGGCCCGTGGACACCCCGGGTCTGAGCCCAGTTCTCAGGCAGCTGTGGCCCGCAGTTGGGGCTGGTGCAGTTCGGCCTGGCCGAAGAGGAGTGCGTAGCCGCCGGGGAGCCGGCGCAGGATGCGGCCCAGGAGGTCGGGGCCGGCCATGCGGGCGACGACGGTCAGGACGGCGCCGGTGTCCCAGCGGGCGGTGGCCGGGGTGGCGCCGGTACGGGCGGCCAGATCTTTGACGAAACCCCAGCCGGTGAGGTGCTCGATGTCCGGAACCTGAGCGGACAGGGCGAGGGCGGCCTCGACGGGCAGGCGCTGGGCGAGGTCGAAGCGTTCGTCGCCACTCAGCTGGCGGCCGAGGGCCGCCAGGACGTGGTGGACGACTTCCGCGGCGCGTTCGCGGGTGGGGTAGACGCCCTCGTAGCGGACGCGTTCGAGGAGCTGGTCGTGAGTCATGGCCGTCAGGGAGCGTTCCGGTCGGGTCTGGGCGTACATGACGGGGTGCTGGCCTTTCTCGATCAAGTCGGGGCGGGGGCTCGACCGTGGTGTGCGGTCAGGTGGGCTGGGGGTGGCCGAAGAGGAGGTCGTAGCCCGGGGGCAGCTGGAGCAGGACCTCGCGGATGTGGACGTCGCCCGCGGCGTCGGCCGCGGTGGACAGGACAGCGCCGATGTCCCATAGGGCTGTCTTCTCGGTGGCGCCCTCGATCCAGGCCGCGGTCGCGCGGACGAACCGCTCCGGTGAGAGGGGCTCCGCGGCCTGCAGGGGGTTGAGGAGGATCAGGGCGTACGTCTCGGGGAGACGGGCGGCGAGCTCGGCCCGCACACCGCCCACCAGATGTGCGCCCAGCAGTGCCAGGACGACACGGGCCACACGGTCCGCTTCTTCCGCGGTCTCGTACTCGCCTCGTTCCTGAACGTGGGCCAGAAACGCTTCCCTGCGCATCGACATCACGTCACCTCCGAGAAGAGGGGGTGAAGGGTCAAAGAGGAGGTGCGGGGGGGCGGGGTACCGGAGGGGGAATCGGCGCTCCCCCGCCCTCCACTGGCCGGCTGGTGCGGGAGGGTTCAGCCGGAGATCTGCTTGCGGCCGGACTCGCCGCCGATGGTGATCTTGCGGGGCTTGGCGCGCTCGGCGATCGGGATCCGCAGGGTCAGGACACCCGCGTCGTAATCGGCTTCGATGCGCTCCGTGTCGAGGGTGTCGGCCAGCATGACCTGCCGGGAGAAGACGCCCAGGGGCCGCTCGGAGAGCTCCATGTGCACGTTGTCGGACTTGCCCGTGGGCCGGCGCTCGGCCTTCACGGTGAGCATGTTCCGCTCGACGTCGATGTCGATCGCCTCGGTACTCACACCGGGAAGGTCGAACGAGATGACGTACTCGTCGCCCTGGCGGTAGGCGTCCATCGGCATCACGGACGGCTTCGACCATGTCCCCGACGTGCCGGACAGCTGCTGGACGACACGGTCGATCTCGCGGAAGGGGTCAGTGCGCATCAACATCGCGAAACACCTCCAGTTGGTTCAGGCAGAAACTGCCAATGCGCTTCAACGTGCCCCTGTTGTAACATGTCATCGGAACGATGACAAGCAGGATGTCACCTTGAGGGTGACAGGATTGGGGAGCGTGTCATGGACGAAGCCCGACCGGCACCACCGAAGCCGTCCTTCCTCACCGCCACCGCGGCCCTGAAGACCATCGGGGAGGCCCTCCAAAACGCCCAGCAGCCGGACCCCGAAGCACCGGCCCCCGAGGCCGACCCGGATCCGGCTACCAGTACAAGTGCGGGTGCTGACTCGGCCCTGGCCGCGCTCCTGCTGCTGCGGGAGATCCGCGAAGAGCTCGCGGGGTGGGAGAGCGGACTGATCGAGACCGCCCGTGCGCGGGGCGCGAGCTGGGCAGACCTGGCAGGCCCCCTCGGCGTGGCCAGCCGGCAGGCCGCCGAGCGCCGCTACCTGAGACTGCGTCCCGGCGCCGCCGGAAGCACTGGCGACCAGCGCGTCCAGGCCACCCGCGACACACGCGCCGCCGACCGCACCGTGACCGCCTGGGCCCGCGACAACGCGGCCGACCTGCGCCGCCTGGCCGGCCAGATCACTTCCCTCACCGACCTACCCGCCGGAGCGGACGGCGCCGTCGGGGACCTGAACCTGGCCCTCGGCCACGATGACGCCGCCCGCCTGGTCCGCCCGCTGGCCGACTCCCGGACCCACCTGCGGCCCGAGGACGCCGAGCTCACCGAACGCATCGACGCCCTGACCCGCCACACCGACCAGCTCCGCCAGGACACCCACGACCAACGCAACACCTGACCCGACCGGGCCAGCGGCAGGCCAGCCTGGAACGCAGCCCACAGCCGAGGAGTGATTCGCCATGACCGCACCCCTTACCGGCAAGACCGGCGGCGACAGCGTGGCCATGGAAGTCCTAGACCACACCATCGTCGTCAGGCCCACCGGGGAAATCGACATCGACACCGCCCCCTCCCTCGAGCAGGCTCTCAAGCAGGCCCTCGTCCACGCATCACCGGCCAAAGACCTCGTCGTCGACTGCAGCGGCCTCACCTTCTGCGACTCCTCCGGCCTCAACACCCTCCTCGCCATACGGCGCACGGCGCAGGAAACTGGCACCGCCATCCGCCTCGCCCACCCACACCCCCAACTCCACCGCCTCCTGGAAATCACCGGCACCCTCAACCTGTTCCCCATCGACCAGGACCCACCAGCCACCGCCTGACCCCCCGCCGGCAACCCGCCTGCCGAGGAACCGCCCGAAACCGCCAAACCCGCACACAGACGCCTGCACGACGCCAGCTCCGCCGTCGCGATTGATCGGCTGGTTTACTCGGCGCGCGGGAGATCCGAGGCCGTCCCCCTCGCGTGCGGGAGGGTCTGCCGATACGGCCGGCCTCCGCAAATGAGCGAGAACCTGCGCAACCCCGCCCCGTCCAAGCCCCCTCACGGACCAGGCCAAGGGTTGCGGACACTTCCATGACCAGCGGACTTACGCCCGCACCGCGCTGCACCGGCTCGACGATCGCATGTGCAGCCGGCCAGCCAGCGACCCGGGGCGGGGCCACCTTGCCCAGCCCCGTCGATGCCCAGAAAACACTGACGCCTCCTCAGAGCTCAGGGCCTCAGGGGCGTTTGACAGGAGAAGGTCGGGACAGCCGCGTGGATACCGGAAGCGGACACCTCGCAGGTGGGACGCCTTCCGGAGCGGGCGGCTTCTCCAGTGGCTCCTCCCGCGGCCGCTCTTGCATCGCACCTACCCAGACGGCGTCCCAGCGACCCACTGGCACAGGGAACCACCCCGGCCCATTCCGGCAGCGGCCCTGGCGGAACCTCTCCCGTCGGCTGGCCGACGGGATGGCACTTGGCTGGCCGCTCAGCAGTCCCCCGCATCACGCGCTGTCCCCGGCGCGGCGGTTTCCAGCTCACGTCTCGTTCCGACATGGCACATGACGCAAAGCCACCCTGGGCACCGCCCCGCACCCCTCCTGTGTAGGACAAAATGACGCTTCGAACGAACTTGCGCCGCCAAAGCCATGCCGTTGTCGGGGCTCAGCAGGGGCGGCGGATACGGATCGGGCCGCGAGTGTGTGCTGGATCGACGCGGTGGCCCGCCTGAGTAATCTCCACCTCCCCTGACGCAACCAGCCGACGGGCCGCGCGGCGAGCCGGTTCCATGAGCGCGCGCCAGCCGTCGTCCTCCCCCTCATAGACCGCCCGCGCGGCGTCCGAGGGACAGATCGAAGCGGTCGGGCCGCGGCGATCCAGCAGTTCCAGGATGGCCCGTTCCAAAAGCCGGACCGCCTGCTGTTCGGTATCCGTCACCACGTCAGTATCGCGCTGCGTCGGTGCGCTCCAGCCCTGACAGCCATGGTCGAATTGCACTGCACGAGAGCGCCTTGGCGTGCTCTCGGGCGGGTGAGGAGGCGCCCTCGTAGCGGTCGCGCTCGAGGCTGGTGTGTGTCTCCGCCGAAATATTCGCTGTCGGGCCCCGGCGACCGGTCAACTGCAGCCCATGGCGAGGTGGCGGGGCGTTGGACGGCTACAAGGTGGGGCAGGAGGAGCAGAGCAAGCTTGAGGCACGGATCGTCGAGCTGAAGGACGTTTTGAACAACGCCACCATCGAGGAGCCCTTGTCGGTCGTGGCCGTGGGCACCCTGGTCACCCTCGTCGCCGAGGGCGACGAGGAGGAGACCATGTACCTGCTCTCCGATGACATCACCACCGGCGAGGTGGAGGTTCGCTCATCGACGTCCCCGTTCAGAGCGGCGGTCCTCGGGAGGAGGCTCATCACAGCTGAATGGATCCTTCATTCCACCGATGCCACCAGGACCCCGGCACATCCGCAGCCGCCACTCGCGCCGTCGGCCCCTTGGCCCCGCCGCGTCGTGCTGGCGGCGGTGAGGGCAATTACGCGAGCAGATTCACCGCCCCGGTGAACACGCGCGGGAGCCGGGCGGCCGCCGGGACGATCCGGCGGGCAAGCGGGGGCTGGTGGCGGGCCCAGAGGAGGGAGGCGGTGAGCCTGCGATAGCTGCGCGACAGCTCCCGCCAGGCTCGCTCGTACGCTTGCGGGCGCCCCGCCCGTACGCAGCGCACCAGTTCACCGGCCGCGTTGACGGCCAGGGTGAGGCCCTCCCCGGTCAACGCGTCGACGTACCCGGCGGCATCGCCCACGAAGAGCACGCGCCCCGCCACCCGCATCCGCGAGCCCTGGCGCAGCGGCCCGGCTCCGCGCACCGTCCCCCCGGCAGCAGCGGGCAGTCGCGCCGACAGTAGGGGGAAGCTGGCGAGTTGCACGTCGAAGGGGGCGTGCTGCGAGGTCAGCAGGGCGACGCCGATCCGGTCGCGTGCCAGCGGGGTGACGTAGGCCTCGCAGTGCTCGGCCCAGTGGACTTCGACCAGCTCGCTCCACGGGGTGACGGCGTAGTGCCGTCGCAGACCGTAGCGGGCGGGGAGGCCGGCCACGTCCGGTGTGGCCAGGCCCATGCTGCGCCGGACGGTGGAGTGCAGCCCGTCTGCCGCCACGAGGTAGCGGGCGGTGAGTCCCGACGCGTGGACGCAGTGCTCGTCCTGGCGGACCTCGGCCACACGGAGCGGGACCACCTGTACGCCGAGCCGGGCGGCGCGTTCGGCCAGCGCGGCCTGGAGGGCAGTCCGGCGGACGCCCAGGCCGGGGCCGCGGCGGAACAATCCCTCCGCCTGCCGGCCGCTCGTAGCGTCCACGTAGCGGATGCCGTGGAAGGGCTGGCCGTC
The DNA here is from genome assembly GCF_042788835.1 of Streptomyces sp. NPDC056883. Taxonomy (NCBI): domain Bacteria; kingdom Bacillati; phylum Actinomycetota; class Actinomycetes; order Kitasatosporales; family Streptomycetaceae; genus Streptomyces; species Streptomyces sp. NPDC056883. The sequence continues at coordinate 1,022,296 of NZ_JBHUBS010000001.1, read as the reverse complement.
CAGGGGCACCTCCAGCTCGAGGAGGCGGCGGACCGCGCCGGGCATCAGTCCCTCCCCGCAGGCCTTGTCGATGGGGGTGGGCCGAGGCTCGGCGACCACCACCTCCAGCCCGGCCAGGGCGCCGTGGATGGCGGTGGCCAGCCCGGCAGGGCCGCCGCCCGCGATCAGCAGGTCGATCACCGGGCGGAGCCCGTCGTCGACGCTGGTACGGAGGCGGGCGCGCGCAGCCCGCCTCCCTGGTTCAGGGCTCCCTCCTCGCAGCGGATCCGTACGCGCAGCAGCGCAAAGTTGAGCACGGTGAAGCCGAGCGCGGTCAGCCAGGCCATGTGCACCAGCGGCAGCGCGAGACCCTCCAGTACGACCGCCACATAGTTGGGGTGGCGCAGTAGCCGGTACGGTCCGGAGGAGACCAGAGGCAGTCCGGGCACGACGAGCACCCGGGTGTTCCAGCGAGGTCCGAGGGTGTGGATGCACCACCAGCGAAGCCCCTGGGCGGCCAGGGCCAGGGCGAGGGCGGGCCAGCCGAACACGGGGAGGAACGGGCGGTCGGCGGCCCAGGGTTCGACCGCACATCCCGCCAGCAGGGCGGTGTGCAGCGCGACCATCGCCGGATAGTGACCACGGCCGTACTCGACGCCGCCGCGCGCCAGGCTCCACCTGGTGTGGCGGCGGGCCGTGACCAGCTCGGCGAGGCGCTCGACGCCGACGAGGCAGATGAGGAGCAGGTACCAGGTCATGGGGTCACCACCGCAGCAGGACGAGTTCGGACGCGAAGCCCGGACCGAAGGCGAGCATCAGGCCGATCGATCCAGGCGGTGGCGGCCCTGCCTCCCGCAGGCCACTGAGGATGTGCAGGACGGAGGCCGAGGAGAGGTTGCCGACCGAGGCCAGCGAGCGACGGCTCGCGGCGAGGGCCGACTCGGGGAGAGCCAGCGCCTCCGCGAGGACGTCGAGGACCTTGGGTCCGCCAGGATGGCAGATCCACGCGTCGACATCGCCGGGCTTGAGGTCGTGCTCCGCGAGGAAGCTCTCGATCTCCTCGGCGACGTACAGCCGGACCAGGTCGGGAAGTTCGCGGCCGAGGACCATGCGGAAACCCCAGTGGCCGATGTCCCAGCCAAGGAGGTGCTCGGTGCCCGGGTAGATCCGGCTGCGCGAGGCCACCACATCGGGTCCGGGAGCGCTGGCGTGCAGCGGGTGGGCGCAGCCCACGGCGATCAGGGCGCCGGCGCCGTCGCCGAAGAGGGCGCCGGCCACCAGGTTCGCCATCGAGGTGTCGGTGGACTGCAGGGTGAGCGAGCAGAGTTCGGTGGAGAGCAGCAGGGCGGCGTGGTCCGGATGGCCCGACAGATGGTCGTGGATGTGGCCGAGGCCGGCGGCACCCGCCGCGCAGCCGAGTCCGAAGAGCGGCAGCCGCTTCACGTCGGGGCGCAGCCCCACCCGGGTGACGAGGCGGGCCTCCAGTGAGGGGGTGGCGAGGCCGGTCACCGTGGTCGACATGACCAGGTCGAGCTCCCGCGCCGTCAGACCGGCTTCGGCGAGGGCCAGTTCGAGGGCGCGAGTGCCGAGTTCGAGGGCCGCCTCCACGAAGAGCGCGTTGGTGGCGCCGAAGTCGTTCGAGGGCCCGTACCGCTCCAGTGGGAAGGCGAGGTGCCGGTACTCCACGCGTGCCGAGGCGTGCACGCGGTGCAGGAGGGCAGTGTCCGCGCCGGACGGCAGGAAGCGGGCCAGTGCTGCCGTGATCTCGGCTTGCGGGTGACGATGGGGAGGGAACACGCTGCTCACTGCCAGGACACGTGTCATGGATTCACCATAGGAAGACGAGAGAAGGAAACTGACACTTCGCAATGAATCCGGTAGTCCGGGCGCGGCGCCGCATAGCGTGACCCCATGCCCTCGCGCATCGCAGGACCCCGGCCCGATGCCACGGGCGCCCTCGCCACGGACGGCTCCGGGCGCCGCTCTACGGCACTGCGCCTGCTCGCCGCCAGCCACCCGCTTCCGGCGGCTGCGGTCACCTTGTTCGCCGCCGCACTGACGGCCGCCGCGGATCGGGGTCTTGCGGGGGCCGCCGCCACAGTCGGCGCCGTGGCCGTCGGTCAGCTCTCGGTGGGCTGGTGCAACGACCGGGCGGACCTCGGCCGAGACCGCGCCGCCGGCCGCCGGAGCAAGCCCCTGGCCGCCGGTACGTTGCGCCCCCGGACCGTGACCTGCGCCGCGGGTCTGGCCCTGCTCCTCTGCGTCCCGCTTTCGCTGGCTGCCGGCCTCGCAGCCGGAGCCGTGCATCTTGTCGCGGTGGCGGCAGCCTGGGCGTACAACCTCCGGCTGAAACGCACGGCCGTCTCCTGGCTCCCGTACGCGTTGGCTTTCGGCCTGCTGCCCGCCTTCATCACCCTCGGCCTGCCCGGGGCGCCCTGGCCGCCGGCGTGGCTCACGGCCGGCGCGGCCCTCCTCGGCGCCAGTGCCCACTTCGCCAACGTGCTGCCCGACATCGAGGACGACCTGGCCACCGGCGTCAGGGGCCTTCCCCAGCGCCTCGGCGCCCGCCGCTCGGCCTGCGTCGCCACACTCCTCGCCGTCGGCTCAGCGGCGGTCTTGGCCTTCGGACCGCCAGGGCCTGTGACCGCGTACGGCTGGACGCTGCTGGCCATGGCGGCGGCGCTGGCAGTCCTGGTCGGCCGCAGCCCGGCCGGACGACTCCCCTTCCTGGCCGTGATGGGTCTCGCCGGAGCCGATGTCGCACTCCTGGTGGTCCAGTTCAAGAGTTAGAAACCACCCTCGGACTCCGCCGGACAGGTCGGCATCCTTCCACCTGATCCGGCTCGTCGTCGGTGAACTCCTGGCCCCGCGGCCTGGGCACCACCCGTCCCAGCGTGGCGACGCACTGATGCCCAGAGTGGGCTGGCAGGATTTTGTCGCGGCAGGCGGTGAATATGGCGTCCTGGCCGGGACCGATCTGGCCGACGTACACCTCGTCGAAGCCCTCACTGTCCGGTGTGTCACCGGCATTCGCTGAGTGGGCGCGCCACTCGGGGCACGCCATCTCTGCGGCACGACCCGGGGCGCCCGGTGCAGATTCCGATGCTGTTGGCATGAACAGAGTCCGGCCGGGTGACTACGGCATTCCAGCCTCGCACCACACCCACCGACCCGCCCGCGTCACGCCGGGCGGCCCGGCCGCCGTCATGTACCGGCAGCCCGACAAGGGCTAGGGCTGTCCAGCGAATCTTGAATCGACTGAGTGAAGGTGGCTCTGCATCCGATCGGCAGACGCGGCTCATGCGGAATCTGCCTACTCCTAGGTGAGGAGAGGCCGTGACGGAGAAGGAGCCGGGGTCGGAGAGGCCGGAGTTGAGAATCATGGACGCGTCGGATGTAACCGGGGACCGTGGTGGGAAGTCACCAGCTCAGCGGTCGTGTCGGTGGTGTACGCCGACGGCCCCGGCAATCCGCCTGCCCTCCTGCTGACCGGAGCGTCCGGGTATCCGGAGAGCCTGCTGTTGGTGGACGGGACGGGCACGCCCGTCGCGACGTACACGGTCGGCCCGCCGGGCGGGATCACGGGGGTCCTCCTCCCGTCGGCCCGCCCGGCGTGGTGTCAGATCGAGCCGACGACCTTGCGCGGGGTGACGCGGACGACGACACGCTCCGCGTCGGCCTTCGACGCCGGGTTGAAGTCCGCGTAGTCCTTGCCGGTGTACTTCCGCGACAGCGCGTCGATCAGTTCATGGCCGCCCTCGGTGGTCATCGAGGCCGAGCCGCGGACCTCGGCGTAGCTGTAGGGCGCATTGTGCGGGTTGATCATGATCGTGATCCGCGGGTCCGCGCGCAGGTTCTTCTCCTTGCGGCGGCCGACCGTCGTGGAGACGAGCAGGTCGTCACCGTCCCGGGTTAGCCAGGTGATCGACAGCTGCGGGCTGCCGTCCGGCTGGATCGTGGCCACGGTCGCGAAGACCGGGGTGTCGTCGATGAGTTTCTTCAGGTCGTCGGAGAGTACGGCGGACACGGAGCGGTTCCTTCCCTCGGCTGACTGCCGTCCCCGGGCCGACTGGCCTCGAAAGGGACCGGCAACCGACAGCCTGCAAAACCCCTGCCGTCCCAAGCAAACTCCTCCGCCCCCGCACCTCACTGCACGCCGTGACACCGGACACCCCCGATTCCGTCCATGGCCAGGCCGACCCGCCCCGGCCTGGTGAGCGGACCAGGTGTGCACGATCACCCGTCCGGCCGAGCCCAGGAACCCGCGATGACTCTGACACCCCCGACAGGCCTGAGCACCACCACGACCGCCGCTGGCCCCCGGCTCCTCGAAGGACGGGGCACGAGCTCTTCGACGCCGTGGTCCGAGCCCTGGGGTCGCGCGCGCCGCCCGTGTACGCGTAGGGCGCGGTACTGGACTCCGCGCGAGTGCGGAGCCGGGGTCGGGGCAGGCGCAAGAAGGACATCGGCGACGCCTCCTTTGTCCCCCTGTCGTGCCACCGACCCCGACCGCAAGGAGAGCTGATATGCAAAAGCCCCCTCCACAGCCCGAGCTTCCCGACCGTGTGCCGGAGAAGCGTGACGCCATCACCCCCGACCTGCCGCCCTTCGGTCCGGGAGCCCCCGATATCCCGGACGCCGAGCGCGGACGGGCCCGGCGCGACGGCCCCAACAAGGACGGCAGCCAGGAGAACACCGGGTCGGGAAGCAACGGCACGGAGAAAGAGCGACCGGCCGCCGGCCCCGGCAACGCCAAGCCTCAGGAGCCGCCCGACTGAGAAGCCGAGCGAAGACCACCACCAGCTCCGCTCCCAACGGGTGCCAACAATAGGTTCTCGTCCACGCGGCCGGGATGGTCTCCGCGTTCAAGGCGCATGCGGGCGCGTAGGAAGTGACACCGCGGGCAGGGGGGAGCGATGACGACGATGCTGGGCGCTTTCGTTCTCGGTACTCCCGATCCACCTGCGTTGGCCGATTTCCACCGGGTCCTACTGGGCTGGGAGGAGGTCGAGCGCGAGCCCCAGTGGGTCCGCCTGCGGGCCCCAGAACAAGAGCGCCCAGGCCTCAGCTTCCAGCTGGAGACCGACCACACGCCTCCGGCGTGGCCACAGCGTCCCGGCGCGCAGCAGATGCAGGCACACCTGGACATCCAGGTCGACGACTTGGACGGAGAGACCGAACGCGCCCGCGCTCTGGGTGCGACAGTGCAGGAGCACCAGCCCCAAGAGGGCGTACGCGTCCTGCGCGACCCGCATGGCCACCCGTTCTGCCTCTTCCTTCCCGGCGCCTGACCAATACGCCCTGGAGGGTAAATGGAGGCACGCCCCCTTCGGGAGCGCACAGCGTGCGGACGCCGGAGGCCGGTGGGCCCATTCGGGCCGCGTCCCTCGGGCTCCTGCCGGGATGGGAGTGGGAGTGAGAGAGCCCGGCCGGGTGGTCACGGCTTCGGCCGGTCTCCGCGATTGATGATGCGGCGCACCCTCGGGAAGCGTCGGTAGCAGCGCCGCGCCCGCCGTGGGGAGGCGGCCGGGTGCGAGGCGGTCGAGCGACCGCCCGCCTGATGGCACCGCGGAATGCTGCCTGCCACATGGAGGCGGGCGGGAAACGGGGTCGATCACCGCCCCTTGTCCGCCGCATACTCCCCGCCCCAGCGACGAGGTCGCCCGCAGACGCGAGCAGGGCCCGGCCGGAGTGACTACGGGCCCCGGCCGGGCCCTGCTCGCTTGGGACAACCCGTCGTCGTGGCTTTCCCACCTGCACTCTCATACACGCAGTGCCACCACGCACACCGTCAGGGCAAACGGGCAAGCCCGTACGACGGCGACCGCCGCTTGAGGGTGCTGCCGGCCGGGGCGGTACGGCGACGTGTGACGGCTGCCGTACCCGCCCTCAGCCGACAGCTCCACGAGGACGGGGCCGGCAGGCTCCTCCAGCCACCATTCCCGCGACCGCGATTGCGCCACGACACCCGGGCGGTGTCCCAGAGACCCGCTGACACAACGGCTTCGACCCACCCAGACAGCGGCTAAGGGCCCACGCCGCCGGCCTCTGGGCGCCGGATTGTCCGCTCTGGGGTGGGCGACCACGGAGGGCTACTTTCCGAGGCCGCCCGCGAGGGTGCCGACAAGCTGGGCTTCGTCGCCCGCCGGTCACCGGCGACCTCATGCGATCCAAGGACTTCATCGGGGAGCGCGGCGGCACGGAGACCGGAGCCTGGCGCGGCGGGTCTGATCCCGTCAGCCCGGCCCCACGCATGCCGTCGGCCCTACGACCTGCCGCGGGTGCGTGAGCAGTCGCCTTGCCGTTGCCGCAGTCGTTGAGAGCAACGCCGTGAAGCCACCCGCCCCAGCGGGTGCCTTGGCGAAGTCGGTACCCGGTAAGGGGTTTGCCGGGACCGATCGCGAGCAGGAGGGTCGTCACGACCAAGATCCGGTACATCACGAGGAGGTCCCGATGTCGGGCACGGAGAAGAGCAAGACGCACGCGGAGCAGGCCAAGGGCAAGACCCGCCATGCGAAGGAAGACGTCAAGGGCTCCTCCGGGACGCGCAGCTAGCGCCGTCGCACCCCTCTTGGGGCCCTCGACCTACTCCCCAGGTCGGGGGCCCAGCCACGTCTTGTCCCCGACTGCAATCCACCTTGGATCCGTGATGAATCGGCCCCTAAACGCTGGTATCGCCGAGCGTGGAATCGGCCGGGCCCGTCGTTTCGGCCCGTTGATACGTCTGGGTCGCATCCGTGATCACGCAACTTCCGGGACACCGTGCTCCCGCTTCAACGTCCCGCACCTCACCAGGAGTACTCATGCCAGCCCCCGTCGCCGCCACGCCCGCCACTCCGCCGGGAGGCAGATCGGGTGAGGGTTGCGCCCTCGGCCTGTTGCGAGACGACGACGTCATGTATGACACCGTCCTCGGGCGATCGGGGCCAGATCACATACCGGTAGGAGGAGCACTGGTCTCTTGAAATTCTGGACTGGACGCCCCACCAACCCGCCCACGCACCGGCATCCCCAGCCGTACCCGGAAGGCACCGCCCCCCTCGCGGCTCCCTCCCAAACCGCCGCCAGCGGCGAGCCAGCCGCCGCCGAACCGCCGCTCTCCGCCCACGAGATAGCGCTCATACGGGCTTCCGTCTCCGTCGTCGAACCTTTCGCCGCGGACATGACGGTCTATTTCTACGCGATCCTCTTCACCCGCTACCCCGAGGTCCGTCCAATGTTTCCCCCGGGAATGGACGCCCAACGCGGCCGTCTGCTGCGTGCGCTATTGCGCATCGTGGACCTGGTCGACGACCCGGAGAGCCTGGTTCGCTTCTGCGGTCACCTCGGTCGCGATCACCGCAAGTTCGGCACCCTCAGCGCACACTTCCCCGCCGTGGGCGAGTGCCTCCTCGCATCTCTGGCCCGCTATGCCGGTCCCGCCTGGAGCACGGATGTCGCCACGGCCTGGACCAAGGCGTACGGAGTGGTCGCCGACGCTATGATCAGCGCTGCCGACCAGGACGAGGCCCAGCGCCCCGCCATCTGGCCCGCCAGGGTGGTCCACAAGGTCCAGCGTGGACACGGCATCGCCGAGGTCACCGTGCGCCCCCACGTGCCGTACCCGTACGTCGCCGGGCAGTACGTCAGCGTCGAGACGCCGTGGTGGCCCAAAGTGTGGCGCTACTACTCCCCCGCCAACGCGCCCCGTCCCGACGGCACCCTCACCTTCCACGTGCGCGCGGTGGCCAGCGGCTCGGTCAGCGACGCGCTCGTGCACCGATCCGCCGTGGGAGATGTGGTCAAGCTCGGTGCGCCGATGGGTGACATGGTCCTCGATGCCGCCGTCCACAGGGATCTGCTCTGTGTAGCGGGCGGCACGGGTCTCGCACCCATCCGCGCGATCGTCGAGGAAGTCGCCCGCCGTGGCGGACGGCACAAGGTCGACCTCTTCCTCGGAGCCCGTACCGGTGCCGAGCTGTACGGGGTCGACGACATGCTCCGAATGGCGCAGCAGTACCACTGGTTGTCCATCAGGGGCGCCGTCTCCCACGAGTACATCCCCGGTATCCGGGGATCCCTGCCGCAGGTGCTGGCCGAGTACGGCCCGTGGTTCCGGCACGACGTCTTTCTCAGCGGGCCGGCTCCGATGGTGGTCTCCGCCAGCGAGACACTCACGCGGCACGGCACCCAGCCCGACCGCATCCACCACGACCCGTTCGAGAGCCCCGTCCTGTCCGCTCCTTGAACCACACGCTTGCCGATCCTGCCAGGAGAACGCCCCGTGACTTTCCCCCCGCCGCCCTTCGGATCAGAAGGCGAACACCGGCTGCAGCAGAACATGGGCAGCGCCGACCGCGCCGCCCGGTTCTACGACCACCAGGTGCGCCCCTGTCTCACGGCCGAGATGCAGGAGTTCATCGACCGCCAAAGCATGGTCTTCCTGGCCACCGCCGACTCCCGCGGGGAATGCGACGCCAGTTTCCGGGCAGGACCGCCCGGCTTTGTGCGTGTACTGGACAAACACACCCTTGTCTACCCGGAGTTCCGGGGGAACGGCGTGCTCGCCAGTGCCGGCAACATGAGCGAGAATCCACACCTTGGCATGCTCTTCGTCGACTTCACGCACCATCACGTCGGCCTGCATGTCAACGGCGTTGCCCAGCTCTACCTCGACGCCGACCTCCGCACCGCGCAGCCCGGCCTGCCCAACGACGTCGGCCCAGGGCGCGGCCCTGAGATGTGGGTCCACCTCACCGTCGAAGAGGCCTACATCCACTGCTCCAAGTACATACCGCACCTGGTGCCGGCCCCCCGTTCCAGCAATCCCGCCGACCGTCCCAAGGACGCGGAGTACTTCACCGGCTCCCACACTGCACCGGCCGGCCCGGTGGTGCACGGCGGGTACGTCGAAGCGACCCGGATGACCGGGCAATGGTGACCTCCCCGCCCAGGCGGGACGCCGTACCGCCGGGCGGATCTTCACCCCCGCGGATGGCCCGGCACCGGCTACCGGAGACCAGGGTGGACGACTGCCCGGGGTCGTCGCCCGCACAGGCGTGGAGACCGACCGTGCGAGCAGGACCGCCTGAACGCGCCTTCTGAAGGCGCTGGTGCTCTCTCGGAGCGTGTCTTACTCACCGCCCCTTGTCCTTCCGCGTCGTCGGCACCGATGGTGACGGCCTCCCCCTGGGCCAGGTCGCCAGCCTTCACCGAGCCGGGCCGCAAGACCGCCGCCGAGCACCCGCGGGAGGTCGTGCGCACGCTGGTCGGTGCAGTAAGCGACGCGTACGACGGCGGCCCGCCGAAGGACGACGCCACCGTCCTGTGTCTGGACTGGCACGGCCCCCACAACGAAAGCCACCAGACGAATACCTGAGGCAAGACCAGGACGGACGGGGCTAAATAGGGTGGGCACCAGCAGGGAGGGCAGGCGCCGTGTAGGCCCACCGCGGAGGGAGCACTCGTGGCACCGCCCGTCCTGGTCTTCGACCAGCCCGTGCCCCGCACTGGCCGGCCCACGACGACTGCACGGGGCGCCACCCAAGGGTTCCTCGACCACGCCGCGCAGGTCAGGGCACCGGCCCGGCCCGAGTACAGCGACACGGTGCTGTTGGTATTCACCGAGCTCGTCAGCAACGCAATCCGCCACACCGAGGGACCCCCGCCGCCCTCCACCTCGAACTCCATGAAGACCACGTCGAAATCCGCGTCACCGACACCAGCCCACGCCCGGTTCAGCCCCGCGCCCCCACGACCGATGGAAGCGGTGGCTACGGATGGCACCTCATCGACCGCCTCACCACCCACACGCACACCGATCCCACCCCAGACGGCGGCAAGACCATCTGCGCCCACGCCGCCTGGTAGCAGTCGCCACCCCGGCCCGACGGCCCCGCCTGGGCGGGGGCGGTACCAGCCACGGCCATCGGCGGCCGGGTTAGTCCTGGTGTTCACGGCGAGAGCGGTTCCGGGCGGGACACGGCGGCCAGGTAGGCGGCAGCGGCATCGTCGGTGTGGAGAGTAGGCCCCGACCGATGAGGCGTGCACCAGCGCGGGCACCCCCGCTCCGTGCGCAGGCCTCGAAGACGCGCACCGAGCCGAGGGCCTTCGTCTGCCAGGTCTCCACGGGATCGTGGGTGGGCTGGAACTTCCAGGCCAGGTGCACCACGGCGTCCGCGCCGCCGAAGAGCCGGTTCAGGTCGCTGCCGCCGGGAGCGACGTCGGCCGCCTCTCAGCGCATCCCGTCCACCCGGTGGCCGGGCAGGCGGCGGGCCACACCCGTCACCTGTGACCTGTGACCTGTGACCTGTGACCTGCCGGGATCGTGGGCCAGCGCGTGGATCACGCTCGTGCCCGCGTTGCCGGTCGCTCCGGGCACCACGACCTTCATGTCGCCCACCCCGCCTTCGGCGCCCGCCCGGCGCGGCGGCGCGGAGGGGGCGCCGCCGCCCCGGGTGCGCCGCGCAGGGCGCGGCCCACGGCTGTCAGCCGCAGCGTCTCCAGGGTGTCGGCCTGGCGTTCGGCCCGTGCCAGCAGCCGGCTTATGGCCTCCGTGTCCAGTGCGGGGTCCGAACGGGCCAGTGTGTGCAGGGCCCGCCAGAGTTCCTTCTTGCCTTCGACTCCGAGCCTGATCGCCTCCAGTTCGAGGACGTCACTCAGGGGCGAGCGGGAGAGCAGCCTGCCGTTGGGCTTCAGCCGCCCCGCCTGTGCCACGGCCATGCCCAGGAGCATGCGGAGGTCCTTCGCGGGGATGTCGAGAGCCATCATGATCTCGCGCAGGCTGTTGCGGTCCTCGGCGACTTCCTCGGCGAGGGCCGCCAGGCGACGCCCGGCGTCGGTGTCGCGGTGGGCGCGTGACGTCCGCTTGAGGAGGGCGATGCCCGCCCCCGCTCCGGCGAGGTGGTCATTGAGGTAGATGCCCAGCAGGCGGTGTGGGTCCGGCGCGACTCGTTTCCCGGAGGTCTCCGATCGGCGGTGTTCCATGGCGCTTCGTCGCATGGCGCTGCTCCTTCCGCGGCCGGTCCGTCGGTCCACCCCGCGCCTGCCCGTTCAAGGGCCCGGCACACGGGGCAGCCACCGGCTACGACGACGCCCGCGTCGACCTTTTCGCGGCGTTCATGGTGTGAGCCGCACGCGTGCGGGCAGGCGCCGTGCGGGTCCGGTGGATCCGCCACGGGACCGGCTACGCGGAACGAGGAGCGGCCATGCCTCGCGGTTCGAGTCCCAAGCGTGAACGGCAGTACGAGCACATCAAGGAGAGCGCCGAGCAGCGCGGTGAGAGCACGAAGCGGGCGAAGGAGATCGCGGCCCGCACGGTCAACAAGGAACGCGCGCGTGCCGGCGAGTCGAAGACCGCGAGCCGGGCCTCCACGCACGACATGTCTTCCTCGAAGCGGGGCGGACAGCGGTCCCACAGCGGCTCGCAGGGCCCCACGAAGGAACAGCTGTACAACGAGGCGAAGCAGCGCAACATCGAGGGACGCTCCAAGATGGACAAGGCCGAACTCAAGCGCGCCCTCGGCCACTGACCGCCGGCGGCGGAGACACAGGAGTCGCCCCGTGTCTGAAGGGGCGTGGTCACCTACGCGATCTGCGGCGACGCGGCCACCCTGCTCCACCTCGCCGACCAGGCGCGCACCACCCCGCACCGCTTCCTGTCCAAGGCCGACCGGCCCGACCATCCGGACCGGCTGGTCTTCGACCTCGATCCGGCCGACGAGGACTTCGCACGCGTGCGGGACGCGGCCCTCGCCCTCCACCGGCTCCTGGACGAGCTGGAACTGCCCTCCTCGCTCGTGGCCACGGGCTCCCGCGGCCTCCATGTCGTGGTCGTACTCGACGGCCGCGCCCCCCTTCGACGACGTACGCGCCTTCGCACGCGGGGTCGCCGAAGTCCTGGCCGCCCGCCACCCCGCCCGGTTCACCACCGAGGCCCGGAAGAAGACCCGCCGTGGCCGGCTCTCCCTCGACATCCAGCGCAACGCCTACGCCCAGACCGCCGCACCCCCCCTACGCCGTCCGCGCCCACCCCGACGCCCCCGTCGCGGCCCCCGCTGGGCTGGAGCGATCTCGACGAACCGGACCTCACCTCCCGCCGCTGGACCCTGGCCACCGACGACGGCCTGCTCAAGGAGCATCCCTGGCGGGATCTGCCTCGGCCCCGGTCCCTCCGAGGCCCCGCGGTCTGCTCAGCGCACTGACGCGTGGCGAAGAGAGGATGAAGGGGGACTGACGCCATGACACGGGAACGGCGCACGACCGTGCGACGGCTGATGGACGGGTACGGGCAGACCCACGCCGAGGAAGCCGGAATCACACTTCGGAACACGCCCGCGCCCCTCTACCAGCTGCTCACCCTCTGCGTGCTCTTCTCGGTACGCATCAAGGCCGACATCGCGGTGGCCGCGGCCCGCGAGCTGTTCGCGGCCGGGATGCGCACACCCCGGGCGATGGCGGATTCCTCCTGGCAGGACCGCGTGGACGCCCTCGGACGTGCCCACTACCGCCGCTACGACGAGAGCACGGCCACCGCGCTGGGCGACGGGGCGGAGCTCGTCCTCGACCGGTACCGCGGCGACCTTCGTCGGCTCCGCGACGCGGCCGACGGCCGTCCGGACCGAATCCGCGAGCTGCTGCGGGAGGTACCGCGGATCGGACCGGCCGGAGCGGACATCTTCTGCCGCGAAGCCCAGGGCGTGTGGCCCGAGCTGCGCCCGTCGTTCGACGCCCGCGCACGCGGGGCCGCCGCCGAGCTCGGCCTCCCGTCTTCCCCCGGGGGCCTTGCGCGCCTGGTGGACACCGAAGCCCTGCCGAGGCTGGCAGCAGCCCTGGTGAGGGTCGGACTCTCCAAGAACGCCGCCGACGACCTCCTGAAGACCGGCTGAACGGCTCCTTGCCGGTTTCCGGGCGCACACAGCACTCCGCGCCACCGGCCCGAGCCACGACTCCCCCATTGGCGCGCCGGTCGTTCGGGTGCAGTCAAGGTGAAGGTGAGATCTCTGCGTGCCACCGGGTAGGCGTGGTGTATGAACCAACGCAATCCCGACACGTCGCCCCTGGGCGGGCAGCATGCAGTACTCGACACCGCTTCGGCCTGTTGGCTGAAGGCCCTGGACCGGCTCGAGCGCACAGGAGTGGCCGATCCGGCCATCAGGGCGCTCCAGCGCGGAATCCGTTCCCTCCCCCTGGGCGGCATGCGCGATCTCCTGCGCGGCCGACCGCTGGGCCATCCCCTGCACCCCGTGCTCGTCCAAGTACCCATCGGGTGCTGGCTGTCAGCCTCGGTGCTCGACGTCGTACCCGGTGCACATCGCGCGGCGACGACCCTCACCGCCGTCGGACTGGCCGGCGTCGCCCCGGCAGCGATCACGGGCTGGGTCGACTGGGCCGATCTGCCGCCCGCGCAAGCCCGGGTCGGCCTGGCCCACGCGGTCACCAACGTCGCCGCGGTGGCGTGCTACACCGCATCCCTGACAGCACGGCTCCGCGGCCGATCGGCGAAGGGCCGTATGTGGTCACTGGCCGGACTGGCCGCCGTAGCCGTCACCGGCGCGCTGGGCGGACACATCGCCTACCGACAAGCCGTCGGAGCGCACGCCGCACCATGAGGGACCCTGCGCTCCGCGGTGTCAGGAGCTCGCTGCCGAGGCGTGCGGGCTGTCGGCGAGTTCCCGTAGGAAAGCAGCACAGAACGCGTCCAGGTCGGCCGGCTTGCGGCTCGTGACCAGCGTCGCAGGTGCCGTGTGGCAGACCTGTACCTCCTCGTCCACCCAGGTGCCGCCCGCGTTGCGGATGTCGGTCGCCAGGCTCGGCCATGAGGTCAGCGTCCGACCCCGTACGACGTCCGCCTCCACCAGGGTCCAGGGCGCGTGACAGATCGCAGCGACCGGCTTGGCGTCCTCGAAGAAGCTCCGTACGAAACCGACCGCCCGCCTGTTCATGCGCAGGGCGTCTGGGTTGGCGACTCCGCCGGGGAGGACGAGCGCGTCGAAGGCGTCGGAGGTGTCACCGGCGAGCACGTGGTCGACGGCGTAGGTGCCCGCCCTGTCCAAGTGTCTGAACGCCTGCACCCGTCCGAGCTCGGTCGAGACCAACTGCGGGATCCATCCGTTCTCCTGGACGGCTTTCCAGGGTGCGGTGAGTTCGATCTCCTCCACGCCCTCGAGTGCGGTCAGAAATGCGATACGCACGGTGCTCACTCACTTCCTGTGTTCGTACGGGCGTTCACGCTTGGGACTGGAACGGCCGCCACTCAGCGGGATGGACAGGTCCTGCCGCGGTACGGCGGGGTCCGTGCCGGCGAGGGCCGACGAGATGCACTGGCGGGACGCGGCCGCGAGGTAGGCGGCAGCGGCGTCGTCGGTGTGCAGGGCCTGGAAGCGCAGTCCGGTCAGGTCGGGGACGGCGGCGATGAGGTTCTTGCGCACGAGGCGGCCGGGATGAACTCCTGTTCCTGAGCCGTCCCCGCGGTTCGGGGCGACTGCGTCGGGGTAGCGCGAGGCACTAGCTCAAGGGGCGTGCCATGACGCCGGGGACTGAAGACTGGCCGCCTCCAGTGGCCAAGACCCGGACCTCGGACTCGCTACTGATCTCGGCTTGGATGATGCCTGTCGCGTCCTCGTAGACGGGGTGGCCCCCCGGTCCCGTCCGGTTGATGCGGGTCACCTCCACGAGGTCTGCCCCGTCCGCTCCGCCGGGGAAGGCCAATTCGTACTTCTCTCGTTGTTCCCCTCTCGGTTCGACAGGGTGCACGGCGACCCGGGACGCGGCGTCGAGGCCGGAGTCGCTTGCGCGGTTTCCCCCTGATGCGTTGGCTTCGCGAACGCGTTCGGGGTCGCTGGGGAGCGCCGTCGAACCCGTGCCCACCCGGGAAGGGGCTCCTGGAAGCCGCCCGTGATCGTCAGCAGTTCCGCCCTCGTGCTGCAGCCGTACAGGAGCCGACGGGGCGGGATCGGGAAGCGTGCCTTCGGCCATCGTGCTCATCGCCTGTCCTGTCTGTGCGAGCGTCGCCGCTCGCTTCATGGGATGAAGAGGACATGAGCGCTGGGGAACGGCGGCGTACACTCGGCCCGGTCCTTCGGGATAGCTCTCGCAGTCACGCGCCTGCCCGCATGCGGTTCGCTCAACCCCGTGGGCACGTGCCCGGGTGGCAGGAAAGCTCAGCTCTTAGCGCTGGGGACGGCGAGCGGCTCGCCCGGCGCCTTCCTCTTCGCCTCTTCCATCTGTTCGCCGAGTTCGGTGAGACGGTTGCGGCCCATGGCCTTGCGTACGTCCGGGAACCAGTCCTTCTCCTCTTCCTCGACGTGATGGCGGACGTTCTCGATCAGGACGGTCATCTTGGCGTCGAAACGCTCGTCGGCCGCGTCCAGGTCCTTGAGCTCGGAGAGCATCCACAGCACGACGTGGTGCTCCTCGATGCTTTCGAGGACGTGATCCTTCGTGTCGGGCGCTGCCTCCCGGGCGGCCGGGTAGAAGATCTTCTCCTCGATCCAGGTGTGCGTGGTGAGCTCCTCGATCACCTTGTCGGCGATCTTCCGCTTCTCCGCGTGCGCGTTGTCGCCGGCCTTCTCGAACTGCTTGAACAGCTTCTCGACCGTCTTGTGGTCTTCCTTGAGCAACACGATCCCGTCCACCGGGTCCTCCTTGCATTGGCCTGCCAGGCAGCGCGAGTGCGGCGCCCGGACCCCGTGTACCCGGTCCGGAGCACCATGGCCCGCCCCGGCCCCGGGGATGGTCCGAACGAGATGGCCGCTTACGCCCTACGCCCAACCCGCCACGGTGCGGCGTCCGCGCCCTTGCTGTGCGGCGCATGACCAAGGACCGGGAACCGTTGCACCACAGATCAACGGCGCAGGAGGGTTCTGGCGGTGAGGAGGGCGTGGTCGGTGTGCAGGTGGACGGGCAGGGCCGGCTCGTTGGATCTGATCAGACAGCGGGTCGCAGGGTGAGAGGTGACCGCGGCCATGGGGATGCTGTGCTCGGCGCAATAGCGGTGCGTGCGCAGGATGACGGAGACCGCGGCCGGTGTCCCGGCGTCTGGGTCGAGGGTGATGACGAGGGCTGCGGGGTGGTGTTCGTCGATGAGGAGGTCGATGGCCTGGGCAAGAGCTGCTCGATCTTCGGTGGCGACGGGCTCGTGGACGGTGATGATCAGGATGTTGTCATCCAGCAGGAGCCGGTTGTGCAGATCCATGAGTTCTCCCTGTCGCGGGGAGCCGACAAGGGCCGGCCGGCTCGGCGAGAAAACCCTTCTGGGGCGCGGCCGGTCACGCTTCGCGAAGCCTGGTGTTGACCGGCGACAGGCTGCCCCCATCTGGTGCTGGGCTGCAGGCTATGGCGGGGTCGGAGGTACGGCCGAGCTGTCGTTGGGCCGACGCGCTGCCGTTTGTCTGATCGTCAGCCTGTCGCGCCTGCCTTCTGCCCCGCGTGGGTGATGCTCCGCCCGTCCGGTAGGACGATTCGAGGAGTGGTGACAGTGCACGCGGTACTGAAGACGATTCGACGAATGCGGCTGGCGGGAATTGTCTCCGTGCCAGTGGCCCTCTCCTTCGCCCTGATCGCCGCGCCGGCGATCGCAGCCCGGCCACGGGCCGTCGTCAAGCCCTGACCCCGCCCGCACATCCGCGCGGCAGCCGCGCCCAGGCGAGACAGGCCTTCGCGCGGCTGCCCGGCACCACACCGGCTCGCGGGCTGCTCCCAGGACTTCCGTGGAACAGCCCCAGGGTGCCGAGTGACCGACCGCCTGAAGACTCACCACGGAGCGCCGCCCCGCCGGAGCAGCGTGGCTGCCCCGAAATGCGAGCAGGACCCGGCCGGAGTGACTACGGTCCCCGGCCAGGTCCTGCTCGCGTGGGACAACCCGTCGTCGCGGCTCTCCCACCTGAACTCTCACACGCGCAGCACCGCCACGCACACCGGCACAGGGCAGATGGACGACCCCCACCAAAGCCAGCACAGCGGCCACCGCCGCTTGAGGGTGCTGTCGGCCGGGGCGGTGCGGCGACGTGTGACGGCTGCCGCACCCGCCCCCAGCCGACAGCACCACGGGGCCGGGACCAGCAGCCTCTCCAGCCGCTCCTCCCGCGATTGGTATTGCATCGCAGCAACCCAGACGGTGTCCCAGCGACCCGCTGACACAGGGAACCCAGCCCACCCAGACAGCGGCCACGGCGGGGCCCATCCCGTCGGCCAGCCGGCGTGTTGGCACTTGGCTGCCAGCTCAACATTCCCCGCCGCATCACGCTCTGTCCCCGGCACGACGGTTTTCCAGCTCACGCCTCGCTCACCACACCGCGAGTCGTGGCACATGACCCAACGCCGCCGCTGGGCACCGCCCCGCGCACCTCATGGGGTGGGCCGAAGATGTCTCTAGCCGCGATACTCCCCCGCGGCGGGTTCCCTCGGCCCGGGTGGTCACGGCGCTGAGCGGCACCATGTACTTCTGCGTGGTCGCCGGCGACGCCCAGGAGCCGCAGGGCCTGGTCTGGGAGCCCGCAGGGCTCCAGCGTGCCCTGATCTGTCGCGCCCGTCGCCTGCCCGCCGACGCCAGCGGGCAAGCACAGGAGTCAGTCGCCTATGGATGCGGTCAGCCCTCGGTCGCTTCTGCGGCACGCCGGTACTCAGCATTGATCCGCTGAGCTTCCTCGAGCTGGTCTTCCAGGATCACGATCCGGCATGCGGATTCGATCGGGGTGCCCTGGTCCACGAGCTCCCGCGCGCGGGCGGCGACACGCAGCTGGTAGCGGGAGTAGCGGCGGTGGCCGCCGGCAGATCGGAGCGGGGTGATGAGGCGGGCTTCGCCGATGGCGCGGAGGAAGCCCTGGGTGGTGCCGAGCATCTCGGCGGCCCGGCCCATGGTGTAGGCGGGGTAGTCGTCGTCGTCCAGGTGGCCGCCGAGGGGGCCGGTCGGATTTTCTGCTGTCATTTGCACCTCTCTGTGAAAAACGCGTCGAGGGGCCCTGGCGCCTATAAGCGCCAGGGCCCCGAAGGAACTGCTACACCATCTGCCGGCCCTGATCGTGCGCCGGCCTTCTGTGTCCGCGTGCCCGACCACAATGCTGTCGGGGCTGCGGGGATCGCGGTTGCTTGACCGGAGACCACCTCACTATCGATGTCCTGCGGTACCCGGACTCAACTGTCCATCCGGGCGATCCTGATGGCGCTCGGCTCCTCCGTTCTTCCCTCTGGGATCTGCTGGGCACTGCTCTCACTGCGGTACTGCACCTACCGGTACTGCTGGTGACACGGGTCCTGCTGATGATGCGAACTGCTCTGCGGCCTGCTGTAGCGCCGCTCTCCGGCAGCCAGCCCCGTCGCCCATCGTGCGTCTGCTCTGGCTTGGAACCCCACTGCCGGACCTCCCGGTGCGCGCGCCCGCAGCCGACGCCTTCACCGAGGTACCGCACTCACTGAACTTCACTGCTGGGTACTGCCACTGCGGTACTGCTCGCGGCGGCCCCTGATCACTGCGGGCCACCCGGTCCGGCCGTCAGTCCCGTCGCCGTCCTGCACAAGCTGTGGCTTCGACACTCCACGACCGCACCGCACTGCGTACTGCAACTACCTGTGTTGCTGCCCGGCAGTTCATCTCTGCCAGGCCCTTCGCTCTCTCTGGGCTACGAGAGAAACCATAACCAGACCACAGCCCAATGTCTACTCCAGCCAGCATAGATTTTCGCGACCGCCTCTATGAGGAATCCGACTGCCCCACGAGGAGGAAATCGACACTGACGGGATCCAGCGCCCTCTACGCTGAGCGCATGGAAGACGCGCAGAACCGCATTCCGCCCGTCGAGGTGGAGAAGGATGAACAGCAGGTGATCGTGCATGTTGGCGGCGAGATGGACATCGACCAGGCCCCGCTCCTCCACGAGGCCCTGCGGACCCTGATCACCCAGCCCGACTGCCCCGGCGAGGTCGTCATCGACCTCACCGAGCTCGCCTTCTGCGACTCCTCCGGTCTCAACGCCCTCCTCCAAGCGCGTCTAACCGCTGAAGAACACGGTCGGCGCATCACCCTCCACGCCCCCAACCGGCAAATCCGCAAGCTCCTCCAGCTCACCGGCACCGACACCCTGTTCACCATCACCGGCACCTGACACGCCTCACCCGGGGCCGCAATAGCCAGCGTGCGCGGCCACACCCTCGTGCGGGCTAGACGGGTCACGTAGCGCGATTCCCCCGGCCGGCCCACACGATAGGGCGACTCGGCCCCGGCCGTGGCACGGTGGCAGAGCGACGAGAGGTCCACACATGCGGGGCCCGGCCGGCGAACGCACCCCGGCCGGGCCCCGCCACGTACCCCACCCGCCGACCCGATCTGTCCGCGTAATCAAAGGTCCGGTCGGGTGGCTGGCAGGCCCCCGGCCGTGTTCTCCCCGCACCCGGCCGGCGCCGCGCGCGCACGCCCCGGATCCATCCCCTCAACGACTTTCCGCCTGGAGAGACCATGCTCGAACGCAAGCAGATCAAGGGCCGCACCCAGGTCACCTTCGTCCTGCCGGCCGAGACCCCCGACGGAATGGTGAGCGTGGTCGGGGACTTCAACCACTGGAATCCCGCCGCCCACCCCCTAGAGGCCCGCGGCGACGGCACCCGCGCCGCGAAGGTGTCCCTTCCCGCCCACAGCTCGCACTCCTTCCGCTACCTGGCCGCCGGCGACTACTGGTTCGACGACGACACCGCCGACCACCACGACGGCACCAACAACCGCATCCACACATGACCTGACAGTCGGACGGGGCCGGACGTGCGAGCGGGCGGGCGGCTGCCGGTCCTTCGCCGCCCGTACGCCGCCTCTGCCCCTGTCACCGCGGCGGCCGCATGGTCCGCCCGCTCCTGCGCGGCGGCTGTCCCGCCTCCAGGCGCTCCGCCTCTGCCCCGGCCTCGCGCAACTCGGTACGGGCCTCGGCCATGCGCTCGCGATGGGCCCGTGCTGCAGCAGCTCCCGCGTCAGGGCACTGTCCCCGCTCCGGGGACGGCACGGGCTGCGTCCGGGGCGCGGCGGCCGGCTGTTCCCGCCGCGGTGGGGCCGCGCCCGGCAGCGGTTCAAGGCCGGTGAACCCGGACGTCGCTTCCGGGGGCTTTGCCAGTCGGCCCGCCTGCCACCGCTCGGCGACCTCCGCATCGGCCAACACCGTGTGGAGGATCTGCTCGACCTCGTGCAGTACCTGCTCGCTCACCTGATTTCGGACTCGGCGGCCAGGGTGCGCGCCGTGCGGGCGAGCTTGCCGATCACTACGTGCTGATCGTGCGACAGCCTCCGCAGCCGGCCGGCGTCCAGCGTCCGGTGCGCCGCACGGAGCTCCTCGCCGAGCTGGACCAGGCCGTGCGCCTCCTCAGGCCTTTGGCGGGCCAGGAGGCCGGCTGACCTTCGACCGGAACACCTCCTGAATACCGCGACGCGGATCGCGACGTACACGGCGCGGACCCTGAGGTCGGCGCCGCCGTCCTTGCGAAGCAGAAGACCAGCGTCATCCGGGTTCCATGAGGCTCGCGCAACCCCGGCGCCGCCGAATTTCACGGCGCTGAGAAGGGGGCCTGTCCGGCAGCTGGCCCGGTCGAAGGCCAGCACCGCGTTCGGGCAGCCGGCCGCGTACCGCAGCGGCGCCTCACGCTCGGCCTGGCAGGACTGGGTCAGCCCTGCGCCTTCGCCCTCGCCGCGTAGACGGGCACGTACTCCTGGCCGGAGACTTCTGCTATAGCCTGCACGATCAGGTCAGAGACAGCCCTTCGGGCGCCAGGGTCAGCGGCGGAGTCCCCGTACAAGGAGAGGTCGACGGGCTTTCCGAAGGTGACCTCGACCTTGGCCGGACGCGGAAGCACCCGCCCGGGCGGCAGGACGCGATCGGTGCCGCTCATGGCCACCGGCACCACGGGCGCGCCGGACTTGAGAGCCAGCCATGCCACGCCCGTCTTGGCCCGGTAGAGCCGGCCGTCCGGGGAGCGTGTGCCCTCGGGGTAGATACAGAAGACGCCGCCGTCCTTCACCACCCGAAGACACGCGTCAAGCGAGGCTACCGCCGCCCGTTGGTTCTCGCGGTCAACTGGAACCTGCCCACTGCCCCGCATGAAGGACGAGACGATCCGCGCCGGCCAGGAACCTCCCTCAAAATACTCCGCCTTCGCCATGAAGGTCACCTGCCGGTCCAGCACCAGCGGCAGGAAGGTGGAGTCCACGAGGGACAGGTGGTTGGACGCGAGAATGACGCCGTTCGACTGCGGCACATTCTCCAGGCCCACGGCTTCGAGCCGCACCGCGGTACGCAGCATCGGTCCGGTCAGCCGCTTCAAGTGCGCATACATCAATTCGTTCCTCTATCGGATCTGTGCCGGGCTCGCGGCGAGCGAACGCCGCGGGCTGGGCTGCGCCACTGGCGGAATGGTGCCGTCCAGTGCGACGATCACCGCCCCGGCCACGCTGACGAGCAGCGGGACCGGGCGCCGCAGCCGCCCGGTCATGAGGCCATCGGCCCGAGATGGGCGTCCAGCGCAGCTTCGATCAACCGGTCGTGACTGTCGGAGCCCTCGCCGCCGAGGGCGAGTTGCAGGCTGCCCCAGGACCTCAATTGGGCGATGCCGTGCAGGTTCGCCCACAGGGCAGCCGCGGTGACTGCCGCCGAAGGCTCCAGCGTCTGTGCCCGGCACCGAGCGACGAGCTCGGTGAGGCGCTGGAACATCGGGAGCGTCGCCTCCCTCAGACGAGGCCCGTCCGGAGTTCCACTCTGCTCGCCGCTGTCGAGCAGGTCGTGACGGAACATCAACTCGAACATGCCGCGCCGTTCCAGTGCGTAGGCGACGTACACCCGCGCCAGCGCCGCCAACTCATCCCGCGGCACGGCAGTCCCTGCCGTGGCTGCGGCGGACCGCGCGCCCAGCTCCTCGAAGCCTCTGCGCGCGATGGCCGACAACAGCGCCCGGTGTGTCGGGAAGTAGCGCCGCGGCGCACCGTGCGACACGCCTGCCCGGCGGGCGATCTCCCGAAGACCGACCGAAGCGGTGCCCTCGGACAGCACCAGCTCTACGCCGGCATCGACCAGTCGTTCCCGCAGGGGCCCTTCAACATCCATAGACAGTGTCTACCAGATATCCGTAGACAGCGTCTACCGGAGTTCCGCGCTTCTTCGGTCCGGCGCTGGGCCCAGCGCCCGCCTCGCGGGCGGCGTGGCGCCGGACCGGTACACGGCGCCCTGGGAACCGTCACTGGCCAGGTGGCTGATCACCAGAGGCTTCACCCCCGACCCGGGCGCCACACCCCGGACAGCCGACGAACCGCCCGCCCAGGTGGCCGGGCTGCGTCCGGACCCCCTAGGCAGCGTCTTGTCGATCACTTGTCGAGCCAGATGAGGGTGCTGGCGAGGGTGATCGCGGCCTGGTAGCGGGCGGGGTGTTTGTCGTAGCGGGTGGCGATGCCGCGCCATTGCTTGAGACGGTGGAAGCAGCGTTCGACGACGTTGCGGCGCCGGTAGACGGCCTTGTCGAAGTGGCAGGGTCGTTCCCGGCGCCGGACTCGGCCCGCGAGTTGGTCGACACGCTCGGGAATTGTGGCTTTGATGCCGCGCTTTCGGAGGTAGGCGCGGAAGGTCCGGGACGAGTAGCCCTTGTCTGCGATGACCCGCTCGGGCCGCACCCTGGGTCGTCCCGGCCCGCCACCCGCTACCCGGATGAGGTCGATGAGGGTCTCGGCCTGGGTGCAGTCGTTGCGGGTGCCGGCGGTCAGAACGAAGGCCAGTGGCCGGCCTCGTCCGTCGCAGGCGAGGTGAATCTTGCTGGTCAGCCCGCCGTGGGAGCGTCCGAGGGCCCGTTGTTCGAGCCCCCTTTGGCGGCTGCGTGCCGGTGAGCACGCATGATTGTGGAATCGATCGCGACCAGCCAGTCCACCTCACCCCTGGTCTGGGCGGCGGCCAGGAGCCGGTCGAAGGTGCCGTCGGCCGCCCAACGGGCGAAGCGTCCGTGGACGGTCTGCCACGGTCCGAACCGCTCGGGCAGGTCCCGCCAGGGCACGCCGGGGCGGAACTTAAACACGATGCCTTCCAGCACCTGACGGTGATCACGCCACCGTCCACGGGCCCGGCCCACCGGCGGCAACAACGGCGCGATCACCACCCACGCGGCATCAGATAACTCTGCTTCCCTCACGACCGGACCAACGATCCGATGATCGGAAAGACACCCCCTAGGACCTGTGCGCGCCGGCTGATCAGCGCAGGCAATCCAGCTCCGCGCAGGGCGTGGAATAGGACCGTGCCCATTCGTTCCCGTCGACGTTGACGTTGCGATCGTCCGGCCGGGCAGCCCCGACGCCCGACCTGTCGACCGTGCGGATCAGGTTCTTCACAGTTCTGGGCTTCTTACGGCTGAGGTCCTTGACGGTGCGCGGCGTGTCGGTGTCCGTGGTGAGGCCTGCGGCTGTCGTGGCGGGAGCGGCGACAGCAGTGGACGAGAGCGAGACGCCTCCGCCTGCCAGGAGGGTGGCGATCAGGAGCGGGACGACACGTCGGGTCCGGATGGCAATCATGGGGAGAGACTCCTCAGGTCATGGAATGCGGTGGGGCGGTCGCCCGTCCGCCGTTCTTCGGCGTCAACCGTCACTCCATTGCGCCCCAGGCCGGGCCTGCCGTCACGGTACGGAAAGTCGGGGCTTGACACCGCTCAGCCCCACCCGCGGCAGACCTTCCGCGACACCCTTCAGTCGAAGTCGTACACCGTGACTGACGGGTATACCTTGCGCGAACAGCCGTCACGGATCATGCAACGCCGCTCGCCGGGTAGCCGCGCCTTCCCTTCACCCTGCCCCGGAAGCACACCGGGCGCACAAATGGGCCCGGGTCGTCCGCAGAGCCGGGGTGATCATGGAGTGTGCGGGTAGTCGCATGGGGTAATCACCGGTGGGGTCGAAGAGGAATATCTGCTGGTGGACCTGCCGGGAGAACACTCCCAGCGGCTGCTCGCAGAGCTCCATCTGCACGTTGTCGGACTTGCCCGTGGGCCGACGCTCGGCCTTCACCGTCAGCATGTTCCGCTCGACGTCGATGTCGATCGCGCCCGGGTTCACGCCCGGGAGGTCGAAGGCGATCACGTATTCGTCGCCCTGGCGGTAGGCGTCCATCGGCATCACGGACGGCTTCGACCATGTCCCCGACGTGCCGGACAGCTGCTGGACGACACGGTCGATCTCGCGGAACGGGTCAGTGCGCATCAACATCGCGAAACACCTCCAGTTGGTTCAGGCAGAAACTGCCAATGCGCTTCAACGTGCCCCCGTTGTAACATGTCATCGAAACGATGACAAGCAGGATGTCACCTGGAGGGTGACAAGATCGGAGAGCGCGTCATGGACGAGGCACTAACGGCACCACCGAAGCCGTCCTTCCTCACCGCCACCGCGGCTCTGAAGACCATCGGGGAGGCTCTCCAAAGCGCCCAGCAGCCGGGCCCCGAAGCACCGGCCCCCGAGGCCGACCCGGATCCGGCTACCAGTACAAGTGCGGGTGCGGGTGCTGAATCGGCCCTGGCCACGCTTCTGCTGCTGCGGAAGATCCGCGAAGAGCTCGCGGGGTGGGAGAGCGGACTGATCGAGACCGCCCGTGCGCGGGGCGCGAGCTGGGCAGACCTGGCAGGCCCCCTCGGCGTGGCCAGCCGGCAGGCCGCCGAGCGCCGCTACCTGAGACTGCGTCCCGGCGCCGCCGGAAGCACCGGCGACCAGCGCGTCCAGGCCACCCGCGACACACGCGCCGCCGACCGCACCGTGACCGCCTGGGCCCGCGACAACGCGGCCGACCTGCGCCGCCTGGCCGGCCAGATCACTTCCCTCACCGACCTGCCCGCCGGAGCGGACGGCGCCGTCGGGGACCTGAACCTGGCCCTCGGCCACGATGACGCCGCCCGCCTGGTCCGCCCGCTGGCCGACTCACGGACCCACCTGCGGCCCGAGGACGCCGAGCTCGCCGACCGCATCGACGCCATGACCCGCCACACCGACCAGCTCCGCCAGGACACCCACGACCAACGCAACACCTGACCCGACCGCACCGCAGGCCGGGCTGGAACGGAATCCACACCCAGAGAGCCGAGGAGTGATTCACCATGACCGAACACCTTTCCGGCAGGACCGGCGGCGACGCCGTGGCCGTGGAAGTCCTGGACCACACCATCGCGGTCAGGCCCACCGGGGAAATCGACGTCGACACCGCCCCCTCCCTCGAGCAGGCTCTCAAGCACGCCCTCGTGCACGCATCACCGGCCAAGGACGTCGTGGTCGACTGCAGCGGCCTCACCTGCTGCGACTCCTCCGGACTCAACACCCTCCTCGCCATACGGCGCGCGGCTCAGGAATCCGACACCGTCATCCGCCTGGCCTCCCCCGCCCCCCAACTCCACCGCCTCCTGGAAATGACCGGCACCCTCGCCCTGTTCCCCATCGACCAGGACCCACCGGCCGCCGCCTGACTCCTCCGCCGGCAACCGGCCTGCCGAGGAACCGCCCGAGACCGCCGAACCCACACACAGGCGCCCGCACGGCACAAGCTCCGCCGTCACGATTGATCGGCTGGTTTACTCGGCGCGCGGGAGATCCGAGGCCGTCCCCCTCGCGGGCGGGGACGGTCGGCCGATACGGCCGGCCCCCGCGAATGAGCGAGACCCTGCGCAACCCCGCAAGGCCCGCCCCGCCCAAGCCCCCCCTTCAAGGACCAGGCCAAGGATTGCGGGCATTCCACGGCCAGCGCGCGTACGCCCGCACCGCACCGGCTCGCACCGCACCGCACCGCACCGCACCGGCTCGCACCGCACCGCACCGCACCGCACCGCACCGCACCGCACCGCACCGGCTCGACGATCGCATGTGCAGCCGGTCAGCCGGCGACGCCCATCCGACTTTGACGCCTCCTCAGAACTTATGGACAGGACGGCGTTTGACGGGCCACGGCCGGGACAGACGCGTGGATACCGGAAGCGGACACCCCACAGGCAGGACGCCTTCCGGAGCGGGCCCCGCCGCATGCCGCCCTTCCCCCCGGCGTCGTGCGGTCGGCCCGTCCGCACGACGGGCTGCCGCCCGGATCCGTACGGCACCCGGACACCCCATGGCCTCGGCCCCCTCCCGGGCCGGGACCCGGGGTTGTCCGGCAAGCCCCCGGCGCCGACGCTCAGACCGCCGCTTCCGCGCAAACGGTCCCGACGGCAGCAGCCCTGCGCCGGAGCCGGGGTGGTCAGCCCGACCTGCGTGGTCAGGATGCCGGTCAGGCCGTGCTTCGGGTCGGCTCAGGCAGAGGTGCCGGTTCCGCCGTCCCAGCCGAACTGGCCCAGGGGCGCTTAGTCGGCCCGGTAGGTGCGCACCTCCCCGCCCGATCCGTCTTCCGCCGTCGGTCAAACCGTATTCAGGAGCGCTGCCACTGGCGATGATGGTTCCTTGAGCGGGCAACAGGGGGAGAAAGATGGATAGTTCGGAGCTGGCGGCAGCGGCCGTCACGAGCCTGCTGGCGGCTCTGGCCGGGGCGTCGGCGACGGCGGTCGTCGACCGTGGGGGTACGGCGCTGGCCGCGCTGGTCCGCGGCGGGCTGGAACGGAGCCAGCGGGGGCAGGCAGCGCTGGCCACGCTCGAAGCCGACCCCGGCGACACCGGCGCACGAACCGAGGCCGAGGAGGCCCTGGCCGAGGAGATCACCACCGACCCGGACCTGCGCAGCCGGCTCACCATGCTCCTGGACACCTCTATCAGGTCCTACCGTGACTCAGTGGTGATCACGGGCAGCCGGGTCTCGCGTAGTCCCATCTCACTGGGTCCCCTCACCATCAACAACACCGCAGGAGGCCGGGCTCTGGCGGGCGTCGCCATCGTGCTGGCCGTCGCGGTGCTGGCGCTGGCCGTCTACGGCACGCGTCAACTGGTGGTCACGGACGACGGCGCTTCTCGAAGCGCGCCCCCGGCGCAGACGCCCACGTCGGGCGGCCCCGACCAGAGCCCCCAGGGCACAGGCGGCAAGCAGGATGGACACATGCTCACGGACGCGGAGGCCGAACTGGCAATGCCTCGGCCCGAGGACGTGCCCAAGAACTGGACACTGTTCTCCCGCAGCGAAGCCCGGTACCAGCCAGACGGCTGCAGCGCCAAGACCGTCCTGTACGAAGTGGACGGAGGGGTAGAGGGCAAGCAGTACAAACTCGCACGGTTCCTCGTCAACACCTGCCCGTCGGAAGCGGCGGCCAGCGCCGCACTTCCTCTGCTGCCCATTCTTAAGGAGCAGCCTGGTCCCTTCGACAGGCCGGACGGCACACCCACAGATCTGGGGCTCCCGAAGCTCGGCGACGAAAGTACCGCCCGCGCCTACGACAAAGACTCCTCAAGGACCATCGTCATTGCGATCCGCCAGGGCAACGCCATCGTGCAGCTCACCTATGAGTTCCTGAGCGATTCCGAGACCGACCAAAACGAGGCACTCACGAGAGCCCGCATGGCCCACGACCGGCTGAAATCCGTGCAAGCCGGGACCCTGAGGCCCTAGCAGGGCGGCCCCTGGCCACCAGAAGGGCGCGACAGGGGCCCCGCTCCCAGTTCCGGCCGGCCGCAGTGGACGGTGCACTGGTGGCGTAGAGGGGCTGGCGGCAGGAACGGCTCCAGTAGAAGGGCCTCCCGCTCACACTGTCTCCTGACGAGAACCCCGTACGGGACGGATGCGAGCGAAGGGCAGAGGCCGGTGACACCGGTGGGCGGCCCAGTAGCCGACCTGCTCGGCTGTGACCTCCAGCCGGCGAGCCGCCCGCACCGCCGCGACCGGGGAGGAGGACTTGGTCAGCTTGTCGATCTCCTCCCCCAGGTGCTCCAGCAGCGTGGTGATTGTGTCCGGCAAGGGGGCGGCCGTTGCCTCTACCTGGTCGGTATGGCCGTCCCAGGCCTTGAGGCAGGCCTCCGCCTGGTCCTCCCCGCCGTCGTCCAGGTCCTGCTCGCCCATCGCCTCCCAGTCCAGCCGGTGCTCCGCGCCGGCCCAGCCACAGGAGCACACCGCGCGCAGTACGGCCGCCGCGCGGCGCGTGGGGCCAGCGGCCGTCGTAGGCGGCCCGCCCACCCGGGCCGGAGCCGCTGTCGAAGTACACCGGAGCGGGGACGGTGCCGTCGGCCAGGAGCACCCCGACCGCACCGGCATGAGAGGAGCCGAACTCCTCCGTCATCCAGGTCTCGTGCCTGCCCTCACCCATGGCACTTCCTCCCGGTAACCCGTCCCACGATGCCGGCTCCCACCAGCCGGCGGACGCTGGCCTACGACGATGCCGCGCCCGTCCAGCCACCGGGCCCGAATCCACGAACAGGTCACGCACCCAGGCAGGATGTGGCTCAGCGGCCCCCCACCAAGAGCGCGTCGACCCGGCCGCGGCAGTGGACAGGTGCGGGGTCATCGGCCCCCTCGTGGTCCGCGGGCAGGCGCTCGCGGCGGCCGGCCGGCCGCGGGGAACGTCGACCGACACCAATGACTCGATCGTCCCGGCCGTACCGGCGCAGCCGCTCACGGCAGGTCTTCCACGGCCCATACCCCCCGGCAACTCCCGCCACGGCGCACCCGTGCGTACCTTCCGCAAGGGCCCGGCGATGGCCTGGCGATGATCCCGACGCCAGCCACGATGCCCGTTGGGGCGCGGCAACAGCGGCATGATCCGCGCCCAGGCCGTATCGGTCGATTCACCACGACGAATCATCCGGCCATCATCGAACCCCGACCTGCCCCCATGTCCTCAAAGGGCGTTCGGACCAGCCAGGGTCAGCCACGCGACGCGGCCTGTCCGATACCGCCGCCTGATCATTTTCAGGCAGGTCGACTGACGTCCAGCCGTTCGGACGACGGCTCGTATCCAGCTGCCCTGTAGGCGGCGACGGCGGCAGCGTTCGAGGTCGGGGTGCAGACGAGTGCGCTTGACGAACCCAGTTCACGCAGCACCGCCGCAGCGGCAACGCTGATCGCCGTCCCGTAGCCGCGTCCGCGACGGTCGGCGTGCACGCCCACCGGCTCCAGCAGGCCGGGCTTGCCGGGCCCGGCTGACCAGACCGTCGCCGCAGCCACCGCGTTGTCCTGGTCGTCGTAGCCGATCAGGCAGCGGGCGTCGGCATAGACCGGCCCGGCTGCGAGGACGTGCCACTTCTCCTCGGTGAACGCCGGGCTGTTGAACGCGGAGCGATGCACTGCGGTCCGCACCCCCGCCGTCTCCGGACCGGCTACCTCGATCCGCAGGCCGGAGTCCTTCACCGGCTCGGCGAGGTCGTGGCGCAGCGGCGTCCACGGCTCGTCCAGAATCCAGCCCGCCTCCAAGAGGACCTCGCGGAGCAGGGCGCCGTTGGGGATCTCGAGGCCGACCTTCCCGGGCGGCAGGACCCCGCGCTCCGGATCATCGAGGTCCGCCAGCAGTTGGCGCGCCAGATCGCCGTCCTGTCGCAGATCCGGTGCGGTCGTCAGGCGCAGCAGATCAGGGTCGTCCAGGTATCCGACGGCAATGATCCGTCCGTCCACGCTCCAGGTGCGGACGGCCGCGGCCAGCCTCTCCGCGCCCAGCGCCCAGGCCCAGCCGAGGTCTCCCGGATGGAGTTGCAGCGGCGTGCGGTCGTCCTGCCAAACGCGGAGGGCATCCACGACCCCGGGCAGCCCATCGACGTCGGGCTTGTTCAGAACGAGCGTCATATCCCGCATCTCACACCATCGCGGCGACCGGCCGCACCTGGATTTACTCTGTCAATCAGATCGACAGGACACGCCCTAGCCAGCAGGGGTCATGGGTGGGGGACTTCGGCGGCGCCACCGGCCCTGACGGCATCGACGACGCGTTCGTGGAACGCTGCAAGACCGCCGGGTGGGAGCGGGGCCGGGCTGCCGGTGAGGGTGTAGGACTCCTCCGCGCCCGTGTACTGAATCCGGACCTCGACGGTGCCGTCCGGACCGGCCGCGGTGGTCACGCTGACGTCGCCGGTGATGACCCCGACCTCGTCCGTCATCGCTCCGCCCGGCCCCGCCTTCACGTGAGAGGTCAGCGGAACCGCCCCTGCCTCCCTACCGCCCTGGCCGGGGCCATCACTCTGCTGGTGGGTGGTCATGAGGGGCACGTCTCCAACATCCCGGTCAGCTTCGCCTTCTCCGCTTCGGTCACCGTCAGCTGGTAGGTGGCCTTCACGTTCGTCCACGCCGTCGCGTACGTACACCAATACGCCTTCTCCGGCGGCTGCCACTCATCGGGACCCTGGTCTCCCTTGGACCGGTTCGTCGCCGCCGACACCACCAAGAGCTGGGGACGAGTCAGGTCGTTCGCGAACTCCTTACGCCGCTCCGCCGTCGACACTCCAGCGCCCGAGCGCCAGGCGTTGGCGAGCGGCACCATGTGGTCGATGCCCGGCTTCCCCGCGTCGGTGACGGTGGTCCCGTCGCAGACGGAGACCCAAGTCCCCGAGACCGCCTTGCACTCGGCATCGCGCTTCACCTCCTTCCCCGAGCGCTCCAGCACCACCTCCCGGTATCGCAGACGTCGCCCTGCCCGATCCAGTGCGAGAACTTGGTCCTGCTGGACCCCGTCATCGCCCGCTGACCTGCAACCTTCAACCCGGCGAGTTGACCGCGGGCCACCGCCGTCGTCGACAAGCCCGGAGGCCGGCACTCCCGGCGCACCCTGCCCACCGCCCTTGCCCTCAGCGGACAGGGACGGCTTCGCGTCGCTGCCTGCCGCCACCCCCGGATTGCAGCCTGCGAGTGCGCCGACGAACAGAACGGCCGTCACCAGACGGACACCCACCCGCATCTGACGATGCATAAACACCCCAAAACCTCTTGAAAAGCACCTCCGTGACCCTACCCACCGCGCCTACCCCGCCAAGACCACCCCGGCACGCACCGAACGAAGTCCCTTACACCCGCCGCCTGGACGCCGCCGGCATGCCGCGGGCTGGCTCGGCGGCTCCGCCGCGCTCAGCCTTCGACTCGTTTCGCCTCAAATCCTGTTTCTCAACCGGCCCAGAGGCTGGTGCTGTCTTCCTGGACGACATCAACACGAAGCCTCAATTGACCGGTTCCATGCCGTTTGCCGGTAGTTTCACGTCCATCCTGAACAGAAGCGGAGAGGCCGGTGAAGACGAATGCCGCAACCATCTGGTTCACGCCCACCTTCCGTACGCTCACAGCCCTCCTGGGCGCTGGGTCTTTCGGCTTGGGGGCATTTGCGGTCTTCGCTACCCAGAACGGGACTGGTTCGGCAGCGCTGATCGTATTCGGGGGCGTCATGCTTCTCCTCGCTCTCCTGGGCAGCCGCATCGAGAGCCTTGAGTTCGGAGGGGCCACGCTCCGGCTTCGGGCCGCTGCAGCGGAGAGGTTCGCCTTGGCGGAGGAGTCCGAGCGGCAGGGAGACATGGCAACGGCTAGCGAGCTGCGTGCAGAGGCGAGCGCCTTGCTGAACGCTGCGAAGCCCATCGCCGACGACTACAGCTCCGTACGGGGTTCGATGCGCGCAGGCATGCCACGCACCCAGGCCATGGAAGCGGTGCTTGCCCGTGCGCGCCGCTTGGCACAGGAGCAGTCCTTCGAGAGGGCCGAGGTCGTCCGCTGGTTGAGCGAGGGTACGGACGAGGAGCGCATCACAGCCTTGGCAATGATGCAGGCCAGCCCCGGACTGTGGGACTTCGAAGCCACCCTTGCCGTCATCGCGCACTCGCACACCGCCTTCGAGCAGTACCACGCCATGCGCCTCGCGTTGCAAATGATCGATGCGCTCGACGCGGAGCAGGCCAGGACGCTGGCTGAGACAGTAAAGGCGCAGAAGGGTTTTCGCTTCCGAGCGGACTCGGATCGCTGGCTGCTTGGCCAGGAGATCCTCCGGAAAGTGCGCAGCCGCTCGCAGGAGCAGTGACAATCCAGTTTTCCCCGTGCCCGTGTGGCGGATAGGCACGGCACGGCATCAAGGCCACAAGCCCGTCTGACGACATGGAGTGCGGGCGCGTTCGTTGGACGGTTACGGAAACGGTGCGACGAACGGCGACCCTGAGGTGTGCGGGGTGGCAGCCATCCTGCGACCTGGCCTCCAGGGGTTGAAATACAAGCTCTCAGCTTGTTCTTTATCTTTTGGCGCTCCTGAAGTTGTGCGGGCAGAGTGGGCGGCATGACAGACAGTTCCAGCCCTGTTCCTGCGGACGTAGACGATCGCCAGGCGGTAGAGCACATCCTCGGTCGTCCCTTGAGCCAGGCATGGCCGACGGGTGCACTGGCCCCGGGCAGCCGGGTCACGGTCCTTCGCGACCCGGACTGGGACGGCCCCTGGCAGGTCGAGTTTGCTGGAACGATCGATGCCATGGGCGCACCCGAACCCAACGAACATGCCCAGTCGCTCAGGGGCGAGCTGCGGTACTGGGTGATCTTTGACGCGCCGCAATACGACTGCGATGGGGCCGGTCCCTATCGCAAGGCCCAGATCTGGGGTCGGTACCTCAGGGCCGAGCCAAAGCCCGAAGCGTAGGGATCCCGCCCTTCGTGTCCCGCCCGAATCGTCCGTCGAACTGGGTCGCTCACCTGGCCATTCGCCGGACGTGAGGGCGGCCTTCGTCTGATCATGTGCTCCGACCAAGGATGCGCGTGACCACGACGAAGGCCGTGAGGGTGAGTCTGCTGCCTGATGCTGTCCCGAGGGAAGCGTTCGCGGAAGCGTCACGCTTCCGGGGCGAGTTCTACCAGTGTCTGACCGCCCGGCGCGACGAGTTGTTCGAGCTGGTGCACGCGGTGCTGTGTGCGGACGGTGCGGTGAAGTCCCCGGTGGACCTGACGCTGCTGCCCGAGCATCGTCGTGGGCACGGAGCGATGCACGGACGCTGCTGGCCGGGCTGCCGTTGCCGCGTTTCGACGGTGGACGCCTAATCTTGGCGGTCGATGTGTCACCGTGGCTCCGCTCGGACGCGCCGTGCTCAGCCGACCGGCTGTTCTGCCACGTCTACGGCCGCGCGAAAACCGCCTCCCAGTTCATCCCCGGCTGGCCTTACTCCTTTGGCCGTGCTGGAGCCGGGTGCCACGTCCTGGATCGCGATCCTGGACGCGGTCCGGCTCGGCCCTGTCGACGACGCGACCGCGCAGACCAGCTCCGAGGAGTCGTTGAACGAATCATCGCCGCGGGGCAGCGGCAGGCCGGCGACCCGGCCATCGTGATCGTCAGCGACGCCGGCTACGACGTCACCCGCCTGGCCTGGGTCCTGCGCGACCTGCCCGTCGAGCTGGCCGGCCGGGTCCGATCCGACCGCGTCATGCGGCTGCCGAAACCACCGAGGATGCACGGCGTCAATGGCCGGCCGCCCAAGCACGGTCCGGAGTTCCGCTTCGCCAAGCCGGAGACCTGGCCCGAGCCCGCGATCACCACGGTCACGGACACGACCAACTACGGAAAGGCCGAGACCCAGGCTTGGGACCGGGTCCACCCCCGGCTCACCCACCGTTCCTCCTGGCTCGACCACGACGGTGAACTACCCCTCGTCGAGGGAACGCTGATGCGGTTGACGGTCGAGCACCTGTCGAAGGACCGGGATGCCCCGCCGGTGTGGTTGTGGTCCTCCAAAACCGGCGCCACCCCCGACGACGTGGATCGTTTCTGGCAGGCATTCCTGCGCCGCTTCGACCTGGAACACACCTTTCCGCTTCGCGAAGCAGACCCTCGGCTGGACCACCCCGAAACTCCGCACTCCCGAGGCCGCGGATCGCTGGACCTGGATTCTGATCGCCGCTCACACCCATCTCCGCCTCGCCCGGCCTCTGGCCGCGGATCTCCGACGGCCCTGGGAGAAACCCACTACCCCGGACCGGCTCACCCCAGCACGCGTCCGCCGGGGGTTCAGGAACATCCGCGCTCACCTCGCCTGCCCGACCCGTGTTCCCAAACCCCGAGGCGCCGGCCCCGGCCGGCCACCCGGCGCCAAGAACAAACACCGGGCAGCCCGCTACGACGTCGGCAAAACCGTCAAACGCCCCGAGACCCTCAAGGCCATCGGCAAGCATGGAAAATCTTGGTAGATAAAGAACAAGCTCAGGGGTTCGTGAGCTTCTCGACCTTCCGGGCCGCGGCCTTCGCGCGCGTGCGCGCCTTCGCAGCTACGCGTTCGGCTTCCCCCTGGCGGGCGAGGGCATCCATCCTCGCTGCACGTGCCGTCTCCAGTTGCTGCGCCACGGCCCGTACGGCTTCCTCAGCCGCTTCGACCGCCGCGCGTGCACGCTCCGCCACCTCGAGCGCGGCCGCCTGGCCGGCCTCCAGGCGCACCTCCTGCGCCCGGGCCTTACTCAACTCCGCCTCAGCCGCTTCCACACGCTCTCGGCGAGCCAGCGCAGCCGCCGCATCCGTAGCCGCCCCCTCCCCCGGTACCGGTACCGGGGGAGCCCGGTGGCCCTTCGGTGATCCGGCGGGTGCCGGCTGGATCGATCGTGGCGGGGCGGCGCCCGGCTGTGGTTCAAGACCGGCGAACCCCGACACCGGGTCCGGGGTCGTCGCCAGACTGCCCGCCTCCCACTGCGCGGCGACGTCCGCGTCGGAGAGGACGGTGTGGAGGATCTGCTCGACCTCCCGCTGCACCGGCTCGCTCACCGCCTGCCCCGCCCCAGCGGCCAGGGCGCGCGCCGTGCGCGCAAGCTCGCCGATCACCACATGCTGATCATGCGACAGCTTCCGCAGCTGCCCAGCGTCGAGCGACCGGTGGGCGGTGCGGAGCGCCTCGCCGAGCTGGACCAAGCCATGCGCCTCCTCGGGCCGGTGACGGGCCAGAAGGCCGGCTGTCCACGCCGCGACCGTCGGCCTGCGCAACGCGGCGATCGCCTTGGCGAGGTTCTTGTCGCCCGCCTTGCGGGCCTTCGCCACCTGCGCGTCCCGGGCCGCGGTGAACTCCGACGGCAAAAGCCCGTACAACTCCGCTGCCACCGACTCCACGTCCATGACCGAAGTCTCCCGCCCACCCCGCAAGCTCTCCGACACCTTGCGCGACACCGCGCGTCGGCCGGCAGTTCCATCCGGCGGCACCTCCCCGAGGGGACCGGGCGGAGCAAGGGAGGTCATCCTGCGCGGTCGAAGCGGGAGGCCGTCCGGCCCACTCCGGGCGTGATGCGTGGAGGTGCGGTCAAGGCATCGCCCGTACACGTCCGACAAGGAGGCCGCCGTTGTCACGACCACGAGCGAATCAAGCCCCCTGACCACGCAAAGCCGCAGGAGCCCGCGCAGCCGACTGCGATGGGCGCCCCTGCCGGCGGTGGCGGCTGTCCTGGCCTGCGTCATGCCGGCGACGGCCACCAACGGAACGGTGTGGACGACCCTGGCCCCGCTGCCTGCGGACCGGGACTTCCTGGGGGCGGCGAGCGCTCCCTGCCCGCCGGGCCAGACCGGCACCTGCGTCTACGCCATGGGCGGCCGTGACGCCTTCGGCAACGCCACGACCCCCAGCACGGTCTCGGGCCGGGCGGAGTCGTACAACCGGCTCACCAATGCCTGGTCGACTGTCCGTCCGATGCCCACACCCCGGTGGGGCTTCGGGACGGCGAGCGCTCCCTGCCCGCCGGGCCAGACCGGCACCTGCGTGTACACCATCGGCGGATTCACTGCCTTCGCCCTCACTGGTCCGGACGCACCCGTCGCCACGGTGGAGTCGTACAACCCCGTAACCAACGCCTGGAGCACGGTCACCTCGCTTCCCGCGCCGCGGGGGGCGCTCGCGGCGGCGGCCGCGCCCTGCCCGCCGGGCCAGACCGGCACATGCGTCTACGCCGTGGCCGGCCTCGACGGCACCGGCACCGCCCTGGGCCAGGTCCATTCGTACAACCCGGTCACCAATGCCTGGAGCCAGCCGACTGCGCTGCCCACGCCCCGACACGGCCTCGCCGCCGCGGCCGCGACGTGCCCGCCGGGCCAGACCGGCACCTGCGTGTACGCGATGGGCGGCGTCGACGGCACCGGCACCGTCCAGGCCGGCGTCCGCTCCTACAACCCGGCCACCAACGCGTGGAGCCCCGTGGAGCCACTGCCCACCGGCCGCTACCTCCTCGCGGCCGCGGCCGCGACGTGCCCGCCGGGCCAGACCGGTACCTGCGTCTACACGGTCGGCGGCCGTGGCGGAGCCGGCTTCAATGCCCTGGGCACCGTGGAGTCGTACAACGCCGCCTCCAACGCCTGGACGACGCTGCCCACGCTTCCGACGGCGCGGTCGCACCTGGCGGCCGCGGTCATGCAGTGTCCGCCCGGGCAGGGCGCCATGTGCGTGTACGCCACAGGCGGCAGCTCGCCCACCGGCCTCCACAGCGCGGTCGACGCCCTCGACCCGCCCCTGGACGCGGCCGACCGGTA
Organism: Streptomyces sp. NPDC056883; assembly: GCF_042788835.1. Classification (NCBI taxonomy): domain Bacteria; kingdom Bacillati; phylum Actinomycetota; class Actinomycetes; order Kitasatosporales; family Streptomycetaceae; genus Streptomyces; species Streptomyces sp. NPDC056883. The sequence goes on along the minus strand of NZ_JBHUBS010000001.1, from coordinate 986,023 downwards.
GAACCCTGGGCCGGACCCCATGCCACGCAAGGCGGCACTGATCGAGTGGATCAAGAACGGGACCTTCAACGGCGCGGCGAACGGACGGCTTTCCGTGGAGCCGAGTGGCGTGGCGAGCTCCGGCACGGAGAGCTGCTCACGCCCTCCAGATGAGTACCGCTCAAGAATCTATGAGGGGCTCCCCCATCGCGGGAGCCCCTCACTCATGTGCGCGACGTGCTCCCTGGTGTCCGAGCCGGGATTACATGGCCGGTCAGGGGGCCTAGCCGAGGGCGGTGGCCTCAGGTCCTGGTCGCGGAGCGGGGTGAAGTCGGCGTCGAGCTTCGGGTCGTGAGGACGACCGCCCGTCGGACTCTGGGTATCCGCTTCACGGCGGCCAGGTCAGCGGGAGAGCGGTATCAGCACGAGCAGCGGCACGAACAGGGTCCACTGGGGCAGGGTGAACACCGCGCCCCCGAAGGCTGCCAGATCGACGGCGTAGAAGACGCAGGTGAAGACTGCGGCGATGAACCAGACGAAGGCCAGGACCGGCCGTGCAACCGTCCGCTCAGCGTGTGCGGCCCAGGTCAGGGCGACCGCGAGGGCCGCGAGCAACAGTGAGCACACGTGCCACAGCACGCGGAAGAGCTGGACGACGGGGGATCGAGGTCGGCGCTGAGCAGCGGATCGACGAACTCCGGGGTAGCGAGCAGATGAAGCCCGGTGATTCCCGTGGCGAGAGCGGAACTGCCCACCTGATCACCGGCGGAGCACACGCACATCCGATGGACTGGCCAACCCTTCAAAGAGACACGCTCTAGTCCTGCGCAGGGAAGACGCCCCAGCAGGTCAAGGGAGCTGTTCCTTCTTGTCAAGTCACTGCTTTTAGTGACATGCAGCGGATCTCGCCCCCACGCCTACTTGAGGTGTGTCCTCGCCGAGACGCGGCGAGGTCAGTCAGCCGCATCCTCCCGTCGGATGCACACCGCAAGGAGCAGATATGTCCCATGCCCCTCACTCCCCGACCACCGGACAGCAGATCGCACGCCTCGGCTTTTGTATCGCCGCGGTGGTCTTCGGCGCCGGCGCCTTCGCGCTGCCGGCATCCGCCGCGATCGCACCCCCTGCCTGGTCCCCGGCTACAAACATCAGCATCGACGATCCCAACAGCGAACCGGGCACAGGCCTGTGTAAATCCGGCTACGTCTACCGCGACGCCTGGGAGGGCGACGGCCTCTGCGTCACACCGCAACAGCGGGATTCGGCACACGCCCTGAACCCCAACCGTCAACCGGGCAGCAACCAGTGCGCACCTGGCTACGTCTACCGCGACGCCTGGGAAGGCGACGGCCTCTGCGTGACACCGGACCAGCGGGCTGCGGCGCACGCCGACAACCCCAACCGTCAACCGGGCAGCAACCAGTGCGCACCTGGCTACGTCTACCGCGACGCCTGGGAAGGTGACGGCAAGTGCGTCACACCGCAGGTGCGGGACAAAGTGCAGGGCACCGTCCCCCTCAGCATCATCGGGGGCTGACACGCATATGCGCGGTGGAAACGCCTGAGGCGGTTCCACCGCGCCCTGGCAGCCACGTCCACCGGCCGGTGTCCAGCGCGGCTGATGGACGTGAAGGCCGAGGCCGCCGAACTCACTACCCTCCAGACTCATCGCAAGGTCACCCCGCACCGAGGATCGGCGGGCGCAAGACGTACTTGTTGATGTTCATCAACAAGCACAGCCGAGCGATCGTGGGCCTCCGGTTCGGGTTCGCGAGGACATCGTCCGCCTGGCCGCCGCCTTGCGGTCGGTGCTCTCTGCGCGCGGGGTCCCGGAGCCGATCTACGTCGACAAGGGGTCGGCGTTCGTGGACACGTGGCTGCTGCGGGCGTGCGCGTCAAGGGCTTCCTACACCGCTCGGCTTTTCAAGCGGCAAGCGGCAAGCGTGCATGCCGAGTTCGAGCCGAGGGCTTCGACCGCAACATCCCCGACCCCGCCGAGCACCACCGTGCTCTACTCGATCTCGCCGAGCAGCTCGGCGGCCGGTTCCGCGACGAGCAGCAAATCGCAGGGCAACTCGCGCTGACCATCCGGTACGCCGGCCGCTCCACCAGCTCGCGCCTACGTCAGCGGCAAAATGATCAGCCAAGCCCGGTTTCTCAGACTCGAGCGCGGCGTCGGACCCCGGTCCGCCTCCTCGTGCTCGACCAGCCGACCCAGCCCTACCACCCCTCCGGCATGGCCAAAGCACGAGAACGACTGGAAGACCTCACCCTCGACGAACGGCACGCGACGACCGTCCCTCCGAATGCTGACTCCAAGCGCTTCCCGCATCATGAGTGCTGTGTATGACACACGCAGGGCTTCGATCGCTCTGTCGATCGTCGTGCCGATCTTCAACGAGGAGGAGAGCCTGCCTGTCCTGGCGGAGCGGCTCCGTCCGGTTTTGGACGTGTACGGCGAACCGTACGAGGTTCTTGCCGTCGATGACGGTTCGACCGACCGGACGCCCTATCTCCTGGAAGATCTGCGCGTTGTCTGGCCCCAACTGCGCATCGTGACCCTCCGGCGAAACAGCGGCCACCAAGCCGCGCTCGCCGCGGGACTCCACCGCGCCCGCGGCGCCTACACGGTCAGCATCGACGCAGACCTCCAAGACCCCCCGGAGGTCATCCCGGACATGCTCACCCTGGCCCGGACGGATGGCTTGGACATCGTCTACGGCGTCCGTACCGACCGTTCCACGGACACCGGGTTCAAGCGCCGAACAGCCGCCGCCTACTACTGGCTCATGCGCCGCATGGTCGGCTCCTTTGTCCCCGCCCAGGCCGGCGACTTCCGTCTGCTGTCCCGCCCCGTCGTGGATGCCCTCAAATCCTTCCCTGACCAGCGGCAGATCTACCGCCTACTCATCCCTTCGCTCGGCTTCCCCGGCGGCCAGATCACCTATCGGCGCGAAGAGCGAGTGGCGGGCACCACCAAGTACCCCCTGCATAAAATGATCCTTTTGGCTTTGGACAGCATCACCAGCTTCTCGGTGGTCCCTCTGCGACTGGCCACGACCATGGGCGCCCTCAGCCTTGTCGTCTGCCTCGCGTTCCTCACGTGGACTCTCGTCGTCTACGTCACGGGAAACACGCTGCCCGGCTGGACTTCCCTGATCGTCACGCTCCTGTTCTTTGGTGCTGTTCAGCTCTTCTGTCTGGGAATGCTCGGGGAGTACGTGGCCCGCATTTACAATGCCGTCCAAGCCCGGCCCACATACCTAGTCGCCCGTGACACGGAAGAAGAGCAGCAGTAGTGGGCGCAGGACCGTCCAGTCACACCAGCACCCCCGCAAAAAACATCGCACTCAAGAAGACGTATTGGATTGCGCACAACACCAACAGTGACACCTGGACCCACCGGGGCATGCGTGGGACCAGGACGAGCCCAACAAACACCTGCGCATGATTGCGATACCACGACATCTGCGCGCCCAGAAAGAACGGCGCGAAGAAGATTGTCACCGCCAGGACAAAGGCTGCCCACTCCTCGACCTCAAGCCGACGACGCCGGATGAGTTGAATCGCCACCATCGACAGGATGAGCAGCATGAATACGATGTTCAGCCAGAGCTGGGGTTTGTGTGCGGCGAGACTGTGGTCCACCAGCCACGGCAGATGCCCCTTGGGTCGGTACCAGTCACTGAACGGAAAAGCGTAGAACTTCCCCATCTCGTCGAAGGGCTGACGCAGGTCACCTTGCCCATAGCTGGATTTCTGCATGATCTCATACGCGTTCCAGCGACCCGTCGCCTGCCACATGAGCCATTTCGCCCAGAGCACGCCGGAGCCGGCGAGCACCGCCGACAACCCGGCCTTCGCGAAACGTAGCGGCCACCTGTCTCTCCGCCATGCGAAGAACGCGCTCGATAGCAGCATGCCGACAGCCGCAGCGCCTACGGGGTAACAGGCAGCTGCCACGAAACCGGCAGCGCCAGCAATGACCCACGAGCCGCGCTTCACTCCGACGATACAGGCGAGCAATGCCAGAGTTCCGGTCGCGATCGGGAAGATGGCATGGAGATAGATGCCACCTGGGAACACCGTGCCGATAGCGAGGGTGAGTCCAGTCGCCCAGGTAAGCCGGGCGCCGAGCAGCCACCACAGCACGGCGAACATACCCAGCAGAGACGCCTCGGTGACGACTACAGCAGATATCTCATGGGAAAGTCCGGTGCTGGAAACCACCCGAACCGACATGGGATATCCGGGAAACCATGCGACATTTCCACACATCACATCGCGAAAATCTGGATACCGTTCCCGACACCAAAACATTTCATAGCCGGCCTTGGCTATGGATAGATAGTGTTCGGAATCCCAACGGCGGCGACCACCTGTGGACCAGTAAGCGATCTTGGATCCATCGCCTGCAATGGATGCTTTCGCGACCAGCCAAGTGATGATGTTCGCGACCAGCCAGGCGACAACGGGCGGCAGCAGAGCAGGGCGCCACTCGCGGCGCGCCGACGTTGTGAGTTCCACCCGCGCGGAATCAGGCATCAGGAACCGCGCCTACCGTCGGCGGTGCCCGCCAGCCTTGCCTCGCCGTGCATGCGGGAAGGCGCGGACGTAGGGAATTCGATCATCTCCAGCTCCGCGCTCGTCTCGTCGGTGTGAGCTCAATGAGCCTCGTCCACGATCATGACCGCCCGCCGTTCGCCACCCTGCTTCACGATCAGTCTGGCCAACGCCTCGCGGAGCTGCATCCGGAGCTGCTCCTCCGGCCAGGTTCCGGGGTCGCCCGAACAGCCGGTCGATGTGCTTGTACTTCACCGCCTGGCTGGGCCAGTAGGGACCGGCAGACGCAGGCCTTGCGAATCTCCGTGGCCGATCTCCACTGCCATCTCGGGCCCGATACCCCGCACGGGATGAAGTGGGAGAAGAGTGCGGTGTAGGTACCAGAGATCAGCAGGCGATCGAGCCACCACCCGGACAGGGCCACACGGGTGATCTCCTTCACCGCCGTTCTTGCGCCGGGCGGACCAAGCTGTGCTTAGGCCAGATCTGCGGGAGGGGCCACGCACAGTCCGTGCTCGCCAGCGGGGCATTGCGGTGGCGGGGTGGGGTGTTCGGCGGCAGCCTCTGGGCCAGGCCGCCTTCTACAGCTCCAGGCTTTCAGTCGCTCGCTGTCCGGCCGCGCCAGCCGGGCTGACTTTTGACTACGTCCAGGGCAGTGCAGCCGGCGCCCCCAGGGGCGCGGGCAAGTCCTACCCGGAGATCAGCGGGCACAGAAGGCCGTAGTGGCGAGACGCCGGTTCCGCGAACGGTCAAGCCCCGAAATGCAGGGGCGTGTTCCGCCCAGTGAGGTGGTGCCTACTGGGACCAGGCGCCGCAGGCGCGCCGGAAACGATTACAGGGGCTCGCGACGGACGGGCACGCACATCAAGGAGTCAGCTGTGGCGATGCTGGGACTGTTCTGGATCACCGAGGACTCGGTATACGTAGGTTCCCCGCCAGACGCGGAGGGGCACTACGCCCGTATCACCTCCGAAGGGGTACAGGCCCGGGGCCCGGACGGCTTCCGGGCGTGGCCCTGGTCGATCCTGCGTTCCGCGAGCGTGGACGCCGCGCCCGCGGAGGGCGAGGGGAGGGGCGCAGGCCGCTTCCTGGCGGCGGTACTGGAGGCGGTGGTCACGATGGGGTCCAGCTACGGCGGAGAGGAACCGCCCCAGATGTTCCTGGTCCTCGCGACGCAGGACGGTACGGAAGAGGTGCGGGTGCCGGCGGCGACCAGGGGCTACACCTCCCAAGAGATTGCCTTGTCGCAGCGCCTCCTGGACTGCTTCCGGAAGGGCGCGGCAGACCCCCGGACCCTCATGGCCTGGATCCGGGACCACGGCGCCGGCACACCGAAACCGCCCGAGCGGGAAGCCCTCCTGCGGGAGTGGACCTACGTGTGAGGCCGACGGGCGGACGGGTGCCACTGCCTTGCGGGAGATGTTGCCGACAGCACTGCCGCGGCTCCGCTCCCCCGGCATCGAGGCCTAGTGCTGTGACCGAGAAGGTTTGCCGGGTTGCTCGTCGTGCTGGTCGGATGTGACGACTTCGACTGGCATGGGGACCCGCAGTCACCGACCGCGGGGCCCTCGCCTTCAGGGCGCCACGCAGCAGGTTCAATGCCCGCCGCCAGGGTGGCCCTCGGCGCGCTGGGCCCCACATGCTTCAGGGGATCGCCATTCCGAATGGCCGGACACGGGACGCGGTGCCGCCTACCCGCCACCGGGATCCTGTCGGGGCCTGCCAGGCGGTCGCGTCTCACCGGGCCGGAGCGACCGGCGAGCGCCGTATGTTGCCCAGCTCTACGTGAAGGCCACGGCGGCGGCCAAGCCCTGACGCCCAGGGGCGGGGGCGGCCATGCCCTGGTTATACGCCGCCTTCGATGAGGGTCCAGCCGGGGGAGATGTCGTCCAGCGGCCCGACGCTCTTGTAGTCGCCGTCGACCAGCTTCGAGGCCGAGGCGGTGCCGTCGGACTTGTAGAAGAGCAGGCTGTCCGAGGTCCGGCCCACCTTCTCCCAGAGGTCGGAGGTGCCGACCCCGCGGAATTGGAAGACCCAGCCGTCGGTCGCCGTGCCCGCCCGCAAGTCGAGTTTCCCGCCCGCCTTCGCCCAGGACAGCACCGAGTCCCTGGTGGCGGTCAGTTGGCCCAGGTGGTCCTCCCCCACCAAGCTGCCCCTGTGCCCGTAGACACCGCCTTCCAGGGTTCCGTACTCGCTCTTGTCCCACGAGAAGGTGGCCGCCCCTGGCCGGGCCGCGGCGGTCAGCGTGTCGCACGAGCCGGCCATGGTCACCCAGCCCTTCTTGAAGTCGTCGTACGTGCGCACCTGTTGGTACTTTCCGTTCCGCAGGGTGCCGGTGATGCCGTGGCCGGTCTGGCCGTTGTAAAAGAGCACCGAGTCGCCGGAGGCCTCGACCTGGGTCCAACCCGTCGGGAAGTCGCCAAAGGTGCGGGTGCGCGCGTACTCGCCGTCGGTGAAGGTGCCGACCTCCCCAGCCCCGGTGATCTTGTTGTACAGCAGCAGCGAATCGTGGCTCGCCGTCGCGTGCGTGTAGCCGCGCGGCAGGTGGAACTCCCCGTTGGACTCCCAGTGGCCGGCGGAGAGGGTTCCGGTGACGGCGGAGCCGCTACCGGTCCGGTAGAACAGGATCGAGGCGTTCCCGCTGGTGCCGAAGCAGGACGTGGAAGCGGACGCGGGGGTGACGGGACCCGCCAGCAGAACCGCCACTGCAGAAGTCGCCAGCGTGACCACCAGGGATTTCCTCATCATTGCCCCATTTCGTCGCGCGTGGGCGCGCGCGTCGGGCGTCGTGGGGTCGCCCGTGCGTAGGGGGTTCCCCGCGTGGATGCGGTCGCAGCGGCCGACGTCACGGGTCGACCGAGGCTGCGACGGGCGGCACGACCTGAGCTCCAACAGGGCGCCCACCGGCGATTCCCGCCCATGTGCAACGCCCTCGTCCATTCTGCGCCGCATCGGGACCCGTCGCATCCAGGCCCGGCGCCTAGTGCTGCGACCGGGAAGGTTTGCCGGTCACAGCACTAGGCCTTCGGCTTCCCGTTCGCGGGAGAGGGCATCAGCCCTCGCGGCACCTGCCGTCTCCAGTTGCTGCGCCACGGCCTGTACGGCTTCCTCAGCCGCTTCGACCGCCGCGCGTGCACGCTCCGCCAGCTCAAGCGCGGCCGCCTGGCCGGCCTCCAGGCGCACCTCCTGCGCCCGGGCCTCGGTCAACTCCGCCTCGGCCGCCTTCACACGCTCGCGGCGAGCCAGCGCAGCCGCCGCATCCGCTGCCGGTACTAGGGGAGGCCGGTGGCCCTTCGGTGATCCGGCGGGTGCCGGCTGGATCGATCGTGGCGGGGCGGCGCCCGGCTGTGGATCAAGACCGGCGAACCCCGACACCGGGTCCGGGCTCGTCGCGAGGCAGCCCGCCTCCCACTGCGCGGCGACGTCCGCGTCGGCGAGGACGGTGTGGAGGATCTGCTCGACCTCCCGCTGCACCGGCTCGCTCACCGCCTGCCCCGCCCCAGCGGCCAGGGCACGCGCCGTGCGCGCAAGCTCGCCGATCACCACATGCTGATCGTGCGACAGCTTCCGCAGCTGCCCAGCGTCCAGGGTCCGATGCGCCGTACGGAGCGCCTCGCCGAGCTGGACCAGGCCATTCGCCTCCTCGGGCCGGTGGCGGACCAGTAGGCCGGCGGTCCACGCTGCGACCGTCGGTCTCCGACACCTTGCAGGACACCGCGCGTCGGCCGGCAGCACGCCCACCCCACAGCAGGCGCGGAGTCGGCCAAGGTGGTCACCGTGCAGCAACGGGCGCACGCCCGATATCGCGTGAATCGGCCGGGTGCAGTGAATGGCGGAGTTGGCGTGCGCGGCCGATGAGGTCCTGCTCGGTCTCGGGACAGGGCGCACCGTAGGAGCGCAAGCAGTACCGGGCCGACCAGTAGAGGCAGTCACTGGCACGGGGCGCATGTGCCGCACGGCGTGTGCCTTCGGCTCGGCGTGCTGTCGGCGTGCTGTCGGCTTCCTGTCGAGGGGAGGTCGGCGTCCTGTCGGTCCCTGTCGGAGCCGTGTCGGCGGGTACTGGCACCTTTCGAAGCGTCAGCGTCAAGGCCGGGCGGCTGCCCGGCGGTGCTTCGGAAGGGGATGTCTCATGTACGACGTGGTGATCGTGGGCGCGGGCCCGGTCGGTCTCTTCCTCGCCTGTGAACTCGGCCTCGCGGGCTGCTCCGTACTGGTGCTGGAGAAGGAGAAGGAGGTGCACTCGCGGTGGCAGGCGCAGCCATTCGAGATGCGCGGCCTGTTCGGCTTCTCGACCGGAGCCTTCTACCGGCGCGGTCTGCTGGACGCGTTGCGGGAGACCTCTGCCGACATGGCAGGGCACCGGGCCCCGGCGGTGGCCGCGGCCGACGGGACGTCACGCCCGCTCGCCGTGGGCCACTTCGCAGGCGTGATGCTCGATCCGGCCAAGGTCGACCTGACCGCTCTGCCGTACCGACTGCCCAGCCCGGCCCCCGACACCCTGATGATCAGACTTCCGGCGGTCGAAGCACTGCTGGCCGAGCGGGCGACCAAGCTCGGCGTCGAGATTCGGCGGGGCGCCCCGGTGGACGCGGTCGTCCAGCACGACGAGCACGTGGTCGTCTCCGCGGGCGAGGACGCCGTCGAGGCGCGCTGGGTCGTCGGCTGCGACGGAGCGCACAGTGCCGTGCGGCGTCTCGCCGGATTCGAATTCACCGGCACCGAACCGGAGCTCACCGGGTACACGATGGTCGCCACGCTCACCGACCCGGAGAAGCTGCGCCCCGGGATCAACGCGACGCCGACCGGCATGTACCTCCGCATGGGTGCCGACGGAACCCTCGGGATGATGGACTTCGACGGCGGCGCGTTCGACCGCTCGCGGCAGCCGACCCTCGATCACCTCCAGACGGTGCTGCGCCGTGTGTCGGGCACCGACGTGACCCTGACCGACGTCGGGCGGGTCTCCACCTTCACCGACCGGGCCAAGCAGACAACGACGTACCGGGAGGGCCGGATACTCCTCGCGGGCGACGCGGCACACATCCACTCGCCCCTCGGCGGGCAGGGCCTGAACACCGGTATCGGCGACGCCGTGAACCTGGGCTGGAAGCTCGCGGCGACCGTACGGGGGCACGCGCCGGACGGCCTCCTCGACACGTACGACGAGGAACGCCGCCCCGTCGGCGCGCAGGTGCTCGACTGGTCGCGGGCGCAGGTGGCGCTCATGCGGCCACACCGCGGCACGTGGGCGACCCGCGGTGTGGTCCGCGACCTGCTCGGGACGCGGGACGGGACGACGTACGTCTTCGAGAAGATGTCGGGATCGTCGATGCGCTACGACCTCGGCGGCGCGCATCCGCTGGTGGGCCGCAACGCGCCCGACTTCCTGCTCGAAGACGGCGCCTCGCTGGGTCGGTTGATGCGGGACGGACTGGGCGTCGTCCTCGACTTCACTACCGAGCGCCGCTTGGCGGGACCGGCGTCGGCCTGGTGGGACAGAGTGCGGTACGCGGCCGGAACCCCGGTCGACGGTCTCGGACTGGAGGCCGTACTGATCCGTCCTGACGGCACCGTGGCATGGGCGGAGGGCGCCGACGCCGCTGGGGCCGGATTCGAGGAGGCGGCCTCCCGCTGGTTCGGCCGCCCGACGGCCTGACGGCACCGGATTTCCGGCGGCCCTCCATCCTCCTGATCGACGGCTGCGCACCGACCTGGTATCCGGCGTCACGTAGCGAGCAGCCCCTCTCCGACACAGGCCCCCCTTACGAGGACGGAGAATGAAGCACACACGAAGTGTCTGGAGAGCCGCCGAACTTCGGCTCGTAGCACCAGCCCGGCCCCGCGGGCAGCACGGTGACGGGCTCGGCCAGCGCGACGGACACGGGGAACTCCACCCCGCCAGCCTCCGCCGCCCAGCCCCCGGGTGCGCGCCCGGCTGCGCCGTACAGCGGCGCGGAAGGCCATCCCGTAGATGGGCGGCTACGACGGCGGTGGCTGCGTGAGGCGCAGCCAGGCGGTCAGTGCGGCCTGCAGTTCGAGGACGTCCTGGCGGTCGAGGGGTTGTGCTGTCCGGCCGGCTCGCAGCGTGACGGTCTGGGGGGTGACGCTCCAGCCCACGCCCAGCCGGTCGGGGGAGGCGATCTCGGTGCCGTGGGCGAGGGTGCGGAGCATGGCCTCGATCCGGGGTGGGACCGGTGTCTGCCGCGGCCGCCAGGTCACGTTCCGCAGCCGGACCGGTAGGCCGAGCGCGGTCCGGAAGGCGTCGACCGCACGGTCCAGCGGCTGCACGGTATGGGGTGCGGCGCCGAGGAACGCTTCGGTCAGCTCGGGGTGCACGGGCGCGCGCGGGTTCTCCCGCGGTGGCAGCGGGTGCTCCTCCACATCAAGGCGCACGCACGCCGGCGGGACGAGGACCTCGTCGTAGCCGTTCTTCATGGCGGTGGCGTGGTGTCCGCGCAGGGCGCTGATCGGGCCGGTCAGCACGTGCTCGCCCTGCATCCACGGCAGGTCGGGGCGCAGGTAGCGGAACGGCAGCTTCGGCGTATCGAGCTTGGGCGGCTGCCCGTACACGCCGTGGGAGCGGTGCAGCACGCCGGACTCGGTGACCAGGACGGTCACCTGCCGACCGGTTGCTGCCTTGCCCAGTCGGAACCCCACCACCGTCGTCGGCATCCCACCCCTCCCCATCCACTGCTCGGATCGGCGCTACGACGCTATCGGCGACGCCCACACCGGCGCGGGCGATCGCGGAACACCGCGGAGGGTGGCGATGTGGGAGCGGACCATCTGGTAGGTGACGGGCGCGTTGTCGGCAACCAGGTCACTGTGGAGGTGGGTGACGCTGGTGCATCCCTCGGCGAAGCGTCGATCCAGGTAGGGCTTGTAGGGCTCCAGTCTGCTGGGCCGGGGGCGGTTCTCGCGGAAGGTGTCCTGCCAACCTGCGGCGTTCGTGCACCGGGGGACGGTGTTGAGGCCCCAGCCCAGGTGTCGGGCGATCGCCCGGCGTGAGTGGCCTTGGGCCAGGGGCTCGTGGACCAGGGCGTGTGCCGCCTTCTTTCGCTCGGCGCGCCGGCCGACAGGCTCCGAGTCGTTCTGCGGTCGACCTGAGACAAGTCCGGTGGCCTCCGGCAGTGTGCCGCTGGGCGATGGGTCTCGCAGGCAGTCGCGATGGGCGGCGACGCAGGTCTCCACGGCTCGGCCGAGGCCCTGCCACAGGATGGAACCGGTCAGCGACCGACAGAGCGTCAGGGGCACCACGCCGGGCGCCTTCGGCGTAGGCGCCCGCCCGGTCCCGGCAGATGATCTCCACGCCGGGGTGGCGGGTCAGCCAGGCAGCCAGGCAGCCAGGCAGCCAGCGGCCCGGCCTTGCAGGTCGGGAGCACGCCGACCACGCGATGGTCTTCGACGCTGGTCAAGACGGTGGAGTAGGTGGCCACGGCGGATCGCGAAGTCGTCCACGCCCAGCACCCGCGGAGTACTGAACTGCGGATCGGGCAATGCCATGACCCTGCATAACAAGGTCATCCGGCCGGCTCCGAAGCCCAGCTGGGCGGCCAGCCGGGCGCCGGCCCGCCCGGCCAGCGCGAGACCCACTCGCTCCAGGGCGTGGTTGAGCCGCATGGTGAACCGTGCGTGCGGGGCGGCCAGCTGGGAGAACGGCTCGGCAAACGTCCGGCGAGGGCAGTCCGCCGACCCGCAGATGAAGCGCCGGACCATCAGCCGGATCACAAAGCCCTGCTCAGCCAGCGGAAGGTCTTTCAGCCTGCGCTGGTATCGGTCGTGGACTCGGTCCGAAAAGCGGCTGCAATCCGGACAGGCAGAACCGGCAGCTCGGCCTCTCGCCACCACCTCGACCGTGCCGAACGCAGTCGTAACCGCCTCGACATCCACATCGTCGATCCCCTCGAAGACCAACGAGTCCCAAAACGGTGCTTCGGTCTGCATGACCAGCACCATCACCGGCCACAATCGACCGCAGCAGTGGGCGACAGTGACCTGATGGAGCGTCAATTCAGATCGCTGGACGACAAGGCGTACGCGGTCTCACGCGAACCCGTCTCCTCGCAATCGAACGGCTGGGTAACGCTCCACCACGACTCCCCAAGATCTGTGCCAGAACCCCGAAAAGGAGGACATAGCCAGCAGGGTGGCGGGGTGGGGTTGTCTTCCGGCGGGCCCGCCGGAAGAGTGTTCCAGGCATGATCACCCGCCCGTTTGGAGAGATTCCGGCTGATCGTTGCTGGTCAGACGGAGGTGTCGGTGCTCGTTGTCGACTCGGACGGGCTGTTGGTGGAGCGTCAGCTTCGGCAGGGCCCGACTGACTTGTCCGAAGCGTGAGGCAGTACGGGCGCCGTGGGGACATGGCCGATCGCGGTCGATCCGGGGACCAGTACCCCCGAGGCCCACAACCCCCGGCGCCGCCGAAATCACGGCGCCGGGAAGGGCCTAGTCAGTCAGCCGGCCCAGTCGAAGGCCAGCACCGCGTTCGGACAGCCGGCCGCGTACCGCAGCAACGCCTCACGCTCGGCCGGGTCCACCGACAGCGCCCACCGGTGCTTGGTCGCCACCCACTCCCCGACGTACCGGCAGTGCACCTGCGGGGCCGGCACCGGCGGCGGCCGCCTCCTGTTCAGGGACGTTGAAGGTGCGGATGAGGGCGACGTGCTGGTTACCGATGTGGAGACGTGAAAAAGGGGACCCGGTGCCGTCACCACCAGGCTCTTACGTCACCACCATGTCCCGGTGCTGTAAGGGAACTGGGCTCAGGGCACCCGCCCGCCCAGTCGGCCACTAGCCTGCGGCATTGGGCCCAGCAGCCCAGCCGGCCACCACACCCGGGAGACCCCGCCATGCCCATCCTTGGTCCCCGCCCCCTCCTCGCCACGATCGCCCTTGCAACCACGCTGACGCTGACCGCCTGCAACCCTGCAGCCGAAGCCGAAAGCCCTCCCGCCGCTCCCGCCGCTCCCGCCTCCGTCTCCGCGCCCGTCTCCGCGCCCGCAAGGCCCGCTTCCACCCCGCCCGCCGGTTCGGGCAAGCGCACGCTGACCGAGGCCGCCACCGCCGGCGGGCTCACCAAGGCCATCGGCGCCAACGCGGTCTCCGACGTCCCCATAGACCCGGGCGAGATGCGTGACGGCATGCACCTGGTGGTCGCCGACTACAACCGTGCCGGCCAGACCTCCGGCCGCCGCATCCTTTTCGTAGGCGTCGACAGCGTTCCCGAGGACCCGAACAAGCGTCGCGAGCACCTTTGGCGCGGCCTGATCGACTACGCGCTGCAGAACGGCTCCACCGGCACCCCCACCACCGCCAAGCCGTACGAGCCCGGCCCGTTCGGCGGATCCCTCGAATGCCTCAGCCTGCCCGAGTCCGCCAACGCCACCGACGTCATCTGCGGCTGGTCCGACACCACCACCGCCGCCGTCGCACTCTTCCCCCGCACCACCCCAGCCGACGCCGCCCGCCTCTTCGCCTCCATGCGCGCCGACCTCGAACACTGACCGCCCCATCTACCGCACCCCCACGGCCGGGACCGGGCCGCCGCTGGCCGACCGGATGCAGCAACTGGGCGAGAACGAGGGCCTGGCTGCCGTCAGCGCGCACCTGGGCCGCCTGAACGGAGACGAGTCCTGCCGCTTGGGCGCTGATGCGTCGGCACCGGGGCAATGGCGGCACCGTCATCGACGGGCACGCGGCGGACGTGGCGCTGCTGAAGGAGCTGCGCGAGCTCGGAGGGCCTCGGTCACCGACAGGTGGCCGAGGCCCTCCCTGCATTCGGTCCCGGCCCCTCCTCCGTCCTGCTCCCGCGAGCAGGACGTGGCCGGCATGGGGTCAACTGCTGGGGAGCCGGTGTGGTCGTGACACCGGTAGCCGTGGCCGGCTATGCCGCCGCGGTGCGCTTCTCGTCCGGCGAGGCACCGAGGGTCGGTGGGCCGGTCCGGACGACGTGACGGCCTTTGAGCGCATCGGATTCCGGCGTGTTCTCGGCAATGACCGTCACGCCCTCCTCGATGTTCCCTTCCGACAGCGTCAGCGGGCCGAACACCGGATTGATCGGCAGTTCGTACCCGGGCGGAGCCTGAGTCTCCACCCAGTAGTACGTGCCGAGTTCCGCGGTACGGGAGCACACACCGTTGGCCCCGGTGGTGCAGGGGCCGCCGATGTCGGTGTCCGGGTCGGCGCCGGTGGTCTGGAGACCCGGGATGCCGTTGGTCTCCTCCCACATCTGGAAGACGGCGCCGGCCAGCGGGTCGCCCGTGTTCTGGTCCTCCTTGATCACGGCGACCGCACCGGTGACGGGCAGGCCGGGACCGTCGCAGCCCGGCGAACCGTCGGGGCAATGGTGCGGGGGGTGGCAAGGGCCGCTGCGGAAGGCCAGATCACTGTGGGGGGTCAACCAGCCGCCGTGACCCGGTGGGCACACGGCGCCCGGGCTGCCGCCGCTGACCGGAGCCTTGTTCGGGAACGGCTCTGCCGCCGCAGCGTACGTAGGGGTCGCCGCCAGCAGCGCCGCCGTCACCGTCCCGAAGATCCAGGGGCGCCACGAAGCCCATGTCCGGCGCAGTTCACGAGATGCCATGGCACGACATGATCGAGCCGGGTACGTGGGGCGGGACGACGACACTCCCGCCCCACGGCATTCCGTCCGTACGACCACTCGTACGGGTCCAGGGTGAACGCGATGGAATGCAACGGCCGGTACCGGGGAGACAGGTCCCGGCCATCGCCGTACACGCACCCGCCAAGCGCGGGGCGACTTCAGTCGTCGCTTCCGACACCGCGATCGGGTGCACTCATGTCCCCGTCGCGGGCGTGCCGTCGACGAGCCCGTAGCGCAGGTACACCGTGCGCTTCGGGCTGGCTGCCGGGGGTGCGAGGAGGGTGACGTTCGTAGGCACCGCGCCGTCGTCGAACACCTTCTTTCCGACACCGCGCACGATCGGGTGCAGCCAGAGGTCGAGACGGTCGAAGAGCTTCTCGCGCAGGAGGGTCTGCACGAGGTTCAGGCTCCCGACGACCTTCATGTGCTCGTGGCGGTCACGGATCTCGCGCACCGGCCAGGTCCGGGCCAAGCGTCGCTCAGCGTGAACCACACAGCAGGTGGGGACGGTTGCACGAGCACTGCTCGCACTCGGGCAGCCGGCGCACTCCAGGCAGAAGGCGAGCGGCCACTGCCCGGGGCAGTCGCAGATCGGATTGCGGTCAGGGTCGTCTTCGCCGCGGTAGCGGGTCTCGCCGAAGGGCAGCTCGGTCCAGGCGTCGAGCGTCCCATCAGCGTGCAGTTCCTCGTGGTGGTGGCCGATGGCGCTGTGCTCTTCCCGGAGGGCGGCGACTACCCCCTGGTCGTGCTTCATGCCCGGCTTCCAGGGGTAACAGCGCGGGTGAGGAACGCCGCGAGCTCGCCGACGGCCTCAGAGTCGGCGGCGGCGAGCCGGGCCGCGAACGGCAGCTGGTTGACGTCGGCGGCGAGCTCGGCCTGGACGACGACATCGGCGTCCGGGGCGTAGACGGTCACGGCTCTCTGCGAGTCGCTGGCCATCGAACCTCGCGAGGCCGGGCATTCCGGCGCGCCCGGCCGAACGCAACCCCACGTCGCGCGGGTTCAGCCTTGCGCGCCCTGGCTCTGCAGCAAGCGAGTGTCCCTGTCTGCAGAGGACAAAGTCGTGGCCCAGCACTTGCTGTGCGTGGCATGATCTGCCGCATGATCGAATTCTCCGCGCGGAAGGGCGGCCACCGCCCCGTCCGATGAAGTGGCTGGACGAGGCCGTGTCCACCGGACACGCCACGACCGCTGCCCACCCTGCCCGCATCGCGATCATCGCCGCGATACGGGCCGATCGCGCCGGCCCTGTAGCCGTCCGGCTGCTTCTGCTCTCACGGTCCGACGATGCGTTCGTACGTCGTCAGGCCATGGAACTCCTGTCATCCGCCGGGGACAGTCGCCCTTGGCCTGAAGCCGCCGAGGCCGCGCTCGCTCGACTCACCGACCCTGACGAAGAGGTACGGCGCCGGGCCGCGTATCTCGTCGTGCACGCCGGAAGCCGCGATGTCGCGCTCCGGGCTCTCGGTGAACTCACCGAGCCCGTGGTGCGCACTGCTCTCGCCGATTGGCTCCGAGGCTCTGTTGCGCACCTGCAGGACGACCCCTTGGCATCCGTCCGCTTCCTTGCCCGACTGGAGACCCTGAGCGGCGCCCCTCCGCGGCAATGGCCGCTGCTCGATAGGGCGCTGCTCGCCGATGCCCGGGAGGCGGCGCGTCACCTGGACGGAGTCGGGTGGCGCTGGGGTTGGGTCCTGTACAGGTTGGGGCGCGAGCGTCACGTCTACGCCCTGGTGGCGCGACTCGTCGGTGATCCCGCGACCCGGGACATCGGCGCCGGCCTGGCCCGGGAGGCGTGTCATGACTGGCGGGCGGCCCCGGTCGAACTCCTGCCCCTGCTGGTCCGTCATTGCGGAGAGGGGATCAGCCCGGCCTTGGCCGAAGCCCTTACCACCGCCTCCATCTCGGAGGCTGCCATGCGGACACACCGCGCACTGATCGCCGAGGTCCCCTTCGCTCCGTATCCCAAGGCCCATCGACCTTCCGGCAGCCCGCCGCCGTCGTACGACAGCGCCGCGGCCGCGGCGGTCCTTGAAGCCAAGCCCGTGGACACCGGGCGACTTCAACGTGCCCACGAGATCTTCTCGGCCCTACTGGACGCGGGCCCGCTGACGTTCCGGCAGGCCGCCCAGCTGTACAACCTCACCTTCAAACGGCCTGGCCGCATTCAGGCGGCATGCGCTCCGCTATGGCTGCGGCACGCCGGACCCACCGCTCTCCCCCGCCTTCTCGCTCTCATGACACCGCACCTAGGTGACTACGGGATTGGCGAGTACTACTCGGAAGGCCTCGCACGAATGGGCCGGCGAGCGATGCCCGCGCTGCCGTCACTGACGGCGCTGATCGACCGGCGTACCCGCATACCGGTCAACGACTCCACAAGGGACGGCGAGACGATGCTGGACGAACGCCTGCTTGCCGCCGCGATCGACGCCCGTCGTGCGATCCTCGCCGACACCACTTCCTGATAGTCGTCGCCGCTCCAGCCCCCGGGTGGAGTCCCGCACGAACATGCGAGTGCAGTCGACCGGCAGTGCTCGCCCCGATCCTCTCAGACCACGAGGACGGCCCATCGGACAGGACCTAGCGGGCGGCATTTCATCCAGCCCGCACAGCCGTCACCCTGGGTATGTGCCCGCACGGCCTCGACGATCTCGTCGCGCCCAGCCGGCACGTAGATCTGGGTGGTGGTCAGGTGGGCATGCGGGGGCGGCGTTGGCTGTGAGTTGTTCGGTCTGCTCGCGGGCGCGGACCGGGTCTGGCGGCGGGGCCGTAACTCAGGGGCACTAGGACGGTCTCCGCCGCGCCGCCCTCCTGTTCGATGAGGTCGCCGTCTGCGTGATGCTCGAATCGAACAAGACCAGCCGGTCCCCCATCACCGAACGGCTGGACCAACTTCACGCGGCAGTAGATCATTTTGGGGGAGGTGTGAGAAGGGTCTGGAAGGGGAGCGCAATGGCTCCTGACTCGTACGCTTCTACGCCATATCTACGGTTGTCTTCAAACTTCGAAGACAAATTCCCGTCCGCATTCCTGGATCGAATATTAGCGTGGACGTCGGAGTCGTTTCCATCCCCCTTCATCCACCAGAACGCTGTGAGAAGTCGAGGAGTTCTCGTTACGTTGATGATGTTATTAACATTGCGGACGTAGGTCTGAAATCGGACGCGCCCATCACACGGCGGCTTTTCACATTCCTCGCTCACTCCATGAGTCGAGTTCCAAGAGTAGTCATTCTTTACCTCAAAAGTGCGAAAATCTCCGCGGTCCCTCCGCATGGTGACGACCCTAGTTTTGGCGTAAATTGTTTGATAGGGGGCGATTCTGGGGATATGGACAACTTTAACCAGGGAGATTTTGTCACCTGGGCCGAGCCACGCGCCGGGATTTACAAAGTACCCAGTGCTGATCAAAATGGACACTGGAGACTTGCTGTACAAGTCGACGTCTTGGTCATTCTCCAAGTCTTCTTGCCACATTGGGCGCTTCACGGTTCCGTATTCGGGCCCTGTGAATTTGTACTGCTCACCCGATACAGAGAACAGGCTATGCAGTACGTAGACTGGGATTGTCCCGGAGTTACGAACCTGAAATGTGACTGGTAGGTGGATCATGTCCTGAACTACCACGGGTTTCCCGAAATCTGCGGTTCCGTCGATCCGTGTGAGGGCTGCGGACGGCTGATACATGGAGGAGTATGCCAGGTTAGCACCAGTGAAAACCGCCGTAAGCGTGACACCCACAGCGAATCCCTTTGGAGACGGGAAACCCTTCCACGCCTTCTCGTTAAAAAGAAGCCAAATACCCCAGAGGGACCATACTGTGAGCGTAACGAAGACTGGGAGGAGAGGTGTTCCATACTCCCTTACCTCAAACCACATCCACAGAAAAATGGCGTTGGAGGCAAGCGTGATTAGTGTGCCAACTAGTACGGTTGCGCCAGAATATCGCCATTCTCGTTTCCCTCCATAGTCGAGGGCGGCGATCGCCGAGATACCCTCGGTGAAGCCCGCTAGAACGAATAGGACGCCAGTAATCCGACCAGCAAAGGTCGGTGCGGCAAAAGCGTCGACATTCCCTACAGAAATCAGGAGCACCATGGATCCGAGTAGCCCGGCGACCAGAACGGCAGTAGTCATTCGCCGTTTCGCTCCCCGATCGGGCCACAGCTCACCACCAAGCCATTCCACGGTCTCCCGCTCGTCGACCTTCACTTCGGTGTGACCGGCACGATCAAGCAGGCGGCGCAGTCCCCGCGCTGACCATGCACTACCGATTGGATTGCCTCTAACCCAGACCTCGCGCAAACCTCGAGGATCTGGTGGCTGCACTACAACCCTTGGCTCTCTCTCCACCCTTCCAGCCTCCCCAACCTGTCGGCTTGACGCCAGGGAGAACCGCAGGTGTCGCCCTTATGGAGCAGAGTCAGATCGGGCCGCGGAGCGGCTCGATGATGGAGCTTCCTGAAATCGGCTGTGGCGGATATTTCGTGATGGTCAGTTCTAAACATCCGCCATGACCCGCGATGTCCGTTATCCAGCATGGTGTCTGGGGGGGGGCGAACACTTCTGGAATCTTGTGTGGCCTGATGTCGAGGGACTGGCGGTCGACTCGGTGGGCGTCGTCGGGGACGTGGTCTGGATCGGCCTGCATGCTCGGCAGCAGACTGTGACGTGCCCGTCGTGCGGCGTGCCGGCGTCGCGCGTGCACAGCATGTACACGCGGCGGTTGGCGGATCGTCCACTGGGTGGCCGACGGGTATTGCTGCGGCTTCGGATCCGCCGGTTCTTCTGCGACAACGGCCTGTGCTCTCGCCCGACCGTCGCGGAACAGGTGAACCACCTGACTGCGCCGTACCAGCGCCGCACGCTGGCGGTCGCGAGGATGGTGCAGGCGATCGGGCTGGCCGTCGGTGGCCGGGCCGACGCCCGGCTTGTCAGCTACCTGCCGGTGCGGGCGAGCCGGGACGTGATCGTGCGGGAGGTCCAGCGGCTCCCGGACCCGCCGTCCGGCCAAGTCACGGTCCTTGGGATCGACGAGTTCGCGTTCCGTAGGGGCGCCACCAGACGGCGTTCCTCGCCGGGCTCCATTCCGTCCTCGGTGACACGCCGTGAGCCATAAGTCTGCGCCGGAGCGCGGCTCGGGGTCGATGTTCACCCTCGGGTAGATCGGGGGCTGTGGTGGGAGAAGTGCGCCGTGGGGTTTGTCTGGGGGCGAGGACGTACTCGCGCCGACCGCCACACACGAGCGCGGGGCTCTCCACCGGACCCGGTGTAGAGCCCCGCGCCGAGGCCGGCCGACTGCCGCCGGGTCAGGAGGCCCGGTCGAAGGCCAACGTCGCGTTCGGGCAGCCGGCCGTGTACCTAAGCAACGCCTCACGCTCGGCCTGGTCCACCGACAGCGCCCACCGGTGCTTGGTCGCCACCCACTCCCCGACGTACCGGCAGTGCACCGCCGGAGCCGGCATCCACGTGGCCGGGTCCTGATCGGACTTCTGCCGGTTCGAGCGCTCGGTGACACCGACCATGGTCACGTCGGAGCCGAGGTCGTTGGCGTACCGCCGGCGCCACTCCGTCGTCCAGCCGTAGCTACCGGAGTCGTGGAGTTCCGCGAGCGGGATGTGGTCAATATCGATCCCAGCCGGTCCGGAGACGACAACGTCGTCGTAGTAGGAGTGCCAGGCGCCCCCGGTGATGGTGCAGCCGGCTCCCACGGTCGGGGCCTCGATCGCCTCGGCGATCAACACATCGTTCCTCGCGGAGCAGCCCTTCTACTTGGTGCTCTGCGCATCGCAGTTGGTTCTGACCGCGCCTCCGTGATGGCTACGCCATCTGCGGGTACTGGAATCGACGGCCCGCCGCCCGATCATGCACCTGGCGGTGGAGGAGAAGATGACGGACATGAACATCGAACAGGCTTTCACGGAACTCGGGAACGCCGAGGAGGTGCCTGGCTTGCCCTTGGCCTGGCGATGGTCACCCGTGTCGCGCTTCATGTTCTCCCTCGCCATGGACACTGACGGGCGGTGGGCCTACCCATGAACTCGCTGGACGTCCACAACGAGGGGCTGACCAGCGCTGTTCTTGAGTTCGCGAGGCAGCACCGGCTCGGGCGCGGACCGGGCTCCCGACCGTTCACGATGGCCGCCGACCAGTTCGACGCGGTGGTAGCGGCCGCACCGTCCGTGCACGGCTACCACCATGGGCGGAACGAGGCCCTGAACGAGGTCGTTTCAGCGGTCTTCCCGGCGTACCAGTGCGAGTTCCGCGGGGACGAAAGCCCGGATGAGGCCCTTCTGCGGTTCAAGCGCATGCTGCGGCCGACGATCCTCTCCCGGCCCCCGGCTCCATACATGCGGATGCGCTACGAGAACACCCGGACCGGCGGCGGCAGCGTGGGCCCGGCGCGTGGGTTCACCACACACGACGGGCTGATGCGGGAGTTCAGGCTCGTCGAAGGCGCACCGGGGAGCTTCGTCGAGTTCGAGAACGCCTCTGGCCAGGTGTGGAACGTCGAGTGGAACGGTTCGTGGTTGGTGAACGGCACAGTCCACGACGCACCGCCCTCCGAGACCTGGGTGAAATCGGTTTTGGGGTGGCCGTAGGAGTCTCGACGGCCTACGTCCCCCTTCAGCCGTAGTCGTCACGGAAGCCCGGTCAGAACCTCGCAGTTGGCCAGGTCGGCCACCGACAGCGGACAAGCCGTCGCCTCCTGCATGAATCCGAGGCGCGAGACTTTGATTGATCAACTGAGCGGGAAGTGGGACGGCACCGTCGGCTGCCCGCAGATCTCGCGCAGTGTCTCGCAGCCCTGCCCGCGTTGCATGACTACCTGACCCCCTGGTGACCGGATCAGTCCGCTGCCGGACCCGATGCGGCCTGTCCCGCGGCCACCCGTGCGGGCCAGGCTTGGGGACATGAACCGAGCACTGATCGTCATCGATGTCCAGGAGTCATTCCGCGCCGAGCCGCTGTGGGAAACGATCTCCGACCCGAATATCGCCGAGAAGGTGAACCGCCTGGTCCGGATCTCCCGGCAGGCCGGGGACCTGGTGGTGTGGGTTCTGCACTCCGAGCCCGGCGCCGGCGATGTCTTCGACCCGGCACTCGGCCATGTCCGGCTGATGGCGGAGATGGAGCGGGTGGACGGGGATCCGGTGATCCACAAGTCATCGCACAACGCCTTCACCACCACCAACCTGCAACAGCTCCTCACCGTAAGCGGCATCCGCGAGCTCACCGTCTGCGGTATCCGTACCGAGCAGTGCGCGGAGACGACTACCCGCGTCGCATGCGATCTTGGCTACGAGGTCACCTTCGTGATCGACGCGACCGCTACGCACCCCGTTCCCCACCGCGACGCTCCCGCCGACCAGAGCGTCGCCGAGCTGCTTGCCGACCCCCGTACGCTGCCGTCCGCAGAGGTCATCAGGCGCACCGAGTACGCGCTCGCCGGACGCTTCGCCACCATCGCGACGCTCGACGAGCTGGAGGCCACGGCGGAACCCGTACGATGACCGAATCGTGAGCCTCATCGTCTTCTTCCTGGTTCCCGGAGTCCAATTGCTGGACCTGGCCGGCCCCGCGCAGGTGTTCTCCACCGCGGCCGACTTCGGGCACCCCTACACGCTCGCCTACGTCGCCGAGCAGCCGCAGGTCTCCACCGCCCAGGGCCTGCCGCTGCTGGCGGAGCTCACATGGCCCGAGCTCGGGCCCGAGGATCTGATCGCGGTGCCCGGCTGGTGGCCGGGCGTCCTGGCCGATGGGCCCGCCATCGGCGCCGCCTCCCTCCAGGTCTTCCGGGACCACCACGCTCGGGGTGGGACGGTGGCCAGCGTCTGTGCCGGAGCCGATGCGCTCGGCCAGGCCGGCCTGCTCGACGGCCGCCGCTGCACCACTCACCACGAGCTGCAGGACGAGTTGGCCCTGCGCCACCCCCGGTCGGTGGTCGTCCGCGATGTCCTGTTCACCGCCGACGACCGGGTGATCACCTCGGCCGGTATCGCCAGCGGCATCGATCTGGCCTTGCACCTGGTCTCGACCCGGCACGGCCCGGCCGCCGCCGCCCAAGTGGCCCGGGACATGGTCGTCTACGCCCGCCGCAACGGCCACGACCCGCAGTCCAGCGCGATGCTCCGACACCGGTCCCACCTCGACGACACCGTGCACCGAGCCCAAGACCTCATCGACACCCGCTTCGACCAACCGCTCCCCCTGCCGACACTCGCCGCCGCCGTCGGCGTGAGCGAACGCACCCTCACCCGCCTCTTCAGCCGTGCCACCGGACTCACCCCCCTGCGCTACCAGCAGACCCTCCGCCTTGAACGCGCCCAACACCTCATGAGCCGAGGCGCAACGATTGATGCCGCTGCCCGCGCGGTCGGATTCGAGGACCCCCGCATGCTGCGCCGCCTCCGCGCCCGCACAGCCCGAACGCGACAGTGAAACGAACGCACCAGTGCAAGACGGCTCCCTCCCCGCACACTTAGTAGACGGGCATTCCTCGTGGTGATGCCGTCCGGGGCAGAAGTACTGCCTGTCGTGCAGGTTCGCGCCCGAGATGCCGACGGACAGGGGCTGGGCAGACCGGTCCGCTCCGTGATCAACAACTTCACCCAGCACCTCTGTGCCCCTCGAACGAGTCCCCCCGCCGTGGGAACCTCCCGCAGGTGCACCCCCGGCGGCGCGGAGTAGCGTGGTTAGTGGTGCACCGCCCGGCCGCCGGCTGCATCTCATCCTCTGCACAAGGAGGACACCCGTATGTCCAGACGACCCCGCCGACCGTCGCAGAGGAACGGCGTGCTCGGCGTCGCGACGGTCGTGCTCGTGCTGCTCCTCGGACTCACCGGAGTGCTGGTCCACGCCCCCCGTGCGGTCTCCGAGGACATTCAGGACCTCCGCAAGGGGGACTGCTTCAACACGGCAGATGATCTGAAGGACTACAACGAGGACGCCAGCGGCATCGCCGCCCCCACGGTGGACACCGTGCCCTGCGACAAGCCCCACAAGGCTGAGGTGTACGCCGTGTTCTCCCTGCCCGAAGGGCCGTTCCCGGGGGCGAAGAAGATCGTCACGCTCGCCACGGAGAAGTGCACCGCCACGACGGCGCTCACCGACTACGTGGGCGACACGGAACTCCCCGACACGCTGCACCTCTACTTCTACGGCCCGCACCCCTCGTCCTGGGCCTTCGGCGACCGCGACATCACCTGCTTCGTGGGTACCGCCAGCGGCTCCAGCACCGGCTCGGTCCGCGCCTCCGCCTCCTAGGTCCGACGGATCCCGCCCGTCCGAGTCCTCCTGTCCGACGTCGAGGTAACCGACCGGCTCGTACGACCCCCCGCTTCGTCTTTCTTGCCGACACCCCGCCGGGGATCGCACCCATCCGCGGCACTCAGACCCCGCCCCGCACTCCGATGCGCCACGCCGGACCAAGACCACATTCGGACACTCACAGCAACCGAAAAGGTGCACCCCGTGACGCCCTGTGTCAGCGTGGGGTAGGAGGAACCCCACCCTACGCATCAAGGAGTCACCGTTATGGGCGGCATGAAGGACAAGCACCAGGAGCCGGGCAAGGGCCGCGAAGAGCAGGAGCGCATGCGGCGCCCCGGCCAGGACCCGGTCCACCCCGACACCGCCCCGCCCTCCCGCGGGAAGGACCCCGATGGGACCGAACGCCGCCGCGAGGAAGACCTCCTCCGCGACGAGCTCAGCCCCCGCGAGGACGGCATCTGAGCAGCCCCACCCCACACACGCAGAGCCCGGCCGGGCCCCACCATCAGACGGCCGGGCTCTGTCACGCGCCGCCCCTAGCACCATCAGCATTCGCCTCCGCCAGCCGCGGACCCCTAGGCGAACCAGACCCGGCCGGCCGGACTGAACGGAGCCCCTTTACCCAGGCGCGCTTCTTGCGGCCTGGCAGCGGGACCCACGACCAGCTCGCCGACGCCGTCGCCCACGCCGAGGGCCGCTGAGGCTGCCGCGGTCACTTCGGACGGAGCTCGACGAAGAGGTGCCGAGTGCCGCAGCAGCAGGTCAGGGGCCCAGAGAGCCCGCAGTCAGGCCGGGCTGGCTAGCGGATGGGGCAGTGGCGGATGGCGACGTACTCGGGGTAGTGGTCGCGGTAGGTCTGAGTGAAGGTGAGGGTCGGGCACAGGCCGGCTCGTCGACGCATGTCGGCGGCGTCCTCGGGGATGATGTAGCGGGCCTTTTGGTAGTCGCCGAGTTTGGCCGTGAACGCCTTGAGGTAGGCCGCGTGGTCGCTGAAGCCGAGTTCCTGCACCGTGCGGACGTTGTCGTAGGAGCCGATGAATCCGGTGATGTAGCGGGCCTCGCCCAGCTCGACGTACGGCAGTCGCGGCACCCGGCGGCCGGTACGGTCCTCGGTGATCGCGTTGCCGACGGCATCGCGGACGATGCTCCCGTCCGTCGCGGTGCGCAGCTGGGTGCTGGTCGGTGGCGCGGTTTGCTTGCGGACCCAGTTGTCTCCTTGGAGGAAGTGGGCGTGGAGGGCGGGGACGAAGGTGGCGGGAGTGGATCCGTTGACGGGGAGGCCTTCGAGCGGTGCGTCCAGCGGGTCTGGCACGTGCGGGGTGCCGGCCACGGCGTAGAAGCGGTAACTGTGCGGTGCGACGGCGCGGTCGGTGAGGCCGGCCTGGTCGTCGGATTCCGAGTTGACGATGACGATCTTGCCGTCGAAGCGGCCTGCTGCGAGGTCGGACTGGGGGTCGAGGCCCCCCGTGGTGATGGGCAGCGCCAGGTCGAAGACGTTCTTGGCCGCCCCGGAGTGGACCAGGCGCAGGATCGGGTAGGAGCTGTCGGAGAAGCCGGTGGCGTAGCGCCGTGACACCTTGCCGGTCAGCGAGCGCGCCTGCGTGGGCAGGACCTTGGCGAACTCGGTGATGATCTCGTCGTCCGTCCTGAACTCGTCCTCTGCGATCCCGCCCTCGATGAAGGTGCCCGGGACGGTGGGGTCGAGGATGCGGTTGTCGACGGTGCTCCAGCCGACCGCGGCGTGTACGAAGCCGCGGCGGAAGAGGAAGTCGCGGCGCAGGTAGATGTCCAGCACTCCGGTTCCGATCCCGAAGTGCGGTGGTTCGACCAGCACCGTGTGGTTGGCTGCGTCCGGGTCCGCCGGGGCGCTGATCCGGTAGGGCACCCGGAACCGGCCCGTCGAGGTGCTTCCTTCGAAGATGCCGTCGTACTGCACGTAGCGGATGCCATCGAACGTTCCGAGAGACTTTGTTGAGGGTCGGCTCAGCCGGTCGTCGCCCTTCTTCACCGGCGGGTCGGCGGATGGCGAGCTGTCGGAGACGGTCAGGGCAACGGAACGCGGGAGCGCCTGGGCCTCCGAGGCCGGCACCGCGACCGCCAGGGCAGCCAGCAGGGCCACCTCCAGCCGGAGCGACGGCCTGCGCAAGACCGCGGTCCGCGCAGACGCCGACTGGACGACAACGATGGGACGCCGCCCTGGGGCCTGCCGGCTGGGAAGTGATCGTTGCAAGGGGGTATCGGCATCATCTCGCCGAGAACGCCGCCAGAACATCGGTGCTCCTCTCTCACGCCGAGCGGCACCGGTCTGTGCCTTTGGCGTCACAGGAGTCAGCCGAGCATCCTTGTCCCCTACCGGCCTGCGGGCCTGACCCAACAGGACGAGCCGAGTCCTCCCTGCGTGCGGGACACGCCGATGAGGCGGCGCTCAAGCACAGCCAGGCCCTCCCCGCCGCCGTCCAGACCGTCGGCATCCAAGTGGTCTGCGGGCCGATGCGCGCGGCGGCCGGCTGCAGGGGCGGGGAGCAGGAGCGGCCAGGGACCAGGGGCCTCGGCAGGGCCGCCTGCCTTGGCGGCGTCGACGGCGCGTTCGTGGAAGGCCGCGAGACCGCTGGGTGAGAGCGTGGCCGGACTGCCGGTGAGGGTGTAGGACTCCTCCGCGCCGGTGTTTCGGACGCTGTCGGCCACCGCACTCGGAGGGGCAACCTTGTCGGTGGCGACGACCGCGGTGCGTCACGTTCGGGGTCCCCGAGAGGTTATGGCGCCCATCTGCTTGATCTTCTCGAAGGGATGGCTTGCGATGAGAACGACCACGAAGCCATATCCCGCCAGCGCCGCGAGCTGGGCAATAGAGAGAGGTGCGCGGTCGCCGGTCAGCATGGGGAACAGGGGGATCAGGGGTGGGATGCTGAGGACGGCGGCACCCGTGCACCAGTGCGCGACGAGCTCGTTCGCCTTCTTCACCAGCGCCGGATCCGCCGCGACGGCGGCGGGCACCGTGTACCCGTGGTGCCTGTCGCAGGCCAGACCGCGATGACCGGTGACGGCGGCCAGCAGTGAGACCAGAGCCATCACGACGAAGCCGACGAACAACACGTAAACCATGGGGTGCCACCTCATACGCGTGCCCGGGCCGGCCGGGAGCACCCGTGGGGGTGACCCCGGCCGGCGGACGAATGCCTGTGCCTAGCGGATGTACTTGATGATGAAGGCCGCGACCATCGAGACGGCCTTGTTCTTCACCCAGCCCGGAAGGACCTTCCAGGCCAAGCCGCCGATCTCACCACCGAGACAGCCGATGATCGCGTTCTTCACGTAGGTGCCCTGGCCGGAGAACTTGCCGTCGGCCACGTCACTCAGCACCGAGGTGGGGATGCTGGCGACGGCCCCTCTCGCGCACCAGGCCGCAGCCGCAATCGCCACCGCGGCGATCGGGAACGCCCGCTGCTCCGGTCCTACCTCCGCGCCCGGCTGCCCCGACGCCATCGCACCCTCGGCCTCGGCCACCGCCTGCGTCCCGAGCCCGCTGGTGGCGAACACGATCTGCTCCACCGTCAGCGATCCGCCATCGCGGTCCACTTGCTCCGCCCCGGAACCAGCCCTCATTTCCACAGCGTCGGCGGCGTGCGCGGCTCCCGCGGTGAACAACACGCTCACCGCGGTGAATCCCGCCACCGTGACGGCGGCGCGGCGCAGAGTGGTGCGTGACAATATGGCTGAAGACACGTGGGTGCCCCTTCTGGTGGTGCTGTGCGTTGTCCGTCGTCGGTTGGGGCTGCACGGGTCGAAACGAACGGCCCCGCCGACGACCTAGATCATTTCTATGCACAACTCTTGTCCAGATAAATACCCTTACGGCCCTTCATGATCACGGTTGGCTCTGGTACGGGCCGCGCGTGATACCAGGCGTGGCACACCCCCGGGGCCCCGGGACGGGCGTCCCGGGGCCTCGTGCTGCGGGTCAGTCCCCGCGCAGCGCGTCGGCCACCGGGCCCTCGCCGTGCACCTGAAGGCGGCCCGCCCTGACGGCCTGTACCACGCCGAGCGCGCCCTCTCCGAGCTCCCGGCAGGTGTCGGCGTCGAGTACGAGGCGGGCGTCCGCCGTGTCGGCGGGCCCGTCCCCGTAGACGGGCACGCCCTCCTGGGCCGGGCCGAGGCGGACGTGGAACACGCCCTCGTCGAGGACCACGTCGACCACAGCCGGGCCCCCGGTCGCCGGGAGGCGGCGCAGCAGGGGGAGGGCGTACCAGTGCGCGCGCAGCGCGTCGGTGGGGCGGCGTTCGGCGAGGTCGGGTGCACCCCATTCGGCGAGTGCCGTGAGCACGGGCAGCAGCCCGGCGCCTCGCGCGGTCAGCTCGTACACGGTCGAGGCCGCCGGCGGCGGCAGTTTGCGGCGGGTCGCCAGGCCCTGCGCCTCCATGTCCTTGAGCCGGCCGGCCAGTACGTCCGTGGAGACGCCGGGCAGGTCGGCGTGGAGGTCGGTGTACCGGCGAGGGCCGGCCAGCAGCTCCCGGACGATCAGCAGGGTCCAGCGGTCCCCTACCGCGTCCAGGGCGCGAGCCGAGGCGCAGTACTGGTCGTAGCTTCGACGGCGTGGCTGACGAGGTGACATGCAGCGCAGTCTAGACAAGATGTTGGACTTTCCAAGGTCACACTTGGTAAAACCAAGCAAGAAGTCCGGAGTTACGGGAACAGCGGGAACAGGGAGGGCACGGCATGGAGTTCCGGCAGTCGAGCAAGCTCAGCGAGGTCTGCTACGAGATCCGGGGCCCGGTGATCGAGCACGCCAACGCGCTGGAGGAGGCGGGCCACAGCGTGCTGCGCCTCAACACCGGCAACCCGGCGGCCTTCGGCTTCGAGGCGCCGGAGGAGATCGTCCAGGACATGATCCGGATGCTCCCCAAGGCCCACGGGTACACCGATGCGCGCGGGGTGCTCTCCGCCCGCCGGGCGGTCGTCCAGCGCTACCAGGCCATCGGCCTGACCGATGTGACGGTGGACGACGTCTTCCTCGGCAACGGCGTCTCCGAGCTGGTCTCCATGGCCGTCCAGGCACTGCTGGAGGACGGGGACGAGATCCTCATCCCCGCCCCCGACTTCCCGCTCTGGACCGCCGTGACCACCCTCGCGGGCGGCAAAGCCGTGCACTACGTATGCGACGAGTCCGCCGACTGGTACCCGGACCTCGACGACATGGCGTCCAAGATCACGGACCGTACCAAGGCCGTGGTCATCATCAACCCGAACAACCCCACGGGCGCCGTCTACCCCCGGGAGATCCTGGAAGGCATCCTCGAACTAGCCCGCCGCCACGGTCTGATGGTCTTCGCCGACGAGATCTACGACCAGATCCTGTACGACGACGAGGTCCACCACAGCGCCGCCGTCCTCGCCCCCGACCTGGTCGTCCTCACCTTCTGCGGGCTCTCGAAGACGTACCGGGTGGCGGGGTTCCGATCCGGCTGGCTGGTCGTGAGCGGCCCCCGACAGCACGCGCGCAGCTACCTGGAGGGGCTGACCATGCTCGCCTCCATGCGACTGTGCCCCAACGCCCCGGCCCAGTACGCCATCCAGGCCGCGCTCGGCGGACGCCAGTCCATCAAGGAGCTCACCGCCCCGGGCGGCCGCCTCCTCGAGCAGCGCGACCGCGCCTGGGAGAAGCTGAACGAGATCCCCGGTGTGTCCTGCGTGAAGCCGAAAGGCGCGCTGTACGCGTTCCCGCGCATCGACCCCAAGGTGCACCCGATCCACGACGACGAGCGATTCGTGCTCGACCTGCTGCTGCGGGAGAAGATCCAGGTCGTCCAGGGCACGGGCTTCAACTGGCCCCGCCCCGACCACTTCCGGATCCTGACCCTGCCGTACGCCGACGACCTGGACGCGGCGATCAGCCGGATCGGCCGCTTCCTGAGCGGGTACCGCCAATAGAAGGCGGTGACCACACAGCACACGACGGACGGGTGCCCCGGCTTCTCGGCGTCCGTGCGCAGCGGGACGAGGCGACGGCCGCGGCCAGGGCGGGTTCGGGAAGGCCGGCGCGGGCGGCTGCCGTGGCCAGCCGTCCCGCCTCCCCTTCGCCGGGGAAGCCCCCGACGTCACGCGGCCGGCTGCGGGCTCCCGTGGGACAGGCCCGAGCGCCGCAGGGCGCGCAGCATGGCCGGCAGGTCGGCGGGCTCGCCGCCCGAATCACGGACGAGGGTCTCCAGCAGCTCCGGCGTCAGCTCGTACCGCTCTGCGTGGCGCACCAGTTCCACGCGGCCCTCCCCGAGGACCGGCCCGCCGTCGAGCTCCCGCAACAGCTCGTCCTCGTTGACGAAACGGCTCAACCCGCAGTCGAGACCGTCGTCATCGAGGTCCGCCGGGTACGGCGCCCGCGCCCAGGACCCGTTCTCGGACCAGTACACGCACCCCAGCTCGTTCCCCGCGATCAGCTCCCGGAGCTCGTCGTGAGGGAGCCAGTCCGGAGCCCCGGCCAGCATGTCGACCGGCGGCTCGTGCCACTTGACCCCGCTGGACTCGTCCTCACCGAAGAGCACGAACCGGCCCCCGCCCAGCGGCTTCAACGTCCACCAGGTGCAGCCGCAGTCGTCGAGGTGCAGCCCACGGTCGTCGATCCAGCAGCCCGTGCGGTGGACCGGCGGCCGCTGCTCCGCCTCGGCCGTCGCCTCCAGCACGGCGACCACGCTCCACCGGGCCCACAAGACCTCCGGCGCGGGCAGATCCTGCGGCAGTCCGGGCCTGTGCACTGTCATTCCATCCCCCACGGGTGCGCGATCACCTTCCCGACGCACCCTAACCGTTCCCGTTGGCACCCCCACCCCGGTGCCGTGGCGTCCGCGGGGAACGCGGCGAGCGCCTGCTCCCACCACCCCTGGCACGGGCCACTCCCCTGCCGCGGTGGCGACGGCCGGGTCCGAGAGCGTGAGCGCCTCCGGCAGTCGCCCCGTCTCGGGGCCCCCTTCCGCCGAACCGCCCTTCTAGCATCTCAACGCCCCTTTTCGTCCCCTTGACGATATGGACACATCTCGTTATCGTCGCGTTGACGAAATTAAGGGGGTTCGCCATGGCCGACATCACCCGGCGCTTCGGCTGGCGTCATCTGCGCTCCGCGCCCACCACACACATCCGCCACCACAAGCGCGGCCGGCTCGTCCACGACGGGCTGGGGCTCAGTTTCTGGTACCGGTCGCTGTCGGCGGCGCTGTCCGAAGTCCCGGTCGACGACCGGGAGCTGGCCATGGCGTTCCACGCCCGTACGTCCGACTTTCAGGACGTCGCCGTGCAGGCCACCGTCACCTACCGGATCAGCGACCCGGCCGAAGCCGCGGCCCGACTCGACTTCTCCGTCGACCCGGACACCGGGAGCTGGCGCGGGGCCCCCTTGGAGCAGATCGCCACTCTCCTCACCGAAACCGCGCAGCAGCACACGCTGGACGTACTGGCCCGGACTGCGCTGGCCGTCGCTCTGGTGGACGGCGTCGCCTCCGTGCGGGCGAGCGTCACCGCCGGTCTCTCCGCCGAGCCCAGACTCCCGGCCACCGGCATCGATGTGGTGGCCGTGCGGGTCGTGGCGATCCGCCCCGAGGCCGATGTGGAGCGCGCCCTGCGCACCCCGGCCCGCGAGCAGATCCAGCAGGAGGCGGACCGGGCCACCTATGAACGGCGGGCAGTCGCCGTCGAGCGTGAGCGTGCCATCGCCGAGAACGAGCTGGCCAGTCAGATCGAACTGGCCAGGCGCGAGGAGCAGCTGATCGACCAACGCGGCACCAACGCCCGCCGCGAGGCCGAAGAGAAGGCGGCGGCGGACGGCATCCGGACCGAGACCGAGGCGGCCCGAAAGGTCCGCCTGGCCCAAGCGGACGCCGAGGCGGAGCGCGAGACGGGCACGGCGCGCGCCGAGGTCCAGGCCGCCTGGCTGCGCGTGCACGACGAAGCCGGCCCGGGCACGCTGCAGGCGCTGGCCGCGACCCGGCTGGCGGAGAACCTGCCGCGGATCGAGAGCATCACGGTGTCTCCGGACGTCCTCACCGGGCTCCTCGCCAAGCTCGGACGCCCCGAAGGCGGCGCAGGCGCGTGAGCCTGGCCCCACGGGCGGTGATCGTGCACCGCAGGACCGAGTACGAGGAACTGCTCGCCCGGTACGGGACGCACGGGCAGGCCGCGTTCTTCCTCTCCAGCCGGGGCCGGTCCATCGACGAGGTGGTCCGCCGCCACGAACGCACACGGCAGGCGCTGCGGGAGGTGGCGGCGGCCGTGCCGCTCACCTGGCGCAGCTCCCGGGTGGAGCGGGCGGACCTGGACCGCTTCCTGTTCGCCCCGGAGGACGTGGTGGTCGTGGTCGGCCAGGACGGCCTGGTCGCCAATACCGCGAAGTACCTGCGCGGACAGCCGGTGGTGGGCATCGACACCGACCCGGGGCGAAACCCGGGAGTCCTGGTCCGTCACCGCTGCGCCGACACGGCTGCGCTGCTGCGTGCGGCAATCGCTGCCGGAGGCCGGGCAGAGGAGCTGACCATGGTCGAGGCCGTCGCCGACGACACCCAGCGCCTTCTCGCGCTGAACGAGATCTACCTGGGCTCGCACGGTCACCAGACGGCCCGCTACCGCCTGGGTTCCGACGGTGACAACGGCCAGGGTGAGGCCCAGGCATCCTCCGGCGTGCTGGTGGGCACGGGCACGGGTGCCACCGGCTGGCTGCGTTCCCTGTGGCTGGAGCGCGGCAGCTCCGCCGAACTGCCCGCACCCTGCGAGCAGCGGCTCCTGTGGTTCGTACGGGAGGCCTGGCCCTCTCCCGCGACCGGTACGACGAGGGTCGCCGGGGAGCTCGGGCGGGGTCAGGGGTTGCAACTGACCGTGGAGTCGGACCGGATCGTCGTATTCGGCGACGGGATGGAGAGCGATGCGCTGGAGCTGACCTGGGGCCAGAGCGTACGGCTGGGCATCGCTGGAACATCGCTGCACCTGGTGACCTGAGCGCCCTGCCCTACGACCGGCTGTGGCCACCACAGACCCCACCGCCCGTGCCGTGCGCGACGAGGCTTGTGGTGCCGGAAGAAGTCGGCCCGCCGATGCGGCTGGTGTCGGCGACAACCGACCGGGACACCGCCCCGGTCTCGTACGAGGCTCTGCCGCCCGCACCTGCACCGTCACCTTCCAAGTGTCCTGCCACGGACCGGAGTAGGAGCCGTGGTCGATCGACTTGGTCCTGCTGGGCCTCACCGGCCACGTCGGAACGCCCAGTACCGTTGATCACGATGGCCGCTCGGACCTCGCCATCGTCGCCACCATCCGCTCCAGGCGGGCCAGCCGGGTCTTCTCCGTGCGGGCGGTGACCAGGCTGAGATACAGGGTGAACTGGTCGGACTTGCCGAGCGTCTCGTAGAACGCCCGCGCCGCCGGGTTCGCGTCGAGCGCCTCGACGAGATCCGGCGGTGCGGTGGCGTTCTTCTGCGAGGCGTATGCCGTCGCCCAGCGACCGTCCGCCCGCGCCGCCTCGACCTCGGCGAGGCCTCGGGGGCGCATCCGCCCCTCGGCGATCAGGGCCTCGGCCTTGCCGACGTTCACCTGCGACCAGGGCGAGCGCGGGCGGCGGGGTGTCGTGCGCTGCAGGAAGTACGTGTCGTCGAAGCCGCGCCGCAGACCGTCGATCCAGCCGAAGCAGAGCACCGTGTCGACCATCTCCTCCCAGGTGAGCGACGGGATGCCGGAATGCTTCTTGGCGATCTTCACCCAGAGCACGGTCCGCTCCCCGTGATGCTCTTCGAGCCATGCCTCCAACTCGGCCTGGCTCGCGGGGACAAGAATCTCGACGCCGTCCTCGTGTTTCTGCATAACTGCAGGCTAAAGGTCATATAGGTCAGATACTGACCTACTTCGGTCCTCAGTGTCGCCGCACTTGACGTCCTCCGCCGGGAGATCCGGCCTCCCAGCGGACACGCGCGGCTCTGAGGCGGGCGTCACGGGCGGGGTCGCTAGCCTGCTGGGGTGCTCGCGGTTGCCCTCTGCGGGTCAGCGGTCCTGGCGGAAGCGGTGGACGGCGGGGTCGTAGGCGGGGGCGGGGAAGCGGGTGCCGGTGATGGTGTCCGGGACGGGGGTACCGGGGGCGGTGGTCAACGGGATCCATCCCGCCCATGCCTCGACGGCGTCGTCCTTGGGTTCGTCGCGGGCGAAGCCGGCGCGGACCTTCATCGAGAACTCCTCGATGGGCAGCGTGAGGCACGCGGTGTAGTGGGCTTCCTCGACGCTGGGGCGCCGGGCGGCGTAGGGCCCGTCCAGGCGGCCGGGGACGACGCTTTCGACGACCCGGGCGAGTGCGTCGGCGCGTTCTGCCGGGTCCTCGATCGGGGTGGCCTTGCCGAAGATCATGACGGAGCGGTAGGCGGCCGAGTGGTGGGAGGAGGCCCGGCCCAGGATGACACCGTCGATCAGAGTCGCCGTGACACACAGCGGCGCCCCGGCGGCGGCGGTGCTGATGAAACGGCCGAACGCGGAGCCGTGCAGGAGGAGCCGGTCCCCCTCACGCATGTGCAGGGTCGGGATGACGACCGGCCCGTCCTCGGTGGCGAAGCCGACATGGACGGCGAGAGCTTCGTCCAGGATGGCGTAGACGGCGTCGCGGTCGTAGGTGACCCGCTCGGGGTAACGCTGGGCGGTGGTACGCGCGGTAGCAGACATATCGGGCACTCTAGGCATCGGCTGGAGGTCCGCCCGGCAGGTGGAGCCGCCGATTGCCGCGCGTGTCTGCGAACGGGGGCAGTTCCTGTCCGCAGCGCGGCCATCGCAGCTCGCGTATCGCCCCTGCCGACCCCGCGGAGGCTGTCGGTGCTGATCGTGGACCCGGACGCGCTGCTGGTGGAGCGACAGCTGCGAGCCGGCCAGCTGGAGTGCCCGCTGCGTTCCTCGGTCCTGGCACCGTGGGGGCATGGGTGGTCCCGGGGAGATCCGGGGTGACCTGGGGACTCGTCCGTTTCTGCGCCCGAGGCGGGCGGCGGCCGCCCTACTCGGGGGCCAGACTGGGGATGGCCGCTCTCTGTGTATGGGGCACCGCCAGTTCGCCGCCCGTCTGGGTCTGGCGAAGGACACGGTCCGTGGCCGGCTGCAGGCGTTCGCCAGGCGGGCCGAGGACATTCGGCGTACTTCGCCGTCGCGTCGCTAGCGCTCCTGGATGACCCGGTGATGCCGGCGAAAAGCGGTCGGCACGCGAGCCCTTTGCGATGGCGGGCGGTTGCGATCTGAGGTCGACTGGTCCAGCGCCTCGCAACCAGGCAGGCGGTCAACCTCGCCGCAAGGAGCGTGATCATGGCAGGACGGTTCGCTCTGACCGACGCCACGATCGTCACCGGTGACACGGAGGGAACCGTGCTGCCCGGCAGAACCGTCGTCGTGGGCACCAATGGAGAGATCGAGCAGGTCGGGGCCACCGCGACGACGCCCGTACCCGGTGGATACCGGGCCATCGACACGGCCGGACGCTACGTCGTTCCCGGTCTGATCAACGCGCACGCCCATCTGTTCTCCGACGGCAGACCGCTTCCTGCGATCCTGACGAACGAGTCCACGCAGGGGCTGGTCTCGCTGTTCTCGCACAGTCCGGTCGGCAGGCGGTTCTTCAAACGGCGCACGAAGACCAACGTCCTGACACAGCTTCGTTCGGGTGTGACCACGATCCGCACCGTGGGTGACGTCGCCTACGAGGTCGTCGCGGTCGCGGATGAGATCGACCGGGGCAGGTACGTCGGTCCCCGGGTGCTCGCGTCGGGGCCGTTGCTCGCGGTGACCGGAGGGCACGGTGCTCCGCAGATCGCCTTGATCGCGGACTCGCCCTGGGAGGCCCGCCGCAACACGCGTCTCAATCTGCGGCACGGCGTCAAGGCGATCAAGATCTCGGCCACGGGCGGCGTGACCGATGCCCGCACCATCGGTCACGCCGGGCGGCCGGAGATGACCGAGGAGGAGATGACCGCGATCTGCGACGAGGCCCACAACGCCGGCGTCCTCGTCGCCGCACACGCCCAGAGCAAGGAGGGCATCCTCGCTTCACTGCGCGCCGGCGCCGACACGATCGAGCACGGCGCGGGAATGACTTCGGAGATCATCGGCCTGTTCCTCGACAATCCGCGCTCGCTGAACGGGACGTCGGCGCTCATTCCGACGTTCGCGGCGTGCCTGCCGCTGGTGAAGCTCGATCAGCAGGTCACCGGCATCAACGACATCAGCAAGGCCAACGCCGTACTCGTCCTGGACGAGATGATCCAGGGCATCCGGACTGCTCAGGAGCACGGGATCAGCATCGGCATGGGCACCGACTCGGCACTCACCTTTGTCACCCACTACGACGCCTGGCGCGAGATGGATCTTGTGGTGCGCTACGGAGGACTCACTCCGGCCCAGGCGCTGAACGCCGCTACGCGAACCAATGCGAGGATCCTCGGCATCGACGGGGTCACGGGCTCGATCGAGCCCGGTAAGGCCGCGGACCTGGTCGTCCTCGGCTCGAACCCGCTCGACGGATTCCGGGCATTCGTCGACCCGCTGATGGTCGTCGCCCGAGGCACGATCATCGACCGGCCATCCGTCACCCGCTACCCCGACGTGGACGCCCACCTCGACTCCTTCTGAAATCGCCGAGCCCTGAAAGCGGGCTGCCGAGACAGCTCGGCTGCTTGGTCGTCCTGGTCCTGGCCCTCGGCGGCAGCCGGATGCCGATGCATGAGCGGGCGGCTTCCTGAGCCGGTGGGGAACGGACCCCGCACGGCAGGACGAAGCCCCCTGCCGCGCGTATCCACGGCAAGGGGTTTCATCGGGATCCGAAGCGGGCCAGTTCGGCCTGTTGTCGTGGACGATGTCCGGCGCGGACGTCATTCCCATGCCGACGGCTGTGCCGCACGGGTGCGGGTGGGCACGGACGAGGCCCGTGTGAAGCAGGCGTGGATGCACAGGGCGCCGCAGGCGTCCTTGCGCAGGACGGCTTCTGCGATCGACTGCCAGTGAGGCAGTGGGGTCAGCGTGAGGTCGTCGCTGCTCTTGTTCGGGCCGGGCTGCTGTGCGCTGAGGACGGTGGTCATGGTTCCTCCCGTTGAGGTGGGGCTCCGTCCCGTCCAGCACACCATCACGCCGAGGCGCCGGATGTCCTCCCGTCGGATGGTCGGCCGGAGGATGTACGGGGGCGGGCGGGCGCGGTATCCGGTCCTCCGGCGGGCGTTCGCACCGAGTGAGTCGAATCCCCTCGTCCAGGTGGACACCCTTCGCCCTGCGTTGGGTCCGTTTCCCCTTTCCCGAAAGACCACCTGTGGAGATCACTCTGCTCGGCGCCGAATTGACCGGTCGCGCCGCTCAGCCCGTCGTCGGGGTCCGCCGGGTCCAGGCCATCGGCGGGATGACAGGGCAAGTCCGGAGCATCAGGCGCGGTGGTGTTCGCAGGGTGACGGTCGGTGCGCCGTCCGGAGCGGGGGCCGATCGGACGACACGCGATCAGGGCCGCAGCGGGTCTGCTGGTGCGTAAGTCCACCACGCTTCCCAGGAGGAAAGCCATGACCGTCACCACATCCATGCGCGCGCCGTCCGCCGAGGCCGAGTCCGTCGACGTCCGCCTGATTCCGATGGCGCTGCCCGTACGCACTGAAGAGGAACGTGCCTGCTCGTGCATCTACTGCTTCAAGTCCAAGGCGACCGTCACAGCGCCGCCCATGCGGTACGCCGCGGACGGGGCGGGGTCCGGCCGCTGACCACGCCCCCCTGAAAGGCCACCCGGCCTGCCGCTGCGAGTCGGCCCCGTACGGGGCCGGCTCGTGGCGCTTCCGGACGGACAGCCCGTTGCAGGATCACGTCGGCTCCGGGGCGGCAACAGCACGCGCGAAGCGGGCGGCCCCGCGGGCAGTGCCGCGCCGCGATCGTGGCCGCGGCGTCCGGCAGGCAGCTTTCCAGCAGTCGGTGGCAGCGCCTCACCTCGCGGGCGGAGGGTCTCTCGCCGGGCGGCGGGTCGCGGTTCGCGCGGTGGCCGGCTTCAGCCGAAGGAGGGCCCGGCTTCGGACGCGTACGGTCGCACCGCGGCGGGGACGGGGGTGAGGTGGTGGCGGACCGCCCACTCGGCTGAGTCCAGGGAGAGGTACTCCGCAAGGACGCGCCCCTCGGCTGTGGACACCTGGTAACGGTCGGCGATCGGGCTGATGCGGTAGGCCACTGAACTCTCGGCGCGGATCACGGTCCGCTCCCTTCCTCGATGACGTCGTGTTCTTCGTCTCAGAACCGAGAATGGCGCAGTGGCTCCCGGCCGTCCTCGACCGTACGGACGAGCGAGGGGATGACGCCGCACCCCTCGACCGTCCGCCGAGCCCGCCGCGCTTCATCCGTGCATTCCTCCGGTCGGTCGTCGTGGCCGGGTGGCGGTGCCTTGTGTGCTG
The DNA here is from genome assembly GCF_042788835.1 of Streptomyces sp. NPDC056883. Lineage (NCBI taxonomy): Bacteria > Bacillati > Actinomycetota > Actinomycetes > Kitasatosporales > Streptomycetaceae > Streptomyces > Streptomyces sp. NPDC056883. The sequence goes on along the minus strand of NZ_JBHUBS010000001.1, from coordinate 947,207 downwards.
GTGTGGCGGCCGGGCCGGCCCCGTATCTCGCGGGAGTCGACGACTCGACGGCCGGACGGAGGGTGGCCATGGGATCTACGCGTGAGCACGAGTCCCGTGCCGCGGACCTCTGGGAGGACCACGCGGCGCTGTACGTGCGGACCCTGGGCGCCGCCTGCGCCGGGCCCGTGCACCTGCTGCTCGATGCCGTCCACGTGGGCCCGGGCACCAAGGTCCTGGACGTCGGCACCGGTCCCGGGACCGTGGCCGCCGCGGCCGCGGACCGGGGCGCCGCGGTGACGGCCGTCGACTCTTCGGCGGCCATGGTGGGACTCGCCCGCGAGGCCGCACCCACCGCCCGGACGCTCGTCGGCGCGCTGCCGCGGCTCCCGTTCCGGGACGGGAGTTTCGACGCGGCAGTCGGGAACTTCGTGCTCGGGCACGCCGGTCCGACCGAAGCCGTGGTGGCCGAACTGCGCCGGGTCGTGCGCCGCGGCGGACGGGTGGGCCTGACCGGCTGGACGGACGCACCCGGCGCCGGGCAGACCGTGCTCGGCCGGGCGCTGCGCGCCGCCGGTGCCCAGCACCCGGCGCCGGACCGGCTGCGGCCTCCTGGATCCGGATACCCCGGCGACCCCGCCGGGCTCGCGCGGCTGCTGCGCTCGGCCGGGCTGCGCGAGGCCGTCTGCCGGACGGTCGCCTGGGACCACCGGGTCGACGCGCACGCCTGGTCCGACGGGATCGAGCAGATGCTGCGGACCGGGCTGCTGACGCCGGACGCCGCGGATCCGGCCGCGGTCGCCCGCATCGTGCGGCACGCCGCCGAGCTGAGCGCGCCGTTCCTGTCCCCGGGCGGGGAACTGCGGCTGCCGCACGTGGCGCTGCTGGCTCACGGGTGGCGCTGATCCGGGTCGCGGCGGGCGGCCGCGCCCGGATGCGCGTACACAGGAGGGAGGGGGATGGAGAGGTAGGGAGGGGGAGGTGCGGGGCGGGACGGCTGGAAGGGGAGCGGTGTGCGTGTGCGCGGCGGAACCCGGGCCGGCTTCGGCTCGGAACGGGGGCAGTAGGTGATCGGCGAGGTGGTGCCGATGGCCGTCGTGATCGCGGTGTCGCCGTTCACGGTGATCCCGGCCGTGTTCATGCAGTTCACCCCCCGGGCACGCCCCACCAGCAGCGCATTCCTCGTCGGATGGGTCATCGGGGTGGCCGTCCCCGCCGTCGGGTGTGCGGTGCTGACCTCCGCGGTGGGGTTCGCCTCCCACGAGCGGCCCTGGACGGCCTGGGCGCGGATCGGACTGGGCCTGTGCCTGGTCGCGCTGGGGATCCGCCAGTGGCTGGTGCGCCACGGCAAGGCGGCCCCGCGGTGGATGCGGCTGCTGAGCGAGGCCGGGCCCGGCAAGGCGTTCCGGCTCGGTGTCCTGCTCGCCCTGGCCAATCCGAAGATCTTCCTGCTGTCGGCGGCGGCCGGGCTCGCCGTCGGCTCCGCCGGTCCGTCGCTCGCGGGAGCGGTGATGGCGCTCGCCGTCTTCACGGCGGTCGCCGCCAGCACCGTCGCCCTGCCGGTGCTGCTGCACACCGTGGCCGGCCCGAAGGCGCTGGGGCCGCTCGCCGTGGTCAAGGAATGGCTGGAGACCCATGCGGCGGCGGTCATGGCCTGGGTGATCGTCGCCATCGGCGTGCTGCTGCTGGTGGAAGGCGTGGCGGGCGTCTGACCCGGCGGCGGGGTCGTCCCTCCCGGTCACCCCGCCCAGTGGACGCCGGTGAGTTCCTCCGACGCCGTCCACAGCCGGGCCGCCGCCTCCGGGTCGCGGGCGGACTCGGCCATCGCGGCCAGGGACGGGGTCCCTTTCAGAGCGCCGAGTCCGATCGGGCCGAAGTACTGGCCGCCGATTGCCACCGGATCGGTGGCGGCGCGGACCACCGGCCAGGCGCCGCGGTCCTTGCCCTGGGCGAGCAGAGCCAGTGGAGCACTGCGCACGGCGGTGAGCGGGCCGGGCTCCCACAGGGGCGGCCTCGCCGGGGTCAGGCCCTGGACGGCCCAGCCCGGGTGTGCGGCCACGCTGCGGACGGTGCTGCCGCTCGCGCGCAGCCGCCGGTCCAGTTCGGCGGCGAACAGCAGGACCGCAAGTTTGGACCTGCCGTAGACGGCCATCGACCGGTAGTGGGTACGGCTCTGCAGGTCGCCGAAGTCCAGGCGGGCCCGAGTGTGGGTGAGGCTGCCGAGTGAGACCACATGGGCGTCCGGGCCGAGGGCGGGGGCGAGCAGGAGGGTCAGCGCGAAGTGCCCCAAGTGATTGGTGCCGAACATGAGCTCGAAGCCCTGCGCGGTTTCGGCGCGCGTCCCGGAGGCGGTGACTCCGGCGTTGTTGACCAGGATGTCCACCGGTCCGGCCGCCGTGAGGTCCGCGGCCGCGCGGCGGACGGAGTCCAGATCCGCGAGGTCGAGCCGCACGTCCGTCGCCGAGGCGCCGGGCACGGCCCTGCGCAGGGCGTCGAGGGCGGTGCGGGTGCGTGCCGTGCTGCGCCCGGCGAGGACGACGTGCGCCCCGGCCCGGGCCAGCTGTTCGGCCACGTGGTAGCCGATTCCTGCGTTGCCCCCGGTGATCACGGCGGTCCGGCCGTACTGTCCGGGCACGTCCTGCGGGTCCCACGTCATCGGTCTGCTCCTTCCGCTGCCCGGTCCGGTAGGGCCGGGTCGGTGTTCGGCCGGCGGTCCCGGGGTCCGTGCCGCACGGAAGCGCCGGCCGGGACGCACACCGTAGGCGGGACACCGGGTCCGCCGTGTCCTCCCATCGGCCGGTCCGACGGTCCGGTCCGACGGTCCGGTCCGACGGTCCGGTCGGGCGGGCGTCGCAGTGACCGGCCTTACGACGTGGCCGCGTCCCCCTGCCGGTAGGAGCCGGGGCCGACGGCCGCCCCGGCCCGCGCCCGCGCTCCCTGTTCGGCGTCCCGCACGCTCAGGGGGCCTCCTCGGCGGGAACCCCGAGGCGGTAGGCGTCCCGTTCGGGGCGCAGGAACAGGGCGGCGAGCAGGCCGGCGAGCGCGAGGAGGGCTGCCGTGAGGAGCCAGGCGCGCTCGTAGCCGACGGCGGCCGCAGGGGCGCCGTCGACGATCCGCCCCAGGACCACCGGGGAAACCACGCCGCCCACGGACGACAGGCCGACGACGACACCGAGCGCCGCACCCCGGCGGTGGGCCGGTGCGATCCGGGCGCAGGCCGTCTGGCCGACCGTCATCATGACCGCGGACAGTGCCATCGGGCCGCACATCATCGGCAGCTTCAGCCACGCCGGACCGGCGACGAACACGCCGACCGCGCAGGCCGCCGCCAGCATCAGCAGGCCCGCCCCCGATCCGGCGGGCAGCCTGCCCGGGCGCCGGCCACCGCGTGCGGTGGCGGCCCGGGCCAGCAGGCCGTGGGTCAGCAGCACGGCCGCGTTGGCGAGCGAACCCGCCGCCACCGCGAGGCTGGTCGCGCCGGCCGACCAGCCCAGGACAGTGTGCAAGTAGTCGGGGACCCAGGTGAGCTGCGCGCTGATCTGCCAGTAGACGGCGAAGCAGGCGAAACCCGCCGCGAGCACGCTCGGAGTGAGCAGGATCCGGCGCAGCGGGGGCCCGGGATCCGCCGTGTCCGGACCGGTCCCGTCGGCAGGCCCGCCGACCGGCGGGGCGAGCGGCCCTTCGCGGCCGCGCACCGCCCACACCACTGCCCATGCGAGCCCGGCCAGCCCCACGGTCCCGAAGGCCCACCGCCACCCCCACACGGCTATGACCCAGGTCAACACGGGTGCGGCCAGGGCAACTCCGGCCGCCGCGCCGACGAGCAGCACGGCCGTGGGCAGGGTGCGGTCCCGCTGCGCGAACCATCCGTACAGGTGGTGCGCGGCCACCGGGGCCGCCGGCCCCTCGGCGGCCCCGAGGAGCACCCGGGTGGCGATCAGCATCCCGAGTCCGGCGGTGGGCCACAGCATCGGGAGTTGGGCCGCCGACCAGGCGAGGGCCATGGCCAGCAGCAGGACGGTGGTGCGGATGCGGCGGGTCAGCAGCGAGACGCCGATCGCAGAGAGGGAGAAGAGCGCGAAGAACGCCGCTTGGGCGGAGCCGAACCGGCTCCTGTCCAGGCCGAGATCGTCCATGATCCGGGGCCCGGCCAGGCCCAGTACGGCCTTGTCCGCGAAGTTGACCACCATGAACAGCAGGAGCAGCCGTGCCGTGGGCCAGGCACCGGGAGCGTGCGTGGCGGGGGCCGTCCGCCCCTTCTGGGCGGCGGGCCTCACCGTACGGTGTCGCCTGCCGCGGTGTCGGCCGCGTCGTCCGCGAGTCCGACGCCGACCCGGCCCGCCACGTGCCCGGCACCCTGTGGGGTGCGGGCCAGTTCGGTCGCCACGTCCGTCCCCTCCACCACCGCGGAGGACTCCGCCGCCGCCCAGGCGAAGATGCCGCGGGCCATGGTCGAGGTCTCGTGCCCGGCCCGGCAGGCATAGACCTCTGCCCGGATCCGGGCGACCTCCTTGTCCCGCGGCGCGGCGAGCGCCGCCGTTTCCGCCAGGTGTGCCGCCAGGCGCAGCCGGCCGGATGCCAGAAGTTCGGCGGCCCTGGCCGCGAGAGCCCTTGCTCCGCCTGCGGCGGCGGCGAACTCGGCCGCCACGTCCGCCTCGGGTGCCGGCTTGAGGTGGGCGGGGTTCTGGTCGTACCAGCCTCCCCACAGGCGCCACAGGTTGCGTACGACGAATTCGGGTTCGTCGTACGCGGGCCGCAGGTAGGGCTTGGCGAGCAGGTCGGCCGGCACCCGTACCCGGCGGACGACCTCGTCGAGGCGCAGGCCCCGGTTCATGAGGTCGCGGGTCTGGTCGCACAAGGTCTGGAGGAGGAGGGCCGTGTCCGTGAGCGCCTCCCGGACCCGTCCCGCCCCGACGATGGGGATGCCGTGGCCGGGCAGCAGGAGTTCGGCCCCGAGGTCGGCCATGTCCCGCAGGGCGGCGGCCCATTCCTCCGGATAGCGCTGCACCTTCTGCGGGTTGCCCGCGTTGGGGGTGTTCCAGATGAACAGGTCGCCGGTGCACAGCACCTTGGACTCGGGCACCCAGACGTAGGTGTGGTCGTCGGTCTCGCCCCGGGCGTGCACGAGTTCGAAGGTGAGGCGCCCCTGCCGCAGGGTGCGACGGCTCCGGTAGGTGGTGTCGGGGTAGCGGTACTCGGTGGGCCAGTCGAGCCACGGGACGCCGAACTGCCTCCGGTTGATCCAGGAGTTGTATCCGTCGGTGCGGCGGTAGCGGTCGAAGCGGGCAGCCACGGCCTCGTGGGCGTGCACTTCCGGGCGGTGTTCCTCGGCGTCGAAGGGGCCGAGTCCGCCGACGTGGTCGACGTGGCCGTGGGTGAGGATCGCCGCGGCCACGCGGTCGGTCGAGAAGTTCCGTACGGCCGCGTGCCGCTGGGCCGCGGACATGACGTCCCCGGCGTCGACGAGGACCAGGCCGTCGCCGGTGTCGAAGACCACCGAGTTGGCGAACCCCGGGCAGAAGCCGACCTCTTCGCGCAGCCGGATCAGCCGGTCCCCGGAGTAGACGCCCGTGAGGTGGTCCTGCAGGTCCGCCGTCCCGTACCAGACGCGGTCGGCGTAGGCGAGGTACTCCGCGGAACGGTCGGGCGGGACCGGGCCGTCGGAGAGCGGCTCGGGGGCGAGGGGTGCGCTCATGGGGCTGTCTCCTTGTTCTTTCCTTGTTCTTTCCCTGCTCTTCGCTCGTGCGCTCGCACGCCGAGTCTCGGCGGCGCGGGACGTGCACGACACCGTCCCGCATCCCACCTGGTGACGCCGGTTAGGGTGACGCGTCACATCACCGGCATCTGGAGGGCACGTGGTCTCCGACGACGCCCGCGCACTCGCCCTGCGGTGCGAAGCACGCGCCAACTCCCTGGCCCGGAAGCTGAGCAGGGAGGTCTTCGACGGAATACCCGGCTACGCGGAGCTGCCGGCGGAGGTCAAGGACGTGGAGATCGCGGCCACCGTCCGGCACGGGGTCCGGCTGTTCCTTCGCGGTGCGGTCTCCCCGCCCGCGGGCCCGGACGGGTACCGGCTCTTCCAGGAGCGCGCCGCCCGACGGGCAGAGGAGGGGGTTCCGCTGCACCTGCTGCTCCGCACGTACGCGCTCGGCGTGCACGGGTTGTGGCAAGTCATCCGGGAGGAGGCCGGGCCGCACGAGAGCGGGGCCGTGGCCGAACTCGTCGATCTGCTGCTGCGCGCCCAGACCGAGGTCGTGGGGCTGGTGACGGAACGCTATCTGGAGGAGCGGGAGGCGCTCGCTTCGGAGCGGGCCGCGGACGGGACCCGGCTGGCGCACCGGCTGCTGGACGGCGGGCTCGGCCCGGAGGACGGGCGGCAGGCGGGCATCGACCTCGACGGCCCGTTCCTCGTACTGGCCCTGGGGACCGGCCCTGCGGCACCGGGCGGCGGTCCCGTCGGGCACCGGCGGCGCTTGCGGGGGCTGCGCACCGCCCTCGGCAGGACGGCGGGCGTCGGGGCGTCCGTACTCCTGGCCGGTGAGCCGGAGGGCGGGGACCTGGCCGGGCGAGCCGTGCTGCCCGGGTGCGGGGAGGTCCCGCCAGGCCTGGCGGGGCTCTTGTCCGAGGGGTACGGGGGGCCTCTGTACGTCGCCGCGGTGCCCGCGCGGGACGCGGCCGGGGTGCCGGAGGCCGCCCGGACCACGGAGGAGATCGTACGGATCGCCCGTGCGGGGGGTCTCCCGGTCGGCCGGGTGCACCGACTGGAGGACGTCCTGCTGGAGTTCCACCTGTCCCGGACCGGCCCCGGCAGCGACAGCATCGCCGGGCTGCTGGATCCGGTCGGGCACCGTCCTGAACTGCTGGCCACCCTGCGCAGCCATCTGGAGCTGAGCCTGGACCGCCGGGCCACGGCGACGGCCCTCGGCGTGCATCCGAACACCGTGGACAAGCGGCTGGCCCGGCTGACCGCCCTGACGGGCCTGGACCTGTCCTCGCCGCGGGGCACCGCGCTGGCGCTCGCCGCCCAGCTGCTCCGCGAGACGAGCCGTCCGGTCGGCGGTGGTGACAGCAGCGGCGGCGGCTGAGCCTCCCGTGTCGGGGAACTGCACGGTCCCGCTCCTCAGGCTTCGACGGCGACGGGCCGCCGGGTGGTGGTGACGGGGTGGCGGGGCCGCACCCGCCCGGGGGTAGTGGCGGGGCTCGTGACGGGTCCGGTGGGGGCGGTGGTCCGGGTGCGGATCACGGCGACGACGGCCAGAACGGCGATCCCGGCGCAGGCGGCGCCGGTGAGGGCGAAGGCGGAGCGCGGCCCGAGGGCTTCGGCGAGCGTGCCGACGAGCGGGGCGCCCGCCGCGGCCGAGCCCAGGGTCACCAGCATCGCCAGTCCGGCCACCCGGCCCTGCAGGGCGGGGCCGACCCCCATCTGGATGGCTGTCGCAGCGGTGGTGGTGAAGCACAGCGCGGCGATTCCGACCGGGACGAGCAGTGCCCCGAAGGCGGCCATCGAGGGGACGAGGGCGGCGCAGGCCTGGAGTGCTCCCACGGCCAGGGCGCAGCCGGCGAGGGTGCGCAGCGGGCAGGTCCGCAGCCTGGAGGCCAGCAGGGCGCCGAGGACGGAACCCACGGCCAGCAGGGCGCTGAGCACTCCGAAGGACTCGGGAGCCGCGCCGAAGCCGTCGGTGGCCAGGGCCGGCAGGAGGACCGGAAGGTTCAGTCCGAACAGGGCCATGAGCCCGCTCAGCACCAGCGTCCACCGCAGGCGCGGGTGGGCGGCGAGGATCCCGAGCGTGCCGCGGGGCCTTACCCGGTCCGCGGCGTGCGGGAGGGGGGTCCGGTCCAGGGCCGCCGTGTGCCGCAGGGCGAGCAGCCCGGTGGCGCAGGCGATGGGGGTGAGGGCGCAGAGCAGGAAGGCCCAGCCGGTGCCCAGGCAGCCGATGACGAGACCGGCGAGGGCGGGCCCGGCGATCCGGGCGAGCTGGAAGTTGGCCGTGGCCAGACCGGTCGCGCGGCGGCGGTGCTCCGGAGCCACCAGTCGCGGGATCAGGGCCTGGCGGGCCGGTCCCTCGACCGCCGTCATCACGCCCAGGGCACCGGCGAGCAGGCACACCGTCCACATGCGGGCGGTGCCGGTCACGACGAGCGCCGTCGTGGCGAGCGCCAGCGCGGCGGCGACCCCGTTGCACAGCATCATCAGCCGCCGGGGCCGGTACCGGTCGGCGATCGCGCCGCCCCACAGCCCCAACAGCAGCGCGGGCAGGCACTGCACGGTCACCACCAGGCCGACGGCCGCCACGCTTCCGGTGAGTTCCAGCACCAGCCAGTCCTGCGCGGTGCGCTGCACCCAGGTGCCGGTGCCCGCGACGGACTGGGAGAGCAGGAAGAGCCGGAAGGCCCTGGAGGCGAGCGGACCGTCCTTTCGGCCGGCCGCGCGCAGCGGGCGTACGGCGCGCCGGAGGACGATGCGGGACAGGGCCGTGCGGGACAGGGCGGTGCGGGACAGGGCCGTGCTGGGCAGGGCGGTGCTGCGCGGGGAGGGGGACATGGCACGTACGCTCCTGGGCGTGGCGTGGGGATGCCGCGGCGTCAGCCGCGAACGCGGCGCGGTCCACCCGGTGCGCCTCCCGCCGTACGTGCCGCGCGGTGTGCGCGGGCACGGTCAGGGCGGGCGGGCTCCGTCCGGTGGGCCTCCTCGACGCTAGGCGCGGCGACCGCTCCCCCGGTTCCTCCCAACGGTCGGTGGGGAGGAGGAGCAGGTCGGTCCGCATCGCGTCCGGGACCCGTACCCGGGAGTCCCACAGCCGACCGGTGGCCTCCGGGACGGACCGAACGGACGACACGGCCGCCACCGCACCGTTCCTATCGTCGTGACGAGCCGGTGTTTCACGGTTTCGCAGCATCCCCCGACGACGATTCGAAGGACGGCCGTCCCATGACCGCCACCACCACGCGTCCGGCGCCGCACCACGCACTGACCGTCGAGCGTCTCGGCACCCATCGGGCGGTCGCGGCCGAAGAGACCTGGCGCCGCCTGGAGCCGCTCTTCCCGCGGGCCGGGATCACGCGGGTGGCCGACGTGACGAAGCTCGACGACATCGGCCTGCCGGTCTGGCAGGCGGTACGGCCGAACGCCGCCAACCTGTCCGTCGCACAGGGCAAGGGATTCACCCACCGCCTGGCCCGCGTATCGGCGGCCATGGAGGCCTACGAGTCCTACGTCTCCGAACAGCCCCGGCCCGACGCGGTCACCGCGTCCGTCGCCGACCTCGCCGACGCCCTCACCTACGACCCGTACCTCCTCGCCCCCTCCGCCGACCGCACGCCGCTGCCCGGTACCCCGCTCGTCTGGTGCCCGGCCGAGGACCTCACCGGCGGCCGGGCGACCTGGCTCCCGGTGGACGCCGTCCGCACCGACCTGCGTGTACGGCCGCACTGGTCCCCCGGCACCTTCGCCGCCGTCACGAGCAACGGCATCGCCGGCGGCAACACCCTCACCGAAGCCACCCTGCACGCCCTCCAGGAGGTCGTCGAGCGCCACGACCTGGCACTCGCCCTCACCGCGGGCGGCTCCTGGGCCGACGCCACCCCGCTGCGCCCCGGCCGCCACGGCGCCGCCGCCACCGTGCTGCGCCACTGCGCCGCGGCGGGCGCAGTGGTGCAGGCCGTGGACCGTACCGGCCCCTGGGGACTGCCGACCTTCGAGGCGCGGCTGTGGTCCCCGAGCGTGCCCTCGTGGTTCTCCGGCTCCGGCACCCACCACGACGCCGACGTCGCCCTGTCCCGGGCCGTCACCGAGGCGGTGCAGTCCCGGCTCACCGCCGTCGCCGGAGCCCGCGACGACCTGCCGTTCATCACGTACGCCCCCGAGGCCGCCGAGCCGCCCGCCCCCGACGCTCCGGACAGCGACTCCTTGATCGCGCGCCACCACGCCCCGCCGCCCCCCGAGCCCTCCGGCCGCGACCTCGACGCGGACCTGGAGGAACTGCTGGGCCGTCTCGCCGCCACCGGGCACCGCGTCCTGCGCGTGGACCTGACCCCGGCGGGCTCCCCGGTGCCGGTCGTCCGGATCGTCGTACCCGGCACCCTCCGCGCGCACAAGGCGGGCAGCTGACGTGACGGCCCCGACCGGCACCCACGCCCGCGCCGCCAGCCGCTGCCGCACCGTCGTCACCGCCGGGCCCACCCTCACGCCCGACGAGGTCCGCTCCCACCTCCCCGCCGCGGAGGTCCGCCCGCCCGTGGCCGCGGACCAGGTCCTGCGCTGGGGGCTGCGGTCCGGCGACCGCCTCCTGATCATCGACGGGCTCTTCCTGCACTCCCGAGCCGTCCGCCACAAGGAACTCCTCGCGCTCCTCGACGGCGGCGTCGAGGTGTACGGAGCCGCCAGCATGGGGGCCCTGCGCGCCGCCGAACTGGCGTCCTTCGGCATGACCGGCATCGGCAGCGTCTTCCGCGCCTACCGCGACCAGGAGGTCACCGGCGACGACGAAGTCGCTCTGCTCCACGCCGGCCCCGAGGACGGCCACCGGGCCCTGAGCTGGGCCCTGGTCGACCTCCGCCACGCCGTCGGCCACGCCCTGCGCACCGGTGTCATCGGGCCCGAGTGCGCCGCGCTCATCGTCGACACCGCCGCGGAGCTGCCCTTCACCGCCCGCGACAGCGCCACCGTCCTCACCGCCGCCCGCGCCCGCGGAGCCGACGCGGACGAGCTGCGGGCCTTCCGCGCCCGGTACTCCCGCAGCGGCCCCCGCATCAAACGCCGCGACGCCGTCACCGCCCTGCGCCGGCTGGCGCTCACCGAGGCGCCGCGAGCCGGGACCGCAGGAGCCGGGGAGACCGCGGCGCGCGGCCGGCTCACCTACCTCGGGGCACCGACCCCCCTGGCCGAGACGGTGTTCCTGCGCTCCTGGCGCAGCACCCCGCTGCCGCAGGGGTTCCCTGCCCGGGCCGACACTCCGGTGGGCAGCGAGCAGGTCCTGGAGGCGTTGGCCCTGACCTGGGACGGCTTCCCGGACGCGCTGCGCGACATCGCCGCCGCCGAGATCCTGGCCGCGCTCCCCCGTACCGACGCCGCCCCGGCGCCGACGGCCGGGGCGGGCTGGCCCGCCCTCTCGGCCGCGCTGACCATGCACCTGGCGGATCTGCGGCTGCCGGCCGACCCGGCGGCGGCGCGGTCGTACGCGGAGCTGCTGCGCCCCGGCGAACGCAAACTGCCCTGGCGGCAGGCAGGCCCCCTGCTGGCGACGCGGCTATGGCGGACCACCTCCCGACTGGACTGGGCCACGTCCGCCGTCGCCGTACTGCGCGACCACCCCGCCTTCGCCGAGACCGCCGCGACCCTGATCCGGTGCGGCACGAACGGCGGCCCGGCGGATTCGGCGGCCGAACGGCAGTGGACGCAGGCCCATTGCGCCCGCCTGCTCGGCGCTTGGAAGGTCACCGGCTCGGCGGAGCTGCTGCCGGCGCTCCGCGCACACGGTTTCCTGGGCCTCGCCGACTTCGTCCGCACCGTACGCGCCCACTTGCCCCTCCTCGCCGATGACGGCCGCGACGCTGCGCGGAGGGAAGGAGCCCCCGCATGAGCGCCGGGAAGGCCGCGCGGCGTCGAGCAGCCTCCGCGGCCCCTGCGCCCGGGGCCTTCTTCGGGCACCCCCGGGGACCGGCCACGCTGTTCCTCACCGAGATGTGGGAGCGGTTCAGCTTCTCTCCACGCTGGTCGGCCACCTCTACGAGAGGTCCGACGATCCGCGGCGCGACGGTGGCTTCACCGTCTTCTCCATGGACATCAACCTCGGCGCCGGGCCGGCACCGTTCGTGATCGGCACCCGGCGAACTCGCCTCCGTCGTCCGCAGGTTCTCGCTGTGGCTGGGCGTCACGGCACTGGGCCACGGGGCGCTGGTGCTGTCCGGGCACATCACCGTGCGCTGGGCACTGATCCCGGCGGGCGTCGATCCGGGTACGAGCCCCGTGGTGGCCGTGGAGGGCGCGCTGGCCTGGGCGGCGGGCCTGGCGATGTACCTCGCGCCCGGCCGGATCCGGCACCTGCTGGGGATGGCGCGCTGAGCCTTCGGGGTGCCTGGCGGGGTGGGCGCGTGTCGTCCCCCTCGTGGTCCGTAAGGACGACAGCGCGACCCGGCTCCGGCTGGTGGACTTGCGGCATCGAGCACGGACACCCCGTCCGTGAACCTGACGAAAGGCCGGACATGACCGTCATCCAGGAGCTCGCCCTCGCCCTCGCCGCCGAGTTCGGTGCCGTCAGCGCCCAAACGTTGTCGGAGTAGCGGACCAAGGGGGCTCACCGCCTCCGGCTCCCGGTACCGGCCCCCGCCGGCACCGGGAGCTTTTTCATGCCCGCTCGAAGCGCCCCGCACGGGGCCACAGGGCGTGCCCGGCCACGAGGACCACAGCGCAGCCGATCAGGCTGTCCCACATCAGCTGGCCGACGAGTTCCGCACCCTCCAGGTTGGCCATGTCGGACAGCAGGAGGACGATCGGGGTGACGGCCGCGGTCTGGGCTCCGTATCCGCGCCCGGACAAGGCCGGCATCAGGGCGCCGAGCAGGACGAGGACGGGCACGTCCCACCAGCCGCGCGGTACGCCGGCGAACACGGCGACGGCCGCCAGGAGGCCCGCGGCGGTGCCGGCGGCCCGCAGCAGGGCGCGGGACACCACCGGGCCGAGGTCCGGTTTGAGGACGAACACCACGGTGACCGGCACCCAGTAGGCCCGCTCGAAGGGCATCAGGACGATCAGGGCCTGCGCCAGCCCCACGCAGAGAGCGAGACGGAGGCCGTAGTTCCAGGGGGCGGCCGAAGAGCAGAACGCGCGCGGACCCCTACGGGGCCCCGGGCGGGCCGCGGACACGGGAGGCCGCTCGGGCGGCCGGCCTGTGCGGACGCCGGCCGGGGCGCAGAGGACCAGGACCAGCAGGCCGCCGCCCGCGATGAGCAGCGGTGGGACCCACCGGGGGCCCGATGCGGGCGGCCCGGCCGCCAGGACCGCGTTCAGCAGGAGCATCAGCCCGCCGAGCGAGGCGGTGCGGCTCAGGGACGAGAGCATCCCGGACACGAGGGCCAGGCCGGTCAGGGCCGCGCAAGCGACCCATCCGTGGCCCTGGACGAGCCCGCCGAGGGCGGCTCCGGTCCCGCCGAGCAGCAGGCAGGCGGTGACGGTGCGCAGCCGGGTCCGGCGGTCGGGTGCGGTGGCGGCCAGGACGCCGAACAGGGCTCCCAGGGAGGCGACGGCACCGTAGTCGGGCCGGTGCGCGGCCAGACCCGCGGCGAGCGGAACCGCCAGGGCGAGGGCGGCGCGGGCGGCGGGCGGGATCGCGGCGCTCCCGCTCCCGCTGCTGCGAGAGCTGGGGCCGGGCCGGGTGCCGGGGCTGTCCATGGTGGCGTCCTCCGACGTCGTACGGGACGGTCGTCGGCCAGCACACCAGTGGTCCGCGCGGTCGCGGGTCATGCCTTCGGTCGATCCGCCGGAGGAAGGCCGGCGACCGGTGCGCCGTGACGGCGCTCCGGCGCCGTTCGCCGGATGCCGCGCGGGCCGGGACCGGCCCGCGCGGCGGGGTCACCGTGCGGGAGTCACTCCGCCGTCGTCACGGGTCGATCTGCACCGTCGCCATCATGCCGGCGTCCTCGTGGTTGAGGATGTGGCAGTGCAGCACGGTCTTGCCCGGGAAGTCGACGAAGCGCGACCGGATCACGATCTTGCCGCGTGCGGGGACGTCCACGGTGTCCTGGAAGCCGTAGTTCACGTCGGGCTTCCCGTTGACGCTCATGACCTGGAAGTCGTTCGTGTGCACGTGGTACGAGTGGACCTCGTCGCTGTCGTTGCGGATCGTCCATTCCTCGACCGTGTTCAGCTTGACCCTGAAATCGATCCGGTTGTGGTCGAACTGCTTGCCGTTGACGTAGAACAGCGTGCCGGCCTTGTTCTCCGTGAACACGACCGTCTTGCGCCCGGCGATCGGCTCCTTCCCCAGGTCGTCCACGGGGGCGAAGGCCGTCGGCAGGGCCGCCTGCTCCACCGGCGGGCCGGAGGTCTCGACGGTCGCGAGGGTCGCCTGCGGGAACTGGTTGCCGGCCTTGCCCGAGTTGTAGGGCTGGGTGATCAGCTCCTTGGTGCCGGCCTGGCCGCCCTGGACGAGGACGTCGTAGCGGGCGCCGGCCGGAATGACGATCGAGTCGAGCGGGAAGACCTTGTTCACCGGGTAGCCGTCCTGCGCCACGACGTGGAACGTGGTGCCGGGCAGCGCGACCTTGTAGAAGATGTTGGCGCCGATGTTGGCGATCCGCCACAGCTGTGTCTCGCCCGGCTTGATGCGGATGCGCGGGTTCAGCTGTCCGTTGACGGTACGGGTCGTCGGTGCGCCCATCTTCAGGTCGGTGGTCTTGATCTGATCGCCGACGAGCTGGAAGTCCTTCAGGGCGATGGAGTGCTCGGTGATCCCGCGCAGCGGCTCCGGCATGTACCGGTCGAGGCCGTCGACGACGATGAGGCCCGCCATACCGCCCGCCGTCTGCGCGGCGGACTGGGTGTGCGGGTGCGGGTGGTACCAATAGGTGCCCGGCTCGAGCGACTTCAGGAACTGGTACTTGAAATCGAAGGTCTTTCCCGGATCGATGGCGAGGAAGATGTTGTCCGAATTCCCGCCCGGCGAGACGTGCATGCCGTGGACGTGGAGATTCGTGACATTGGTGACCTTTTCCGGAAGCCTGTTCTCGAAGGCGATCTCCATGCGGTCGCCGGGCTTCAGGCGCAGGGTCGGCGGCATGTAGAGACCGTTGTACGTCAGCGCCCAGACGTCCTTGCCCGCCAGCCGGACCTTCTTGCGCTCGACCACGATCCGCGTCTTGAGCAGGCCGTTCGTGCTGACCACCTCGGCGGGGTCCCGCAGGTCCTCGGTGGCCGCGCCGGTGATGGCGGGCGACGGGCTGACCGGCGCCGACGTGGCGGCGGACGGGGCCGCCTGGCCGCGGTCCGGCAGGGCCGTACCGCAGCCGGAGGCGAAGGCCAGGGCCGCCAGGAGGGACCCGACCGCGGTCCACCTGCCGAAGGGATATCTGATCATCCGGACACTCCGAGAGAATAAAGAGGAAGAACACAGCCACCGGGGCCGATTCCGCGCCATCATGCCGCGCACGGTCGGAAAAGCCTTCCAACGACCCGCGCTGCGGAAAGAGTTGTCGGAACGGACTGTCGCACCCTCGGGAGAATGCGAGACGGTCGTACGACTTTCATTCCGGCAGCGAGGCCATTGCGGTGCCGGGGTCATTCCGGCGCCGGAGCCATTCCGCCTTTCTCCCCTCCGATCGGATGACAGGTCCGGCGCTCCGCCCGTGGGCTACTCGTGGAACCGGCGGCACCCCGCCACCCGCCACCCGGAAGGCCACCTCCCATGAACAGCCACCCCGACCGCGGCACGGACACTCCCTCCTACGGCGACGGGCCCGTGCTCGACACCGTCGAACGGGCCGTCGCGGAGATCGCCGCCGGCCGCCCCGTGGTCGTGGTCGACGACGAAGACCGCGAGAACGAGGGCGACCTGGTGTTCGCCGCGGTCCACGCCACCCCCGAGCTGATGGCCTTCACCGTCCGGCACACCTCCGGGGTGATCTGCACCCCCATGACCGCGGCGGCCCTCGACGCCCTGCGGCTGCCGCCGATGGCCGCCGTCAACGAGGACCCCAAGGGCACCGCGTACGCCGTTTCCGCCGACGCCCGCGCGGGTATCACGACCGGCATCTCGGCGGCCGACCGGGCCCGGACCGCGCGCCTGCTCGCGGACCCCCGCACCGGCCCCTCCGACCTGACCCGGCCCGGCCACGTCTTCCCGCTGCGCGCGGCCGCAGGCGGGGTCCTGGCCCGCCCCGGGCACACCGAGGCCGCCGTGGACCTGACCCGGCTCGCCGGGCTGCCGCCCGTCGGCGTGATCGCGGAGATCGTCGACGACGACGGCTCCATGGCCCGGTTGCCGCGGCTGCTCGGCTTCGCCCGGAAACACGGGCTGGCGATCATCTCCATCGCCGACCTGATCCGGCACCTGCGGAACGTCGCCTCCCGCGTCGAGCGCGCCGCCACCGTGTGCCTGCCCACTCCGTACGGGACCTTCACCGCGGTCGGCTACCGGGACGCGGCGACTGACTCCGAGTACGTGGCCCTCATCGCGGGCGGGCTCGATGCCGACGGCCGCGTGCCCGACGGCACCGACGTCCCCGTACGCCTCCACTCCGGCTGTCTGACCGGGGACGTCTTCGCCTCCCTGCGCTGCGACTGCGGACCCCAGCTGCACGAGGCCCTGCGGCGCGTCGCGGCGGGCGGCCGCGGCGTGGTGGTCTACCTGGCCGACCACGAGGGGCGGGGCATCGGCCTGGTGCAGAAGCTGCGCGCCTACGCCCTCCAGGAGACCGGGCGGGACACCGTCGACGCCAATCTGGAACTCGGCCTGCCCGCCGACGCGCGGGACTGGACGGCGGCCGCCCGCATCCTCGGTGACCTGGGCGTGCGTTCCTGCCGACTGCTGTCCAACAACCCGGACAAGGCGCGGGCGCTGGCCTCGCTGGGGTTGCTGGTCACGGGCGTGGAGCCGCTGCCGGCGCCGGCCGGCGCCGACAACATCCGCTACCTCGTGACCAAGCGCGACCGCATGGGACACCGCCTGCCCTGGCTGGCCGACGGCAGCGGCCACCCCGCCTGAGGCCCGTCCCGACGGGCGTCAGGTCTCGCGGTCGCAGGCCGCGCAGATCCGGACCCCGCTGATGCGCGGCCACCAGGCCTCGCCGGCCGCACCGGGCCGGTCGCCGGGGGCGGCCGGCATGTCGACGGTGCTGCGCCCGCACAGGGTGAGCGGGCCCGCGCGGAGCCCGCTGTCGTCGGTCTCCGCGGCGTGGACGGTGCCGATGCGGTCCCCTGCGGTCGGGCCGGCCGGGCGGCGCGGCGGCTGCGCCACCACCTCGTAGACGGCCGCGTATCCGTTCACGCCGACCCCCTTCGGAGCTCGGCTCCCGGCCGTGGCAGGGCCCCGGCCATGGCTCGTACGTCGTCCTCCATCCGGCGCAAGTGCATCAGCATGCGAGTCTCGTCCGGGCCTGGGGCCACCGGGCCCTGCGCAGGCGCACCGGCCGTGGGGGCGGGCTCCGGGCCGTCCGCGTGCCCGGCGGCCAGCGCCTCCAGCCGGACCACCACCGTCCGTGCCCGTTCCTCCAGCAGCGGCCGGGCGGGCGAGGCCGACCAGCCGCCGGGTGCGCCGCGGCCGGCCTCCACCGCGAGGACCCGTACGTGGTAGGCGCAGGTCTCCAGCAGCCCCAGCACATAGAGGGAGGTCCGGCGGCGGGCCCGGTGGGGTGCGGCGGGGTGTACCAGCGGAGTGAGCGACCGGGTCAGTTCCTCCACGCGCAGGTCGGCGGTGTGCGCGGCGCGCACCAGCGCGTCCGGGGGGTCCACAGGCGCCGGGGAGGTCAGCCGGCGGACCGTCGCGGTGACCGCGTCGGCGAGCGCGCGCAGGGCGTCGGCGAGCAGGGCGTCGGTACGCCGCCCGGTCGCCCGCGGCAGGACCAGGACGGCGGCCGCCACCCCGCACAGCACCCCGAACACCGTCTCTCCGATTCGGATCAGCAGCAGGTCGTCCGTGTAGGTGCCCAGCAGGTCCGAGAGCAGGGCGATCATCAGGGTGATGAAGAAGGTGGCCGCGGTGTAGGACAGGGCGGCCGTGTAGGCCATGCCGAAGACGCAGAGGAGGGTGAGGGCGAAGGCCGCCCAGGGGTGTCCGGCGAGGGCGGAGGCGACGAACAGCCCGACGAGCGCCCCTGCCAGGGTCCCGGCCACCCTGCGGGAACCCTTGAGCGCGATCTCTCCGGTGGAGGCGGTGTTGAAGAAGACCATCCAGCAGGCGAGCACCGCCCAGTACGCATGGTCGGAGGAGATGAGCTGCCCGCCGACGGTCGCGACGGCGGCGCCGCAGGCCACCTGGACGGCCGCCCGCGTCGTCGGACGCTCCACCCCGTGGCTCTGCGCCTCCGGCTCCGAGCGTGGGGGCTCGGAGGTCTGCGCCGCCGGGGCGGGCCGGGTTCCGGGCGACCACCGGAACGCCTCACGGAGCCCGGCCGCAGCCTGCTCGAAGTCCGTCAGGGCCTGATCGGCAACGGCTACGGCGTCCGCCTCCGCGGTGACCGGGCCGGGCACGTCTGGCTGCGGGAGCGGGCCGGGGGCGGCGGACATCTGCTGTGCGGGATCGGCCTCCGGGCGGGGAGGCCCGCCCCGGGCCAAGACCCCCGGGAGGGCTCTCAACCGGGCCTCCAGGTCCGTCCCTGCCGCCGGAGCGCCTCCGGTGTGCCCGTCGGCGCCGCGCAGGTGCAGCCGGTGGGCGAAGTCCTGCGCGGCCGAGTCCCCGGAGGCCCCGCCGGTCCGCAGCAGCATCACCGCGAGCCGTTCGGCCCGTACGTCCGTCTCGGTCATCCTGGTCCGCACCCGCGCGGCGACCGCCGGGGCGGCGCACGCTTCGACGCTGTCCTGGAGCATCAGCGCGCACGTGTGCAGCCTGCGCAGCCGACGCCGCAGCGTCGTGATCCGGCCCGGCCGGTCGCCGGGGTCCGCGAGCGCCGCCAGCGCCTCGGCCACGTCCGCGAGACAGGCCCGCACGGACCTGCGCAACCGTGCGAAGGACCGGGCGGGCGAAGTCCGCAGCAGGACGAACCGCACCACGGCCCCGCACGCGAAGGCCACCAGCAGCGCCGCCCACAGGCGGGGCAGCTGTTCGTCCGGCAGCCGCACGAACTGCATCACGAAGTACATCTGGAAGGCGTTCATGCCCAGGGCGGTGCCCCGGGGCCCGTAGCGGCGGACGTACACCGTCACGAACAGCAGCACCACGAAGACGGCACCGGACCAGACCGGGTACGGCGCGAGCAGCACGGCCGCCGTGGCCGCCAGCAGCGCTGCGGGCAGCCCGAGCGCGTGGGTGACGGCCTGCTCCCCCTCCTTCGGCCCGGTCAGCACCATGGACCACACCAGCGCGGACGAGCCGGCCGCCACCAGGAAGGGCGTGTCGAAGCCGAGGGCCCACAGGGCGGCGAGGGTCAGGCAGATCGCGCCGACGGTGTGGGCGGCCCCGACCAACCGCACCAGCCCCGGGTCGGTGGCGTCCAGTACGTCCCGGACGGCGCGCAGCGCCCCGCGCAGCGGCGGGAGCGTGCCTCCGTCCGTGTCGGGATCCACCTCCCCAGTGAACCCCGTCCGTGCGGCGGGAGCGCGCGGAACGCCCGGGCAAAGGGACCCCCGGACACAGGGAAAAGGCCGGCGGGTGGCCGGCCTCTGAGCGCAGGTGCGTTCCGAAATGTGCTGTGGGGGTCTACTCACGGTTTGATCACCGCCGGTCCGCATGCCCGGTGAGCGGTTGCCGTCACAGCCGCGCATGCTCCCCATGTCGCGGACGTTCCGGACGCTGTCCTGCTGTCCCTGCTCTTTTGTTGGTCCTGCTCTTCTGTTGGTCCTGCCGTGTGCACGCCTTCGACACTACGGACGCCTCCGGGCCCTGTGACCCTCCGAACGGACGGACGAGGGGACGACCCCGTTCATCCGTTCGACCCCCCGGAGGGCGGCCTCCCGGTCCCCTCCCCCGGGAGCCTTCAGCCCTGCGGTCACCGGTTGCTCCGGCGCGCCGGGTCACCGGTCAGCCGCGCGGGACGATGAGCCCCGCCCTGGCCAGGGAGAGCAGCAGTGCGCTCGCCTGGGTCTGCGGGGCGCCCGCTTCGGCGGCCGCCCGCCGCGCCGTGCGGGTGCCGTCGCACAGCGCGAGCAGGTCCCGCGTGCCGGGGTCGAGCCGGAACGCGCGCACGGGTTCCCGCCACACCCGTTGCAGGGCCACGCTGACCGGGCCGTCCGGGATGTCCGCGGGAGCGTCGGGAGCGGTCACGTCGTGGGCGTACGAGAGGACGAGGACGGTCGCCGGTACGACGACGACGTCCCGGTCCATCCAGCCGCCGCCGCGCTCGCGCCGCTGCCGGACCCCGGTCTTGTGCCAGTAGCGGGCGGCCTCGGACGCGATCTCGTCGCGGCGCAGCCGAAAGCGGTCCAGCTCGAACCGGCCGAACTCGGCGAGTGCTGAGGGGAGTCGGGGGGCGGCGTGTTCCAGGAAGGCCTCCGCCGCCCGCTCCGCTCCGACCGGGTCGTCCGGGTGTGGCAGCCGCACCGTTCCGGTCAAGTAGTCCTCCAGGACGGCTCCGTGTCGTGCCGTCACCTCATTCACGGTGTCCGGCATCGCTTGGGCGACGACCAGACGGTGTTTGGCGGCGACGTCGCGGGACACCCTGCCGTACACCTCGTCGGGGACGCCGGTGAGGAGGGCCAGCTCCTGCTCGCTCAAGCCGAAGCGGGCGCGTACCGCCTCGGGATCGTCACGGAGTTCGGCGGCGGTCAGCAGGGGGCCGGCGAGCAGCGCGGCGAGCGCGTCCATCACGGTCATCGCTCCGCCCTCCCCCGTCCGGGAAGGGCGACCGGTGCTCCCGGCACGCCCGACCCGGCGCCCCATCCGGCGGTTTCCCGGGCGCGGGCGACCTCGGCGGTGATCTCGGAGAAGTCCTCGGGGAAGTCCTGGTCCCGTTCCAGCAGCGTGGCCTTGATCTCGGTGCGCGCGGTCAGTTCGGCCAGCAGCTCCCACACGCGTTCGGGTACGGGGGCGCTGTGGGTGTCCCGGGCCGTGCCGTCGGCCTCCTCGGTGCCGCCGGCGAGGTGCACCTGGACGACGCGTTCGACCGGGATCGTGTCGAGGAAATCGCCGACGTCGTAGTGGTGGTTGCGGGAGTTGATGTCGAGGTTGGTGAGGTCCAGCAGCAGTCCGCACTCGCAGTGCTCCATCACCTCGGCGATGAACTGGGCCTCCGTCAGGGGGTTCGGCAGGTCGATGTGGTAGGTGATGTTCTCCAGGATCAGCGGGACGCCCACCTCGTCCTGGACCCGCTGGGCGCGCCGGGCGACGAGCTGGGCGACGGCACTGCTGCGCGGCAGGGGTGCCAGCGTCCCCACGGAGATGGCGTCGGCCCGGGTGAAGCACAGGTGGTCGCTGAACCAGGGGGCACCGATCTCCTCGACGAGTCCGGCGAGCTCCTCCACGTAGCGCGGGTCGGGGGGTTCGGGTGAGCCCAGGGAGAGTTCCAGGCCGTGCGGGACCAGCGGGTGGCCGCGGCGGAGCTCGCGCAGGGCCTCGCGGGTGTCCGGGGGTGCGAACAGGTAGTGCTCGGTGATGACTTCCAGCCAGTCGATGCCGAAGCCCGACGCGGTGATCCCGTCGGCCAGTTGCCTGCGGTATCCGAGCCCGGAACCGAGGTGCGGCAGGTAAGCGGACATGCTGTCTCCTCCGACGGCGGTCGCGGGTCGGACGGCGTTCGTCGCGGCGTTCCCGCTGTGGTCGTCACCGAGGCTAGGGATCAGTCCGGCCCGCAACCGTCCTGCGATCGGTCGATGCGGGGGAGGCAGCCGCATCGACCGCGGCCGTGCGGGGACGGGGCGAGGGCACGGCGTGGGGGGCGGGGGGGTTCGTCCTGCCGGAGGTCCGATCGCAGGACAGCTCCTGCCCCGCCGGGTTCCTAACGTGGTGGCTGTCGCTGGACGGCGCACCACCCCCGCGCCGCGCTCCGACCCCGCACGGACACCGCCGACGGCGCCCGCCGTGCACCACCGAGCAGGACGAGCCGCAGCGTCCCGGAATCCGGGCCTGCCTCACACGATCGGGAGTTTTCATGAACACCACCGTCACGACCCCCACCCGCACGGCGCGCTCGTTCGGATTCGAGCAGCTGCCGGCTGCGGTCGAGGGCCCCGCAGCCGCGTGCCAGCAGTCGTGTGTCGACTGCCTGCAGGTCACCGCGGACAGCGGCGCGCGGACCCGTCGTACCGAGCGCCCGGTCCGGTCCCACAGCTGACCTCCATCCCCCGGAACACGACACCACCCACGACAGGAGCAACACGATGTCCCTCATCTCCCCCGCACCCGTCCCGGCGCCCGCCTCCGGACCCGCCGCCGAACTGGGCTTCGCCGCGGTGCCCTGGGCCACCCGCCGGCACGCCGACCCGATGATGCGCTGCATCTCCTGCGCCGGTCCGCCGCCGCCCCCGCCGTCCTGCAGCAGCCTGGTCCGGCGCTGAAGGGCTGATGGAACGCGGGAGGCCGGGCCCCACCAGGCCCCGGCCTCCCGTTCTCCGTGCCCGTCTCCGGCCGACACGCGACCGACCGTCCCGAGGAGCCCACCGTGACCACAGCCCCCTCGCCCCCGCGCCCGGCGCCGAGCAGCGTCTCGCCGGCACCGCCGGGTCCACAGGATCCGCCCCCTCCCTACGCCGTCGAGGCTCGCGGCCTGCGCAAGACCTACGGCGACGTCGAGGCCGTGCGCGGCGTGGACCTGAGCGTTCGGCCCGGGGAGATATACGGCTTCCTCGGCCCGAACGGGGCCGGGAAGTCGACGACCATCGGGATGCTGTGCACCCTCGTGGAACCGACCGGCGGGACCGCGACCGTGGCCGGGCGGGACGTCGTACGCGAACGGGACGCGACCCGGTGCCAGATCGGCCTGGTCTTCCAGGAATCCACCCTGGACACGCAGCTGAGCGTGGAGCGCAACCTCCGGTTCCACGCCCGGATGTACGGGATGCCGCGCTCCGCCGTCACCCCTCGCGTCGACCACGTCCTGGACCTGGTGGGACTGACGGAGCGGCGCCGCAGCAAGGTGAAGGAGCTGTCGGGCGGCATGCGGCGGCGCGTGGAGATCGCGCGCGGTCTGCTGCACGCGCCCCGGGTGCTGTTCCTCGACGAACCCACCGTCGGGCTCGACCCGCAGACGCGCCGTCACCTGTGGGACTGCATCCGCGAACTGCGGCGGACCGAGGGAGTCACCGTCTTCATGACCACGCACTACCTCGACGAGGCGGAGGTCTGCGACCGGATCGCCATCATGGACCGGGGGGTCGTCGTGGCCCTGGGCACCCCGGCCGAACTGAAGGCCCGTACCGGAGCCGACGTGGTCCGGTTCACCACCCCGGACCCGGTCACCGCGGTGACGGCCCTGCGCACCCGCTTCGGGCTGTCCGGGCACGCCGAGGGCCCCGGCGGTCGCGGCACGGTCCTCGTCCGGGTACCGGACGGGGCGGCGTTCCTCCCGCGGCTGGCCTGCGGGCTGGGCGTGCCGGTCCGGTCCATGGAGGTGTCCCGGCCGACGCTGGACGACGTGTTCCTCTCCTGGACCTCCCGTCCCGGTGGAGCCGCGGCCGACGAGGACGGGCCCGGCCTCACCGAGCGGGCCGAATGGGCGCGCAGGAGGGGAGCGCGGTGAGCGCCGCCGGGCTGCGGGCGCTGCCGGCGGCCTCTCCCCCGGCCGCGTTCACCCGCCCTCCCGTCACGGGAGCGCCGGCCCAGCTGCGGGCCGTGTGCGTGGTGTGGCACCGGGACCTGCTGCGGCTGATGGCCGAACCGGTCCGGGTGGCCACCGCGCTGCTCCAGCCGCTGCTGTTCCTGTTCGCGCTGGGCGGCGGCCTGGGCTCGCTGACCCGCTCCGCGTACGGGGTTCCGTACCAGACCTTCGTGTACGCGGGCGCGCTCGCGATGCCGGTGGTCTTCGCCTCCATCGGGTCCGCCTCGTCGATCGTGTGGGACCGGGAGTTCGGCTTCCTGAGGGAGATGCTGGTCGCTCCGGTGAGCCGGACGGCGGTGGTGGCGGGCAAATGCCTGGGCGGGATGACCACGGGCCTGTTCCAGGGCACGCTCGTGCTCGCTCTCGCGGGCGCGGTGGGCGTCCCGTACGACCTGCCCCTGATGCTCACCCTGTTCGCGTACATGAGCCTGCTGGCGTTCACCTTCTCGTGCTTCGGGGTGCTGGTGGCGGCCAGGATGCGTTCGGTGCAGTCCTTCATGGCACTGACCCAGATGGTCGTGCAGCCGCTGTTCTTCCTCTCCGGGGCCCTGTTCCCGCTGTCCCGGCTGCCGGGCTGGCTGGCCGTCGCCACCCGCTTCGACCCGCTCACCTACGCGGTGGACCCGATCCGCCGCGCGGTCCTCGGCGCGGTCGGTGCGACGGCCTCCGCCCCCGGGGTGACGTGGGGCGGCTACCTGGTGCCGGTCTGGCTGGAACTCCTGCTGGTCCTCGCGGCCGGCACCTGCATGCTGTGGGCCGCCTCCCGGGCGTTCCGCCGCGGCTGACGGGAGGCTCTGCGTCGTCCCGAGACAGCGCCCCGGCCGGGCAGGCCGGGGCGCTGTCGCGCGGGCGGGTCGGTGCGGGGCTTCCGGATGCGCCGCGGGCGGGGTCGACGGGAACGCGGACCGGGTCCACGGCACCGGGGCGAACGGTCCGAAGGCGCGGCCCTGTCGTCCGATCCGACCGGCAGCGGATGAATCCGGGCCTCCCGAGCAAGGACCGTACGCGTCTCGCGGTCGGAGCGGGCGCGGCCGGAGCGTGGTGTCCATGACGACCTTGCCGCCGGTGACGACCCGGCATCACACGGCCGCCCGCATCGGTGGTCTCGTATGGCTTGCCTCGGCCGTCCAGACCGCGGTGGTCAGTGCGGTGGCCGCCGTGCGGCTGCACTCCCTGGACCTGGCCCGGGACATGGTCTCGACGCTCGGCGCCGCGGACTGCGGGGCCCTGAAGGGGCGGTGGGTGTGCTCGCCGCTGTCCACGGCGGTGAACCTGTCCTGGGCCCTGGCCGGGGTCGGCCTGGGCGCCGGAGTGCTGCTCGTCCGCCCCCTGCTGCGCCCGGGACGCCGCCGCTCGCTGGCCGTCGCCCTGGTGATGTCGGCCGCCGTCGGCACGGTGCTGGTTGCGGCCAACCCCTACGACGTCAGACCGGTGCCCCACTTCGCGGGGGCTTTCGCCGCGCTTCTGTGCGGGAACCTCACCGTGGCCGTACTGGCCCCGCTGCTGTCGGGCACCGGGGCCCTGCCGCGCTGGTGGGGGCGGTGCGGCCGGACGATCGGCTGCCTCGGCCTGGGGGCAGGCGTCTGTTTCGGCACCGGTGTGCACGCGCACGCCTTCCAGGGGGGCTTCGAGCGGATCGCGATCTGGCCGCTGGTCCTGTGGGTCCTCGCCAGCGGCCTCCGCCTGGCCCTCCACGTCGAGCCGAACGCCCGCTCGGGCCCCGCCGCTCGTCGGCGCGTCGTACGCACGGACGACCCGCGGGACGACAGTGGGGGTGAAGGCGGCCGTATCGTCCTGCCCGCCCGCCGATCGGATGACCGGACGGGCGGCGGCCCGTCCCTAGCGTGGTGGTACGGCGGCGAACCGCGCCGCCCTACGGAAGGACGTCCCATGCCCACCTCGCACGTGGAACCGCCCCGTCTGCTCATGCCCGCTCACTCGGCCCCCGAAGTGAGCGCCGACCTCGCCGAGGAGCGCGACTGGATCCCGCCGCTCGTGGCCCCGGCCGCCGTAGCCCGGTGAAACGCCCGGGGCGGGCCGCCCGGCCCGCCCCGCGGCCCTTCCCACCCTCTCTCCCCCACCCTGCGAGGTGAATCGCATGCAGCGCACCTACACCGACATCGACCGGCTCCTCGGCACCGACCCCCGGTTCGGCTCCGCCGATGCCATCGCGGACCGCAACACCGCCCGGTTCCGCGTCGGTCTTCGGCTCCTCGGCCGCCACCACCCTTCCCACGCGGCCGAGTTCCGCCGCGTCGAGCGGCTCCCTGACGAGGCCCTGCGCCGTGTGCTCTTCGACCCGGTGCTCCGCAACGCCTTCGAACGCGACCTCAACCTGCTCTCCGTACGACCGGAGGATCCCAGCACGTTGGCCCTGATGTTGCGTCAGTCTGCCGTGGGGGAAGGTGGGTTGGGGCCGTGCGAGGCGCTCATGGATCCGCACCACCAGCCCTGGGCCGACCTCGGGCCGGCCTGGACGTGGACCTCCACCCTCCCCGAAGAGGCCCATCCCCTGCTGACGGCCCTCGGGCGACGCCGCGACGACGTGTTCGCCGAGATGGGCGCGGACCGCAGGGTGGTGCCCGGCGCCGAGACCCTGACGGCGCTGGCGCGGGGCGCCCGGCTGCTGGCCGAGCTGCTCCCGCACAGCGGAGCCGGGGCGTTGCGCCACGTCTCGCTCGTCGGCTTCGCCGAAGGCGAGGACGAGGACGGCAGTGTGCACTCGTTCGCCTGCGGCGACCGGCTGCCGTCCGCGCTGTTCCTCTCCCCGCAGGCGCTGAGCGACCCGTGGAAGGTGGCCGAGCTGCTCTTCCACGAATCGCTGCACCTGAAGATGTTCGACATCATGCGCACCGGTGCGCTGGTCGGCGACATCGGCCGGATGACCGGCGTCCCGCCCTGGCGGGTGGTCGACTGGAACCTCCGCCGTGTGTACAGCTCGCTGCACGTCTACGGTCACATGGTGCTGTTCTTCGCGGCCGCCGCCGACGCCCCGGCCGACCTGCGCCGCCGCTACGGCGAGCCGCCCGCGCCGGATTCCGTCGGCATGGTGACGCCCGGCAGCGCGGCCGCCGCCGACGGCACGTACACCTCCAGCGAGGAACGCACCCGCTACCTGGCGCACCAGGCGCTGGAGGCCCACGCCGACGCGCTGACCCCCGACGGACGCGCCCTGGTCACCTGGATGCTGGACGCCCTGGAACCACTTCTCCCGGGTGCGGCACGGCACCCGGCCGCCGGCCCGTCGGCTGCGACGCCGCCGGCCGCGCCGACCGCGCGGGAGTCCGCCCCCGACGCCCCCGACGCCGCCGGATACCGGCAGTGCCTGCCTGTGACGGTGCTCCCGCTCGCGGAACAGGGCATGCTGCTGGCGGCCGCGCCGGGCACGAACCGGATGCACTGGCTCAACTCCCGCGCCTGGCTGGTCTACTCCCTCTGCGACGGCCGGGACCTGGCCGGGCTGGAACGGGAGTACCACCGGGCCCTCCCCGGCGACCCGGACGGGCCTGCCGCAGCTCTCGCCGTCCTCCAGCAGGTCGGTCTGGTCGACGCCGTCCACGGCCGGGCGGCCGAGCACGGGGAAGCGATCCCGGAAGGGGCACTGCGATGAACTGTCTGACCTGTCGTACCGAAGCCGGCCACACCCACCCCGCCGAGGGCGTGTGCCGTTCGTGCGGGGCCGCCGTGTGCGGGGACCACCTGCGGATCGTCCGGCAGGAGCGGACCGTGCCCATGGGGCTCGGCACGAGCCGCGTCCGTACGGTGGCGGCCGTCCACTGCACCGGCTGCCGCCACTGAACGATTCCTCATTTCTGGGGCAAAGGGGAGGGGGGCCGGGGGTTCCAAAGAACACGGGGAACTCCGGTTTTTCCCAGAAACCCCTTTCCCCAAGACCCA
>NZ_JBHUBS010000001.1:914256-919924 GCF_042788835.1 Streptomyces sp. NPDC056883 | reverse complement strand
GGGGGGGGGGGGCTGCCAATGGCACGGGTTTCCCCAGTGGAAGGCTTCCTCCTTTTGGGGACAAGGAGAGGGCCCCAGGGGTCTACAGAGACCGCGGGGCCCTTCGCGTTGCCCCAGGAATCCGTTGCCCCAGGAATCAGGGGCAGGGGGTGCGCGGGCCGCCGGCCATGGGGACGCGGGGCGTGCCCAGGCGGCGGACCTCCGCGGTCACCACGTCCACGATCCGTTCCGCCTGGCCGTCCGTGAGCACCAGGGGCGGGGTCAGCCGGACCAGGCCGAACGCCGCCGGGATGAGGACACCCGCTTCGGCGGCCCGGGCGGGGATCGTACGGGCGCGTTCCGCGACCGCCGCGCCGCCCGACAGTTCCACGGCGAGCATCAGGCCACGGCCCCGTACGGTCCGCACCCAGGGCAGTTCCTCCAACGGGCGCAGCGCGGCCAGCATCCGGGCTCCGGTCTCGGCAGCCCGGCGGGCGAGCCCTTCCCGTTCGATGATGTCGAGGTTGGCCAGGGCGACGGCGGCGGCCGTGGCGTGCCCGCTCGCGGTGAAGCCGTGCCGCAGCGGGAGGCCGTCGAGCATCTCCAGGACGCGGCGGCCGACGAGGACGGCGCCCATGGGGATGTAGCCGCTCGTCAGGGCCTTGGCCGTGATCACGATGTCCGGTTCGAGGCCGAGTCCGGGCGAGGCGAACCAGTCGCCGGTCCGCCCGTATCCGGTGGCCACCTCGTCGGCGATGAGCAGGATGCCGTGGGCGTCGAGGACCCGCCGCACGGCGGGCCAGTAGCCCGGCGGCGGCACCACGTTGCCCGCCACACCCATGACGGGCTCGCCGATGAACGCACCGATGCGGTGGGCTCCGACGCGGTGGATCGCGTCCTCCAGCTCGGCCATCAGGTACGGGACGGGGCCGGGGCCGAGCGCGGCCGGGTCGGGCCGGGTGAGCCTGACGGTGTACCGGGAGGACGCGGCGCCCAGGCCCCGGTGGACCTCGTCGCGCGCGGTGACCGCGAGGGCGCCGGCGGTCGCGCCGTGGTAGGAGCCTTCGAGGGCGAGCACGTACGGCCGGTGCTGTCCACGGTGGTGGAAGTGCGCGAGCCGGGCCAGTTTGAGGGCGGTCTCGGTGCCCTCGCTGCCGGAGGAGGTGTAGCTGACCCGGCTGCCGGGGGCCGGTGAGAGGGCGGCGAGTCTGCGGGCCAGCAGGAGTGCGGGCTCGTTGACCGGTCCCGCGTGCAGGGGGTAGGCCATCAGTTCGCGCATCTGGGCGGCCGCGGCGTCGGCGAGTTCCGCGCGGCCGTAGCCGACCGCGCACTGTCCGAGACCTGCGAGGGTGTCGACGAGCGCCCGGCCGGCGCTGTCCCACACCACCGCTCCGCGGCCGCGTACGAGGCACAGCCGGTCGGCCGGAGACCGGCCGACCGGGGCGTTGGGGAGCAGGACGGGGTAGCCGGTGTCCCGGTCCGCCGCGGTGTGCGCGGCCGGGTGGGGACCGGCCTGCAGGGGGGTCTTCGGCAGCATGTGCGCCTCCTCGCGTCACGTGGTGCGGGACGCGTTCACGGTAGGCGCGGGACCCGGAGAGCCCCGTCATGCGTTCGAGCGAACACCAGGACGACGGGCGGCCCGTCCCCGTCATTCGAGCATGTGGGTCCGCATGGCCTTCGCGACGACCGCGCCCCGGTCGGAGACGCCGAGCTTCTCGTACAGCCGGCGCAGGTGCGTCTTGACCGTGGTCGGCGCGAGGAACAGCTCCTTGGCCATGTCGGGCACCGACAGACCTTGGGCGATCATCTCGAGGACCTGCCGTTCGCGGGCGCTGAGCAGCGGTTCCTCCGACCGGGCGCGCAAGCGCACCTCGGAGGCCAGCCCGGTGACCAGCTCGGGCGGCAGGACGCTCTCGCCCTTGGCGCAGGCTATGACGGCCGCGACGATGTCGTCCCGGTCCGAGCCCTTCGAGAGGTATCCGGAGGCGCCCTCCTGCACGGCCCGGTAGACGACGTCGCTCTCGGTCGTGGCGGACAGCAGCAGCACACGGGTCGGCAGTTCGTCCCGGGCGACGGCGTGCGCCACTTCCAGGCCGTCGAACTCCGGCATGCGGTAGTCGAGCAGGGCCACCTCCGGCGCGTGCTCGCGGATCGCCTCCAGCGCGGCGCGTCCGTCGCCGACGGCGGCCACGACCTCGATGCGGCCGCTACCGGTCAGCGCGGAGACGATGCCCTCGCGGTAGACGGGGTGGTCGTCGCCGACGACCACGCGCACCCGTTCCTTCTGTCCGTACGTCATGTCGCCCCTTCGCCGAAGTCGCCGTCGCGGTCCGGGTCCTGGTCGCGGGTACGGTCCACGGGCACGCTGACCCGGACCCAGGTGCCCCGCTCGACGGGGAGCAGTTCCATGCGTCCTCCCAGGGCTTCGATGCGGGCGCGTTGCGAGGCCATTCCTATGTGGCCCTCGGCCAGCCGGTCGGCGATCAGGTCCACGTCCACGCCGACGCCGTCGTCCTGCACTTCCAGGATCACCGCAGTTCCGGTGTCCCGCAGCCCCACGCGCACGTGGGTGGCCCGGGCGTGCCGCACCACGTTGCCCAGCAGCTCGCGGGCCGCCCCGAAGAGCATGGGGTCGGCCGGTGTCCGGCGCGGCCGCTCCAGCTCGCAGTCGACGGTGACACCGGCGCGCTCCGCGGCCGTCTCCGCCAGGGTGCGTACCGCCGCGGCCAGGCCCGCCTCCTCCAGCACGGAGGGGTGCAGGGTGACGCTGACCTGGCGCAGTTCCCGTTCGACGTCGGCGAGCAGGTCGAACGCCCGGTCCACGTAGGCGGGGCCGCCGTCGGCCGCCTTGCGTGCCTGGCCGAGGTCCTGGCGCACCGCGAGGACCGTCTGCAGCGGGCCGTCGTGCACGGACTCGGCGACGGCGCGGCGTTCCCGGCTCTCCGCCGACACCACGTCCTCCAGCAGGACGGAACGGCTGACGGTCAACGCGGCCACGCCCGCGAGACGGCGTTCCTGGACGCGCGAGACGGCGATGGCGACGACACAGAGCAGCACCAGCATGGCGAGGATCGTGACGCCCTGGCCCGTGCCGAGCTCCTTGCGGAAGGCGGGGTCCGACAGGACGGCGCCACCGCCCGCGATGGCCGCCAGCGACAGCAGGAGGGCCTTGCGGCCGGGGTGGGTGGCGGTGAAGAACGGCAGGAAGGCCAGCAGCCCGAGCGACAGGTAGCTGCCGATGGACAGGAACTGCAGCACGCACACGGCGGCGACGTCCACGATGGCCATCGGGGCGACGTCCCGCATGCGCCGGGCCCGGCCGGGACGGTGCCGCCACATCCACCAGGTGCCCGCCGCCAGCAGGCCGTACACGCCGACCAGCGCGAACTGGGCCGGCCACTGGTCGGACGGGGTGCCCGCCCACGCCACCAGGGCCATGACGGCCACCAGACCGAGCCGCAGGATGCTGCGCAGGCGCTGCGCCTGCTCGTCGAAGGCGAGGTGGATGGCGGCGACCGCGTCGGTGCCCGCCGTGGCACCGGGCTCCACCGGCGGCCGGCGCGGGACCGGGCGCCGTCCGGCCGCTTCGCCGCCGTCCTGGTGCACCGTCCCAGTCTAGGTCGCCCCGTACGGACGGTGCCGGACGACGGCACCGGGCGGACAGCTCCGGGCGACGCCACCGTCCGCCCGGGCCCGTGGCGCCGTCGGACTCCTCCGAACGGGTGCGGGGCGGAGGAAGCGGCCCGGGCCGGTGGTCGGCCCGGCCGGGCGGTCCGCCGACCCGGGCCGGCTTCCTACTCTGGCGCCCCGCGAGAGAGCGGTCCCGAAAGGAGGACGCCATGCGCGCCACACTGATCCAGCTCCGCGTGGACGACACCGAGGACGCGGCGGCCCGCCGCAGCCGGGCGGCGGAGCTCGTACGCGCCCGGGCCGGGGACGACCTGGTCGTACTGCCCGAAGGATGGGCGGCCGGAGCGTGGAACCACGCCACCTGGCCCCGCGACGCCGAGCCTCTGGACGGGCCGACCGCCCGGGCCATGTCCGGGGCGGCCCTCGACGCAGGCGTCTGGCTGCACGCCGGAACCATCGTGGAACGGGACCCGGACGGCACCCTCTACAACACCGCCCTGCTGTTCGGCCCGGACGGAGTGCTCCGGGGCCACTACCGCAAGATCCACCGGTACGGCTTCGACACCGGGGAGGCGGCCCTGATGGGCGCCGGCCGGCAGATCGTGACCGTGCCGACCGGCTTCGGTACGGTCGGCCTCGCCACCTGCTACGACCTGCGGTTCCCGGAGCTGTTCCGCGCGCTGCTGGACGCCGGGGCGCGGTTCCTGCTGGTCCCGGCGGCCTGGCCCGTCGGACGCCTCTCCCACCTGCGGCTGTTCGTCCGTACGCGGGCCGTCGAGGAGCAGTGCTTCGTGCTGGCCTGCGTCGCCGCCGGCGACCACGGCGGGGTCTGGCAGGCCGGGCACAGCATGATCGTCGACCCGTGGGGCGAAGTCCTCGCCGAGGCTGGCGAGGACGAGGAGATCCTGACCGCCGTCATCGACCCGGCGGCCGTGGACCGCGTCCGGACCGAGCTGCCGGTCCTGCGCGACCGGGTCCTGGGCATCCCCGCCCCGGACCCTGCCGCCGCGCCGTAGTGCGATCGGATGACGGGGCGGGGGACGGCGCACCGCTCGGCGGCCCGACCCGACGGACGACGCGGCGCCGCGTACCGCTCCCGCACAGTCGGAGAGCGCGGGCGCGCCGCACTACCCGCACCACCCACACCGCCCGCACCATCCCACCCGCTCCACCACATTCCGGGAGTCGCATCATGAACGACCGTGCCATCGCCGCCGAGTTCACCGGTACCGCCCTGCTCGTCTTCTTCGGTGTGGCGGCCGCCACCATCGGAGGCCCGACGATCGGGGCGGTGGGCATCGCCTTGGTCTTCGGCCTGGTGCTGCTCGCCCTCGCCTACGCGCTGGGCCCGGTCTCGGGGGCGCACCTCAATCCCGCGGTGACCTTCGGCCTGCTGCTGGCCGGGCGGATCGGGCCGCGGACCGCCGTCCGGTACGCCGTGGCGCAGTGCGCGGGAGGTGTCGTCGGTGCGGGCGTGCTCTACGCGCTCGTCAGTGCCATCCCCGGTTTCACCGTGCACGGCGCCTTCGGTTCCAACGGCTGGGGAGCCCGCTCCGCGGTCGGCATCAACGGGGCCGGCGCCTTCCTCACCGAGGCCGTACTGACCATGCTCCTGGTCCTGGTGGTCCTCGGCGTCACCCGCCGCACACCCGCTCCGGGCGCGGGCGGCGCGGCGATCGGCCTCACGCTCTGCGCGCTGGTGCTGGTCGGCCTGCCGCTGACGGGCACCGGGGTGAACCCGGCCCGCAGCCTGGGTCCGGCCGTGTTCGCCGGCGGTCCGGCCCTGTCCCAGCTGTGGCTGTTCCTCGTCGCCCCGCTGGTAGGTGGCGCGCTGGCGGCCGGCATCGACCGGCTCGTCCACCCCGTGCCGCGCGCCGTCGCCGCGGTGCCCGGCCGTGACACCGCGGTGGTGCGGGCCGCCTGAGGTGCGGTCGCACACCCCATGCCGCCGGGGGGGGGGGGGGGGGGGGGGGGGGGGCAGGAGCACAGCGGAGGCCCACCCTCGCCCCGCGCGCCCCGGGGTCCACAGTTTCTCTGTTGTGGACAGGGGGGTAGAAAG
>NZ_JBHUBS010000001.1:907226-914246 GCF_042788835.1 Streptomyces sp. NPDC056883 | reverse complement strand
TCCCTTCTGCCCCCACACCAACCTTCGGGGGGGGTGGGCCGGCCGGGTCGTTTTTCCCACCCCTCGCCCCCCGGGGGGCTAGCTCCCTCTCCTGGCCCCCCCCCCCGCCGGCTCGCGTACGCCCGGCCCGTGGGCCCGCAGGTCCTCAGGTCCTCAGGCCGGGCCGCGGGTGAGCCACAGCCGCATGACCGCGGTCAGCGCCTGCGGCTGTTCGATCGGGGTGCAGTGCCCGGCGTCCTCGATCAGCGCGAGGGAGCCGTGGCGCAGGGACGAGGCCAGCAGCGGGGCCTCGTCCGGGTGGACGACCCGGTCGTGGCGGCCCCGGACCACCAGGGTGTCCGCCTCTATGTGCGGGAGCAGGTCCACGGTCGCGTAGTCACGGGCGAGCGCCCCGAGCTGCCGTACGTAGCCGGCCACCGGCATCCGCCGCTGCCAGGACCGCAGACGGCGGCAGAACTTCCGGTCCGCGTACCGGCCGGGGGCCAGCAGCAGGCCGAAGTGCGCCTCCAGTGCGCCGTCGCGGTCCCGTTCGAGGTGACTGCGGTAGTCCTCGAGGTAAGCGACCGTGCCGGGGGCCGAGCGGGTCCAGGTGTCGCACAGGAACAGCTTCTCCACCCGGTCCGGCGCCCTGGCCGCGACCTCCTGGGCGACCCACCCGCCCAGCGAATGGCCCGCGAGCGAGAACGTGCCGGTCACCCGGTCCAGTACGTGGTCGGCCATCTCGGCGCGGGTGTCCTGCGCGTCGAGTACGACCACTTCGGTCCGGACCAGGTCGGAGAGGTGCTTCAGCTGGTGGTGCCACAGCCAGGGGCCACCGCCGACACCGGGAACGAGGACGAGGCGTCCGGTCATGGGGATGCCGCCTTCCGTGGAACGGGGGGTGAGCACTGGGGAGTTGCGTGTGGACTCCCACGGCAGCACGTGGCCCCGGGTTCGGGCGTACTCCGATCAGTCGACGGCGGTGGGGAAACCGGTGGCCGCTGTCGTCCCGGGACGGACCGTCCGGAGGACGAGGGCGGGCGTCACCCGCTCCACCATCGAGGAAGGCGTCCGACCGGACGTTCCCCTTCCCCCGACAGAGGAGCCCGTCATGTCACCCGTCACCGCGACCAGCCCCGTCCGTCAGGTTCCGCTCTCCTGGGAACTTCGTGCCGGCAGCCACCGCTCCACGGACGACAAGCGGTGCTGTTACACCCCCACCTGTGGCTGGGAGGTCTCGAACCGGGCCCCGGCACCGCGCCGCGCCGCCGCCTGAATCGCCGCGCCGTACGGCGCCGCCCCTGCCGCGGCACGGGTGGCGTCGTACGGCTTCCCCTTGCCCGTCCCCCGCAACGAGAAGGAGACACCACCATGAGCCAGGAGCAGAGCCTGCTGCACCGCATCCTCGACCACGCCAGCCGGCCCGACCCGTACCCCCTGTACGCCGAACTGCGCCGGACCCCGGTGTGGCACGAGGGTGACGGCCCCTACGTGATCAGCGGGTTCACCGACATCCAGGAGCTACTGCACGACCCGCGCATGAGTTCCGACGCCCGCAACCTCGCGGCCGCTACCGGTGATCCGCTGGCAGAGGCGGTCGAGGCCGGCGAGAACGGCGGCCCGGGCGCGGACGGCGGCTCGGAGGGCAACGTCTCCGGCGTCCTCCCTCCCGGCTTCCTGCGCCTGGATCCGCCCGAGCACGACCGGCTGCGCCGGATGACCAACCGGCCTTTCGGCCCGCCCCACACCCCGCACAAGGTCGACGGCATGCGCGCCGAACTCACCGCAGCCGTGGACGACCTCCTCGACCGGATCGGCAGCGGGGCCGACTCCGACGACGTCGACCTGGTCGGTTCCTTCGCCTACCCGTTCCCGGTCACCGTGATCTGCCGGCTGCTGGGCGTGCCCCGCGAGGACGAACCGCGGTTCCACGTCTGGGCCGAGGCCGTCGCGGCGAGCCTGGACCCCGACCCGGACGTGCCCGACCCGGCCGCACGCCTGCGCGCCTCCCACGACGCGCGGCTGGCACTCGGCGGGTACCTCGCCGAGCTCATCGAGGAGCGCAGGCGCCGCCCCGGCGACGACATGATCTCCCGGCTCGCGTCGCGCGACGGCCCGGACGGTCCGATGAGCACCATGGAGCTGCTCACGACGTCCGCGCTGCTCCTGGTCGCCGGGCACGAGACCACGGTCAACCTGATCGCGAACGGGATGCTCACCCTGCTGCGGCACCCCGAGGCCCTCGAACGGCTGCGCCGCGAGCCCGCGTTCGCCGCTCCGCTGGTGGAGGAGCTCCTGCGGTACGAACCGCCCGTCCAGTTGCTGCCGCAGCGCACGCCGCTCGCCCCCGTCGAGGTGCGCGGCACCGTCATCCCTCCCGGCGCTTCGGTGTGGCTGATGCTCGCCGCCGGCAACCGGGACGCGGAGCGGTTCACGGACCCGGAGCGGTTCGACCCCGACCGGCGCGACCTCCAGCACCTGGGCCTGGGCAGCGGCATCCACAGCTGCTTCGGGGCGCCGCTGGCCCGGCTGGAGGCGCAGATCGCGCTGAGCCGGTTCGCGACCCGCCTGGAGCGGCCCCGGCTGCTGGCGGACCCGCCGCCCTACCGGCGCAACGCGGTGCTGCGCGGTCCCCGCAGTCTGCCCGTCGGCTGCGCCGGCGTACGGCGCCCCTGAGCGGGCACGGGGCGTACGCCGAAGGCCGTGCGGGCCTGAGCCGGCACGGCCTTCCGTGTTTCATGCGCTGCGGGCGGGCTCCGGCGCTTCCGGGACGAGGGCCGCCGGCGCCTCCAGGGCCTCCCGTACGGCACGCTCCAGGTCGGCCCCGCCGCCCGGCTCCGTCGCCCACCTCCGGACGACGTGCCCGTCGGGCCTGACCAGCACGGCTCCGGTGGGGCCGATGCCGTACCGGGCCGGGAAGGTGCCGCCCGGGTCGCGCAGCGCGCCGTGCGAACCCCCGATCCGGTGCGCGGCAAGCGGAACGCCCAGCGCGGCGGCCGCCCGCCCCCCGGCGGGCGGCCAGCCGCTCCCGTACGGGCCCGCGAGCAGGGTGAAGCGGGGCCCGAACAGGTCCAGTACCGACAGCCGCCGGCCGTCGGCGTCCCGCACCCACAGGTGCGGGGCGCGGGCGCCCGGGCGGCCTGTGGGACGGTACGGGTCCTCGCAGGGGCCGGGGTCGGGGCCGCCCGCGGGGTCGGGGTAGAGGTAGCCGAGCTGGAGGGTCTCCGGGTGCAGTGCCTGCGGCAGCCCGCGGGCGGTCGCGAGGACGTGCCACAGGGTGTGGGCCGCCACCCGGCTCCGCTCGGCGTGGTAGGTGTCGAGGAGCTGCCCGCCGGCGCTGCCGCGCAGTACGGCCGCGAGCTTCCATGCGAGGTTGTGGGCGTCCTGGATCCCGGTGTTGCCTCCCAGTCCGCCGATCACGGGCATGGTGTGGGCGGCGTCGCCCAGCAGCAGGACACGGTCCTCGCGGAACCGCCGGGCGATCACCGCGGAGGCCCCCCAGCGCAGCACGCTGCGCACGTCGGGCTCGAGTCCGGGCAGACCGGTGACCTCCCGGATCCGGTCGCGGGCGTAGCGGCGGAGCGCCTCGTCCCGGGCACCGGAGACGAACGGGCTGTCGGGGATGCCGTACTCCCACAGGGGCGCGTCCACGGTGCCGCGGGCGAACAGCACCTGGCTGCCGGGGAACACGACGGCGGTGGGCCGGCGGCCGTGCAGCACGGGGTCGAGGTCGGCGGCGAACACGGTGCTGAGGAAGCGGGGTTCGCCGCGGCGGCCGTCCAGCTCGATGCCGAGGGATTCCCGTACGGGGCTGCGGGTGCCGTCGGCGGCGAGGAGGTAGGAGCAGCGGACGGTGCGGATGCGGCCGGTGGAACGGTGGAGGACCAGGGCGGTGACACCGTCGGGGTCCTGGTCGAAAGAGGTCAGTTCGTGGCCGTACAGTACCCGCGCACCCCGGCCCCGGGCTTCGGCCAGCAGGATCGGTTCGATGAGGTTCTGATCGCAGAGCCGGCTGCCGGAGGGGCTGATCGGCCGGGTCGGGTCCCCGGCCGGGCCGAGCCTGGTCCAGGAGGCGTCGGCGAGTGTGTCGGCCTGGAACCAGCCGCTCGGGCGGCGGCTCACGGCGTCGATGGCGGGCTCCAGCCCCACGGAGCGCAGCACTTCGCCGGAGCGGGCCGTGAGGACCCGCGACCGGGGATGGGTGCCGATGCCGGAACGGCGTTCGACGACCAGGCAGTGCACTCCGTGGTGGGCCAGCAGCAGCGCGGCGCAGAGGCCGCTGAGGCTGCCGCCGACGACGAGGACCGGCACGTGCTCGGGGTCGCCGGGCGGCGGGGCACCCGCGGCGTGCGCGGCGGGGCCGGAGTCCGTCTCGGTGTTCATGCGACCGTCGGCTCAGCGGCCGGACGGCGCCACCGGGAGGGCCGGCGCCGTGTCCTGGGCGGGGGCCCGGCGGGCGAACCGGTCGGGGACTGGGGGCGCGTGCAGGGCGTGGCAGACGCAGAAGCACAGCCAGCCGTCGGCGCGCAGCGTACTGCGGCCCGGGAGACCCGTCAGCGTCAGCCAGTCGCGGTCGGTCCCGGCGGGACCGGTCCCGCCGGCGTCACGGTCGTAGTGCGGGGTGCTCGCGTTCATGTCGTGTCCGTTCCTCTCCCGTGGTCGGCGCTCACCGGCACGGGCCCGGACGGGGCATGCAGGGCGTCCGGGTCACCGGGCCGGGTGGTGCGGGGGGCCGCGCCACCCCTCCAGTGCAGCCCGCGGGCCGGCGCGGCGATGTCGTCCGACCGGGCGAAGCACAGGACGAGCTCCGGGAAGGACGGCACGGGACGGCACACGGGCTCGGCCGCTCCCCCGGGTCGTCCGGCCGATGGACCGACCGGAGGACGGGACCGGCGCGCCCTCGTCCCTACGGTGACCGCAGGAGGCCGTACGCACACCGGCCCGCACCGTGAGAGGACCCCCCATGACCACCGCACCTTCGGGCTCCGCCCCGGTCGCCACCACCGCTCCCGCCACCGCGGTGCCGGTGTCCGGCCTGCCGTACCTCGGCTCGGGGATCGGATACCGCACCGAGATCAAGGACGCGATCGGCTCCCCGGCGAGCCGCGTCGACTGGCTCGAAGTGATCACCGAGCACTACCTGTTCGCGCCGCCGGACGTCCGCGACGTCCTGCACCGGCTGCGCCGCCGGTTCCGCATCGTGCCGCACGGACTGGAACTGTCGATCGGTGCCCCCCGCGAGCCCTCGCCCCGCTACCTGGACGCGCTGGCGCAGCTCGTCGACGAGCTCGACGCGCCCTGGTTCAGCGACCACCTGTGCTTCACCCGCGCCGCGGGCGTGGCCCTGGGCACCCTCACCCCGCTGCCCCGGACCCGGGACATCGCCCGCGAGGTCGGCCGTCGCGCGCAGCGCGTCCAGGCCGCCGTCGGCAGGCCCCTGATCCTGGAGAACGTCACCTACTACATCAACCTGGACTCGCCGCTGTCCGAAGCCCAGTTCATCGCCGAGGTGATGGAGAACTGCGAGTGCGGGCTGCTGCTCGACCTGACGAACCTCGACATCAACGCGCGCAACCACGGCTACTCGGCGACGGAGTTCCTCGACACGATCCCGGTGGAGCGCGTCGTCCAGGTGCACCTGGCGGGCGGGACCGCCGGGGAGGACGAACGGATGGACCTGGACACGCACAGCGAACCGGTGCCGCCCGCGGTCTGGGACCTGCTCACCGAACTGGTGGAACGGGCGCCGGTGCGCGCCACGCTGCTGGAGCGCGACCAGAACTTCCCCGACGACTTCGGGCAGCTCCAGGCGGAGCTCGACCATGCCCGGCA
The DNA here is from genome assembly GCF_042788835.1 of Streptomyces sp. NPDC056883. Lineage (NCBI taxonomy): Bacteria > Bacillati > Actinomycetota > Actinomycetes > Kitasatosporales > Streptomycetaceae > Streptomyces > Streptomyces sp. NPDC056883. The sequence goes on along the minus strand of NZ_JBHUBS010000001.1, from coordinate 908,435 downwards.
CATACTCGACGGTGCCCGCGCGACCCGGCCGACGGGGGTGCGGTGATGGGCCTGCGCGAGGCCTTCGCCTCGGTCATCGCCTCCCCCGACAGGCTGGTGCCGGTGCTCCGCGACGATCCCGGCCAGGTCCAGGCCCGGTTCGGGCTGTCCGACACGGAACTGGCCGTACTGGCCGGCGTCGACGCGGACAGCTACGCGTTCATGGCCGAGGAGAGCGGTGCCAAACGCAGGATCCACCTTGCGGTCGGCGTCCCCCGGACGGTGGAGGAACTGACGGAACACCATCCCCAGGTGATCGACGCGTTCCTGACCACGACCACCCTTTCCGAAGACCCCGACGACCCGATGGGGGTCGTACGGGCCTGCGAGCAGCTGCTGGCCTTCGGCGGACTGCCGCCCGCCACTGCCGACTTCGGCCGGTTCGAGCTCGACCAGTACCTGCTGCTGGGCGACGCGGTGGCCGCCGAGGCCTGCCGCCCCGCCCCCTTCGCCCGGCTCCCGGACGCCACCGGGATCCCGCTGGCCCTGTCCCCGGCGGTCCGCGTGGCGACCTACGGGCACGACGTGACCGATCCCGGGGCTCCCGTGGCGCTCCCTCGCGAGGAGGTGACCGTCCTGCTCCAGCGCATCTGGGACGCGCCGCTGCGGGCGTACCGGATCGGAGCCGGGACGGGGCTCCTGCTGGCCCGCTGCGACGGCACCCGCACGGGCCCGGAGGCGGCCCGGGCTGCCGGCCTGCCGCAGTCGCAGGCCCTGGAACTGCTGGATCAGCTGATGAGCGCCGACATCGTGCGCCCCGTAGCCGCGATCGCCCACCAGCTCCGTCCGACCGCGTGACGTCCCCTTCCGGCGCCGCCGGCGTCCTGGAAGGGGTCCCTTCATCCACTGAGCAAGGAAGGAAATCCCCATGAACAGCACCTCACCGTCCGAACAGCACGTCGGCGCACCGGGCCCGGCCCTCTCGCTCACGCCGCTGGCCGACGTCGTGGCCACCCGCCGGTCCGGTCTGCCGCGGGACTTCAACTGCTTCTGCGTCTTCTGCACCCAGGCGGCCGACCCGTCCCGGACGAGCGCGCCGCGCACCGCGGCCCACCGGTCCCACTGACCCGTCGCCGCACCCTCGGCCCCGGGGGTTGTGGGTCCCTCTGGGGGGAGGGGGAAGGGGGGGGGGCGGTGGGGGGGGGGGGGGTGGGGGGTTGTGGCGGTGGT
>NZ_JBHUBS010000001.1:905637-907216 GCF_042788835.1 Streptomyces sp. NPDC056883 | reverse complement strand
TCCCCACCCGCCCCCCCCCCCCCCCCACCCCCCCCCCCCCCCTCCCCCTCCCCCCCCTCCCCTCCTCCCCCCCCCCCCCCCCCTCTCCCCCCCCATGCCACCCCCCCCCCAACCCCTGGGGCCACGCGGTGCGCCGGTGACGGTGGAGCGTCCGTCGATTTGCGCCGGTGCCGTGACGCGCTTCCCTGGAAGGGGGATCGACCGCGCCCGGAGCCGGAAGGAGCGGGAACATGGAAACGATGCTGGCAGCACGGCTGTCCGTCGAAGGCGGCGGCCTGGCCGTCGAGGAGGTACCCGTGCCCGCCCCCGGTCCGGGACAGGTACGGGTGGAGGTGCGGGCGGCGGGTGTCTGCCTGTCGGACGTCCACCTCATCCAGGGCATGCTCAAGCCGCGGCCCCTCGCGGGCGACAAGGTGACGCTGGGGCACGAGACCGCGGGGGTCGTCCACGCCCTCGGTGAGGCCGTGACCGGGCTGAGCGTCGGGGACCACGTCGTCCTCCAGGCCGGCGAGCTGCGCGACGGGGTCCGCTGCACCCGGGGGGTGAACTGCGACGGAGGGTGGGCCCAGTACGCCCTCGCCGCCGCGGACGCGGTCGTACCCCTCCCGCCCGAGATCCCCTTCGAGCAGGCCTGCATCATCCCCGACGCGGTCTCCACCCCCTGGGCGGCGATCACCTCGCGCGCCGCCGTGCGGCCCGCGGAGGCGGTGGGCGTGTGGGGCGTCGGCGGGCTCGGAGCCCATGCGGTCCAACTGCTGCGGCTGGTCGGGGCCTGTCCGATCATCGCCGTGGACCCGCTCGCCGAGGCACGTGACCGCGCCCTGCGCCTCGGAGCGGACGCCGCACTCGACCCGACCGACCCGGATTTCGGCGCCGGGCTGCGGACCGTCACCGGCCCGCAGGGCATCACCGCGGCCTTCGACTTCGCAGGCGTCCCGGCGGCCCGGGACCAGGCCCTGGGCAGCCTCGCGGATCGGGGGAGGCTGGTGCTGGTGGGGCTCACCGACCAGCCGCTCACCATCAAGGACAGCACCTGGTTCTGCCGGTTCGGGCAGCAGGTCGTCGGCCACTACGGGTCGCGGCCCGAGGATCTCTCCGAACTCGTCGGCCTCGTGAGCAGGGGGCGCCTGGACCTCTCCGCCTCGGTCAGCGGTGTCTTCCCGCTGTCCGAGGCCGCGCGGGCCGTCGAGGCGCTGGTGAGCAAGGAGGGGAGCCCGATCCGGCTGGTCCTCAAGCCCTGACCGGACCTGGCCGTCTGGTCCACGTTGTTGGTCATCTTGAGCTGGTCGACGTCGCCCGGCCGTACCCGGAGCATGGGCGGCATGTACCGGCCGTTGTAGGTGAGTGCGTACCGCATCCGGTTGCCGACCATCACCTTCGTGCGCTCCACCGTGGTCGAAGCGACCCGACGAGGGACACGGACGTCATCGGCCGCAATTCCCCGCGCGCAGCCCCCGACGTGCCGATACACGCAACACACGCACAGTGCGCCGGGGAAGACCGAAACCCCCCAGGGGGGCAGGGGGCGGCTCCTCCCCCCCCCCCCCCCCCCCCCCCCCCCCCTGCCTCCTCCCACTGC
>NZ_JBHUBS010000001.1:894511-905627 GCF_042788835.1 Streptomyces sp. NPDC056883 | reverse complement strand
ACGACACTCATGTAACTGGAAACAACGCACCCCCTCCCCCCTCCCGTCTCCCCCCTCCCCCCCCCCCGCCCCCCCCCGCCGCACTGTGTGCGGCTCGCGCCGCCGCTACGGGTGGAAGTTGTCCCGGCCGTCCTGCGCGAAGGCCAGGGACCGGCCGTTGCCGGCGGCAGCGACCTTCTTGGGGCCCTCCTGAACCGCCACCGACCGGATCTCGGGCTTGCCTGGCTTGTCGCCGCTTTGCGACTGCGTCGATGCGGTGGTCATGCCGGAGGGGGTGTGGGGGGCCGCCGAGGCGATCGTGGAGCCGCCGGCGATGCCGAGGGCTGCGAGGGTCAGGCCGGCAGTGGCGAGCGTACGGGTGATGCGCATGGTTCAGGTCCTCCAAGACGACGCGGTCCGTGGGTTCCGCACGGTGGTGCGGCGGACTCCGGGGGTGGGGGCTCTTCGTCAGTGCTGCACTGACACCTACAGAAGACCCCGGGGCACGCCCTGCCCGCGTCCTCCCATCGGTCCCCCACCCGGACGAACGCGGTGGGGTCTGAGCTAAGGGGCCGGTCGGCCCCCGGAACAGGTGGAGGGCCGCATCCGGCCCCCGGCGTCCTGAGCGCACAGCGACCGCCCTCGCGTCCATGCGCCGTCACGTACGAGCCGCGCCGGGCGTCGGCCGACGACGGCTCGATGACTCCGTGACTCGATGCCCCGATGACTGAGCCTGGCCAACGTCCCCGCGATGAGGGCCGGGACGCCGAGCCGAGCTGCGGGCGCGGGGAGGGGGCCGGCCACCACGCCGGCCACCGACTCCGCACCCGCATGCGCCACCAGACCAAGTGGAAAGTCAACTTGCTTGGCAAACAAGCGAGTTGATGACACGCGTAGGCAACTGAACGGCACCGTCATCCCCTTGCCGCCTCGCCCCAACTGGCCAATGATGCTGCGGGCGCACACCGTCATGTCCCGCCGGTCCGCACTTCCCCCACGCCCACTCAGGAGACCTCGTATGCGGACGAGTCATCGCATCCGGCAATCGGCCGTCGTCGTCGCAGCCGCTCTCGCCCTGGTCGTCGCCGTCCCCCAGGCCGCCTTCGCGGCTCCGCCCCCGGGCCTGCCCGGCAACGCCTCCGCTCTGGAATCATCGTTCCAGCCGGCCTACGACTACGACACGGACGGCTGCTACCCGACGCCCGCCATCGGCTCGAACGGCGAGCTGAACGGCGGACTGAAGCCGACCGGCGCACTCGACGGAAACTGCCGGGACGCCTCGGACCTCGCCAACACCAACGGCTACTCCCGCGCCAAGTGCAACAACGGCTGGTGCGCGGTCGTGTACGCGCTCTACTTCGAGAAGGACCAGGCCATCCCCGGCATCAGCCTCGGCGGCCACCGCCACGACTGGGAGCACGTCGTGGTCTGGAGCCAGGGCGGCGAGGCGAAGTACGTGTCGACGTCGGCGCACGGCGACTTCGTCGTCCACGCACGTGACCAGATCCGCTGGGACGGCACCCACCCGAAGATCGTTTACCACAAGGACGGCATCGGCACCCACTGCTTCCGGGCGGCGAACACGAACGACGAACCCCCGGAGAACCACCGCGGGGCCTGGCAGTTCCCCACGCTCGTCGGCTGGGACGGCTATCCCGCGAACCTCCGGGACAAGCTCGGCCAGGCCGACTTCGGCAGCGCGCACTTCGGCCTGCGCGACGACTCCTTCGCTTCCCACCTGGCGGAGGCCAAACCGGCCGGGATCCCCTTCGACCCGAACGCCTGACGCCCTTCGGTCCCCGCGGCCCCTTTTCCGCCCCTGTCGCCCCTACTTCGGCGCTCGCCGGCCCGGCCAGGCGAGCACCGAGGCGGGCTACGTCTACTGCGCCTGCCCTGCTTCGTTGCGCAGGACGGTGTAGGCCACCATGGCCGAGTCCAAGTAGGCCCGCACCTCCACGATGGTGTCGCCGTCGAAGCGGCACACCCAGCAGTAGCGGTTGGCGAACGGGGCACCCTCGTTCGTGGTCGACGTCGAGTACAGCTCGGCGACCGTGATGTCACCGTCGACGTGTACCTGCTCGACCTTCAGCTCGGCCCCGCCCTTCAGGACTCCCGCCAGGCGCCGGAACGTCGCGTCGAGGAACTCCTGCTTGCCGTGGTAGCGGCCCGCCAGGGGATGGGTCCCCTGGACCGTCCAGTCCACGTCGTCGGAGACGCGCTCCCAGAACTTCGGCTGGGTGCCCGAGTCCTGGAGGAAGCCGAAGAGCCGGACACGGTCGGCGCGTACGTCTGCCATCGGATCTCTCCCTGGGTGACCAGCCTGTCAACGGCTTCCAACGCCACGGAGGCAAGACCGTGGCGGACGTCCCATTCTGCCGAGTCCAGGCTCGAGTACGCGGCGAAGACACGGCCCGGGCCGGTCATCCAGGCCCAGCAGGCCCCACACGGCGTCCTGCCTCCGTCACACCGGATGTCACCGCACGTGTTTACAGGCGGGCATTTCGGTAACAAGAAGTAACGAAAGGCAGTCCGAACCCGACGAAAGGCAGGACCTTGACCCTCATCACCGCTCTCATCCTCGTCGCGGTCGCCGCTCTCGTCGGCCTGCTGGCCCTGGCCCCCAGCGCACCCGCCCGGCGCAACCCCTTCCCCGGCCGACGCCGCCGGGCCACGCATCGACGTACGGCCACGCCGCGGCCGAGCAGCCTTCCCGGCCAGCGGGGAATCCACCGCCACGCCCGCTGACACCACCTCAAAATCGGGCAGTGGTCCTCAAAGCCGACCCGGGATGCGCGACGAACTCCGAGACGACCCGATGGCCGAACGGCGGGCGACCGCAAAGGGAAAGAGCAGGGGGTGCAGGGTCGGGTCCGCCGGTAGCGTGGCAACAGCCGTGACGAGGAGGCGATATGACCCGACGCAAGAGCGCGGCGGAGGTGTTCGACGCGCTGGGTGCGCACTACGACGACCTGTTCGGTTCCGTGCCCGAGCAGGTGGAAGCCCTGGACTGGCTCGTGGGGCGGCTGCCCGCCGGAGCCCGGGTACTGGACGTGGGCAGCGGCACCGGCAGGCCCACGGCGGAGGCTCTCGTCCGGGCCGGGCACGCCGTGACCGGGATCGACGTTTCGGCGGCCATGGTCGAGACGGCCCGTGCCCGGGTTCCAGGGGCGCGTTTCGAGCAGGCCGACGTGCGCACGTACGTCCCGCAGGCGGTCGGCTTCGACGCCGTGTGCTCCTTCTTCCCGCTCCTGGTCATGGACCAGTCGGACATCGCGGCGGCCCTCGACCGGATGGCGTCCTGGGTCGCCCCGGGCGGGTACCTCGTGCTGGCCACGGTCCCGGGAGACATCCGGGCGCTGGAGATCGAGTGGATGGGCCATCCGGTGACCGTCAGCAGCCTGTCCGCGGAGCAGCACCTGCGGCAGCTGACGGCGGCCGGCCTCGAAGTGCTCCACCACCACACCTCGTCCTTCGTACCCGCAGACCCCCTCGCGGGGCCCGAGGAGCACTTCTTCTGCTACGCGACACGGCCCGCCTGACCTTCCGTGAACCGCTGCTCCGCCGGGCTCCAGCGCGTCGGAGCAGCGGTTCGCGGAAGGGTTTTGGCGCAGCTCTACGTCGGTGGCTCGGTGGCCCTCGTCTCAGGAAACCTGCATCGGCGCCTTCGGTCGCGACGGCTGCAGCTGCTTCGTGGACGGCCAACGGCGCGTGGCTGGGCCCCGCTTGACCTAGAGCCTCATCCCGGAACCGGAGGTTCCGGGACAACGGCCCCCATCTCGCGCGGGTGTATGTGGTTGACCCACCGATCACCCTTGCTTTCCCTCCGAGTGCCCTGACAGCCTTCGTCGGACTCAGCTGCCGCAACAGCACCATCGGAGGCAACACGCATGTCCTCACGCATGTCCCGGCGCACGTCCCCCCAACGAATACGCCGGGCGTGGCTGACGGCCACCACCGCAGTCACGCTGGCCCTGACCGGCCTGTCGGCCCCCGTCCACGCCGAGGAAACCCCTGCGCCACTGCCCGAATCGTGGCGCCAGGATCCGCAGACGGCGGCCGGCGCCGCCGCACCCCTGGGGACCCTGGCATGGACCAGTCCGGGCGGCAAGGCCGACCCTGCGGACTTCACCCTGCAGGCCGGCGCGATGAACGGGACGACAGCCGACCGCGTCGCACGCCTTGACGCGGTACTGCCCAAGTCGGGCGTCTCGAAGCTCCTCGCCGATGCCAACCGCACCGTGAACACGACGTCGTGCAGCCGGGATCCGTTCGGGACCGCACCCGATCCGGCCCTCAAGTGGTGTCTGGAGAACGACGACTCGACCTCGCGCGAGTGGATCCCGCAGGCCATGACCGGCGTCTCCGACGCCGCGGCCGACGAGAAGTACGGCGCCGCCAACGACACGAACATCCAGCTCTACGCATCCTACGACAACTGGGACCCGGGCCGCGACAGCAACGGGAACGACGTCGGCGACTGCAACCCCGACGAGTTGGAGGCCAACGACGCCTGCAACCAGAAGGGCGTGCGCGTCTCCTTCGTGCAGCGCCGGGCCGATGGCACGGTGAAGTACCGTCACGTACTGCTGGGTTGGGCGTACGAGAACAACTCCCACCACATCTCCTTCGACGGGGTGCACTCCGCCGAAGGCTCGACCAAGCCGGACCCGAACGTGGACATGCAGAACGGTCTGCACGCCGGCGGCATGGTCTGGTACGGCCACTACCTCTACGTCGCCGACACCCGCAACGGCATCCGGGTCTTCGACATGGAGAAGATCATGGACCTGGATCCCAACGGGGACGGCAAGGCCGGTGACGAGATGGGCGCGGACACCGACGGGGTGAAGACCACGTCGAACGTCCAGGACAAGACGAAGATCGGACGCCAGAACAACGTCTGGTACAGCTTCGGCTACCGCTACGTGATGCCGCAGGTGGCGGCATGGAAGTTCAAGGCCGACCAGACCAATCCCGCGGGATCGTTCAAGTGCGTCAGCACCGGCGCTCCGAAGGCGTCCTACGTGTCGCTGGACCGCACCAAGACCCCGGACCGGCTGATCATGGGCGAGTACTGCCGTCCGGAGAGCGGGTACCCCTCCCCCGGCCGCATCGCCTCCTTCCCCGTCAAGGACCTGGAGAAGCGTTCCGGTGAGGTACCGGCCCAGGGCTGGGCCAACTACCTGCCGATGGCCAACGGCGGCGCCCAGGGCGCCCTGGCGATCGGCGACGCCCTGTACGTCAACCAGAGCGCCGGTCACAACGACCCCGGCAACCTGTGGCGGTACAAGTGGAGCAACGGCGTGCTCGTCTCCAACGGCAGCGCCATCAAGACCGCCACGGGCGCCGAGGACCTCTACTACGAACGCGGCGCGCAGCGCCTGTGGTCGGTCTCCGAGCACTATGGTCCTGCGGTGAACGCGGACGCCATCGACGACGGCAAGTCGGCGCCGTGCCTGGGCCTCGTGTGCGAGCGCGTTCTCTACGCCCACAGCAAGGCCCAGTTGGACGCTCCGTAGTCCGCACGCCACGACCGAGCGCTGCGGCGTCCGGGACGTCAACCTGGGAGGCGGACCGGATCTCGTCCGGCCACCGGGCTGTCCAAAACGATCACGCGGTCCATACAGCGGAACAGCCCGAGGCGCTCGCGGGGTCCAGCAGAGTACCGATCAAGGGGACACCCGCGCTGTTCTGCCAGCGGCAGAACTGCGGCCGGACCGGGCTCGACGATCACTACGGTCCCATCTCATGACAACGATAGCGACGCGTACGGTCGAGTACCCGGCCGACGGTTTGACGATGATCGGGCACCTCGCGCTCCCGGCCGGTGTCGACCGCCGGCCCGCGGTGCTGCTCGGACCCGAGGGCATGGGGCTCAGCGACGTCGAACGCTGCCGGGCGGATGCTCTCGCCGAGCTGGGATATGTAGCGCTGGCCTTCGACCTTCACGGCGGGCGCTATTTGGGCAACCCCGAGGAGATGCTGGCTCGTTGCCTGCCGCTGCTCGCCGACCCTGACCGGATGCGGGGCATCGGCCATGCGGCGCTCGACGTGCTGCGCGCCGAACCGCGGACCGACCCCGACCGGATCGCCGCCATCGGCTACGGCACCGGGGGCGCCATCGGACTGGAACTCGGGCGCGACGGCGTCAACCTGCGCGCGATCGGAACAGTGAACGCAACCACCACGGGCCGGCCGGGCGAGGCAGCGCGCATTCGCTGCCCGGTGTGGGCCGGGGTCGGGTCGCAAGACCCGATCATGCCGCCCGCGCAACGGACCGCGTTCACCGCCGAGATGCAGGCCGCGGGCGTCGACTGGCGCCTCACGGTCTACGGCGGCGCCTTGCACGCCTTCCACCACCCACCGGTCGACCACCCCACGGTCCCCGGCACCGGCTACCACCCACAGCACGCACAGCGAGCCTGGCGCGACGTCGTCAACCTGCTCACCGAGTGCCTGCCCTTGACGGAGGACTGCCATCCCCGAGGCGACGGCGGCCCGCTCGGTGGTCCCTCACATCGACGGAGCACCACTCACCGAGCTGATCGACGGATTCGAGATCTCGGCCAAAATGGAACCTGCAGGTGATGCCTACGGTGGTCTGATCCCGGCGTTCTTCCGGTTCGGCCCGATGCGGGACCACTTCCTCGGACGGTCCACCAGCGCCATGGGCCGAAGACACCCGCCCTCGGTTGCGAATGCGGCGAGTGGGGACGCCGAGCGGGGCATCGAGCAGTCGCACGCGCTCCCGGTTGACCTGGCGGAGCCAGATCGGCTTGAGCTGCCCGTTGATGGCCTTGGCCTCGGCCAAGAACTGGTCCACCGCGCCGGGGGAAAGCTGGCCGTCGCGGTAGAGCGGATCTGCCCAACTGCCCAGCAAGGCGGTGGATGCCGGCTCACTCCATCCACTCCACCGTCCCAGTCCCTCCGAGACGAAGGCGTGGCGCGGCCTGGTCCCCGGTTCGCGCGGCCTCACGAGCGTTCATTGCCCGGACCACATCGGGCACAGGGATGCCCACCGCCCGGACCCGCGATGCGATCGTCTGGTTGTCCGGGTGGTTGGGCTTGAGCACCGCCATGCCATTGACAGGCGAAGGCGGTGAGCTCGCGCGACCCGTTCAGTGCCAGCCGGTGTACCCGTCGACGTGCCCTCCTCCGGCGTCTGCGCCCATGAGACCGACCACGAAGAGCACCACCACGATCAGCGCGAGCAGCACCAGCCAGAAATGGTCTTCGAAACCTGGACGACTCGGACCCCAAGGGCGATCGGCGTCCGGATTCTCGCTGTCGCTATCCTCGTTGCTCATCCCGCACCCCCCATCCGTATTCATGGCACTGCACTAGGCGGTCAGCGTCAAGCCTGCTGACGCCCAGGGTATTTCGAAACATGGGACCGAAGCCGGTCGTCGGCACCCCCCTGCCGAGGCAAGCCCTTGCTCGTCAGCGGATCACTCAAGGTCCCTTACGTTGTCTGCAGAACAGGGCAGCCCTTCGTATGGCTGGCCGGCCCAGTCAGTACTCCTCGTCGGGGTAGCCCCACTCGACCTTCGCGCTCGCACCGGCAGCCACCTCTGCGACGGTCGCCGCGAAGAGCCCTTCAAAATGCGGGCGCCACAGATAGAAGCGGCTGATTCCGAGCGGGAAGTCGGATTCGCCGGACACGAAGAACGCGCCGTCGTCGTCCACCGCCACTCCCAGAGACACCTGGAGGATGAGGGACTCCTCACGCAGCAGCTCCTCCAGAGCACGGACAATCTCCCAGGCCTGCGGCTCACCCGTGACACCGGAAACGGTGAAGGCGAGATCGATGTTGACCGACATAGGAAGAGGGTAGAAGGCGCCACTGACAGCGCCAGACGACGGTCCGAGACATCACACCAGCCGTTGGGGGGAAACGGGCCGGCCGTCACCCCGGGATCGCTCCCCGGTTCAGTCGGTCCGTGCCGTGGACTGGAGGCGGAGGCCTGCCAGGGTGAGGTCGAGTGCGGCGCGGAACTGGTCGATGTCCTGGTGGCCGTCGAACTCGTCGACGATCTCGTGGACGAAGGGGAACTCCGCCGGATCCAGTTCCCGCCAGGTCTGGGCGAAGCGGCCGAGGTAGTCGTCGCGGTTCACCTCTCCGTCGAGGACTTCCCGGGGCGGCTCCTGTCCGAGGTCGACCGCGGAGCCGACGACGACTCCGGTGATGGCGGACACGGCGTGGAAGCGCTGGCGGGCGGTGAGGTTCAGGCGCAGGGTCTGCCTGCCCAGCAGTTCGTACAGGCGCAGGGTGTTGCTCTGGACGTCGGTGTTGCGCATGAAGTACGCGCCGAGCCAGGGGCGGTCGACGATGGCGTCGAAGAGGGTGAGGGCCATCGCGCGGAGGTCGTCGACGGGGTCCTCGGTGCCGGGGAGCTTCTCCACCTCGGTCAGGATCGTGCCGATCACGTGGTCGGTGGCGAGGTCGAGGAGTTCGTCCTTGTTCTCCACGTACCAGTAGATGCTCGCGACGCCGCCGCCGAGGCGCTGGGCGAGCGCCCGGAACGTGAGGGCCGGCGCCCCGGCCTCGTCGAGCAGGGCCACCGCCTCGGCCAGCACCGACTCCATGGAGTGCGATGCCCGGCGACGAGCCTTGCCGGTGCCGTTCTGTGGACGTGCCATGACGGACTCCCCTTCTCGCTTGCATCGTATCGAACGTTGTTCTACCTTAGCGCATGGAACACCGTTCGATATTCGTTCGGCGTTCGATACTCGTACTGCGTTCTATCGGAAGGGGTCGCCATGACCACCACCACGACGCACACTCCCGTCCCGCGCACCTATCCCTCCCTACGGTCGGCGTGGATACCCATGGCCGCCCTCTGCCTGGCCTTCTTCGTCGAGATGGTCGACAACACGCTGCTGTCGATCGCGCTCCCCACCATCGGCCGCGATCTCGGCGGCGGCACGACCGCACTGCAATGGGTCACCGGCGCCTACTCCCTCACCTTCGGCGGCCTGCTCCTCACCGCCGGATCGATGGCCGACCGGCTCGGCCGCCGCCGTGTGCTGCTCGTCGGGCTGGCCGTCTTCGGCTCCCTGAGCCTGGCGGTGGTCCTGGTCACGACCACGGGGGAACTCATCGTCCTGCGGGCCGCCCTCGGCATCGCCGCGGCCGCCATGGCGCCGATCACGAACTCCCTGGTCTTCCGCCTCTTCGACGACCAGGCCCTGCGGATGCGCGCCATGACGGTGATGATCGTCGTCGGCATGTCCGGCTTCGTCCTGGGGCCCCTGCTGGGCGGCACCGTACTCGCCCACCTCGGATGGCAGTGGCTGCTGATCGTCAACGCGCCCATCGCGTTGATCGCCTGCATGGGCGTCCGGCTCGGCGTCCCGGCCGACCGCCCCGAGGACCTCACCCGCGACTCCCTCGACCTGCCGGGCGCCGCCCTGAGCATCGCCGCCATCGGGCTCGCCTGCTACACCCTGACCAGCGGCGTCGAGCACGGCTGGGCCTCTGCGATCACCCTCGCCTCGATCGCCGGCGCGGTGGCCTCCGCGATCGCCTTCGTCCGGCACGAACGCCGCACCGCCGCCCCCATGCTCGACCTGAGCCTCTTCTCCCGGGGCACCGTCCGGGGCGCAGCCATCGCGCAGATCGGCACCTCCGTCGCCATGGCGAGCGTGATGTTCGGCCTCATCCTGCACTTCCAGTACGCCTACGGCTGGAGCCCGATGCGCGCCGGCCTCGCCAACCTGCCGATCATCGTCACCATGCTCGCCACGACCCCCCTCTCCGAGTGGCTCGCGCACCGCTTCGGCCACCGCATCGCCTGTCTGGTCGGCGCCGCCTGCATGGCCGGCGCGCTCGCCGGCCTCTCCTGGGGCGTCGGGCACGGCTACGCGGCCATCGCGGCCTGCATGGTCCTCATGACCATCGGCCTGCGCACCGTCATGACGATCTGCGCGGTCGCCCTCGTCGACGCGATGCCCGCCAACCGCACCTCCCTGGGCGCCGCCCTGAACGACACAGCCCAGGAGGTCGGCTCCAGCCTCGGTACCGCCCTCGTGGGCACCCTCATCGCCGTCCTCGTCACCACCCAGCTGCCCGCCGGCACCTGGAGCGACGAGCTCATCGCCTCCTTCTTCCACGGCGAACGGATCGCCTACGGCCTCCTCGCGATCGTCGTCGGACTCATCTCCGCCGGTGGAGCCCTCGCCCTCACCAACTCCCGCACCACCGAGGAACACTGAGGACCCCTCTGGCGTTCTCCTCGGGCTGCCTGCGGTGGGCCGCCAGTCGCCTGGAAGGCGCAGCTAGTCTTGCGATCATGGCTTTGCGACCCGATGAGTTCTACGACCACGCACGTGCGGCTGCGGATGATGAGCTTCGGCTTCCGCTGTCCAGAATGACGGGATGGAACATCAGCCCCTTCGAGGCCGATGGGCTGCGCGTGTCCGCGCTCCGACCGCCCGTGGTGCCCGAGCCGCCGCGACACGGCGAAGACCCGGCGGACTGCGATGAGTGCCGCTCCCGCGACGAAGGCATCTGGATCAACGACCGCTGGCGACTGGCCCGCATACCAGGCGTCGGTGTGCCACTGGTGCTGATGCTCTACCCGCGCGACCACTACGACATGGCCGATCTGCCCGACGAACTCGCCGCCGAGCTGGGCGTGCTCACCACTCACGTCGTCCGCCACGTGCAGGCACTGCCGCACATCTCCCGAGCCCACGTCTACCGGATCGGCGACGGATCCGCACACTTGCACGTGTGGTTCTTCGCCCGACCCGAAGGACAGAGCCAGCTGTACGGGTCGTGGCTGCCCGTCTGGGACGACCTCCTGCCCGAATACCCGGCAGACATAGCCGACGCGGATGCAACCGCCGTCGCCAAAGCCCTGACCGCCTCGTACGGAGGCACCGCTCAGACACCAACGGCCAACTGACCCCCTGAGCCCCAACGCCCAGGGGTACCTCCCGCGCCGCGACTTCCCAGGAGTCTCCGACCCCGCTTCATGGATCACCCCACGCGCCCGCTAGCGCGTAGGCCCGACGTGGGGGGGGGGGGGGGGGGACCCCCCCCCCAGGGTCGGGTGAAAACCGAAAAACCCCCCCCCCACCACACCCGTTTTCTCCCCAGTTCACTTTTGGTGCACGGTTTTTCCCCCGACAG
>NZ_JBHUBS010000001.1:889106-894501 GCF_042788835.1 Streptomyces sp. NPDC056883 | reverse complement strand
CCAGCTCTTGATGCCCCTTTCCGCCTCTTTCCCCTCCTCCCCTTTTCTCTTCCGTTGCTTTATGGTCGTCGTATTGTTGCTCCCCCCCCCCCCCCCCCCCCACGCCGGGCTCGGGCAAGCACCGACAGCTGCCACCCGAGCAGACCTGGCTGTCAGCAGGATCAGCTGTTGACGCAGGTGTTCCCGACGGCCGGGTTGAGAATGGAGATGACCCCGATCGAGTTGCCGCACACGTTGATCGGGATGTGGATCGGGACCTGGATGACGTTGCCGGACAGGACCCCCGGGGAACCGACGGCGATTCCGTCCGCGTGAGCATCGGCCGAGGCCACGGAAGCCCCACCGACGACCACCGCACCGGCGGCAAGAGCAAGCGCGAGGCTCTTCAGAACACGTGTCATGCGATGTCTCCTTCATACGTGTACACAGCACCCACGGCACGTCCTCCAAGACCTGCCGTGCGGCCCCGACAGGGTCCGCACCCTTCCTTTCGTCCTCTGGCACACCTTCGGCCTGTCCGCAGACACACCATTCGCTCGAAGGGAACACCCCGTGCCGCCAGTTGGCGGCAACCACCAGCTGGTGTCGGCTACCGGTGGAGTTCCCACAGGCGCAGGGTGCCGTCTGTGCTGCCTGAGAGGAGGCAGCGGTCGTCGGGAGTGAGGGCGATGCCGTAGACGTCGTCGGTGTGGCCTTCCAGGGTCCGCACGCAGCGACCGGTCGCCGTGTTCCAGATGCGTATCCGGCCGTCGTCCTCGCCCGAGACGGCGAAGCGGCCGTCGGAGGTGAACCGGGCCGTCAGGACTTCGCCGGACCGGTCGTCGGGATGCCCTGGCGGGCGGGTGCGCCGGCCCCGTACGTCCTCGAAGGCACGCACGATGTCACCGGTGGCGGCGTCCAGGAGCCAGAGCGTACGGTCCGGGCGCCTGCGGCCCCAGAGCGTACGGCCCGAAGGGGCGGAGCCCGGGTGGTCCCCGACGGCAAGCACGAGGCTGCCGTCGGGGCTCAGGCACACGGAGCCCACCCACGAGCCCGGGTTCGGGAACGTGGCGCACTCACCGCTGTCCACGTCCCAGACCCGGATCTCGCCGTCGAGGTCGGCCGACACCGCCCGGCGGGCGTCCGGGCTGAGCCACACCGTCGTAGCGATGACCGTGTGGCCGGTCAGTGTTCTTGTGCACGTTCCGTCCGCGAGGTCCCACATCCGCAAGGCGAAGTCTCCGCAGACGCTCAGGGCGAAGCGGCCGGTACCGCTGAAGGCAACCGTCCCCTGGCCGCCCATCGCGCCCTGGCTGCGATCGAAGTACGGTCCCCTGAACCGGGCCTGCCGGCCCAGCGGGTTGCGGGTGTCGATCCAGGACACCGCGCCGTTGACCGTGCACCGCATGAACTTCCCGCCGCCGCCCGCCAGCACCCAGTTCCCCGGGACGGCGACCCCGCTCTCCCCCGTGCCAGGGGTCCCCAGGGTCCGCAGGAGCGTTCCCGTGGCCAGCTCCCACAGCCGTACCGGCTCGTTCCCCCCTCCGCACAGGCCGTGCCGCCCGTCCGGGGAGATCGCGACCGCGCCTCGCTGGAAGGATCCCGGCAGGGTACGGAGCAGGGCCGCCCCGCGGAGCCCGCCCTCCGGCCAGGCACCCTCCCGCAGGTCGTCCGCCACCCCGTCGTCGTTGCCGTTGCCGTTGCCGTTGCCGTTGCCGTTGCCGCCCATGGCCCCCACCCCGCACCCCCGGTCCAACCGTCGCGACCGAGTCTGCCCGGTCCAACTGACAGGCCGGCGTAGTCCGCCTGGTGCGGCCACAGACGCCGGCCACGCTGATCGAGCACGGGGCCACGCCGCGGTGCGTCAGTCCCGGCAGGACGGCCGGATGCGGAGCAGCTCGGTCCGCAGCACGGGTGTGCCGTCGACCGGCGCCGGGTCCTCCGGGGTCGGCTCGATTCCTCCGGCGGCGACCTTGTCGAGTGTTGCCAGGCCGTCGGCACCGACCGTGCCGAACACCGTGTAGTTCGGTCGCAGCGCGGAGTCGCCGTAAACGACGAAGAACTGTGAACCATTCGTGTCCGGACCGGCGTTGGCCATCGCCAGCAGGCCGCGCCCGTAGAGGCGGCGCGCGCCGGTCGGATCGGTGGGTGCCGGCGGCAGGTCCAGCGGCAGCTCGTCCTTGTACTTGTACCCGGGCCCGCCCTCACCGGTACCTGTCGGGTCACCGCACTGCAGGACCTTCAGCGTCGGGTAGGCCGTCAAACGGTGACACACCGTGCGGTCGTAGAACCCGTGCCGTGCCAGGTGCAGGAAACTCTGGACCGTGCACGGCGCCTTGGCCCGGTCCAAGTGCAGCGGGAGCTGGCCCTGGCTGGTCGGAACAGCCATGTCCACCGTGCCGTGACTGGGGGTGCGCCGCGGGTCCGGCGGCAGCGGAACGGAGCGTGCCGGCGGCTCGTCCGGGGTCTGTGTGTACTGGCAAGGGCCGTGCGTGGTGCGCGGCGGAGCCCCTTCGGAAGCGGTGGCGACGCTCCCCCCGGACACGACTAACGCCACGGCCGCTAATGCGCTGGTCAGTGCTCGTTTCATCTCGTACGCCCTTCCGATGATCGCCAGGTCCTGAAGCGGTCGCAGTCTAGGGCGTGGGTTTGGCCCGCGGGAATGGTTGACGGCAGGAGGCTTCCGTGGCCGACCCCGAGGTTCTCCCCCTCCAGTTGGCGTCCCTGCTCGACGGAGCCACCGGCGCGGACGAGGTGATCGTCCCAGACCTTCTCCGCGAGCGTCCTACCCGTCGCTGTCCGCTCCGTACAGGAGCGCCGGGAGGCGGGCGGACCGGGAAACGGGGAGACTGAGGAGACCTTCACCGCCGGCGCCAACCAGCGGTTCGTCGTCCCGGCCGGTGTCACCCGACGGACCGTCACCGCCACGGGCGAGCCGGGACGGTTCCCCGTCGACGGCGCAGCGGGCGGGACCGGAGACAACGGCGGCGGTGCCAGTGGCATCCGCACCTGCAGCTCGGCGCGCGCGAGCTGTGCCCTGACCGGTGTTCGCGGCACCGACCCCCGCCTCATCGTCGCCGCCGGCGGCGGGGGCGGCGGAAGCGGCTCCCGCTCCACCGGGTTCCCCGTCCGCGAGGCCACCGGCGGAGACGCGGGCGACACCGGTAAGCCCGGCGGCGAGCGACCTGAAAGCGGCCGTGGGGGTGGCCGCGGAGCCCAGAACCTCGGCGGCAAGGGCGGAGGAGGCGGAGGCTGCTTCCTGATCTACGGCAACGGTACCGCCGGGCCCGGCGGAGGCGGAGGCGGGTCGAACCTCATCCCGGCGGGCGGCACTTCCGGCCCCGCCACCGGATCGGCGCAGTTGTCCATCACCTAGGGTGCCTGAACCGCCGTCCGTGGGGTGCGGTGTGAACAGGCACGCCCATGCCAGTCGGCCATCCTTGCGATCGACGCCCGCGGCATCGGCCCGAGCGGACTCGCAGAGGTGGTCATGTGTGAGAGTCGCGGACCACCGCCAACCCGCCGACCCGGGTCGTGATGCCCGCCGGTCCGCGTCGGGCCGAAGCGAGCACGCTGGCCGGTCGGCCGAAGGTGTCCCCCTGTTCCACCTCGATCGCGAGCGTCTGCGCCCCTGTCGCGTCGAGTAGGTGGGCGGCCAGGCAGCCGGTGCTGTTGGCGTTGGCGACGTCCTCGTCGACACCGATCGCCGGCGCGAACATCCGCGCCGCACCCGGTTGGTCGGCCGCCGGCGGTACGTACACGAAACAGCCGAGGAGCCCGTACCGCCTGCACGCCGCTGTCAGCCTGCCGAGGTGTGGGTGGACTCGGAGCAGCGCCGACCGGTCGCGGACGGGTAGCAGCATGCGTGGTGCGCCGGGCGCGGCGATCCGTGGCGCGTCGGTCGGATGCGGGTCGTCCGCGGTGAGCCCGAGTGCGGCGACGATCGCGGCGCGCTCGTCCGGTGCCGGGTGATGCAGGGCGACGAGGCCCTGGTCGAACCACACCTCGATGCCGGCGGGGCGGCGGATCGCGACGGTGTCGAAGGTGCGCCCGCCGGTGTGCTGGCGGTCGTTCAGCTCGCTCAGCGCGGTGCGGGTCAACCTGACGGCCTGCGCGGCAACGGTGCCGTGGCCGCAGCCGGACAGTTCTGCGGTGGCGGTGAAGAACCGGACCGGCCGGCCGCCGTCCGGAGTCCGCCCCGGGCCGAGGAACGCCGCGTGCGAGGTGCCGGCCGCAGCAGCGACCGCACGCCGGTCGGCGTCCGTCGCCGCCGGGTCGTCGTCGGTGACGGCCGTGGGGCTACCGCCCCGGCCGTGGCGCCGCACGCACGCATCAACCACCGTGACGTCCGGCCAGGACATCGGCCCTCCTTCGACGCTCGACGAACCGGCAACCGCCAACCGCCAACGGTGAACGCTGATGGCCGGACCTGGCCTTGAGCGGCCGACCGAATGCGGCCCGGAGGCTGCCGCCCGCCTCAGCCGGTGCCGTCCTGTACCGGGTAGTGGATGATGGCCGCGCCGCCGGTGGCGTAGTTGGCGACGTCGTCGGCCAGCCGCCGGCCGTGCGGCGACGCCAGCGCCGCGTCCATTGCGGCGGCGTCGGCGAACTCGGCTTCGAAGACCGCGAAATACGGTGCTGCTCCTTCGAGGGCCGCCACGTCGAAGCTGTAGCGCCACGCAAGCGGGCCGGGCCAGTTCATGACCAGCGGAAGGTGGTTGGTCACGTAGTAGTCGCGGAAGTGGTCGGGGTCGGCTGGCTCGGAATACAGGACGACGAGCTTATGCATGACGGCCTCCGTCCATGGGTGCGAGCAGTGCGCCGTCCTGATGGGTGCACGGCGGTTCCAGCAGGGCAATCCGCGACATCGGCTCTCCCGTCGAGTTCGTTTCGAAATCAGAAACGATGGGTGGATGCTAGTGTTTCGAATAACGAAACACAAGGAGGGTCATGCCGACACCGCGCCCAGGCACACCGGTTCGCGGCTCGACGACCGGCCGTCCCCTCATGGCCGCGATGGACCTGTTCGGCCGTCGGTGGGCGCTGCGCATTCTCTGGGAACTGCGTGCGGGGCCGCTCGGCGCCCGCGCGCTGCTGGCACGGTGCGAAGGGCTGTCGTCCAGCGTCCTCTACCAGCGGCTCCGCGAACTCGTATCGAGCGGGATCATCGCCCAGTCGGCCGATGGCTACGAGCTGACTCGGCTGGGGACGGCACTCCGTGATGCCCTCGGTCCGCTCGACGCATGGGCGATCACCTGGGCGCAGGAGCAAGAACACCACGATCAGGAGCCCACGGAGACGTGAAGACCACGTCCCCCGAGTGGGGGGGCGGGGGGGGGGGCGAGGAGAGGGGGGAGGGGGGGGGGAGACGTTTCCCCATCCTTCCCCCTAACGCACAACCTCAATAAAGGGTAGT
>NZ_JBHUBS010000001.1:788349-889096 GCF_042788835.1 Streptomyces sp. NPDC056883 | reverse complement strand
AAAAAAGAAAAAAAAAACCAACACTAAAACCACAAAAGACACGGAACCCCCCCCCCCTCGGGTGTTCCCTCCCCCCCCCCCCCCCCTGGTCCTTCTCGGCCCCCCCCCCGCCTTCGCTCTCAGCGGCCCGTGGCCGCGGGGGTCAGAGCATGTTCTTGTAGATGTTCCACCCGGTGCCGAACTTCACCCGCGGGGCGAAGGTGGCGGTGCCGGTCTTGCCGGTCGAGGTGTACGTGTACACGTCGCCTCCCGGGAGCCGGGCCATCAAGTCGCCCTTGCTGTCGCCGTTCATGTCGCCCGGGACGAACAGCTTGTCGTACTGGTTGAAGCCGCTGCCGACCTGCACCCGGGCGGCGAACGGCGCGCTGGCCGTGCCGGTGCCCTTGTAGAGGAAGAGGCCGCCGGCGGAGTCCCGGGCGAGCAGGTCGGGCCGCCCGTCCCCGGAGTAGTCGCCCGCGCCGACGAGGGCGTTGTAGCTGTTCCAGCCGGTGCCGACCTTGATGCGCGTGCCGAACTTCGTGTAAAGCCGGCCGTCACCGGGGTGCAGCCACAGGACGCCGGCGGAGTCACGGCTGACCAGGTCGCCCTTCCCGTCGCCGGTGAGGTCGCCGGGGCCGGCCATCATGGTGTAGTTCCACGACGTGGCGACCTTCTCGCCGCGGATGTAGAGGTCGGTGCCGATGTTCTGCACGTACGTGGCGTGGTTGTGGCTGTTGAGGCCCGTGGCGTAGGTGTTGCGGGAGCCCGGTGCCTCCTTGCCGATGTTGTACGCCGTCCCGTAGTAGGTGCTGTTGGCCAGGGCGTGGTACTTGATCAGGACGTTGTCGGACTGGGTCATCACGTTCTGGCCCTTGCCGTAGAGCGATGTGGTGCCCGCGCCGACGATGAACTTGTTGAGTTCGTAGCCGCTGCCGAAGTAGGCGGGTGCGGCGAACTTGCCGGCGCCGAGCGACTTGAACCAGTACTCCACGCCGTCGGAGTCGCGGGCGAGCAGGTCGCTGCGGCCGTCGCCGTCGCCGTCGTCCGAGCCGGTGATCACGTTGTACTTGTTCCAGCCGGTACTGACCTTGACGCCCGGCTTGAGCGGGGCGGTGGCGCTGCCGGCTCCCTTGTGGAACCACAGCTCGCCGGCCAGGGTGCGGGTGAGGACGTCGCCGATGCCGTCGCCGTCGACGTCGTTGGCGCCCACGACCTGGTCGTAGATCCCCCACCCGGAGGCAACCTTGACCCGGGAGTTGAAGGGCCTGCTGACCGTCCCGGTTCCGGTGTACATCCACAGGTCACCTGCGGGGTCCCGGGCCAGTAGATCGGGGCGGCGGTCGCCGGTCACATCGCCGGTGGCGATGATCCGGTTGTAGATCTGCCAGCCGCGGCCCGACCACAGGGGCGTCGAGGTGCTCTTCACGCCCGCCTCGAGGAGCGTGAGCACGCCGTCGAACGTGAGGGAGAGGAGTTCGGGCTGCGTGGTGCCGCCGACGTCGCCGACCGGCAGCAGGTCCTTGAACGAGGCCTCGGGATCCGGGTCGGCCTTGTAGACCGTGTAGTCGCTCCAGGTCTTGATCGATGACAGGTAGACGGCCGTGACCTGGTCGTACTCCATGACGATCATGTCGCTGACGCCGTCGCCGTCGACGTCGTGCCGTGGCTTGGCGGCAGCGGCCACCCGGGCCGGAACCTGCGCCGGCATGACGACGGTCGGGAGCTTCTGGCCTCCGGCCGCGCCGGTCACGTCCGACGGTGCCGGCGCCGGCACGGCCGGGCTCGGCACGGTGAGGTTCGGCGCGGCGACGTTCGTCGCGATGGTGTTCGGCGCGGCGACGCTCGGCGTGGCAGCCAGGGCGCCTGCGGCCAGGGCGAGAATGCTCCCGGCGGCCAGGGCGCGCAGCCGTCTGCGCTGCGGTGACGTGCGGTGCGATGTAGTCAAGATCCCCCCTGAGGATCGGGTCGTGGGGCTCTGCCCTGGCACACGTCATGTGTGTGTTCGGGATCATGCATCCGTGCATGAACGGCCCCCCGCTTCCGTCCGTACACGCTAAGCCCCGTCGCCGACATTCACGCGGGCACGATCACTGCGGTTCCCCTTCCCGGCCCGTCAGTTGGGCTTCCTGCACCGGCGTGTGAGGACGACCACGGGCCGGCGCGTTGCGGCGGGGCGGGCGCCGTCCCGCCCCTGGAGCGTCAAGGCCTGGTCCGTCTGCCAGAACGACTCGTCGCGTATCTGAAGCTGCGGATGCAGGACAGGTCCAACATCTCGGTGTGGGACAGCACCGATCACCACAACGGCAAGAAGGAAAGCTTCACGGTCCCGATGTACAGGAGCCGTTGAGCCCGCGAAGGGCAGATGGGCCGGGACGGCACCCTCCGGGAGTTCCGTCCCGGTCAGGGCACCGCACCGGCCCGCCCCTGCCGGCCCGCCGGTCAGGGGGCGTCGATGAGTACCCGGCCGTCGGTCGGCACGATGGCCGCAAGTCCGTTCGCGTACGCGTTCTGCACGCGGGACCGCTCGGTCGCGTTGGGCACGGCGTTGGTGCAGGCCGTCCCGGCGCTGGACCCGGACATCAGCTGGGAGCACGGTCCCGGCTTGGTGTCCGGGAGGCCCAGGCTGTGGCCGAGTTCGTGCGCCGCGATGCGCGTCTTGTCGTACCCCTGGCTCACAGCCTGCGAGCCGAGTTCGACTCGTACCTGTCGCCCGGGACGGACCGGACCGAGGGTGGCCTGCGGCCAGCCGGTGGTGGCCACGATGACGATCTCGGCCCGGACTCCGGGCGCGGCCTCCACCAGCCGAACGTTGGTGACGTTCGCGTTCCAGGAAGCCACGCCGGCCGTGATGGCCGCTTCCCAGCCGGCGGCCCGGCTGTCGTCATAGCGGAGCGTCACTACCGCTGCCGCGCCGTCCGGTATGGGCGTGGGTGCCGCGGTCGCGGCGGTTGCCGCCGCGAGGACCATTGCGGCGGCGGAGGTGCCGACTTTCAGCCAGGCGCCCAGAGCCATGGTCGTCTTCCTTCATCCGTGGGGGGACCCGGCCCCTCTGCGGAACCGGGGCACTGGAGACGCCGCCACCGCCCGCCGGTGGCCCGCACGTTCGGACAGCCGCCCCTCCGGAGCCCTAAGAAGGTAGCCCCGCACGCGACCGACCCGTCATGCACCTGTCAGCCAATTCCGGCAGGCACTTCAGCCGGTGCCCGGTCAACGGGCGCCGCCACCGCCTGCACGGCCCCGCCTTCACGGCCCAGGGCCCGGCCTCGCGGGGCGTCAGGTCGTGCGGCCCGTCCCGGCCTCGGGCGGCCGGAGGCGGCCCCATCGGACGTTGGCTCCGCTGAACTGTGCGTCGGTGAAGTCGACCCGACCTCCGTCCACTTGGGCGCGGACGAAGGAGACCATGCCGCCGTTGAACGTGGCGTTGCCGAGCGAGACGGTGCCCGCGTTGAATCGCCCGTGGTGGAAGGTGACCGTGCTGTCGGTGAACTGCCCGTAGTCGAAGGTCACGCTTCCACCGTCGAACCGGGCCGCGTAGAAGGTCACCGTACCGCCCGTGAATTCCGCGTCGTCGAGGGCGACGGAACCGCCGGTGAAGTGTGCGTGGTCGAAGCTCAGCGTGCCTCCGGTGAACCGTGCGCGGCGGAAGGCGAGTGACCCGTCCTCGAATTGCGCCCGGTTGAAGGTGACCGTGGCGTTGCCGAACTGCGCGTAGTCGAAGCCGACCGTACCGCCGCGGAACCGTGCTTCGTCCAGTGTGAGCGTCCCGCCGCTGAGGCTCGCACGGTGGAACGTGATGTCGCCGGGACCGAGCAGCGCGCCGCAGAAGGACAGCGCGCTGCCGCTGAACTGGGCCTCGTCGAAACTGACCGTACCGCCCTGGAATTGCGCGTCGTTGAACGTGACCGCGCCGACGCCGAATCGTGCGCCGTGGAAGGTGACCGCGCCGTCGAGGAACCCTGCTCCGTCGAAGCTGATCAGGTCACCGACGAAGTCGGCGTCGGCAAAGGAGACACGGCCGCGAAACCGGCAGCCGGAGAAGTCGCCTCCGTCGAAGGTCGCGCGGGTGAAATCAAGAGCGCAGGTCGACCAGGAGGGCTCCTCCCGTGGCTCCTGGAGGTGATCGCGGATGACCTGGATGATCGTCTGCCGTACCTCCCGTTCTCCCTTCCTGTACTGGTCGGACTCCGGGTTCCATTCGTAGGGCATGCGCAGATAGGCGCACAGGACGTCCACGCAGACCTGGCGTTGTTCCACCCAGTCGTCGGCCAGCCGGGCCATCGCGTATACGCCGGCAAGGCGTACGGCCGGTCCTTCATGGCCGAGTTGGCCGGCTGCCGTGCTGTAGCGCTCGGCGAACTGGGTCGCGTCCGCCCGGTGGGCGTCCCCTTCCGAGATGCGCTGCTTGCGGTA
This sequence comes from Streptomyces sp. NPDC056883, assembly GCF_042788835.1. Lineage (NCBI taxonomy): Bacteria > Bacillati > Actinomycetota > Actinomycetes > Kitasatosporales > Streptomycetaceae > Streptomyces > Streptomyces sp. NPDC056883. Next base: position 884,707 of record NZ_JBHUBS010000001.1, on the reverse strand, counting down.
GGCGTACACACCGGCGAGCACCGCTCCGAAGACCGTCAGGATGGCGATGCTGAGCCTGATGCCGTCGGAAACCCCCAAGGTCTCCGTGGGTTCCGTCAGCCGGCGGACGAGCCAGTACGCCACACCGCCGGCGACGCAGACCACGACCACGGCCAGACCGGCCACGATCCACACGGGCCAGAGGTCCGGCGCGTACCGGCCGCCCGCATGCCGCCATCGGCGCGGCCACCAGCGTCTCCGGGTCATCGGTTCAAGTCGCCTGACCGCCCGCGGCGGAGATCAGCTCCGCCACGAACTCCCGGCAGGAACCGTAACGATCCTCGGGGGCCTTGGCCATCGCCTTCGCCATGACGCCGTCGACGGCCGGCGGGAACTCCGGGCGCCTCCCGGAGAGCTCCGGCGGCGGGTCGTATTGGTGCGCCCAGAGCAACGCCATGGCATCGTCCCTCTGGAACGCGGGCCCACCCGCAAGGGCCTCATAGACGACGCAGGCCAGGCTGTACAGATCGCCCCGACCGTCTACGGGGCGGCCGGAGATCTGCTCGGGGGCCAGGTAGTCCACGGTTCCCACGAATTCACCCGCTGTGGTGGACGACGCGTCCAGTGGTGGTTTCGCCAGTCCGAAGTCCATGAGATACGCATAGGGATCGCCATCGACACCGCTCGTGGCCACGAGGATGTTGCCGGGCTTCACGTCCCCGTGTACGAGATGCTTCTCGTGTGCGGCATCAAGTGCCGACGCCATTTGGGCGGCGATGCGCATCGCGCTGTTCACCGGCAGCGGACCCTCCCTGTCCAGGAGAGTCCCCAAGTCCGGCCCGGGAACGTAGCGCATGGCGATGTACAGGACACCGTCGGACTCTCCCGATGCGAAGATCGGCACGATGTGCGGATGATCGATGGCAGCGGCCATGCGCGATTCATGGATGAAGCGTCGACGGAGAGCATCATGGTGTGTCAATTCGGGGGCGAGCACTTTCAGGGCCGCGGCACGGCCCAGGTGCAGATCCTTCGCGAGGTAGACGACGCCCACTGCCCCGCGGCCGATCTCACGCTCCACCTGGTAGCCGGCGATCTCTGCACCGAGCTGAATGGGTTGATATCGGGCCACCTGCCGAAAGTAGCATCCGGACGCCCCGGGGCGATGGAGTCAGGGCGCTGCGGCGCGATGTCGAGTGTGGATCGTCCTCGGCACAGCAGGCCGCGGCGGGCTACGAGGGTGCCGTGCTCGAGGTTGAGGTGGTGGCGGGACTACCGTCGATGTCATGACTGCTGATTCTCTGCGCTCCGTCACCCTCGAGCGGACCGGTCCGGGCATGTTCACCGCGACCAACTCCCGCGGCGACACCATCACCTTCGGCACCGGATCCGGCGGGGGCTTCACCCCCGTCGAGCTCTTCCTCGCCGCGATCGGCGGCTGCTCCGCGGCGGACGTGGACGTCGCCACCACCCGGCACGCCGAACCCGCCGAGTTCTCCGTCGCCGTCCACGGGCACAAGGCCGAGGACGCGGGCGGCAACCACATGACCGACCTCCAGGTCGCCTTCACCGTCCGCTTCCCCGGAGGCGAGGGCGGCGACCGGGCCGCCGCGATCCTGCCGCGCGCCGTAAAGACCTCCCACGACAAGCTCTGCACGGTCAGCCGCACGGTGGAGGCCGGAACCCCGGTCGCCGTGAAGGTCATCGACACGGACTGACCGGCCGTGAGCGGGCACAGCTCCGGCTGAGCGGCTGCGATGGGACCTGGCCGCCGGCGACGCACAGGTCCGGGCGTTTCTCGGCCTCGCTCCGAGGAATGCCCGGACGGGCCGCGAAATGTGACGGGTCTACGGGAGATTCAGCCACGGGCTGCGGTACGGCAGCGTCCACGTTCCGGAAGAGGTCCAGTTGATCTGGGTGTAGTTGGCATACGCCTCACCGGTCTCGGCCGTTGTGTCGCTGAAGTCGGGAGCCGTGAAGTGCTTGTCGTTGACGGCCCCTGAGGGACAGGGGAACACCTTGTTCGATACGACTTGCGAATTACCCGTCCTGACCGTCCGAATGGCAATATTGCAGGCCGGGTGCTCCTTAGCCAGGCTGATGTACGCGTCAGGTCGCCCCACTCCCCATCCGGGCGAGCTGATACAGGCCTTGATCTTGACGTACTGCCCGCCGGTCCCGGCGTAGTAGGTGCCGCAGCCGCCACCGCTGGCCGCCTGGGCGTTGGTCCCCGCCATAACGGACGCCACGGCCAATCCCGCAACGCCGACGGTTCGCGCCGCGGTGTGAACGAATCCCTGCATGAAATCCCCCATGCATTTTCCCTGCCGGATATCGGCAGGACGATGGGCCCTCACGATAGGACAAGCCGTGTGCTCCGGAGCGCAGGCTCTGTGTGATCTCAGTGGGGCGGGCGCTGCGGGGTGCTGGCCATCCCTGTCTCCCGGCCGCTGAGGGCGGCGTCCAGAGTTTCCTGGGCCGTGCGCATCGCCTCGGCATACTTCGGCTCGGACATTCGCTGCCAGGCAAGGTCCGGTGCGATGTCCTCGACCCGGCTCATCACCCACCAAATGTTGCCGAACGGGTCCCGCACCCTGCCGCCGCGATCCCCCCACGCACTGTCAGCAGTCTCGGTGATCACCTGCGCCCCGTGCGCAACAGCAGCGGCCATGGCGGCGTCCGCGTCCGGGACGTAGACCCGCAACAGCGAGGGCATCACCGGCCAGTCGGGCCGTCGGTCGAAGGCCAGCACGACCGTGTCGCCGACTCGGATCTCGCCGTGACCGATGGTGCCGTCCTCGACCGGCACCCGTGCAATCTCCTCGCCGTCGAACGCGAGGGTGATGAAGTCGAGCAGCGCGCCGGTGTCGTCGGTTACCACCCACGGCGCAACGCTGGTGTAGCCCTCGGGTGCAGTGTGACTCATCGGTGTCGTCCCCTCTTGTGGTTCCTCGGATGTGATGACACTAGAGCTCAACTAGGACAGTTATGGTCCTAGATCAAGCATGAAACCAGCGCCATCGCCTCAGCGGCTCACACCGCGACGCTCCTTGGGCGCGGTTCCCGGCGGCCTGCGCAGCTCGCACGATCGTGGACTCTTGTCTCCGGAGCGGGCATCCTTCGCTGACCCATCAGCACGGATCAGGGGGCGCGCGTGGAGTCGGTGGTCGTGGGCGGGGTGCGGATCGCGTACGAGCGGACAGGGCGAGGGCGGCCGGTCGTGCTGGCAGGTGGTACGGGGATGCCGCCGGTGGCATGGGAGCTGTGCGGGGTCCGTGAAGGCCTGGTTCGGGCGGGCTTCGAAGTGATCACCTATGCCGCGCGCGGTGTCGCCCCTTCCGACGCCCCTGCGGCGGTGTGCTCGATGGCGGACCTGGCCGGGGATCTGGCAGGGTTGATGGATGCCCTCGGCCTGAGCGGTGCAGCGGTGGTGGGGTACTCCCTGGGGAGCTTCACCGTCGAGTTGCTGGCCCGTACGCGGCCCGACCTGGTGGCCTCCGCGGTGCTCATGGCGGGCGCCGGACCGGTCACCGGGGTCCTCGACGCGATGCTGGACGCGGAGGCCGAGCTGATCGCCGCGACCGGTCGGCTGCCCGCCGCGTTCACGCGCCTGCAGACCCTGCTCTCCAGCCTGCCGCCGGCCGTCCTGCGCGATGACGAGGAGCAGACCCGCACCTGGCTGGAGCTCCTCGGAGCCCAGGAAGGCCTCTGGACGTCGTCCGACGGGGAGGTGGGCCAGGCCACCGCAGCCGAAGCGTGGCTGCGCGACCCGCACCGCATGGCCGCGCTCGCCGACATCACCATCCCCGTGCTGGTCCTGGGCTTCGAGCACGACCTCTACTTCCCGCCGCACGCGTCCAAGGCTGCCGCCGACGCCCTGCCGCGAGGCGAGTTCACCGTCATCGCCGGCGCTGCGCACGGAGGGCTCCTCACTCACCCGAAGGAGACCGGAGTCGCGCTCCGTGCGTTCCTGACCCGCCAGTGACCCCTCCCCCACCCGTGTCGGCGGCGACGAGGTGCTGCTACAGGATGAACAGGCTCATGCCGGGGGCGGGGCGGACCAGCTGCCCCGGCAGGACGGCGCCCGTCACCCGCCCGTCGCACTGGGGGCCCGACCACACGAAGGCGGTCTCGTTCGTGAAGTTGGCGACCTCCGAGGGTACGAAGTCGCCCAACGGGTAGCAGCCGGACGGGTCATGCACCGGCGCCCGATCGATGAACAGCACCCCGTCCGCCGCCTGTGCCGTGCCCGGCGCCGCCAACGCCAGGGTCAGCGCCGCCGCGCACGCCCCCAGTACCCGCGCCACGCGTCGTGTCTCGCGCATCCCGGTCCACCTGCCTCTTTCGCCTTGCCGCAACCATTGCAGTCACCGAGGGTAGGGCATCCGTACTCACTGTGATGGACGTCGGGCGTTCGTCTGTTCCGCGAGCTTGCCCTTGCGCAGGGTGAGGATGCGGTCGGATTGGGCTGCCAGCTGCTGCGAGTGGGTGACGACGACCACGCACTTGTCTTGGTGGTGGGCGAGGTCGCGGAAGGTGTCGATGATGCCCTGGGCGGTGTCCTCGTCGAGGTTTCCGGTGGGTTCGTCGGCGAAGAGGATGTCGACGTCGCAGGCGAGTGCGCGGGCGATGGCGACGCGCTGCTGCTGGCCGCCGGAGAGTTGCATGACGTTGCGGGCGGCCATCGCCTTGTCGAGGCCGATGCCCTCCAGCAGCTGCAGGGCTCGTGCCTTGCGGCTTCCGGTCGGGGGCTTCGCCCCGGTGATCTCCATGGCGGTGGTGACGTTCTGAAGGGCGGTCATGTAGGTGAGGAGGTTGTACTGCTGGAAGATCGTGGCGGCGTGCTTGTTGCGGTAGCGGCCCAGGCCGAGCGCGGTGAGGGCTTGCCCGTTGAAGGTGATCGTGCCCTGGGTGGGGGTGTCGAGGCCGCTGGCGAGCGAGAGCAGGGTGGTCTTGCCGCTCCCCGAGGGGCCCAGGATGGTGTAGAAGGTGCCGCGTTCGAAGGAGTAGTCGACGTCCCTCAGGACCGTGGTCCTGCGGCGCTGGCCGGAGTAGGTGTGGCTGATGCCCGCGAGGCGCAGGACGGGCGGGACGGTGGTGGCGGTGGGGGTGGTCATGGCGGGTCACTTGCCCTTCGTGAGGATGGTGCGGGGGCTCAGGCGCAGGACGGACGCGGCCGGGACGGCGGTGGCGAGGAGGCCGATGCCGAGGCCGACGCCGCCGACCGTGGCGAGGTCCGCCGGATCGAGCGCGACGGTGATCTTGTCGATCGGGTCGGCGTTCTCGACGGGTTTGTCGTTGGGGTCGATGCCCTGGTCGAGTCCGGTGCTGCCGAGGGCCGGGGGCTTCCAGGAGTCGAGTTTCCGCTCGGCGGCGGAGGCTTCCTTGCCGAGCAGCGCCTGGCCGGCGCTCTGGGTCAGCTTCGGGGCGACGAGGGCGCTCACGCCGATGGCGATGACGGCGACGGCGACGATCTCCAGGACCTGCTGGGCGATGAGCTTGGACTTCTTCTCGCCGATCGCCAGCAGGACGCCGTACTCCGTACGGCGCTGCTTCACGGCGAGGTTGACCAGGAGGGCGAGTACGGCCGCGCCCGCGAGGACCATCAGCCACATGGCGACGGTGGCCGTGGAGCGGATGCTCTTGAGGGGGCCCGTCATCTGCTGGACGGCCTTGTCGTTGGCGTCCAGTGTGAAGCCGGTGAGCGCCGCGCCCGCGATCCGCTTCGCCTCGCTCTTGAACGCGCCCTGCACGTCCGCGTCCTGGAGGAGGAACGTCGCCTTGCCGACCTTCCTCGGTCCGCCGGCTTCGGAGCCGAGCGCGGAGAGGCCGCCCACCGATCCGTACAGCATGTTGGCCGGGCTGATGCCGTACTCGGCGTCGGCCTCGGTGGTGGGGCGCGGATCGCGGTAGATGCCGCCCACGGTGAACGTACCCGTGGTCCTTTCGTCGTTGCCGGTGAGGGTGATCTCGTCGCCGACCTCGAGGCCGTTCTGCCGCGCCAGGCGCTCCTCGATCAGGAGCCGCTTCTTGTCCTTGTCGGCGGCCGTGATGTGACCGCCGGACACGAGGGTGGACTTGCCGCTGCGGAAATCGGGCAGCAGCGAGGAGTCGAGGACTCCCATCCCCACGGTTCCGCCGGGCGCCATGGGCTCCTTCGGTCCGCCGTCGACCAGTGTGTTCTTGCCCGTGAGGAGGGCTCGGTCCCACATCGAGTAGGTGTACTTCTGCACCTGGGGCAGGGATCCGATCGCGTCGACCGTCGCGGCCTCGATGCTCGGCGCCTGGAGTTGAGCGGCGTTGCCCATCCGGCTCAGGTCCATGTCGAGGTTGACCTCGGCGCCGACCGAGCGTTTGGCGTCCTGTTCGGCGCGTGCCGTCGCGCCGTTGATCAGGACGCCCGCCAACACCATGACGGAGATGACGAGGAAGGTCGCGAGGGTGATCAGGGTGCGGCCCTTGCGGGCCCACAGGCTGAGCCCTGCACGTTTGACGAAGTTCATGGGGATCGGCTTTCTCGGGCTTGGGGCGTGGGACGTGGGGCGGCTATGCGGTGTCGGTGAGGATGGAGCGGGGGTGCAGGCGCAGGATCCCGATGCCGGGGATGACGGTGGAGACCAGGGAGATCCCCAGCGCGATGCCGGCGACCTTGCCGACATCGGCCGGCTCGACCCGTACCGTCGGCGGGGCGATCTCGGTGTCCGGGACGCGGGGCGCGGATACCGGCGTGTCGTCCCGGCGGCTGAGGAGCGCCTCGCCGGCGCTCTGGCCGGCCAGCGAGAGCGCCAAAGCGGCGAGTGCGACCGCGGGAAGGGCCACGGCCACGACCTCCACGGCGTGCTGGCCGATGAGCTTCCACTTCTTCTCGCCCAGCGCGAGCAGCACTCCGAGCTCGGAGCGCCGCTCGCGGATCTGCAGCATCACGATGAGGCCGAGGATCAGCGCTCCGGCCAGGGCGATCACCCAGACGATCAGTCCGGCGAAGGTGCCGACGCGCTGGATGGGCAGGACCTGGTCCTTGTACGCCTTGTCGTTGACGCGGAAGTCGAAGCCGTCCTTGCCCAGGAGTTCCCCGGTCCGAGCGTGCAGCTGCCGGACCCGGTCCGGCGAGCCGATCTTGAGCACCGCCTCGCGGACCGTCGCGGCGCCCGCGCCGAGCTTCTGCGCGGTGGCCACCGGGACGTACAGCGTGTTGCCGGGCAGTTGGTGCGGCGGCGTCCACACCGTCGGTTCCCGTGCCGGGTCCCGGAAGACGCCGACGACCGTCATGGGCGTCGTGCGCTCACCGTCCGCCGACCGCACCTGGAGGGTGTCGCCCACTTTCAGGCCGTTCTCCTCGGCCAGGCGCTGCTCGATCACCGCGACGTCGCGGCCCGCGTCCTCGGGGGTGATGCCCCGGCCCGACGTGAGCTTCGTGGAGCCATACGAGAAGGGGAGGAGCATGCCCGAGTCCCGTACGCCGTTCACGGCCAGCGCGCCCTTGCCGTCATCGGCCGCGGCGCCGCCCGGCTCCGGGGCCTTCGACGCCAGCGGCGTGAAGCCCTGCGCGGCGGCCCGCACCGGAACCTCCGCGTTGTAGCGGTGCACCGGGGCCAGGGCTCCGAGTCGGTCGGCCAGGGCCGGGGTGAGGCCCTCCTTCCTGACGGTGACGTCGACGCCGATGGTGCGCTGCGCGTCGGCTTCCTGGCGGGCCGCGGCGGCCTGGAGCAGGAAGCCTCCGAGGAGCAGGGTGCAGATGACGAGGAAGATCGCGAGCAAGGCGGCGGTCCTGGACTTTCTGGCACCCAGGCTCGTCCCGGCACGCTTGACGAAGTTCATGCCGATGACGAAAGCAGCCCGCTGTTTGCTGGGAGATAAGCGTGTTACAGCGGCATAAGGACGGGCCTCACGAACCGGCTGGTCACCTTCGGTCACCCTTTTGACCAGTCCGGAGCACGCGCTTCCGCGTCCTTATCCGCCTGCAATCGCGATCTTGGTTTCCTGGAGCCATGAGAGTCCTGGTAGCCGAAGATCACCGTGTCCTCGCCCGCACCATCGCCACCGGTCTCCGCCGCCAGGCGATGGCCGTGGACATCGCCGCCACGGGCGACGAGGCCGAGCGGATGTGCCTGCTCACCTCCTACGACGTGCTGATCCTCGACCGCGACCTGCCCGTCATGAGCGGCGACGAGGTCTGCAGGCGGCTGCGCGAGCTCACCGACCCTCCCCGGATCCTGATGCTCACCGCTGCGGGCGAGCTCACCGACAGGGTCTACGGCCTCACCGAACTCGGCGCCGACGACTACCTGGCCAAGCCCTTCGACTTCACCGAACTCGTCGCCCGGGTGAGGGCGCTGAGCCGCCGTACTCCCAAGCAGCCCCCCGCCGTCCTCAGCTTCGGCAACATCACCCTGGACGAGACGCACCGCGAGGTGTCGGTGGACGGAGTTCCCCTGGAGCTGTCCCCGAAGGAGACGGCGGTCCTGCGCCTGCTGATGCGGGCCGGCGGAGCGCCGGTGGCCCACGACGAGATCGTCCGCACCGTCTGGGACCAGCACCTCGACACGCGCACCAGCGCGGTCCGCACCACCGTCAGCCGCCTGCGCGGCAAACTCGGGGACTCCTGCCTGATCCTCACCGACAAGGGAGAGGGATACCGGCTGTGCGACTGACGCCCCGGGCGCTCCTGCACAGGATGCCCTTCCGCACCCGCCTGGCCCTGGCCTTCTCCGGGCTCTTCCTCATCACCGGCATCCTCCTCCTCGCCTTCGTCGTGGTGCTCGCGCGCTACGGAACGGCCCAGCAGGTTCAGGGCATCTCGGTCACGTACGGCGACCTGCCGACCGGGCAGGCGGACCCCTTCGAACCCGCGCACCCGACCCGCCCGGACCTCACACGCGACCCTCCGAGCGACGTCGCCATGATCCAGAAGATCGACCAGACCGTGCGGGCCGTCCAGGACACCGCCCTGCGCCAGATGGTGCTCTGGTCCGCCGTCGGCCTCCTCGTCCTGGCGCTCCTCGCCGGACTCCTCGGCTGGTGGCTCGCCGGACGCGCCCTGCACCCCGTCGCCTCCATGACCGACACCGTCCGCCGCATCGGCGAACAGAACCTGCACCAACGCCTGGCGCTCACCGGGCCCGACGACGAACTCCACCGCCTCGCCGACACCTTCGACACCATGCTCGACCGGCTCGAGCGGTCCTTCGAGAGTCAGCGCCGCTTCGTCGCCAACGCCTCCCACGAACTCAAAACACCCCTCGCCGTCCAGCGCACCACCCTCCAGGTCGGCCTCGCCGACCCCCTGCCCGACGGCCTCACCGAAGTACGCGAGGATCTGCTCAGCGCCAACCGGGAGGCGGAACAGCTCATCAACGCGCTCCTGCTGCTGGCCCGCAGCGATCGCGGGCTGGAGAAGACCGAGCCCGTGGACCTCGTCGCCGCCACCCGGCTCGTGGCCGCCGAGCTCGCCCCGCTCGCGGCCGAGGCGGGCCTGCGTCTCGACACCGACATCGACACCGGGACCGGAGCCGGGGCCGATGCCGGCGTTCCGCTGGTCGTTTCCGGTGACCCGGTCCTGCTGCGCCACCTGCTGACGAACCTGGTCCGCAATGCCATCCAGTACAACCACCCCGGCGGCCGCGTCCTCGTACGGCTCGACACGTCCTCCGTGACCGTGACCAACACCGGCGCCCGTGTCCCCGCCGACCGGATCTCCGACCTGTTCGAGCCCTTCCGGCGCCTCGACGGAGACCGCACCGCAACCACCGGCCACGGCCTGGGACTCTCCATCGCCGCCTCCATCGCCCGGGCGCACCACGCCGCCCTGACGGCCCGGCCCGGTCCGGAGGGAGGACTCGCGCTCACCCTGCGCTTCCCCTGACCGCGAGGGCCGTCCGCTGCCGCAGCCAGGGTCAAGGAGCGAGCCCGGTGCGGGTGAAGTGTCCCCCCACGAAGCGCGCGTCCACGTGGTCGGGGTCGAGTTCGCCGTGCTCGGCCAGGAGCCCCGGAGCGTAGGACTCCGCGTCGTCCTGCGGCGCGTAGCCGAGAGCGCGGGCAGAGGTGAGGTCCCACCAGGCACGGGTGTTGGCGCTGATCCCGTGGACCACCGTGTGGCCGACGTCGGGAGCGGTCAGGGCGGCGTGGACCAGCCGGGCACAGTCGGCCGGGCTCAGCCAGGTCGACAGCATCCGCACGGTGCGGGGGCGTTCGAAGCAGGAGCCGATGCGTACCGACACCGTCTCCACGCCGTACTTGTCCGCGTACAGGGAGGCCAGGCCCTCGCCGAAGGCCTTGGACAGCCCGTAGTAGGTGTCCGGCCGCACTGGCAGCTGCGCACCCGCCGGGAGGGGGCGGCCGGTGAGCGGGACGAATCCCTCGACGTGGTTGCTGCTGGCGAAGACCACGCGGCGCACGCCCTCCGCCCGTACGGCCTCGTAGAGGTGGTAGGTGCCCCGGATGTTGGCGTCGAGGACGGCCTCGAAGCCGTCCTCGAGGGAGATCCCGCCGAGGTGGACCACGGCGTCCACTCCGCGGACCGCCTCGCGTACGGCGTCGGTGTCCCGCAGGTCGAACGTGAGGCAGTCCGGACCCCCGGCCCCGTCGACCGGGCGGATGTCGGCGAGGCGCAGCGTGTAGCCGTAGGCGGGCAGGAGCGGGCGCAGCAGGGTGGCGACACCGCCCGCGGCGCCGGTCAGCAGGATGGTGCGGGGACGGGTCATGCGCGGAACTCCTTCGCCAGGGCCGCGAGCAGCGGCAGTCGTTCCCTGGGCAGCAGGCCTAGGTGGTAGAGGCTGAGCCGGGTCGCGCCCGCGGCGCGCAGCCGCCGTACGTGGGCGGGCAGCGCGGCCGGGTCGGCGGGGGGCAGGGCGGTGACGTACGCGTTGACCGGCAGGCCCGACTCGACCGCCTGCCAGACCAGTTCGGCGCTCTCGGGTCCGGTGGGCCAGCAGGGGACGAGGAGGGCGTCCACGTCCCCGGGGGCGCTCTCCGTGAGCCCGGGGGACGGGCCCGTCGCCCACGGGTCGGGGTGGGCGTGCAGGGTGACCTCCGCCCCGGGCAGGGTCGCCCGTACGGCTTCCAGGACCCGCCCGCGCAAGGCGTCGGCGGCCTGGTGCCTGACGCGCAGGAGTGCCTCCCCGAGCTCCGCCGGGAGGTCCTGACCGCCGCGCAGGCGCCGCGTCACCTGGTCCGGATCGAGTCCGGCCGCCTGCCATGCGGCGCGGCAGGCCGTGCAGCAGCACACCGACAGGGCCCGCAGCTCGGCGGCCGGGTAGGCCCCGTCGGTCTTCTCGTGGCAGCCGGCGTGTACGGCGCCCAGCTGGCCCGCGGATTCCAGCGAGACCCCGCGCACCGCGTCCGGGGGCAGGTCGCGCAGGGCTTCGGCGGCGAGGGTGGCGCAGTACTCCCGGACCTCCTCCTGCGCGGGGCAGAGCCCGTAGGGATAGGTCTCGCCGAAGCAGTTGGTGACGGCGAGGTCCGGGTGCCGGGTGCCCAGCAGGCTGTTGTGGGCCAGTACGAGCCAGGCGCTCACCGGAATGCCGGCGTCGGACAGGGCCAGGGCGGCGGCGGCAGCCGGGTCGGGGCCCTCCACCCAGGCGGCGCCGGTGGGCACCAGGCGTCGTCCCGCCCAGGCACCGGCCCGCACGGGGCGGTAGAGGGCGGAGTGCCGGGCGTCGACGAAGCGGTGGCCCGGGTGCAGCGGGGTGGCGGCGCGGGTGGAGTGGTAGCTGACGGCCAGGGTGACGGAGTCCAGCCCGGCGGCGCGGACCCGGTCCGCGAAGGCGGGATCGCCGACGACGTCCCAGGGGTAGGCGTGGCCGGAGACCGTGGGCGTGGGTGTGGGGGACGCGTACGGGGGCCCGGCCTCGGTCGGGTTCGCGTTGGGGGTCGGATTGTGGGTCGGCGTCACCAACGCGGGCGCCTCTTCTCGTAGCCGGGGTCGAAGGTCTGCATGTAGCCGGTGTCGTCGCGCTCCCGGATGCCGCAGCGCAGGTAGTTCTCGTGCAGCCGGGCGAGCGCGTCGGGATCGAGCCGGACCCCGAGGCCCGGCCGGTCGGGGACCGGTACCGAGCCGTCCTCGATCTCCAGCGGTTCGGCGAGCACGTCCGCCCCGCACTGCCACGGCGTGTGGGTGTCCGCCGCGTAGGTCATCTCGGGCAGTGCCGCCCCGAGATGGGTCATGGCGGCCAGGCTGATCCCGAGGTGGCTGTTGGAGTGCATGGAGATGCCGACGCCGAACGCCCCGCAGATCGCGGCGAGTTCGACGGAGCGCCGCAGCCCGCCCCAGTAGTGGTGGTCGGCCAGCACCACGCCGACGGCGCGCCGCCCGAATCCCTCCGGGATGTCCTGGGTGCCGACCACGACCATGTTGGTGGCCAGTGGCATGGGAGCCGTCCGTGCCACCTCGGCCATGCCGGGTATTCCGGGAGTGGGGTCCTCCAAGTACTCCAGCAGGCCCTCGGTCTCCGCGGCCACCTTCGCCGACGTCTCCACGGTCCAGGCCTGGTTGGGGTCCAGTCGCAGCGGATGGTCGGGGAAGGCGTCGCGCAGGGCGCGGATCGCGTCGATCTCCTCCCCCGGCGGCCGCACGCCGCCCTTCAGCTTGAGCGAGCGGAAGCCGTAGGCGTCCACCATCGCCCTGGCCTGCGCGACGATCCCGTCCGGGTCCAGCGCCTCCCCGTACGGATCGGGGCCGGCCCATTTGTAGAAGAGGTAACCGGCGTACGGCACCCGGTCGCGGACCCGGCCGCCCAGCAGATCGGCGACGGGTCGTCCGGCCAGCTGTCCCTGGAGGTCGAGGCAGGCCACCTCGAACGGGCTGAGCACCCGCAGCACGGTCTTCTCCGGGGTGGAGCCGCCCGTCAGCCCGTGCCGGTCGGGGGCGTCGGCGCCGCCGAGTACGGACCGGATCCGGCGCAGCAGACCGTTCGTGTCGTACGGGTCCAGGCCCACCAGGGCCCCGGCGGCCTCCCGCAGCAGCGCGAGGTGCGGGGCGTCCCCGTAGGTCTCGCCGAGCCCTGTCAGCCCGTCGCCGCAGCGGAGCTCCACGATGGCGCGCAGGGCCCACGGCTGGTGCACCCCGGCCGAGTTGAGCAGGGGCGGGTCGGGAAACGCCACCGGGGTGACGACCACCTCCCTGACGCGCATCACACCTCCAGTGCGGCGAGGGCGGCGCGGCCGCGGGCGACGATGCCGGCGAGGCGGAGTTCGTGCTCCGGTGAGGCGTCCACGAGCGGCGGCCTGACGTGGCCCACGGCCAGCCCGGCGAGCCGCGCACCGGCCTTGACCAGCGAGACGGCGTATCCGGGCGCGGCGTCGCGCAGGGCCACGAACGGCAGGTAGAACTCGGCGAGCAGTGCCTGCACGGCCTCCGTGTTCCCGGCGCGTACCGCGCGGTGGAAGGCGGTGGCGATGTCGGGGGCGAAGCAGAGCACGGCCGAGGAGTAGCAGGCCACGCCGATGGCCTCGTAGGCCTGGACGGAGAGTTCGGCGGTGGGCAGGCCGTTGAGGAAGCCGAACTCGGCGGCGCGCGGGTGACCGCTGGTACGGATGGCGGTGACGAGGCGCAGCATGGCGTCGACGTCGCCGCGCCCGTCCTTGATCCCGGTGACGGTGGGGATGTCGAGGAGCCCGACGGCGGCTGCCTCGTCGAGGACGGCGTTGGCCCGCTGGTAGACGGTGATCGGGAGCGCGGTGGCGGCGGCGACGTAGCGGATGTGCTCCAGGAGTCCGGCCGGGGTGGAGGAGATGAGGTACGGCGGCAGGAGCAGCAGGCCGTCGGCGCCGCACTCGGCGGCGGTCGCGGCGAACTCGCCGGCCATCCGGGGGCCTCCGCCACAGCCGGCGACGACGGGGAGGCGGCCGTCGGCGACGCGGACGGCGGTGGCGACCACGTCGCGGTACTCGTCGGCCGAGAGCGCGGTGAACTCCCCCGTGCCGCATGCCACGAACAGGCCGGCCGGGCCGGCGGCGATCTGCTGCTCCAGGTGGTCGGCGAAGACGGCCAGGTCGACCTTGTCGTCGGTGGTGAACGGGGTCAGTGGAAAGGACAGCAGCCCTTGCAGGCGCATGGGTTCCCCTTGGGAGTGGGTGTGTGGGCGTGCGTGAGGAGGTGCGTGGTGTGTGTGGGCGCGAGCGTGTCAGCCCTTGACGGCGCCCGAGGTCAGGCCGCGCATGAACTGGCGCTGCATGGCGATGAAGGCGATGACGCTGGGCAGGAGGGCGAGGAGGGCGGCGGCCAGCAGCACGCCGATGCCGACCTCTTCGTCGGCACGCAGGGTGCGCAGGGCGAGCGGCAGGGTGAACTGCCGGGCGTCGGTGGCGACCAGCAGCGGCAGCATGTACTGGTCCCAGATCATGGTGAATCCGAAGATGCCGATGACTCCGAGCGCGGGTCTGCAGAGCGGCAGGATCACCGACCAGAAGACCCGCAGGTCGCCGGCTCCGTCGAGGCGGGCGGCCTCTTCCAGCTCCACCGGGATCTCCTTCATGAACTCCGCGGTGACCAGGATGGAGAAGGCCCAGGCGCCGACCGGGATGATCATTCCCCAGAGGCTGCCGGTGAGCGACAGGTCGGAGAGGACCAGGGACAGCGGGATCGCGAGGATCTCCTCGGGCAGCATCATGGTGCTGAGGATGAGCAGGAACACGAGCCGCAGTCCCGGGAAGCGCTTGCGGGCGAGGGCGTAGGCCGCCGAGATGCTGACCCCGATCTGGAGCAGCAGCCCGCCGCCGACCACCAGGAAGGAGTTCAGCAGGTAGAGCAGTACGTCGCGGTCGATGGCGGCCCGGAAGTTCTCCAGGGTCGGCCTGGTCGGCAGCAGGGTCAGCGAGGTCGGGTCGGTGCTCCGGTTGAAGGCACTGGCCAGCAGGGCCAGCAGCGGCCCCGCGAAGACCATGACCAGCAGCACGTACAGCGCCAGCTTGCCGAGGGCGGCGGCCGGACCGCGCCGCTCCTCCAGACCCAGGGCGGTGTCGAGCCGGCTCACCGCGCCACCTCCTTTCCGCGGGCACCGGAGAGCCGTACGGCCAGGGTCAGTGCGACGGACGCGGCGAGCAGCACCATCGATCCGGCGGCCGCGACGCCCAGCTCGTTGCGCTCGAGGCCGAGCTTGTAGATCAGGGTCATCAGCACCTCCGTGGAGCCGTTGGGCCCGCCGTTGGTGAGCAGGAAGATCTCGGTGAAGACCCGCAGCGAGCGGATCGCGGCGAGGGTGAACAGGATGACGAACGCGGGACGCAGGGCGGGCAGCGTGACGTGCCAGACCCGGCGCCGGACCCCGGCGCCGTCCGCGGCCGCGGCTTCGTAGAGGGTCCGGTCGACGCCGGCCAGCGCGGCCAGGAAGATCATCATGTCGTAGGGCGCCCCGCGCCACACGCCCACCGCCATCACCGACCACAGGGCGCTGTCGGGGCTGTTGAGGAACTGCGAGGGCCCGGCGCCCAGCCAGCCCAGCAGGGTGTTGACGGCGCCGTCGGCGGCCGGGTGGTACAGGATCCGCCAGACTTCCGCGACGACCGCCATGGCTGTCACGGTCGGCAGGAAGACGGCGGTGCGGACGATCCACAGCCGTCGGGCGGTGCCCTCCAGGAGCAGGGCGAGGGCCAGCCCGAGCACGACCGAGCCGCCGGTCTGGCCGACGGCCAGGACGAGCGTGTGCCCGATGGCGTCGAGGAAGGCCTCGTCGGTGACCACCTGCCCGTAGTTGGCCGCGCCCACCCACCGGTCGCCGAGGTAGGGCCGCACCTCGTGGAAGCTCATCTCGATCGCCCGCCACATCGGCAGGAACTTGAAGAGCGCGAAGAGGAGCAGTGCCGGGGCGAGGAACAGCCAGGGGGTCAGCCACCCCCGCCGGGGGCGGGCCGGCCGGATCAGGACCCCGCCCCCTGCTTCTTCAGCTCCTCGGCGAAGGAGGCGGCGAGCTTGCCCAGCACGGCTCCGGGATCGGAGCCGCAGTCGGCGACCATGCCGTTGAGCGCTTCCGCGGAGGCCTGCCGGAACGGGGTCCACTCCTTGACCACGGGCGAGTAGCGGCCGGACTCGCGGTAGACCCGGTCGAAGACCTGCCAGCGGGTGTCCTGTCGGACGGCGGACAGCTGGACGGACTTGTTGACGGGCAGCCGGACCACGTTGCCGGCGGTGTCCCCCGCCATGCCGGCGGTCTGTCCTTCGGCGCCGATGAGGAACTCGGCGTACTTCAGCTGGCCCTTGGGGTTCTTCGAACCGGCCATCAGGTAGGTGTTCTCGCCCTCGGCGAGGACGGCGCTCTTGCCTCCGGGGCCGGGCGGCAGCGGCAGGACCTCGTACTTCTCCTTGCCCAGGGCCTTGTCGAAGCGGGCCATGTTGTAGGGGCCGGTGAGGTAGATGCCGCCCTTGCCGGTCTCGAACAGCGGGTGCGCCTGGGTGGTCTCGGCGGTGACCGCGCCCGGCACCACGCTCTTGTCGGCACAGAACTGGTCTTTGAGGTGGCGTGCGGCCGCGGTGGCCTCGGGGCTGTCGATCGCGGGCTTCAGGCTCTTGCCCTCGCCGGTGAAGTACGCGCCGCCCGCCGACCAGAGGAAGCTGGAGAAGTACCAGTCCATGTACCCGCGCTTGGTGGTGCCGGGGATGACGTAGCCGTAGGTGTCGGCCTTGCCGTTGCCGTCGGGGTCCCCGGTGGTGAAGGCCGTGGCGAGGGCGTCGAGCTGGTCCCAGTCGGCGGGCGGTGCGATGCCCAGCTTCTCCCGCCAGTCCTTGCGCACGAAGAGGGCGAAGGTCTGCGCGGAGAAGGGCACGCCGTAGTACTTGCCGTCGGCGGCCCGGGCGGCTTCCCAGGAGCTGGGGATCAGCTGGTCGCCGCCCGTCACCTCGGACTGCCTGACCTCGCGGACCAGGCCTTGTTTGACGAGGGTGCCGAGCTGGGCGGTGTCGTTGACGATCAGGTCCGGCAGGTCCTTCTGCGCGGCGGCCTGCTGGAGCTTGGTCTCGAAGTCGTCGAACAGGGCGGTGACCTTGGCCTCGACTCCGGTGGCCTTGGTGAAGGCGGCGGCGAGGTCCTGGTGGGTCTTCTCGGTGGGCGAGCCGGGGGGCTTGCGGACCCAGATCTCCAGGGGGGCCTTGTCGTCCCCTCCGGCGCTGTCGGACCCGTCGTCCGCACCGCAGCCGGCGAGGGTCCCGAGGGCGAGTACGGCGGCCAGTGAGGCGGCCAGGACGGTGGGTGCTGCTCTGCGATCCGTGCGATCCGTGCGATTCATGAGAGGTGGACCCTCGTCTAGATATGTGGACAGGATCTGAGAATGTGGCTGCTCTGCAAGGGAAAGTAAGCGTCCGCTACCATGCCGGTCAACAGCCGTGCGGAACTTGGAGGATGTACATGCCCGAAGCCACGCCGGACGTCGCGACGGTCAAGTCCGCCGAGCGAACCGTGCGCATCCTGGAGGCACTTGCCTCCTCACCGGAGAAGCTCACGGTGTCCGAGCTCCAGGACCGCCTCGGTTACCCGCGCAGCAGCCTGCACGCACTCGTGCGGACCCTGCGCGAGCTCAAGTGGGTGGAGGCGGACGACAGCGGCTCGGCCTTCGGCGTCGGCCCGCACGCGCTGCTTTCCGGCACCGCCTACCTCGACCGGGATCCCGCTCTGCCGTACGCGCACGCGGTCATGGAGGACCTCCGCGAGGAGACGGGCTACACCGTCCACTTCGCCCGCCGGGACGACGCGTACGTCCTCTACCTCGCCAGCCGCGAGGCACGCGACAACGTCCGCGCCATCTCCCGGGTCGGCCGCCGGCTGCCCGCCCATCTGACCGCGCTGGGACAGGCGTTGCTCGCCGACCTCACCACCGACGAGGTGGATTCGGTCCTGCCGGCCCACCTGGAGGCCTTCACCCCGAACACGGTCACCGACCGCGCCGAGCTGTACGCCGAGCTGGCCCTGGTACGGGACCGGGGCTGGGCCCTGGAGCGGGAGCAGGGCACCGCGGGGGTGGCCTGCCTGTCCGCGCCGGTGCACTACCGGATCCCCGCCACGGACGCCATCAGCTGCTCGATGCCGGTGGCGGCCGCGACCGAGTTGGAGACCGCACGCGTCGCGAGGGCGGTCGTGGCGCATGCCACGGCCCTCGCGAACACGCTGCGACGTCATGGCATCAGATGACCCGTCATCCTCAGGGAACGACCGGGACGTTGGTCAGGCCGGCCGTCGCTCCCGTGACGGTGTTGGAGGAGTGGACGACGTTGGGCCGGGCGGAACACTGCGACACCGAGGTGACCTTGACGGCGTAGGCGCCGACGCCGCCGAGGTCCGAGGTGTTGTTCCGCCAGACCGTGCCGCAGCCGTTGGGGAAGGCCGGGGTGGTGGAGGGGTTGTGCGTCTCGTAGCCGTTGGCGAAGGTGCCCGGCGGGGCGAAGGTTCCCTTGTTGCCCTCGATCACGTAGTCGACGCCCTTGACGTCGACCCAGGAGTCGGCGGAGTTCTGCCCCGTGATCCCCCGGCCGTCGAAGGTGTTGCCCCGGATGGTTCCGGCGAAGGTCCCCTCCTTGATGTCGATGGCCTCCGCGGCCACGTAGGGGCCGATCCGGTTGTTCTCCACGAGCACCCGGTCGGAGCGGTCCACCCCGCCGGAGTTGCCGTGGCAGCCCCAGTTGGAGCCCGCCGAGCCGAGGTAGACGCCCTCGCCGTAGCCCGGCTGGACCAGGCCGGTGTGCTCGATGACGGAGTTGCGGATCACACCGTCGGCCGAAGACCGCCGGAAGTGCACCCCCTCCTCGTCGACGTGGTGGACGTACAGCCCGTCGGCCTTGACGTGGTGGGAGTTGTCGATCACCACGCCCTTCTTGGACTCCTTCACGGTGAAGCCGGTGAGGTTCCAGTACGGCGCCCCGTACAGCCACAGCCCGTAGCCGGAGTCCCAGCCCGTCGTGGGCGCGGGGCAGGACGGGGCGTCGCCCGAGGGTCCGTCGTTGACGAGGACGGCGGTACGCGGCCCGGTCAGGGTGATCGGCGCGGCCGCGGTACCGGCCCGCTCGGTGACGAAGGACCCCCGGTACTCGCCGGCCGCCAACCGGATGGTCTGGCCCGGTGTGGCCGCGGCCAGCGCGCTCCGGAGTTCGGCCGAGGTGTCGACGTCGACCACGGGGCCGGGCGGGAGGGTCGGGGTGGGCGTGGGTGTCGGTGTCGGTGTGGGGCTCGGGGTGGACGTCGGCGTAGGAGTCGGGGTCGGGGTCGGAGTGGGCGTCGGGGTTCCCGGGCCGCCGGCGCACGGCGCACCGTTGATCTTGCAGTTGAGCGGCAGCCCGAGGCCCGCGGCGTTGAAACCGAAGCCCTTCGAGGCGCCCGGGGCGATGTCCCCGTTCCAGCCGACGTTGGTGAAGGTGAAGTGCTGCCCGCTCTGGGTCTTGTTCGCCGACCAGTGGCTGCCGACCGTCGTTCCCGCGGGCAGGTCGAACTCCACCTTCCAGCCGGTGGCGGCGTCTCCGCCGTTGGTGACGGCCACGTCGGCTCCGTAGCCCGAGTCCCACACGCTGGTCTGCGTGATGCGGGCGGTGAGGCTGGGTGCGGCGGCCTGTGCGGGCAGGGTCAGGGCCCCCGCCGCCACCAGACCGGCCACGGTCGCCACGACGGCTCCCGGTATCGCTCTGCGCATGTGTTCGGCTCGCTTCCTACTGGCGGACGACGGTGAGTTGGTCGGGGAGGCCGAGCCCGGTCGCGTTGAAGCCGAAGCCCTTCTCCTGGCCGGCGGCGATGGCGCCGTTCCAGGCCACGTTGGTGAAGCCGAACCGCTGGCCGCCCTGCGTCTTGTTCGCCGACCAGTGGCTGGACACGCCGGTGCCGGAGGGCAGCGTGAACTCGACCTTCCAGCCCGAGACCGCGGTGGTGCAGTCGTTCTTCACGAACACGTCCATGCCGTAGCCGCTGTCCCAGGCACTGGTCCGCACGGTCCGCACGGTCAGGCAGCCTGCCGGCGAGGTCGTCGGCGTGGGGGTGGGCGTGGGAGTGGAAGTGGGCGTCGGTGTAGGGGTGGTTGTGGGCGTGGGCGTGGCCGTGGGCGTCGGTGTCGGTGTCGGTGTCGGTGTCGGTGTCGGGCCGCCCGTAAGGGACTTCAGGAAGAGCGAGGCCCCGGTGTCCGTCCTGGTGGCGTCCACACCGTGGCCGCCCGTGTAGTCCAGCCGTTCGCGGCCCGCCCAGTCGGGGATCGCCGTGCCGCCCTGGTCGAGGTGCTTCCACGCCGTGCCGCTCCAGCCGAACTGGTAGACCCGGCTGGTGTCGGAGTAGTACGGGGCGTAACCGGCGCCCGCGGCGGTCTGCTTGCTCATGGTGTTGTTGAAGAAGACGTTGCGCGGCCCGCTGGAGCCGGACCACTTCACCGCCTTCTTGCCCGCGCCCCACCAGATCGGGTACCAGGTGGAAGCGTCAGGGCCGCCGCCGCCCTCCTCTCCGCAGTTCGCGCGGCAGTTGCCGGAGCGGTGGTCGAAGGGCACGGTCACCGTGTTGTTCTCGAAGAGGTTGTTGCGCTCCCAGCCGCCGTGCAGGTTCAGGTCGGAATCGAAGTCGTTTCCGATGACCACGTTCCCGGAGGCCGACCACTGGAAGGTGAAGTGGCGCAGGTTGCGGGAGGTGTTCCCCGCGTAGAGGGAGTCCCAGACGCGCGAGCCGCGGAAGTATCCGTTGCCGCCCTTGCCCTTGTTCCACGATCCGTCGAGCCGGCTGTCGACGATCTGGAGGTGGTACGCCTCCTCGGTGACGATCGGGTGCGAGCCGGTCATCTCCGTCCTGATGCCCCGGACCCAGGAGTCGGCGGCCCATTTGAAGACGATGCCGTGCATCTCCTCGGCCGGCGCCATGTTGCCGTAGTTGAACTTCGCGTCCGCCGCGTCGAGTCCGGGGATCTGCTGGGTGAGCGCGAAGTCCTCGAAGCCGACGCCGAGGACCGGGTCGACGAGCGGCGCGGCCTTGGAGTCGTAGACCGCGCCGGCGATCGGCGCCGAGCCGTCCGAGGTGGAGCTGACCGGGACGTCGAACTCCAGCGGCTTGTCCAGGGTCAGCGTGCGGTTGGCGGTGTCCACGGCCGCGATGGTGAAGATCTGCTGGCGCATGTGGATGTTCTGGAGCGTGCCGTCCGCGGGCTGGACGTCCTGCTGGGCGTAGAACTTCAGGGTGTTCGCGGCCCGGATGTTGACCAGTCCGCCCGGCTGGAAGCCGCCGAGCGCCCCGGAGGAGGCCAGGTGCACGACCTTGTCCCCGGCGCGGGCCGCGAAGCCGGTGTCGCCCGCTTTGTCGCGGAGTTTGAGCCCTGCCTTCCAGTGGACGTTGACGGTGCCCTCGAAGAGGTCCTTGCGGTTGGCGGGGGCCGCCGCGTACTCGGATGCGTAGGCGGAGTGCACGCCGCGCGACTGGACGCGGAACAGTCCGCGGCCGGGCCAGATCCATCCGCCCTTGGCAGAGCCCGAGGTCATGCCGTCCTCGTCCCAGTCCGAGCCGTCCGGAGTGAGCGCGTCGTAGCGGGTGTTGGCGTCGGGCCGGAACACGAACCGCGTGCCGCCGGCGCCGCTGCCCGCCCCCCGCAGGGTGAGGTAGTCGGCGTCGACCGATATCTGCCGGCTCACGTCGAGGACGCCGGCGGGGAGGGTGATCAGCGAGAGCTTGGTGTGGCCGGCGCCGGGCGAGCAGGTGGTGCGGATCTGGTCGATCGCCGCCTGGAGTCCGGCCGAATCGTCGGCGCCGTCGTTCGGCGTGACTCCGAGGCCGGCCAGTTCTGTGGGGGTGATCTGGCAGGCCGCGTCGGGATTCGTCTGTGCGGGGCCGGGCAGGTCGGCGCCGCCCCGGTATCCGGCTTTCGACCAGTCGTAGAGGCCGTTGACCGGCGTGCGCCGGTTGTTCTGGGACAGGTCGAGGCCGCTGGTCACAGCGGCGGAAGCGGTCGCGGCAGCGGCGTGCGCGCCGCCGTCCAGGGAGCCCAGGGCGGCGCCGGAGGCCATGAGCAGGGCCGTGGCGCCGCCGCATGCGGCGGCGGTTCTCCATCGTGCGGACAACGTTCCTCCTGCGGGGTGGGGGGAGTTGGGGAGGCAGCCGCGGTACATCGTGCTGGCAGACGTCCACTCGGTCAATGTGCGTCTCGTCATCAATTTCAAGTCCACATATGTGGATTGAGGGCAGGAGTCTTGCAGCGGGTCACGGGAGGCTGGTATCAATTCCATGCCATTAGGAAACTTTCCTTACGATCGCAGGATCGTCAACGGGATGGAGGCATCTCGAGGCCAACAGCTGCGTCAACACCGGAGAACCCCACGATGGCCGACCGCGATGCCGAACGTGACGCCATCACCGCGGCGATCCAGCGGTTGCTCGACGGCCGCCCGATCCGGTCCATCGGGGCACTCACAACGCTCCAACTCGCTGCCGAAGCAGGCGTCAAGCGCCGGGTCCTCACGCATTCGCCCGCCGCAAGACCGCGCGCAACGGCATCCCGCCCGCTTTCCAGCACCTCCAAGCCCGCACCGTCGACGCCGAAGCCGCCGCCCGCGCATTGCGGGAGGAGAACGACCAGCTCCGCGAGCGCGTCGCCGTGTATGCCCAGGTCATCCACGTGTCGGTGTGAACCCCATCGCAGCGAAGCGATCGGTACGTCGTGCAGGTCAGCCGTGGTCTTCCCATTCCGCTTTGCAGAACCGGGCCTCGCTCACCACGGTGTCTCCTGCTCTGGCGGCCCGTACGTACATGTTCAGACCGTCCACCCCCAGATCGCCGCCGCAGCCGACGACCAAGCCGAGATCTCGCTCTTCGACGTACTGGATCAGGGCCGCGTCAACGGCCGAGACGGCCATGCCGATCAGCCGGATGCCCTCGAACTCGACCTGAGGCCCGCTACGTCCACGAATGGTGACAGCGCCGAGGGTGGGAGGTCGATCACGCCCGCAGGAGTAGTGAGCGGTCACGCCCACGCGGTCGAAGCGGTCCTCGTTCAGGATCCACTGCCCCGCGGCTTCCCACGAGGTTCCGAAGGGATACCGCCCGAGGCGAGCCGTCGGCTCTTCGCTCAGCACAGCAGCCACCTCCTGCGGCTTCATACCGAACCGGAGAGGACCGACGCCCTCCAGCGGGGCCCAGTCCCAGTGCCGGCGCTCCTGCTCTGCTCTTACGGGCCACGCTCCCACGTTCGGTGGTTCGTCACGGACGTCGCGCCAACGGACGACCGGCTCGGATCCGAACGGATCCTCCGCCAGCTCAGGACCGACCAGCAGCGCATCAGTGATCATCGCGTCCAGCCTCTGCGTGTACCCCTCAGGCGACAGTCCCCGCTCCTGGGAGGCGCCCATGGAGACCCCCCAAGCCTCGATCTCGGGATCACCGCTCCGGTTCACTCGGACGGAAGTCCCCTCCTGGCGTGCGAGGTCCTGGATGTCCGCGTGTACCTCGGATGGCACCCGGGCCATCAGGTCGATGCCCCGCAGCCGCACCAGCGGTCCGTCCATCGCATCGACGGCTACGGCGACCAGGCGGCCGTTCTCACCGTAGACCGCGGTCAGGCCCCAGTCGGTGTAGTAGCCCCAGCCGATGCCGGTACCCAACCCTTGTGAGACATGGGCCATCGCTCCGTCCAGGGCCGACGTCACCTCGTCGGGGTTCATTCCGAACCGCAACGGCCCCACCGCGACCAACGGCTCAAGTACCCACTCCACCCGCTCCCCGGGCTTCCTGTTCCACCAACGCATGGCAACCCCCACCCCAATCGGTCCCCCCAGCGCTGCTCGCGGGTGATCTTGCGTACCAACCTAGGCGCAGCCTCCGACAGCGCGATGACCAGGAACGTTCCACGTCCGGATCGAGGCCTCGGCACTGCAGCGCTACGCGGGACGGCAGATGAGCCGTGATCCATCAACGCGGGAAGCAACAGCTCGGCATAGGCGAGAAAGCCGGCGACCGCCTCAGCCCGCGTCGTGCAACGTGCCTGCTGAGAGTCCGAGTTCGCGTTCTGCCGTGGTGAACACCAGGGTCTCGAGGGCCGGGTGGGTGAACGGCGGTTCGTCGTTCACGTAGGAGCCGAGCCCGTCGATCGCCACGAGGATGACCACGCAGGCTCCCAGAGCATCGGTGGTGGTGAACTCGCCGCTGCGCACACCGTCCTCGATCACCGCGGTCAGGGTGTCGCGCATGATCGCCTCCTGACCGGCGACGGCGCGCTGCAGGGTCGGCCGGTAGCGGGCGAGGTGGCGGGCGTTGAGCCAGAGCCGGCCGAGGTCGGTGAATTCCTCCCCTCCGAGACGGTGCAGGAGTCGGCTCAGCCGCCGCGTCGGCGGGAGCACGGCCTCCTCTTCCGGGAGCAGTGCATCGCGCTCGCGGGCGACCGCCCGGACGAAGGCTTCGCACAGCAGATCGTCGATGGTCGGGAAGTAGTGGCTGATCAGCCCGGGCCGCACCCCGAGCTCGTCGGCGACGAGCTGCATGGTCACGCGCTCCAGACCCCGCTCCAGTGCGAGGCGGGCGGCGGTCCGGAGGATGTCCGTCCGCCTCTCCTCCGCGGTCTTGCGCGTCCGGGCGGGGCGGGGGGTTGACGTCATGCGGAACAGCCTATTGGATGGCGCACCAACAGCCTATTGGTGTCGACACCAATAGGCTGGGTCGCCTGCGGCCCCTACCCTCCCGGACGTCTCGGTGGCGAGGGCAGTGCCGTCTCCTCGCCTCCTCGAAGGGCCACTCATGCAGCGTTCCCCACAAGGCACCGACACGGCCGTAACCGCTCCCGGCCGCGATCGGGCCGGCTCGGTCGAGAGCCGGGGCATCGACGTCGTACCCGCCGCGGAGCGCCACGGCACGGCACGCGAGCTGTTCTCCCTCTGGGCGGCCCCGAACGTGAGCTACCTCAGCTTCGTGGTGGGCGGAACCCTCGTTCTGATGGGGATGTCGCTGGCCGAAGCGATGGCCGTCATCGTCGCCGGGAACGCCTTCTGGCTCCTGACCGGCTTCATCGCCGTCAGCGGCCCCGCCGCGGGCACGTCCGGTTCCGTGATCTCCCGCGCCATGTACGGGGTCGTGGGGAACAAGGTCGTGGTGGCGCTCACCGGCTGGCTGATCGCCTCGCTCTACCTCGCGCTGAACTGGTCGGCGGCCTCCACCGCCGGCCTCGGCCTGGCGGTCCGGCTCGGCCTGCCGCAGTCCGCGGCACTGGACGCCGCGGTGGTCTGCCTGATCGCCGGCATCACCATCCTCATCGCCATCTTCGGGCACGCGACGATCGTCCGTCTGTACGGCGTGCTCACCGTCCTGCTCACGCTCGTGTTCCTCGCCCTGAGCGCGATGGTGCTCGCGCACGCGGACTGGTCGTACGCGCCGGCCGAACCGCTCACCGGGATGCAGCACCTCGTCGTCCTGGCCTCAGGATTCACCATCGTCGCGTCCGCGCCGCTGTCGTACGCCAACAGCCCCGACCTCGCCCGCTACCTCCCGCAGCACACCAGCGGCCGGGCCATCACCCTGTGGACGGCGGCCGGCGCCTTCCTGCCGAGCGTCGCCTTCACGGCGATCGGGGCCCTCGCGGCCACCGCGCTCGACATGAGCGATCCCCAGACCGCGCTGGAGAGCATCATGCCGGCGTGGTTCGTGCCCGCCTTCGTCGCCGCCGTGGTGGTGAACACCGTGGCGAACAACGGCATCACCGCCTACAGCTCCGGCCTCTCGATGCAGTCGATCGGGGTACGCCTGCCCCGCACGATCGCCGTGCTGGTCATCGGCGTCATGGGCACCGTCATGACCCTGTTCGCGCTGCTGGTCTTCGACTTCCTCGCCGCCGTCAACACCATGATGGAGCTGGTCGTGGTGATCACCGGTCCCTGCATGGCCGTCTACGCCACCGACATCGTCCTGCGGCGCAACCGCTACGACGGACGACAGCTCCACGACGAGAGCCGCACCAGCCCCTTCTGGTACCGCGGCGGAGTCAACTGGCCCGGCGTGCTCGCCACCCTGGCCGGCATCGGCGCGGCGACGCTCTGCGCCAGTTCCACGTCCTGGGCCGGTCCCGTCTCCTCGGCGATGGGCGGCCTCAACCTCGCGGTGCCCGTCGGCGTCCTCGGCTCGGCGGTCCTGTACGGGGCCCTGACGCGCGCCTTCGGCACCCTCCCTCCCACGACCGTCCAGCACTGAAGGACCGACCCCATGAACGCCGACCTCATCGTGCGCGCCGCACGGATCGAGAACTTCGACGCCGCTCCCGACCGGACCACCGCCACCGTGGTGGCCGTCCAGGACGGCAGGATCGTCGCCGTCGGCGGCGACAACCTCCTGCGCGAGCGGGCGGGCGCCGCCACCCGGGTGCTGGACTTCCCCGGAGCCACCCTGGTTCCGGGCCTGACCGATTCCCACGCCCACCCGGTGTGGGGATCGATCGAAGTCGGCACCGGTCTGGACCTCGGCGGAGCGAGCACCCTCGACGAGGTCTGCGCACGGATCGCCGGCCGTCTCGCGGAGCAGGGCGGCCCCGCCTGGGTGACCGGCTTCGACCTCGACGTCAACGTCTTCGACGGGCAGCCCACCGGACAGCCGCTGGAGCACCGCTTTCCGGGGGTGCCGATCTCGCTCATGACCCGCGACGCGCACTCCCTGGTGGTCAGCCCGGCCGTGATCGACCGGATAGGCCTGACCGGTGCGGAGACCTTCGACGACGCCTCCCGGATCGTCGTCGGTCCGGACGGCCGGCCCACCGGCTTCGTCCTCGAGCTCCAGGCCATGGACCTCGTGTTCGCCCACTATCCCGCCGTACCGCTCGCCGAAGCCGTCCGGCACGTCACCGACCGACTGCGCACGTTCGCCGCGACCGGCCTCACGGGCCTGCACGCGCTGGACTTCGCTTCCCCCTCGGAGGAGGTCTACCGCGCGATCGAACGAGCGGGTGACCTGCCCGTGCGCGTGCGCTGCTCACCGCTCGTACCGGCCGACTCCACGCGGGAGGACTGGGAGGCCGTGGTCGCCCAGCAGCGGCTCGCGGGGCGCCGCTGGCACGTCGCGGGCGCCAAGTTCATGCTGGACGGCACCGCGGACAACGGCTCCGCCTGGTTCGAGCACCCCGACGTCTTCGGACAGAACCGCCTGCCCCTGTGGAAGGACGTGGAGGGCTACCGCGAGGCCGTCCGCTTCTTCACCGAGCTCGACGTCCCCACCGCCACGCACGCCATCGGCGACCAGGCGGTCCGCACCGCCCTCGACGTGATCGAGGAGACCGGCCACGCCGCGTCCGCCCCCCATCGGATCGAGCACATCGAGTCGATCCCCGACGATCTGCTTCCCCGCTTCGCGGCCCTCGGCGTCGTCGCGGGTCTCCAGCCCGTCCACGCGACCCGGATGACCAGGGCGGACCGGAGCGACAACTGGTCCCACCGGATCGGCCCGGAGCGTGCCGCCCACGGCTGGCGCACCCGTGACCTGCTGGACCACGGTGCCGTCGTCGCCCTCGGATCCGACTGGCCCATCGGGATCGGCGACCCCCGGACCGCCCTCTCCGACGCCCAGCTGCGACGCCCCGTCGACGAGCCGGCCACCGTCCCCGTCCAGCCCGGCCAGCGGATCAGCGCCCGGGAGGCCTACGCGGGGATGACCCGCTCCCCCGCCATCGCCGCGGGCTCCGCCGGCCGGCTCGGCCGGATCGCCCCGGGCTACCTGGCCGACCTCACGGTGTTCGCACGCAACCCGCTCGACCTGAGCCCCGAGCAACAGGCCGGCAACCCCGTCCTCGCCACCGTCGTCGACGGTTCCGTCCTCCACCACACCGCCCAGGAGTGCGCCTCGTGACCTCTGCCCCGTACCCCCGCCCCGAAGACCGCCTCCACGTGAGCGTCGACGCCACCGACCCGCGGGCCCGCGGCCGGTCCCGGGGCCGGCAGCTCGCCGACGGCCTGCACGGCGCGCTCGACTCCTACGACCGTCTCTTCGCGCTCGCCGGCATCCGGCCCGCCACGGTCCGCTCCGACGCGGAGCTCGCGCTCGACGCCGTCGACGCCTTCCGCCCGGCGCTGCGCGAACAGATCGAAGGCATCGCCGACGCGGCTCGGGTCGAGCCCTGGCAGATCGCCGCCCTCAACGCCCGTACGGAGATCCTCGCCCGCAGCCGCACCGTCCCGCCCGGCGAGTGCTCGACCGTCGTACGGCGCCTGCCGAGGCCCGGCGGCGCCGTCGCCCCGGTCGGCGTGCAGACCTGGGACTGGCACGTCGAGCTCAGCTCCTCCTGGCATACGGTCGCCAGCGCCGGCGCGACGTACCGGTACGCCGGCATCACCGAGCACGGCATCCTCGCCAAGATCGGCGTGAACAGCGCCGGGCTCGCCCTGCACTTCAACATCCTCGGACACCGGGACGACCGCGCCGGCGGCGTACCGGTACACGTCCTCGCCGCCGCCGTCCTCGAAGAGGCGGGCAGCACCGAGCACGCCCGGGAGATCCTGCTCGACGCCCCGCTCACCTCGTCCGGATCCTTCGCCCTCTTCGACCGGCACAACGCCCTGCTCCTCGACCTCAGCCCGGTGGGAATCTACGAGGTTCCCGAAGCGGCCCCGGGGACGCACCTGCGCACCAACCACTTCCTCACGGCCGTCCCGGCCGCGCACGAGAAGAGCTCGCTCTACCAGCCCGATTCCGGTGAGCGCTACGCGTTCCTCCGTGACCGGATCGAGCAGGCCCCCGTGGAGCGGGCCGAGGAACTGGTCGAGCGGCTGATCACCGGTCCGGGGGAACCACCGCTGACCTGCGTCCCCGACATGAACGCCCCGTCGGGGCACCGTTGGGCAAGTCTGGCCACCGTCGTCCTCGACCCCGCCACCCGCACGGCACAGGTGCTCGACGGCACTCCCGCCGAACACGCGAGCCGCCCCTGGCGCACCCTGCGGGCGTGACGGCAGCGTGCCCGTGCCCATCCGCCGGCGGCTGATGGTGGGCACGTGCACATGGCCCGGGTGCGCGGCCGTCCTCGAAGCTGAACGTCCACGAGCGGCGCACCCGCGACCGCCGGGCGGCGGGGTGCGGACGGCTCCGACTTCCACGACGGCCTGCCGTGCGCACCCGCGCCCGCGGGAAGGACTCCCATGCTCACTCCCCCCGAAGCGATCCACGCGATCGCGACGCGCAAGGCGATGCGCCGGCTGCTGCCGCTGCTCGGACTCGCGTACTTCATGTCGTACGTGGACCGGACGAACGTCGCGCTGGCCAAGAGCCAGCTCGAGGCCGATCTCGGCATCGGCGCCGCCGCGTACGGGCTCGGCGCGGGTGTCTTCTTCGTCAGTTACGCGCTCCTGGAGATCCCGAGCAACCTGCTGCTCTACCGGATCGGAGCCCGCGCCTGGATAGCGCGGATCGCGGTCACCTGGGGCCTGGTCTCCGCCGCGATGATGTTCGCCCAGGGGGAGACCTCCTTCTACGTGCTGCGGTTCGCCCTCGGCGCCGCCGAGGCCGGCCTGTACCCGGCCCTCATGTACACGGTCACGCTCTGGTTCTCCCAGCGGCACCGCGTCACCGTCGTCGGCCTCGTGTACACCGCACCGGCTGCCGCGACGATCCTGGGCGCCCCGGCCGGCGGGGGCCTCATGACCCTCGACGGGGTGGCCGGACTCCACGGATGGCAGTGGATGTTCCTGGTCGAGGGCCTGGTCACCGTCTGCGTCGGCGTCCTGGTCTGGATCGCCCTCCCCAGCCGCCCGCAGGACGCCCGCTGGCTCTCGGCGCAGGAGGCCGCCGCCCTTTCGGAGGGCGCCGCCGGGAACGGCGAGCCGTCGCCGCACCGGCTGCGCGGAAACCTCGGGCGGGCCTTCGGGCGTCCGGTGGTACTGCTGCTCGCCGGCACGTACTTCCTGAACCAGATCGTCGGATCCGCCATCGGGTTCAACCTGCCGTCCCTCGTGGGAGGGCTGGGCGTCAAGGGTCCCTTCGCGATCGGGCTGGTCACCGGCAGCATGGGCGTGGCGATCCTCGCCGGTGTCCTGTTCTTTCCCTGGCTGCACGGCCGGACCGGCAAGGACACCGGACTGATCGTGCTGTGCGCCGTCGGCGCCACGGCCGTCATGGGCGCCTACCTGCTGACCGACTCCGTGGTGGCCCGCTACGCGCTGCTCTTCGCCGCCAACTTCTTCCTGACCGGCACCCTGCCCCTGTTCTGGTCCGTGGCCATGTCACGGATGTCCGGTCTGATGGCCGCCGCGGGCCTGGCCTTCATCAACACCGTGGGCCTGCTCGGCGGCTTCTTCGGGCCGATGCTGTTCGGCCTGATCGAGGGCCGCACCGGGAGCGCCCGCGCCCCGTTCTACTTCGTGGTCGCCGCGGGCCTGGCGGGGATCGCCCTGGCCGGCCTCCTCAAGCGGACCGTCACCCGTGAGAACGGAGACGGGGACGGGGAACGGGCCCACGCCGCCCGGGTGCCCGCGATCGCCGCCGACTGACCCGGCGCCGAAGCCTCGTACACCCCGGTCCGCCCCTCCCCCGCCGCACGTCGGCGCCGGGCGGCGGACCGGGGTCCTTCGCCGTGCGGCCGGCACGGTGCTCACGCGATGGTGCAGGTCAGAGTGTTCCACCCGGCAAAGCGGCCGCTTATCCTTCGGCCATGAACGAGGAGCTGGCGCTGCGCCGCGAGCTGTCCCAGACCCTGGTCGCCGACATCGACCGGCTCATCGACAGCCTGGTGGCCGACATCTGCGCCCACAGCCCGCGGTACGCCAGCGGCAGCCCGGTCACGCGCGAGGACCTGCGGCTCGCCCTGCGCGGCAACATGGAGCTGGCGCTGCTCGAGTTCGCCGGAATGCCCGCGGCCGAGCGCGGCTTCGAAGCCGCGGCCGCCGAGAACGGCCGGCTGCGCGCCGAGCAGGGCATGCCGCTGGCCACGGTGCTCCAGGCCTACCGGCGCGGCGGACGGGTCCTGTGGCAGGCGATGGCCGACTGGATGCGCGGCCGCTCGCCCGACCAGCAGCACCTGGTGGGAGACATGGCCGGCGCCGTGTGGGAGACCATCGACCGGTTCTCCTCGGCGGTCGCGGACGCCTACCGGCTGCGCACCCTCGAACTCCAGCACCGCGAATCCTCCCGGCGCGGCGCCCTCTTCGAGGCCCTCCTGGACGGCCGGGCCAGCGATCCGGCCGTGGCCAACGCCGCGGCCACCGCGCTCGGCGTGCCGCGGCAGGGCCGGTACGTCGCGGTCGTCATCGCCCAGGACGCCCAGGACCCCGCTTCCCCGCCCGACCCCGGACCCGCGCTCGAAGCCCTCGGCACGTGGTCGTTCTGGCGGCCCCGCGCCGAGACCGTCGCAGGCCTGGTCCGGGTCAAGGGGCATGGGTCGGACCCCGAGCTGCTCGCCGGCGTACTGCGCGGCCAGGCCGTCTGCCGTGCCGGGATATCGCCGCCCTTCGAGGAACTGGCCGCCGCCGCGCAGGGATTCCGGCTCGCCCGGCGCGCCCTGGACACCCTCCCTCCCCGGAGCGGCGAGGTCGCCTCCCTGGACGAACGCCTGGTGCACGCCGCCCTCGGCGCAGAACCCGAGATCGCGGACCGCCTGGCCGTCCGCTACCTCGATGCGGTACTGCGCAGCGGCCCCGAGCGCCCGGTGCTGCTGGAGACCCTGCGGGTCTGGCTCGACTCGGGCTGCTCGGCGTCCAGTGCCGCCACCCGGCTGTTCTGCCACCGCAACACGATCCTCAACCGCATCAGCCGCGTCGCCGAACTGACGGGCTGGCCGGCCGACTCCGGTGAGGCCCGGCTGGGTTGGGCGCTCGCCCTGCGCGCCCTCGAACTGGAGCACTGAGGGCGGGGGCGAGACGGGGCGGGCCGGGACGCCGCGCGGCCCAGCCGTCGCTGCCCCGTGCCGCCGCCCCGTGCCGCTGCCCACCGTACGCACGGTGACCTTGGGCCCTTGCACATGGCTCCGCGACCGCGGGGTGCCGGAAGCTGAGGCCGTCGGACACCCCCGTCCGTACGTGCAAGGGAGCAGCCGTGCAGTTGAGCGTCGCCACCATCCTCAAGGAATCCGCCGTCCGCCATCCCGACCGGACCGCGGTCGTCGACGGCGGGGTCCGCGTCTCCTACCGCGCGCTGTGGCTCGACGTCATGCGCTTCGCGGCCCGGTTGCGCGACCACGGCGTCGGCCCCGGGGACCGGGTCGCCCTGCTGCTGCCCAACACCGCCGACTTCCCGCGCGCCTACTACGCCGTCCTCGCGGCGGGCGGCACGGTCGTCCCGGTGCACGGCCTGCTCGTCGCCGACGAGGTGGCCTACGTGCTGCGGCACAGCGGATGCCGCACGGTCGTCACCGCCCCCGGTCCCCTCGCGGCCGTCGCCGAGGCCGCGGCGGCCGGCGCCGGTGCCGACGTCCTGCGCGTGACCACCGACGGCGAACCGCTGGAGCGGGCCGTACCGCGCGGGGCCGAGGACACCGCCGTGATCCTCTACACCAGCGGCACCACCGGCAGGCCCAAGGGCGCTCTCCTCACTCATGCCAACCTGGTGATGAACGCGTCCGTCTGCGCCCAGGACCTGTTCGCGCTGACCCCCGAGGACGTGGTCCTAGGCTGTCTGCCGCTCTTCCACAGCTTCGGCCAGTCCTGCGCCATGAACGCCGCCCTGCGCGCCGGCTCCGCCCTCGTGCTGTGCGAGCGCTTCGCCGGCCCCGACGCGCTCGTCCTCATGATCCGCGAACGGGTCAGCGTCTTCATGGGTGTTCCGACGATGTACCACGCCCTGACCGAGGCGGTCGAGCGCGGCGCCGCGCCTCCCCGCAGCCTGCGCATGGCCGTGTCCGGCGGGGCGGCCCTGCCCACGGCACTGCTCGAACGCTTCGAGGCCGCCCTCGGCACCGTCGTACTGGAGGGGTACGGACTGACCGAGACCTCGCCCGCCGCCCTGTTCAACCACCCCGTGACCGGGCGCCGGCCGGGCACCGTCGGGCACCCCGTCTGGGGGGTCGAGGCGGCCGTCGCCGACCCGGACGCCGAGGACCGGGTCGTGCTGCTTCCCGCCGGGGAGGTGGGCGAGGTCGTGCTGCGCGGCCACAACGTCTTCGCCGGGTACCTCGACGACCCGGAGGCGACCGCGGCCGCCGTCGTGGACGGCTGGTTCCGCACCGGGGACCTCGGTGTGCACGACGCCGACGGATTCCTGACCATCGTCGACCGCAAGAAGGACCTCATCATCCGCGGCGGCTTCAACGTCTACCCCCGCGAGGTCGAGGAGACTTTGGCCCGCCACCCCTCCGTCGCCCGGGTCAGCGTCCTCGGTCTGCCGGACGAGACCAGGGGCGAGGAGATCTGCGCCGCCGTCGTGCTGCGCCCCGGCGCCGCCGACACCCCGCAGGACATCGTCGCCTGGGCGCGCGAACACCTGGGCAAGCACAAGTACCCGCGCGTGGTCCGCCTGTTCGACGAGCTGCCGCTCGGCCCGAGCGGCAAGGTCCTCAAGCGCGAGTTGAAGGAGGCCTGCGCATGAGCGTCGTCGAGACAAGGTGCGGTCGGATCCGCGGCAGCGTCGAGGACGGCTTCGCCGTCTTCCGCGGGATCCCGTACGCCGCCGCGCCCGTGGGCCCGCTGCGGTTCGCGCCACCGGCGCCCGTACCGGCCTGGGAGGGCGTCCTCGAGGCCACCGCCTTCGGCCCGACCGCCCCGAAGAACCCGTACGCCCCGCCCCTGGACGCGCTCCTGCCCGACCCGGAGGTCCCCGGCGACGCCTGCCTGAACCTCAACGTCTGGACGGCCGCGCCGGATGACGCCGCCCGCCCCGTGATGGTGTGGATCCACGGCGGCGCCCTGCGCAACGGCAGTTCGGGCGTGCCGAGTTATGACGGGCGGGCCTTCGCCCGCGACGGAGTCGTGCTCGTCTCGGTCAACTACCGGCTCGGCATCGAGGGGTTCGGCGTCTTCCCGGACGCCCCGGCCAACCTCGGTCTGCGCGACCAGATCGCGGCGCTCGGCTGGATCCGCGACAACATCCGCTCGTTCGGCGGCGATCCCGGCAACGTCACCGTCTTCGGCGAGTCCGCGGGCGCCATCAGCATCGCCGCCCTGCTCGCGAGCCCGCACGCCGAGGGGCTCTTCCGGCGGGCGGTCCTGCAGAGCGGGGCGCCCTCGGCCGTCGACCGGTCACGGGCCGCCCGCACCACGAGCGCCATCGCCGAACGCCTCGGGGTCCCGGCCACGGCCGCCGGCTTCGCGCGTGCCGACCGTGACCGGCTGCTGGCCGCGCAGCGGTCGGCCACCGCGGGCGGCACGCCGCTGACCGGCGGCCTCGGCTTCCACCTCGTCGTCGACGGCGACGTCCTGCCCGAGGACCCCGCCACCGCTCTCGCCGCCGGCGCCTCCGACGGCATCGACGTCCTGATGGGCGGCACCACCGACGAGTACCGGCTCTGGTTCGTGCCCGGCGGCCTCGTCGAGCGCATCGGCACCGCGACCCTGTGGGCCGCGGTGCTCAAGGACCGGGCGCCCTGGCGGGCCCCGGGCGTGTACCGCGCGTCGATGCCGGATGCCTCACCGGGCGAGATCCTCGGCGCCATGATCACCGACAAGGTGCTGCGCGTCCCCCTCAACCGCCTCGCGGACGCGCGCAGCGGCCGCCCGGGCCGGACCTGGGTCTACGAGTTCGCCTGGCCCTCGCCGCTCCACGATCTGCGCGCCTGCCACGCGCTGGAGATCGGCTTCGTCTTCGACACCCTCGACTCGCCGGACAGCCTGCTCCTCGCGGGGCCGACGGCTCCGCGCCACCTGGCCCGGTCCATGCACTCCGCGTGGGTCGCCTTCGCGCACGGCGACGGTCCCGGCTGGACGGAGTGGAACGCCGAGCGGCCCGTCATGACCTACGGGGCCGAGGGCGCCCGGGTCCTCCTCGCGCCCCGCGACCGGGAGCGGCGCCTCTGGAGGTGACGGTGGCGCGCACGCCCCGTACACCGGCACCCGCCCGGCACGCGATCGGCACTCGTTCGGCAACCCCACGCACCCCCACACGCAGCACCCGCTCCCCCTCGCCCCCACCCCCATGCCAGCCGTACAGCCACGAAAGGGCCATCCCCATGAAGACGCCACTGCGCGCACTGCTGGTCACCACCCTGCTCTGCGGATCCGTCCTCACTGCACCGGCCGCCACCGCGGCGGAAGGGGACCGCCTCGAGTACGTGGCCCTCGGCGACTCCTACGCCGCCGCGCCGCTGGTCCGTCCCGCCGACCCCGCCGACGCGAAATGCATCCGCTCGCTCTCCGACTACCCGCACGTCGCCGCCGCGGCGCTCGGCGCCGCCCTGACCGATGTGACCTGCTCGGGCGCCAGGGCCGCCGACTTCAGCGCTTCCCAGTTCACGGGCACGGCGCCGCAGTACGACGCCCTCTCCGCCGACACCGACCTCGTCAGCATCACCATCGGCGCGAACGACAACGCCCTCTCCGGCCTCACCACCGGCTGTCTCAACACCCTGCCCCGGCCCTTCGGCAAGAGCTGCGCCGCCGCCAACACCGAAGGCGGCGCCGACCGGTACGGCACCGCCATCGACGCCTGGGCACCGGCGTTCGACGCGGTCCTGGACACCGTCCGCCGGCGCGCGCCGCACGCGCGGGTCTTCGTCGTCGGCTACGGCAGGTACTTCCGGGCCGGGGGCTGCTTCCCCTTCCAGCCCTACTGGGGCCAGGACGCCGACTACGTCCAGGCGAAGGTGGACCAGCTGGGCGGGGTGCTGCGTGCTGCGGCCGCCCGGCACGGAGCCGCGTTCGTCGACACCGGGGCCCTGGGCTCCGGCCACGACGCCTGCGCCCCCGCGGCCGACCGCTACATCGAGGGCGCCGTCTCCACCCGCGACGCCTTCCCGCTGCACCCGAACGCCCAGGGCTCCCGCGCCTTCGGCCTGGCTCTGGCCGACGCCGTACGTGCGGACGCAGTGCGCTAACGGCCCATACGTGCGGACCTCAGACGGCGGACGAGGCGAACTTCTCGCTGAGGATCCGTTCGGGGGCCACTGCGTGTTCCGCCGCGACGCGTTCCACCGCGTCGATGAGCCCGGGGGATCCGCAGACGTACAGGTCCGGGTCGGCCCCGCCCCGTGCCCGTAGCTCCGCGAGGTCCGAGGCGAGTGCCTCGATCATGCGGCCCTGCCGGTAGCCGGGGCGGTCGACCGGTTCCTTCACGGAGAACACCGTACGGAGCTGCGGGAGCTCGTCCCGCAGCGCCTGCACGGCGTCCGCACCGCACAGCCATGGCGCGGTGTCGGCCCCGCCGTAGAACCGCAGCGGATGGCTCTCGCCGAACTCGGCCATCCTGCGGGCCATCGACAGGAGGGGCGCCACGCCGGTGCCGCCGGCCACGAACCACCGGTCGCGCAGCCCCGTCTCCACCAGGCCGAACGCACCCTGCGGGCCCAGGACGGTCAGGCGGTCGCCGAGCGCGGCCCGGTCCCGCAGCCAGTTCGAGAAGTACCCGTCGGGGCGGAGCCTGATGTAGAACTCCAGATCGCCGTCCCAGTTCGGGGCGTTGGCGTACGAGTAGGCCCGGGACTCGGTGTCCTCGCCGGGGATGCGCAGCTGGGCGAACTGGCCGGGCTCGAACTCGGCACCGCTGCCGAGCACGGGGTCCTCGTCCAGCCGGAGCACCAGGCGCACCAGGCTCCCGGGGAGCGGTTCGAGCAGGGTGACGGTGGCGGTGCGCTCCGCGATGCGGCCGGTCAGGACCCGGGAGCGCTCGTAGGGGAGGCTGATCGACAGCGGTCCCAGGGGGTACGTACAGCACAGCAGCGCACCTCCCGCGCGGGCCCGTTCGGCGCTGAGGGCTTCGGGGTTGTGGGCGCCGTGGTCGTACGTGCCTTCGGTGACCGTGGCGATGCAGGCGCCGCACGTGCCCTTGCGGCACAGGGACGGCAGGAGGTATCCGGCGTCGGCGGCGGCGTCCAGGACGGACTGGCCCGGTGCGCAGGGTGCCTCGACGGCTTCGCCGTCGAGGGTGGTCATGCGCAGGGTGAACGGTTCCGTGAGGGGATCGGCGCTGGTGGTGGCGGTCATCGGGCCGTCCCCAGGGCTTCGGCGAGGTCGTGTTCGACGCTCTGGCTGGCGCGCAGTCCGAAGCGCTCGCACAGGAGCTGCCAGACCGGTTCGGTGACGAAGGCGGGCACGGTCGGGCCGGTGCGGACGTTGCGCAGGCCCAGGTAGAGGATGGTGGTGAGGACGGCGAGGGCCTTCTGCTCGAACCAGGCCAGCACGATGGTCAGGGGAAGGTCGTTGACGTCGGTGTCGAGTGCGGTGGCGAGGGTCTGGGCCACGCGGATGGCGGCGTAGGTGTCGTTGCACTGGCCGACGTCGAGGAGACGGGGCAGGCCGCCCGGAGTGGCGCCGTGGGTGAGCTTGTTGAAGCGGTACTTGTTGCAGCCCAGGGTGAGGATCACCGACTCGTCGGGGGTGGCCCGGGCGAGTTCCGTGTAGTAGTCGCGGCCGGGGGCGGCGCCGTCGCAGCCGCCGATGAGGAACATGTGGCGGATGTCGCCGGAGTGCACGGCGTCGATGATGTTCTGGGAGATCGACAGCAGCGCCTTGCGGCCGTAGCCGATGGTGATGATCTCCTCGGGTGCGGTCTCGGGGAACCCGGGGGTGGCCTTGGCGGCACGGACGACGCCGCGGAAGTCGTAGTCGTCGACGTGCCGGACGCCGGGCCAGCCCACGGGGCCGGTGGTGAAGGTGCGGGTCTTGTAGGCCGGCAGGGGCTCGATCAGGCAGTTGGAGGTCATGACGATCGGACCGGGGAAGGCCGTGAAGTCCTGCTGCTGGTCCTGCCAGGCCCCGCCGTAGTTCCCCGCGAGGTGCGGGTACTTGCCCAGCTCGGGGTACGCGTGGGCCGGCAGCATCTCGCCGTGGGTGTAGACCTGGATGCCGGTGCCCTCGGTCTGCTTGAGCAGTTCGACGAGTTCGTCGAAGCCGTGGCCGCTGATCAGAACGGCCTTGCCGGCCACCGGGGATATGCGGACCTTGGTGGGCGCGGGAGAGCCGAAGGTCTCGGTGTTGGCGCTGTCCAGCAGGGCCATGACCTCCAGGTTCACGCGTCCGACCTCCAGTGCGCGTGCCAGCAGGTCCTCCGCGTCGGCGGGCTCGCCCGCCAGGTAGTCCAGGGTCTCTTCCATCCCGGCGTCGACCTCGATGCTGCGGTAGCCGATGACGCGGGCGTGGTGGATGTACGCACAGACCCCCTTGAGCGCGTACAGGACGAAGGCGCGCAGTCCGACCACGGCCTCCCCGACCTGCTCCTGGCCGACCCGGATGCCGGCCCGGTCCGCTTGTGCGAGGAGCCCCTCCACGTCACCGGCCGGCTCGAAGGCGGCGGGGCCCTCCGGGATCCAGGGATCCCGTCCCGCGGCCCGAGCCGCGTCCTCGTAGGCGGAGCGGACCCGGGCACGCACCTCGGACGCCTCGTGGATCAGCTTCACGAACCGGGTGGCGTTGAAGTTCACGTTGGTCAGCGTGGAGAAGAGCCCGTAGGCCACGAAGGCGGAGGCCTGCGGATCGGTCGCGCCGAGTGCCCGGCCACGCACGGCGTACTGGGAGATGCCCTTGCACAGGTGGATGAGCAGGTCCTGCAGTGCGGCGGTGATCTCGTCTTTGCCGCAACTGCCCTTGGTGTGGCACCCGGGGGTCGGTCCGGTCCGGTCGGTCTGCTCGCACTGGTAACAGAACACGTTCGTCCTTCTGGTCTGGCCGGGCCGCGGCGGGCGCCCGGCCGATCCGGGCGGCGCGGTCTTCCGGCACCTTCGACCACGACCGTAGGGACGGATCGGCGCAATGTCCTTGACCAAGGTCAAACCTGGTGAAATCTATACTCAAGGACATGTCGCAGCCTGTGCCCGTGCCCGACCTCGCGCTGATTCCGCTGTTCAGCACGGTGAGTCCCGAAGACCTGAGCCGGATCCGCCGGAGCGTCAAGGCAGTCAGCCACCGCAAGGGCGAGGTGATCGTGGAGGCGGGTGACACGCACCGGTGGTTCTACTACGTCCTCAGCGGGGACGTGCGCCTGGTCGTCTCGTCGGACACCGCCGAACAGAAGGTGATCTCCCTGGTCTCCGCCGGGCAGACCTTCGGTGAAGCCCTCCTCTTCACCGGGCGGCCGTACCCCGTCTCCGCCGTGGCGCTCTCCGCGGTGCAGCTGCTCGCCATCCCGCACGGCCCGGTGCTCGAACTCGCGCAGCAGAGCCCCGACTTCGCCCTGCGGATGGCCGGCGGTCTCGCCCGGCGGCTGCACCAGCTCGTCTCCGACGTAGAGTCCTACGCCCTGCACACCGGAACCCAGCGGGTGCTGGCCTACCTCGAGCAGCTGGCCGCGGAGCGCCACGGGCGGCCCCTGCGCTACCCGGCCCTCATCCAGCTGCCCGCGGACAAGGGAGTCATCGCCTCGCGCCTCAGTCTCAAGCCGGAGACCTTCTCGCGCGTCCTGCGCCGGCTGTCCCAGGCCGGCACCATCCTGGTCGACGGTCGCCGCATCACCCTGCTCGCGCCGCCCGAGCCGGGCACCGGCCTGCTGTAGCCCGTCCCGTGCCGGACGCGCTCAGAGGCTCAGCCGCTCCGCGCCCGTGTAGACGTTGCCTTCGCGTCCCCGCAGGAATCCCACGACGGTCACGCCGAGTTCGGTGGCGAGGTCCACGGCCAGTGTCGAGGGTGCGGAGACGGCGGCGAGCACCGGAATGCCGGCCATGGCCGCCTTCTGGGTCAGCTCGAAGGAGGCGCGGCCGCTGACCATCAGGATCCGGCCCCTGAGCGGGAGCTGCCCGCTGCGCAGCGCCCAGCCGACGACCTTGTCCACCGCGTTGTGCCGGCCCACGTCCTCACGGGCGCAGAGGAGCTCCCCGTCTGCGGTGAACAGACCGGCCGCGTGCAGACCTCCGGTCGCGTCGAAGGTCTTCTGCCGCGCGCGCAGCCGTTCGGGCAGGGCGTACAGGACCTCCGGAGCGAGCCGTACCGGATCCCCGGCGACGTTCCAGCGGGACGCGGTGCGGACGGCTTCGATGGTGTCCTTGCCGCAGACTCCGCAGGCGCTGGACATCAGGAGGTTGCGGTGGGTGGACAACGGCAACGGGGCTTCCCCGTCCCGCAGTTCCGCACTGATCACGTTGTAGGTGTTCTGGCCGTCGGTGCCGGTGCCCGAGCAGTAGCGCAGGGACACCAGGTCCTCGGTCGTCGCGGCGAGGCCCTCGGAGACCAGCAGTCCGGCCACCAGGTCGAAGTCGTCTCCGGGGGTGCGCATGGTCACCGTCAGCGGTTCCTTGCCGAGACGGATCTCCAGGGGCTCCTCCCCCGCGAGCGTGTCGGGGCGCGTCGTGGAGGTGTCGCCGCGCAGCTTGAGGACGGGGCGTCGTCCGGTGACCCGGCTCATGGCGGCTCTCCTTCAGATGACGGCGACGGCGTCGGGACCGCTGTCGGGTTCGAACCGGATGACGACGGCCTTGTAGACGGGGGTGTTGCTGATGTCCGAGGTGGCCTCGAGGGGCACCAGAACGGTGGCTTCGGGCATGTACGCCGCCGCGCAGCCCCTGGCCGTCGGGTAGGAGACGACCTTGAAGTGGGCGGCCCGGCGCTCGCGGCCGTCGGGCCCTTCGGAGACCAGGTCGACGTAGGCGCCCTCGCGCAGTCCCAGACCGTCGATGTCCGCGGGGTTCACCAGGACGACGCGGCGCCCGTCGCGGATACCGCGGTAGCGGTCGTCGAGTCCGTAGATCGTGGTGTTGTACTGGTCGTGCGAGCGCAGGGTCTGCAGCAGCAGCCGGCCTTCCGGGATGGCGAGGACCACCATGTCGTTGACGGTGAAGTTCGCCTTGCCGGTGTGGGTGGGGAAACTGCGGCTGTCGCGGGGTGCGTGCGGGAGGGCGAACCCTCCGGGCCGGCGCACCCGTGCGTTGAAGTCCTCGAAGCCGGGCACCACGCGCTCGATGCGCTCGCGCAGGGTGTCGTAGTCGAGGGCGAACTCCTCCCAGGGCACGTCGTCGCCGGATCCCAGGGCGGCGCGGGCCATGGCGCAGACGATGGCCGTCTCCGAGCGGAGCGCGGGCTCGCCCTTCAGGCGGCCGCGCGAGGCGTGGACGAGTCCCATGGAGTCCTCGACGGTCACGAACTGCGGGCCGGCCTCGGTGCGGTCGGCGTCCGAGCGTCCCAGCGTGGGCAGGATCAGGGCGCGCCTGCCGGTGACGAGGTGGGAGCGGTTGAGCTTGGTGGAGATCTGCACGGTCAGCGCGCAGCGCCGTACCGCTTCTTCGGTGACCGGGGTGTCGGGGGCCGCGGCGACGAAGTTGCCGCCCATGCCGACGAAGACCTTGACCTTGTCGTCGCGCATGGCACGGATGGCGTTGACCGAGTCGTAGCCGTGGTGTCGCGGCGAGGTGAAGCGGAACTCGGCGTCCAGAGCCTGGTGGAAGGCCTCGGGCATGCGCTCGAAGATGCCCATGGTCCGGTCGCCCTGGACGTTGGAGTGCCCGCGTACGGGGCAGACGCCCGCGCCCGGCCGGCCCACGTTGCCGCGCAGCAGGAGGAAGTTCACGATCTCGCGCAGGGTGGGCACGGAATGCTTGTGCTGGGTGAGCCCGAGGGCCCAGCAGACGATGACGCTCTCGGCCTCGCGCACCATGCCCGCGGCCTGCTCGATCTGCGTGCGGGGCAGCCCGGTGGCCGCCAGTACGTCGTCCCAGCGGGTCGTGCGGGCGTCGCGTTCCCAGGCCTCGAAGCCCAGGGTGTGTTCCTCGATGAAGGCCCGGTCCACGACGGAGCCGGGGGCCGCGTCCTCCTCTTCGAGGAGGAGCAGGTTCAGGGCCCGGAACAGGGCGAGGTCGCCGCCCGCGCGGATCTGCAGGAAGAGATCGGTCAGCTTGGTGCCGTCACCCACGACGCCGCGGACGTGCTGCGGGTTCTTGAAGCGCTCGAGGCCCGCTTCGGGCAGCGGGTTGACGCTGATCACCTTGCCGCCGTTGCCCTTGGTCTTCTCCAGGGCGGCCATCATCCGGGGGTGGTTGGTGCCCGGGTTCTGGCCGGCGACGATCACCAGGTCGGCGTGGTGGATGTCGTCGAGGGAGACGCTGCCCTTTCCTATGCCGAGGGTCTCGACCAGGGCCGATCCGGTCGATTCGTGGCACAGGTTGGCGCAGTCGGGCAGGTTGTTGGTGCCCAGGCGCCGGGCGAAGAGCTGGAGGGCGAAGGCGGGCTCGTTGGGCGTGCGGCCCGAGGTGTAGAAGACGGCTTCGTCGGGAGAGTCCAGGGCGGCGAACTCCTCGCCGATGATCTCGTAGGCCCGCTCCCAGCTGACCGGCGCGTAGTGGCTCGCGCCCTCGTCGAGGAACATCGGCTCGGTGAGGCGGCCCTGCTGGCCAAGCCAGTACCCGGACCGGCCGAGCAGTTCCTCGACGCCGTACCGGGCGAAGAAGGCGGGGG
Source organism: Streptomyces sp. NPDC056883 (assembly GCF_042788835.1). Taxonomy (NCBI): domain Bacteria; kingdom Bacillati; phylum Actinomycetota; class Actinomycetes; order Kitasatosporales; family Streptomycetaceae; genus Streptomyces; species Streptomyces sp. NPDC056883. The sequence continues at coordinate 842,394 of NZ_JBHUBS010000001.1, read as the reverse complement.
TGACCCGGCGCCGGGTGCCCTCCTCGGCGACGGCCTTCGCCCCGTTCTCGCAGAACTCGGCCTTGTGGACCTTCGACTCCTCGGGCCAGGCACAGCCCGGGCAGTCGAAGCCGTCGGGCTGGTTGACCCGTAGCAACGTACGCGCACTGCGCACGACGCCCATCTGCTGCCGGGCCATGCGCATCGCGTTGGTGACCGCGTGCACGCCCACCGCGTGGTGCTCGGGCGGGGTGATGCGGGGGTCGTCCTGAACGGGATCGGACCCGGGTGCGCGGCCGGCCATCATGCTCCTCGATGCGGTCGCCGTGCCCGCACCGGTCCCCTTCGGGTCCCGTGGGACCGGCGAAGCGATCACAACCCTTCGAGGCTACGGCGGCCGGTGTCCTCTGTTCACGGGACCAAAGCACCTGGTCGGCCGGCTGAAGGTCGCGGGGCCGGCCGGCCGAAGGTCCACGGCCGGAAGACCGGGAGGGGTGCCGTCAGCAGGTCTTCCGGTAGGGGAGGTCCGGGAGGTAGGTGCTCCAGTCGGACCGGGAGAGGCCGGTTCCGGAGCGGGTGCAGACGGACTCTGCCAGGCGGTCCGGGGTCACCTGGTGGGTGCGGACGGTGCTGTGTTCGCCCGCGCTGTGCAGGGTCCGGCCGTCGGGTGAGAAGGCGACGGCGACGATTCCGTCGCCGGGGGTCGGCAGCGGTGGTCCCAGCGGTTGGCCCGAGTTCACGTCCCAGAGCCGGAGCGTGCCGGAGGCGCCCGCCACGGCCAGCGTGCGGCCGTCGGGGGAAAAGGCCAGGGCGGTGACGGCCTTCGCGGAGTCGAGGCCGATCGCGTCCGCGCCGGCCGGGAGGGTGGCCAGGCGTCGCTCGGCCTCGCCGTCCCAAAGGGTGACCCCGCCCGTCGTGTCGCCGACGGCCAGGCGCGTGGTGTCGGGGCTGTAGGCCATCACCCCGCCCTGTTCCGTGGCGGGGCCCCGTTCGGTGCGCCGGCCGGTGGTGATGTCGAAGGTGTCCGAGGAGGTCGTGAGCAGGCGGCCGTCAGGGCGGACCGTGACCCGGGCGGACCGGTCGCTCCGCGGGTTCGGCACGGGGGTGGTCCGGTCCTTCGTAAGGTCCTGGGCGAGGGTCTTCCGCTGTCCGCTCGCCACGTCCCGGACGTCCAGGGTGTCGACGCCCGCCCGCGTCGTGAGCAGGGACCGGCCGTCGGGTGAGACGGCCATTCCCGTGATGGGCATCCGGGCGGCGAAGGGCGGTTCCGGGTCGGTGGGGAGGGGGCGGGCCGTGTTCGCCGGCACGTCCCACAGAGCCGGCTCCTGGGAGCGCTTCGCGGGCGTCTCGCCCGCCGGCCGCTCCTCCCCCGCGTCGGAGCCTTCGGCGAAGTCGGTCCGGGCGTGGGCGAGGGTGCGGCCGTCGGGGCTGAGCGCGAGGAGGACTCGGCAGTCGTGTCGCGCGGGAGTTTCGGTGGGTTCCGGTAGGGCTTTCGGGCAGTCGGCCGGCGGCGTACGGGCCGTGCGGCGGCCGTCGGCGACGGCGTAGGCCTCGAACCAGGTGCTGTCTCCCTGCCGGCGGTCGACCGCGACGGTCGTGGCGTCCGCGCTGAAGGTGCCCGTCGACGCGGGTTCGGGGTTCCAGTCCGCCGTCGCGGCCGTTCCGTAGGAGATCGTGCGCACCACGGTGTCCCCGAGCCGGCGTTCGGTCAGGTACCTGATGACTCCGTCCTTCGGGTCGATCCGGAGCTGGGAGGCGGCCCCGTTGGTGAGGGAGTACCGGAAGACCGGCCTTTCGGGCGCGGAGAGCCGCCACATCAGGATCTCCCGGCCGTCGACGGCCGCGGCGAACCGGCCGTCGGGGCTGGTGGTCATCTCGGTCAGGCCGGGGTGGTTGATCCCGGCCGGTTCCCGGCCCGTGACCGGGTCCCACAGGCTGAGGCCGCCCGGTTCCTGGGCCGCGAGGACGGCGCCGTCGCCGGTGAAGCGGAACGCGTCCACGGCGCACGCTCCGGGGCGGGACGCGGGGAGCTCGGTGCGCCGGGCGACGTCCCAGACCTTCAGGGGCACGTCGGCCCGTTCGAAGGCGCCGACCGCGTCCCCTCCCCGGGCGCACAGGGCGAGGTGGCGTCCGTCCGGGCTGAGCGCCCACATCGGGTGCCGCCCGGTCGGCACCTCGAGCAGGGTGCGGCCGCTCCGTAGGTCCCGGAGCGAGAGCCTGCCGGTGGCACCGTCCATGTCCAGGTCGGCGACGACCTGTTCGGCGGCCGTCCAGCCGATGGAAGCGCCCACCGGGTGGGGCACGGCGTCGAGCGCCGTCCCGGTCACCAGGTCCAGCCGTCGCGCCCCGCTCTCGGATCCGGGCTCCGGCTTCGCCTGGCCCCCCTGCACCAGGGCGGTGCGGCCGTCCGGGGAGATTCCGCGGAACAGGGACAGCGGGTCGAGGGCCGTCTCCGGTCCGACGGCCGTCTTCTTCGTGACGTCCCAGGCGCGCAGGGAGTCCACGTCGACGGTGACCGCGATCCGGCCGTCCGCGCTCAGCCGGACCGGGGACGCGGGGTGGGAGGTCCAGGGGCCCGCCTCGTCCGGTACGTCGTAGGCGTCGGACTCGGCCTGGACGGACGCCGCCAGCAGCGCCGACCGGGTCTCGGCGGTCTCGGCGACCCGCCAGGCGGCCACGCTCAGCCGCATCGCCAACTCGGGGTCGGAGCCCCGTAGGCCCTGGGCCACGGCTGCCAGCTGCGCGGCGGCCAGTTCCTCCCCCTTGGCCTTGCGGATCTCGGCGTCGACCCGCTGCCGTACGTTGTCGCGGCCCTGCTGCCAGGCGGTCGTGCTCGCCATCGTGAGGAGGACCAGGAGGAGGCCGACGACGGAGGTGACGCCGCGACGGATCCGACGCGTGCGGGCGCGGGACGCCAGGCCCGCGCGCAGGAACTCCCTCTCCGCCGGTATCAGTTCGGCGGAGCGGTCCGCGTCGGCGGCGAACGTGGCCTCGGCCTCGGCCAGTTCGCCTCCGCGCAGGAGCGCCCCGGTGTCGCGTCGGCGGGTCAGCCAGTTCTGGGTGGCCTGGGTGAGCCGGCGGTGGCGCCGCAGTCGTTCGCGATCGGTGTCGATCCAGCCGCTCAGCCGTGGCCACGCGGTGATCAGGGCCTCGTGCGCCAGGTCCACGACGTCCTGGTCCAGGGTGACGAGCCGGGCCCGGGCCAGCCGGTCGAGCACGGCCCCCGCTTCGGCGGCCTCCGGCGAGTCCGGGGGCACGAGGATGTCGCGGGGTACGGGCCTGCGGGTGTCGGGGGCTCCGTCGCCGGGGGCTCCGTCGCCGGGAGTGATCAGGTTCAGCAGGAGGCGACGCGCGACGGGGGCGCGGTCGGGCCCGAGTGCCGCGTACACCTCCTCGGCGGTCTGGGCCAGGGCGCCGCGCAGACCGCCGGCCGCCTCGTGTCCGGCCAGGGTCAGCGTGCGCCCGCGGCGGCGCCGCCAGGTCTCCAGCAGGGCGTGGGAGAGCAGCGGCAGGCTGCCGGGTTCGCGGGTGACCTCTTCCACGAGCCGGGCCGTGAGGGCGCGTTCGACGGTGAGGCCGGCCGCTGCCGCGGGGCGCACGATCGCGCCGCGCATCTCCTCGGCGGTCAGCGGGCCCACGGGGAGGGCCGCGGCCCGGGCGGCCTCGGCCAGGGCGGGGTGGGCCAGGCAGTTCGCGTAGAAGTCGGCGCGCACGGCGAGCACCACGCGGATCCGGCTTCCGGGGTGGCGGGCGGCGAGGAGGGCGGCGAGGAAGTCGCGTCGTTCGCCGGGGTCCGTGCAGAGGGTGAAGACCTCCTCGAACTGGTCGACGATCAGCCAGGTCTCGCCGTCTCCGGCGGCGGGGGCGAGAACCGGTGCGTGGGTCCGCATCGGGTGTTCGCCGGGGGTGAGGACGCGCAGGGCCGCGGCGGGTGGCAGCGGTGGTGCGGAGCGGCGCAGTCGCGGGATGAGACCGGCCCGCAGCAGGGAGGACTTGCCGCTGCCGGAGGGGCCGAGGACGACGGCGAAGCGGTGTTCGGCGACCAGGGCCGTCAGGTGGTCGGTCAGCCGTTCCCGGCCGAAGAACACCGCTTCGTCCTCGGGTTCGAAGCGCGTCAGGCCCCTGTAGGGCGCAGTGCCCCCGCTGTCGGCGCCGAGTTCGAGGGAGGCCAGGGCTTCGGTCGCGGCTTCTGCTTCGGCCGCGGCCTCGGCCTCGTGCCATCTGCGTTCCCATTCCGTCCGGGCGCCGCCGCAGACCTCGGCGTAGGCCAGCGTCACGGGCAGGCTCGGGAGCCGCTTTCCGGCGGCGGCCTGGGAGAGCGCCGTCACCGAATAGCCGGCCCGCGCGGACAGTTCCCGGTAGGGGACGGAGCCGGCCGCGCGGCGCAGTGCGCGGAGCTCGGCGGCGAACCGGGCGGTGGGACCGGCTTGTGGATCGAGCGCCTTCTCCGGCCTTCCCGCACCGCGTCCCATGGTGTTCCCTCCCCCGGGATCAAGATCTTTTCCACCGTATGCGGGGGCATCAGCAGCCACAAGGGCCTCTTCAGCCACGGAAAACAATTGTTCAGCCCCCGAATCGACGCTGCTGAACAATCCGCGAGCCGGTGGACTGCTGCCGTACCCCGGTCGCCGAGCGGCCCGGACGGCCGGCCCCGCCCACCCTGCTTCTCCCCCTGGGGGCTGGTGGGACACGGGCCGTCCGGGCCCCGGCGACCGGCCTCACCCCCAACGCCAGGCACACACCGCACACACCACGTACGCCACGTACGCCACACGACGGGGCGCGCGCCATGGCTCCGGCCGCCGTGCGCGCCTTCCACAGGAGCAGAGTTGTTCACACGGACCCACATGCCTCGACGCGCCACGGGGGCCCTCGCCCTCGCCACGGCCGTCGTCGCCCTCAGCACGGGGCTGACCGGCCCCGCGGGGGCGGCACCCGCCGCCTCCCCCACCAGGAGCACCACGGCCGCCCCCGTGACCGTCACGCTGATCACCGGCGACCGCGTGACCGTGAACGGCAGCGGCGCCGTCGTGCGCTTCGAGCCCGGCAAGGGCCGCGAGCGCGTACCGGTCGAGATCGAACGCGCCGACGGCCGCACCCTGGTCCTGCCCGCAGACGCCCGGGCCCTGCTCGCCGCCGGCAAGCTGGACCGGCGCCTCTTCGACGTCACCACGCTCGCCGACCCGACCCTGCGCGCACTGCACCGCGGTGGGCTGGGCCTGATCGTCCAGTACGAGGGCTCCGCCGGGGCGGCGCGTGCGGAGCTGCGGTCCGCCGCCGGCAACGGTGCGGGGCGCACCCTCCAGACCGTCAACGCCGAAGCCGTCAAGGCATCGCCCGCTGACGCCACGAAGGTCTGGGAGGCCCTGACGGAGCCCACCGCGCGGGGCCTGCGCGCCACCGGCGCCGGCATCGGCAAGGTCTGGCTGGACGGCGTGCGCAAGGCGAGCCTGGACAAGAGCACGAAGCAGATCGGCGCCGACCGGGCCTGGCAGGCCGGGTTCGACGGCACGGGCGTGAAGATCGCCGTCCTGGACACCGGTGTCGACAAGACCCACGCGGACCTGAAGAGCCAGGTCGTCGGGGAGAAGAACTTCTCCGACTCCCCCGACACCACCGACCGCGTCGGCCACGGCACCCACGTGGCCTCCATCGCCGCCGGGACCGGTGCCGCGTCCGGCGGGGCGATGAAGGGCGTGGCGCCCGGTGCCAAGGTAATCAGCGGCAAGGTCCTCGACGACCGGGGCTACGGCTCCGATTCCGCGGTCATCGCGGGCATGGAGTGGGCCGTCGCCGAAGGTGCGGCCGTCGTCAACCTCAGCCTCGGAAGCCGCGACTTCCCCGGCGTGGACCCGGTCGAGGCCACCGTCGACCGGCTGTCGGCGGAGAAGGGTGTCCTGTTCGCCGTCGCCGCGGGCAACGACGGTGCCGGCGAGTCCACGGTCGGCTCGCCCGGCAGCGCCGACGCCGCCCTGACCGTCGGCGCCGTCGACTCCAAGGACGTCCTCGCGGAGTTCTCCAGCCGGGGCCCGCGCGTCGGCGACGGCGCGGTCAAGCCCGACCTCACCGCGCCCGGCGTGGGCATCGCCGCCGCGGCGGCCCCGGGGAGCAAGCTCGACACCGACCCCGGCGCCCAGCACCCCGCCCCGGGATACCTGCAGCTCAACGGCACCTCCATGGCCACCCCGCACGTGGCCGGAGCGGCAGCGCTGCTGAAGCAGAAGAACCCAGGCTGGACCGGGACCGAGCTCAAGGGCGCCCTGACCGCGTCCACGAAGGACGGCTCGGTCGGCGTCCAGCAGCAGGGCACCGGCCGCGTGCAGGTGGACAAGGCCCTCACCCAGACGGTGATCACCGAGCAGCCGTCGGTGTCCCTCGGCACGGCCCAGTGGCCGCACTCCGACGACAAGCCCCTCACCAAGAAGATCGCCTACCGCAACCTCGGCGCGACCGACATCACGCTCGACCTCGCGGTGACCGGCACCGACTCCCACGGGAAGCCCGCCCCGGCCGGGTTCTTCGCGCTCGGCGCCACCAAGGTGACCGTGCCCGCCGGGGGACGGGCCGAGGTCGACCTTGCCGCCGACACCCGGCTCGGCGACGTCGACGGCGCGTTCTCCGGCTACGTCACCGCCACCGGCGGCGGCCAGTCCGTCCGTACGGGCGCGGCCGCCGTCCGTGAGGCCGAGGCGTACGACGTCACCATCACGACCGTCGACCGCGACGGCGCCCCTGCCCGCGAGTTCTCCCACTCCCTGTTCGGAATCGGCGGCGCCGCCGACGGCATATGGACGGGGGTCAGCAACGAGTCCGGCTCCGGCACCCTGCGGCTGCCCAAGGGCACCTACGCCCTCCACGGCGCCGTGTACCAGGACGGCTCGGACCTCACCAAGGGCGTCGACTGGCTCGTCCAGCCGCGGCTGGAGGTCGCCGGAACCACCAAGGTCACAGTCGACGCACGCACCGCGAAGCCGGTGGACATCACCGTTCCCGGTCTGGCCACGGCCGACTTCGCCCTGCCGTACTACCAGCAGAAGGTCGGCGAAGGCCACCTCGGCAGCGGCTGGGTCCTCCCCAAGGGGTACACCGGGTTCCGCTCCGCCCACATGGGGCCGGCCGTGACCGACGGCTCGCTCACGCAGAGCTGGCTGGCGACCTTCCTCAAGGACCCTGCCACCCAGTACAACGTTGCCCTCGGCGGTGTCACGAAGCGTCTCGCCACCGGGTACAAGCGGCACCTGAAGGCGACCGAACTGGCGAAGCTCTCCGTGGAGATGGGCGCGTCCGCCCCCGGCAAGTCCGGCTACGCCTACGCCGCCCCCACCCTGCCCGGCATGTCCCAGGGCGACTTCTACGGGGCCAACCAGCCCGCTCCCGGCACCCGTACGCTCATGCTCTCCGCCCTCGACGGTGCCACCTGGCGCAGCGGGTTCTGGCAGCTCGGCGCCCCGAACGCGGACGGCGACCAGCGCATCGAGGCGGACCAGGCCGCCCTGGAGCCGAAGCGCTACGCGGCGGGCTCCACCCATCGCGAGACCTTCAACACCGGCGTCTTCTCACCGCTCCTGGGCGCCCCGGGCCTGGGCGTGTTCCGCAGCGCACCCGACCCGGAGACGGGCAAGCAGACCATCACCGGCGCGGTACCGCTGTTCGGCGACGGCGCCGGCCACGCGGGTTCCTCGGCGCTCACCAAGACCGCCACCACCCTGTACCGCAACGGCGTCAAGGTCGGCGAGAACGAGGACCCGCTGAGCGGCTGGGAGCCCTTCACGGTCGACGCCGCCGATGCCGAGTACCGGCTGACGACCTCCGTCGAGCGGTCCGCGGACGTCTCCGCCGTCTCCACCCGCATCGACACGAGCTTCACCTTCCGCTCGCGTCAGGTCGCCGCCCACACCGCGCTCCCGGTCTCAACGGTGCGCTTCGCGGCCCCGCTCGACATCGCCTCCCGCGCCCCGGCGGGCAAGGTCACCCGGATCCCCGTGACCGTGCAGGGAGCGGCCTCCGGGAAGAACCTCAAGGGGCTCACGGTCTCCGTGAGCCTCGACGGCGGCACGACCTGGAAGCGGGTCAAGGTCACCGACGGCGCCTTCTCCGTCCGGAACCCCGCGAAGAACCAGGGCATCTCCTTCCGGGCCCAGGTCACCGACAAGCAGGGCAACGTATCCGAGGTCACGATCGTCAACGCCTACCTGGGCAAGTGATCCCGGTTCCCTGAGCCCCGTTTACCCGTTCGCCCGTCCGCCCGCCCGCCCGCCCGCCCGTCACGACACGTGGCGGGCGGGCGCTCGGGCGTCCGCCCGGCTCGGATCACGCGCGTGCAGATGTTCCGGCCGGCGCCGAACTCCACCCCCCTTTCCACCCCTGGGTCCAGGTGTCGCGGGCCGCCCCGTAGCAGCCTTGGGGGCATGACAACGACCGAGTGGATCACCGACATCGCCCTCATCCTGATCGTCTTCCGGCAGCTCCGGGAAGGGCGGCTCGACCTCAAGTCCTTCCTGCTCCCGCTGGGGATCGTGGCCTTCGTGGCCTACTCGTACCTGGACACCATCCCCACCGCGGGCCATGACCTGGCGCTGATCGCGGTCCTGGTGGGCGCGGGCGCCGCGCTCGGCATCGCGGGCGGCGTCTACACCCGGATCCGGACGGTCGACGGGCACGTCCTCATCAAGGCCGGAGTGGTGTCGGCGGTCCTGTGGGTCGTGGGCATGGGGGCCCGGATGGGCTTCCAGCTGTGGGTCGAGCACGGCGGCGCCGCCGATGTCGCCCGGTTCAGCGTCACCCACCAGATCACCGGCGACAAGGCCTGGGTGGCGGCGTTCGTCCTCATGGCCCTCACCGAGGTGGTCACGCGGCTGGCGACGATCTTCATCCGGAGCCGCGCCCACACGGTGGTCCGCCCCGTGCCGGTGCTCGACCGCACGGCCTGACCATGCAGTATGTTCTGCGCATGCCCCCGCGCGAGAGCCCTCCGTCCCCCGGGACGGCAGCGTCCCCGGAGGCCGCCCAGCGTCCGGTTCCCGGACAGGATCCGCGGGTCCGGTGGGCCATGACCCTGGCGGTCATCGTCGTCGGAGTCCTGACGATCCGGCCCATGGGCTTCAGTGGCCAGGGCTTGGCCGTCCTCGTCCTCTTCGTGCTCAACACGGCAGCACTACTGGGGCGGGGCCTGCCCGAGAACGCCACGACCCGGCGGTTCGCCCCCGCCTGGCTGGCCGCCGGCGTCCTCGCCGCGGCCGCCCTGATCGGCGTCAGCAGCAGCGGAACGGGCTACCTCTTCGCCTTCTTCCTCACCGGCCACATCGGATTCCGGCTGGAGACCAGGTGGGCCCTGGCCCTCGCAGGACTCTGCAGCGCGCTCTGCGCCGGCGTCCTGTACCTCCACCTCGGTCCGGGAGACCAGGAACTGCCCTGGGTGCTCGGCCTCGCCACCGGCACACCCGTCCTGATCGGCATCCTCAACCGCAGTCAGCGCCAGGCCGTACGGGCGGCGCTCGCCGCGTCCGAGTCGGCCGAACGCGCCGCCCGGGCCGAGGCGCGGACGGCCGTGCTGAGCGAACGCGGCCGGATCGCGCGCGACGTGCACGACGTACTGGCGCACTCGCTGGCCGGGATCAACATGCAGCTGGAACTGACCGACGCACTGATCGACACCGGCGACCTCGAGAAGGTGCGGGAGGCCAACGCCAAGGCCCACGCCCTGGTCAAGGAGAGCCTGAAGCAGGCGCAGTGGACCGTGCACGCGCTGCGCGAAGACGCGCTGCCGCTCGTGGAGAGCCTGGCCGCGATGGTCGAATCCTCCGGTCACCACGACGCCCTCACCGTCCTCGGTACGGCCCGTGAGCTCCCGGCCCGCGTGACCCAGAACCTGCTGCGGATCGCCCAGGAGGCACTGACCAACGCCGCCCGGCACGCACCCGGCGGAGACGTCGGCGTGGAGCTGAGGTTCGCCGCGGCGTCGACGACGCTGACGGTCCGCAACCGCCCCGGCACCCGCGAGGTGCACACGGGGCCCGGCAGTGGGATGGGGCTGATCGGCATGCGCGAACGCGTCGCGCTCCTGGACGGAACCGTCACGGCGGGACCGGTCACCGAAGGGCCGGACCGGGGCGGCTGGCACGTGGAGGCAGTGATCCCGGGATGAGCGAACCGACCGAAGAGCAGCAGAAGTTGAGGGTGGTCGTCGCCGACGACCAGGCCGCCGTCCGGGAGCCGCTCGCCGCGGTGCTCGGCCTGTCCGGGGACATCGACGTCGTCGCGGCCGCAGCGGACGGAACCGAGGTGCTGGCGGCAGTCGCCGCCGGGCCCGTGGACGTCGTCCTGATGGACCTGAGGATGCCGGTCATGGACGGGATCGAAACGACCCGCCGCCTGAGCGAGCAGTACCCGCAGGTGGCCGTGGTCGTCCTCACCACCTTCGCCGACGACGACTCGATCCTGGGCGCACTGGGCGCGGGAGCCCGCGGGTACCTGACCAAGAACGCGGGACGCCAGGACATCACCCGGGCCATCCGGGCCGCTGCGGCCGGCCAGTCCGTGCTCGACCGCGAAGTGCAGGACCGGCTGCTCGCCTCCGCCAGGAGCACGACCCCGAAGGCCTCCGAGCCGGGGCCCGCCCTGCCCGCGGACCTCACTCCCCGCGAGCGCGAGGTGCTCGCACTGATCGGCCAGGGCCTGCCCAACCGGGGGATCGCCGAGAGGCTCTTCATCAGCGAGGCCACCGTCAAGACCCACATCAACAACCTGTTCGCCAAGGCGGGCATCCGCGACCGGGCGGCCGCCGTCCGGCGCGCCATCGAGGCCGGTCTGGCCTGACGCCGTCGCGTCCCTCCTCCCCGGGGCATCTACGGGCGGGCCTTCCACGGGCGGCTCCTACGGGCGGCATGTCGGTGAAAGCGCACTCGAAGCCCGCTGGAAGGCGTGCCGCAACCCTATTCACGCCATTTACCTGCTGGTAACTTACGGCGCGGTTACCACTGGTAACGCATATCCCCCTGTGATCCATCGAGCGAATCCGAGGGACTCATGCACCGCATCGCCATGGGGAAGCTGGCAACCGCACTGGCCACCACTCTGGCCGTCACCGCCGTGACCGCCGCTACCGCCACGGCCGCCTCCGCGGCCCCTGCCGCCTCGCCGACGGCAACGGCCGCGGCGGCGGACGACCCGTTCTACACCTACGACGGCAGCGCGCCCTTGTCCTCGTACGCACCCGGCACCGTGCTCAAGACGCGGACGCTGCAGTACCACGTCGTCGGCATCCCGACGCCGGTCAAAGCGATCCAGCTGCTCTTCCGCACCGCGGACGCACAGGGCCGCCCGTCCGCCGGGGTGACCTCGGTCGTGCGCAGCCTCACCGGGGACGGCAGCAGAGCCGTGTCGTACCAGTCGTTCTACGATTCCCTCAACCCGGCGGACTCACCGTCCCGGGCCATCGCGGGCGACGTCTCGCTCGGGGGCCTGATCGCGAACGGCGAGTCCCTCCTGCTGGTGCCGCTGCTGCTGTCGGGCTACAACGTCATCATCCCGGACACCGAGGGGCAGAGCGCCGACTTCGCGGCCGGCCCGGAGTACGGAACCACCACCCTGGACTCGATCCGGGCCGCGAGCCGGTCCCCGGAGACCGGCCTGAACTCCGACACCCGGATCGGCCTGGCCGGCTATTCGGGCGGGGCCATCGCCACCCACTGGGCGGCCGCCCTCGCACCGGGCTACGCGCCGGACGTCGACCAGAGGCTCGTGGGCTACGCCGAGGGCGGGCTGCTCGTCGCCCCCGCGCACAACCTCAAGTACGTCAGCGGCAGCACGATCTGGGCCGGTGTCGCGCCCATGGCCGTCCTCGGGGCCGCGCGCTCCTACGACATCGACTTCGCGCCCTACCTCAACAGCTACGGCACGCAGGTGTTCAAGGAGCTCGAACGCGGGTCGATCGTCAACGCCCTCGGTCAGTACCCGGGACTGACGTGGAAGAAGATGGTGAAGCCGCAGTACGCGAACCCGAACTCGGTGCCCGCCTTCGTCGAGGCGGTGAACAAGCTCAACCTCGGCTCGGCCCCCACCCCCACCGCCCCCGGGTTCATCGTGCAGGGCGGCGGAGGCGTCTTCGAGGGCACCTTCAGCAACCTCCCGGGCATCGGGCGCGGTGACGGGGTCATGGTCGCAGGAGACGTGCGCGCGCTGGCCCGGCAGTACTGCGACAAGGGCAACACCTCGCTCAAGTACCAGCAGTACGACCTGCTCAGCCATGTCGGCGCCGCCGTACCGTGGGCACCTTCCGCGCTGGTCTGGCTGAACGACAGGTTCGCGGGCAAGACGGCCCCGTCCGACTGTGGCCGTATCCCTGCGGGCAACTCGCTCGCGCCGGAGGTGGCCACGACGGCGCCCTAGGGGCCCGTCGCGTCACGCGACCGCGGGAGGGGCGACGGCCGAGAGACGGTCCGTCACCCCTCCCGCGGCGTTCGCCAGTCGGCAACGATTCCATTCCGCCGGAGGTAATCCGGCCAAAAGACTTCCGGCGCGATGCGACATGTGAAATTTTACATGTCACACATCAGTCGCCCGTGCACTTCAGCACGCGGCCACAACGGCCCCGGAGGCCCCCGCAGATGCATCCCTTCCGGATATCGAAGGCCACTACGCGCAGACTTCCCGCGCTGGGCGCCGCCGTCTTCCTCGCGCTCGGCCTGTTCGCGCCCCAGAGCCAGGCCGCCTCCGCCGGCGCCACGCCCCCGGCCGGTGCGTCCGCACGGGGCACCGCGGCCCCGGCGCCGCGGTCGATCCCGGTCCCCAAGTCGCCCGATGCGATGAGCAACGGCTCGCGTTTCCGGATCTCCTCGCAGGACAGCACCGAGGAGTCCGCCACCGCCCCCGCCCCGACCGTCAAGCCCGTACAGGCGTCGAAGTCCGGCAAGGACGGCCGGCTGTCTTCGGCGGCCGCCGGCGACGAGTGCGGTGACCTCTCCGGCGTGATCAACGCGACCGGCAGCACCCTGGTCCAGCAGCTCAAGGCGCTCCCCCGGATCACCTGTACGTACCCGCTGTTCAGCCTCACCGGTGAGAACGCCCGCAAGGCCTTCAACGAAGCCCAGATGGTGACCGTCGCGGGCGCGCTGCGCGATGCCTCGGCGACCTACTCGGGCAGCAACAGCGCCTCCGTCGGGCAGTTGGTGCTGTTCCTGCGGGCCGGCTACTACGTGCAGGACAACAACGGGGACGTCGTCGGCCCCTACGGCTCGGCGCTCGACGGTGCCGCGCGCGGCGCGCTGGACGCCTTCTTCGCCTCCCCGCGCAGCAAGGACGTCACGGACGCCAACGGCGAGATCCTCAACGAGGTCGTCACCCTGATCGACAGCACCCACGCCGCCGGCCGCTACGCCGGCGTCGTCAAGTGGATGCTCGGCAGCTACGACGGCACGTGGCCCGGCCAGATGAACCTCGCGATGCAGCACGTCGAGTGGGTCGTCGAGAACGGCTTCAAGGCCAAGAACGACGACCGCGGCTGGCGGGCCGCCCTCAAGGCCGACCCCGCCATCCTCGACACCTGGGCCGGATTCATCACGCGCAACGGCGCCCAGCTCAACCGTCTGGACGTGGTCAGCAACGTCGGCCGCTTCCTCGGGTACGCCCTCGACGTCCCCGAGCTCAAGGAGCGGGCCCGCCCGCTGCTGAAGGACCTGATCAACCGTTACCCGAACGTCGGCCCCACCGCGCCGATCACCATGAACCTGGGCTGGTACACGCGCCAGTACGACCGTGGCAACTGCGCGGCCTACGGCATCTGCGACCTGGGCGAGCGCGTGCTCCCGTCGATCCTGCCGATCCAGCACACGTGCACCCCGGGCCTGAAGATCCGCGCCCAGGACATGTCCCCCGGGCAGCTGGCCGCCACCTGCACCAGCCTCGTCAACCAGGACGCCTACTTCCACCGGGTCATCGGCGACAAGGGAGCGATCCCCGGTGACGTGAACACCAACCTCGAGGTCGTCGTCTTCGACGACTACACCAACTACTCGCTCTACGCCTGGGCCATCTACAACATCGACGTGGACAACGGCGGTATGTACGAGGAGGGCAACCCGGCCGCCGCCGGCAACCAGGCCCGGTTCATCGCCCACGAGGCCCACTGGCTGCGTCCGGACTTCCAGATCTGGAACCTCAACCACGAGTACACCCACTACCTCGACGGCCGCTACAACATGGCGGGCGACTTCGAGGCCGGCATCGTCACGCCGACCATCTGGTGGGTCGAGGGCATCGCCGAGAACATCTCGTTCGGCTACCGGGGCGAGCGCAACGCCGACGCGATCGCCGAGGCCCGCAAGGGCACGTACAAGCTCAGCGACCTGTTCGACACCGTCTACGGTCAGGACGCGGACCCCGAGGTCAACTCGAACCGGGTCTACCGCTGGGGCTGGCTCGCGGTCCGCTACATGCTCCAGGCGCACCCCGCCGACGTGCAGACCGTGCTCGACAAGTACCGCGCCGGTGACTGGAACGGTGCCCGCACCTTCCTGAAGCAGACCATCGGCACCACCTACGACGCCGGTTTCGCCACCTGGCTGACGACCGCCTGCGCGACCAACGACTGCGGCCCCCTGCCGGAGGCCCCGTCCACCCCGCTGTGCACCATCAGCGACCCCCGCCAGTTCGACAAGAACTGCCGCCGGGACAACCTCGCGGCCACCGCCGGGAACTACAGCTACCACTTCGTCTACCTGCCGGCCGGCGTCAAGCAGCTGACCATCACCAGCAGCGGCGGCACCGGCAATGCCGACCTGTACTACGGCGGCAGCAGCTGGGCCACCACGAGCAGCTACCAGGCGAAGTCCACGAACGCCGGCAACGGCGAGACCCTGACGGTGGACAACCCGCCTTCCGGGTGGGTCTACTTCAGCCTCGCCGCCGCGCAGAACTTCAGCGGGGTGAGCGTCTCCACGCAGTCCAAGTGAGCCTGCCCGGCCGGTCCGCCCCGTCACGGGGTGGACCGGCCGAGTGCCTTACGGACGCCAGTCGGCCTCCAGGTCATGGGAGCCGGTCTTGGTCAGCTGGGTGAGTGCGGTGCCGTCCGCCCCCACCAGGTAGAGGTGTTCGGGGTCCGCGTCGTCCGCTCCGCCCCGGGTGAAGACCAGACGGCTGCCGTCCGGAGACCAGGAGGGGTTCTTGTCGTTGAAACGGGACCCGGTGACGCGGTGGACTCCGGTGCCGTCGGGGCGGATGAGGTAGATGCGGGCGTAGCCGGAGGAGTCCACCCGGCTGAAGGCGATGAGCCCGCCGCGCGACCAGTCGGGAGTCCAGTCGCGGGCACCGGCCGGTGTGACCGCGGTCTCCGTCAGGGTGGACAGCCGGATCCGCATCACCCTGCTGTGTCCGCTCGCGTCCGCGCGGTTGAAGGCGAGGTGCTTCCCGTCCGGGGACCACGTCGGGTGGAGGTCGTCCGCCGCGGTGTGGGTGAGCCGGGTGGCGGACGTGCCGGCCACCACGGCCACGTAGATCTCGCGCTGGGTGCCGACCGGTTTGGAGTAGGCGATCCGCTTGCCGTCCGGGGACCACGCCGGATCGGAGGCTCCCTTGGTGCCGGGGACGGCCTTCAGGTCGCCGCCCGCGGCCGTCATCGTCCATATGCCGTCGATGGCGCCCCCGGATCCGTACCGGACGAAGGCCACCCGCTTGCCGTCCGGGGACCAACTGGGCATCACGTCGCTGACGGTCGGGGTGTGGGTGAGTTTGACGGACGTGCCACCGCTCGGAGAGATCGCGTAGAGGTCCTCCGTGGGCGCTGCCGCCGTGTAGCGGGCATAGACGATCGATTGGTCGCCCGCCGCGCCCGCTTCCCCTGCGGCGCCGAGGGTCAGGGGTACCACCAGGGCGGCCACGGCGGCGGTCACGGCCGCCCGGCGGCGCCGTGCCGTGCCGCGTCCGCCGGCTCTCCGAGCCGTTCCGGCGGTTCTGTCGTCGCCGGCGTGGTCGTGCCGGTGTCTCGAGGTGTCCACTGCGCTCCCTCCCTGCGGCCTGCAGCGGCTGCGGGCCGATCCAGCCCGTAAACATCTCACCGCCGGGGCTCCGGGGGAAGCAACGGCGCCTGGCGCCCGGCACGTTCAGCAGCCGAGCGTGACCTCGTGGACCACCGGGTTGGCCGCGCGGGGGAACGCGGCCACACCGAAGGTGCCGCGGACGGTCGAACCGCACGGTGCGGTGACGGCGGGAGCGCGTACCTCGAGGGTGGCTCCGGCAAACAGGAGCGGCTTGACCTGCGTCTGAGGCGGGGCGGCTCCCACGACCTCCACGGACAGGGTGGTGAGCAGTTCCTTGACCCCGGGTTGCGGGCTGCCCGGGGAGGGCGGGCCGGCCAGTCCGGCCTTCCCGTAGAACGTGACGGTCGTACCGGTGATCTCCGCGCACACCCGTGTGGCCAGTCCAGCCTGGAGGCCGGAGTTCCCGCAGGAGGTGACCGTCTCCATGACGTCTGCCGGCGGGGCGGCGGCGGCCGGGGTGATCGTGCAGAGGGCCAGACCCAGGGCGGTGGATGCGAGCAGGGCCGATCGGTTCATCACGGTTCGTTCTCCTTGTCAGGGAGCACCGTCCGAGGGGTTCTCGGCCGGCGCTTATGGCATGTGATATTTCACATGGTATTGGAACGGAACATGTTCGCGATCTGAACTCCGCCGGGCCGTATCACGACACTCTGGTCAGGGCCGGCCCGATACGGCAGCAGGGCCCGGACCGCGCGTCGCGGTCCGGGCCCTGCCCCGTGCGGTGCCGCCCTGCGGCGGCGGTGCGTCAGCTCTGTGCGGTGGCGGCGTCCGCCGACTCTGCGGCCTCGGCCACGCCTGCCTTCTCGCGCATCTTGCGCACGAGCTCCGCCTTCTGGTCGGCCGCACCCTGGCGGTCGAGGTTGCGGTGCGGACCGTTGTTCTGCCGTTCGGCGCGCGACTGCCTCTTGCGCTGGCCGCCACCCTGGCCGACGGGGTTGTTGATGTTCTTGCTGACAGTCACGGGTTCTCCAGGTAATGGTGTGAACGTGACAACGTTACCCGGTTCCGTCGGCCCCGCGCACCAGCCCTGACCAGCACCCGCCGGTGGTCGCCGCACGCCTGGGGCGGCGGGGTTACAGCGGGTCGCCGAGGGGTCCGTACTCCTCTTGGAGGTTCTCGGCCCAGTGCGCCGCGAAGTCCGGCTGCGTGCCGTCGGCATCGGTGAAGCCGTACTCCTCGTACAGGCCCCAGGTGGCCAGGGCCCGCCCGGTCTTGGCCATGACGTCCGGGTCCGCGGCCAGTGCGGCGACGGCCCGGCCGAGGTAGGCCGGGGTCTCGGAGTGGGCGAAGTTCGGGTCCTGGGCCGCACCGTCGCGCCAGTTGGCCTCGGTAACGCCGAAGTGCTCCAGCAGGGCTTCGGAGCGCAGGAAGCCGGGCGTGATGGCCACGGCCGCGACGCCGTGGGGCCCCAGTTCGGCGGCCTGGGCGACCGCGAGGCGGATGACCGCGGACTTCGCCAGGTCGTAGAAGAACGTGCCGCGGTAGCGGGCGGTGTTGCCGTCGGTGACCTCCACGACCAGGCCGCCCTTGCGGGCGACCATGAGGGGGAGCGCGAACCGGCTGGTGATGACGTGGGTCTCCACCGCCTGCCGCAGCAGCCGTAGACCGGTGTCCAGGTCCTGCTCCCACAGGGGGCGTTCCCAGTCGGTCAGCGGGTCTCCGCCCCACACGGAGTTCACCAGGATGTCGAGCCGTCCGTCCTGTTCGGCGGCGATCTTCTCGACGAGGGCCCGGACCTCGTCGGGGCGGCTGTGGTCGGTGCGTGCGGGAATGCCCAGGCCGCCCGCCGCGGTGACCTTCTCGGCGGTCTGCTCGATGGTTTCCGGGCGGTCCAGGTCGGAGCGGCCGCCCGTACTGCTGCGGCCGGTGACGTACACCGTGGCGCCGGCGGCGCCGAGCTCGACGGCGATGCCCCGTCCGCCGCCGCGGGTCCCGCCGGCAACGAGGGCCACCTTTCCGGCCAGCGGGCGTGCGTCGGTCTTCATGATTCCTCCAGGTCGTGGCCGTCTCGGCGCGGAAGGTGAGGGGACAGTGCGGCATCGAGCTCCTGCCGGAGCCGTTCTTCGAGGGTGCCTTCGCGTTCGAGTGCCCAGGTCAGGCCCGCGCCGGCGGTGACCACCTGGACGGTGCGGGCCAGCGCCGCCGTATCGGTTCCGGAGCGGAGCTCGCCCGTGCCGGCCGCCTCCGTCAGCAGTTCCTCGATCGCGCGCCGGTGAGTGCGGTGAATGGCCAGTGCACGCTCGTAGAGCTCCGGATCGGCAAGATCCATGCACAGGAACGCCAGATGATGGGCGAAGCTCTCCGGCGTGGCCATCACGGCCGCCGACTCCACCGTCAGCGCCGCCAAGGCCCCGAGCGCCGAGTCGTGGGACTGACGCACCCGCCCGGCCGCCTCGGTCGCGTCCTTCTCGGACCGGTCGGCGAGGGCCAGGAGCAGACCGCGCTTGGAACCGAACCGCTGCACCAGAGTCCCCGGCACCAACCCGACCTCGCGCGCCACTACGGCCAACGTGAGACCGGCCGGACCCACCCGCCCCATGACCTGCGCCGCCGCCCTCAGGATGACCACATCCTCGATCCCTCGGGGACGCCCCATCACCGCCACCTCCATAAGTAAATGCACGTTCATTTATTAAAGCACGCAGGTCCTTCCCCCGGCTACGGCGTGGGAAGGCCTACGGTGCGGGTGGCCCGCGGTCAGCGGCGGCCGGCGGCCAGGACGATGAGGAACTGCCCGCCGCCGGACTGGATGTCGGCGGTCACCGGCATCCCCGGCACCAGCCGGGAGAACCGGTCCACCAGCCAATCCGCCGCTTCCTGGGCGTCCTTCTTGGTCGGACAACGGCCCACCATCTCGCGGCCCCCCTTGCGCTCCAGCCTCTCGGCGACGGCGATCAGCGGCGCGGGTTCGACCACGTACAGGCGCTCGGGCCAGGCGATGACCACCTTGACGGCACCCTTGCGGGTGTTGCATCCGCGGTGCGCGAGCCGTTCGGCGACCTTCGCCTTCCGGTCGGCGGTCCGGCTGTCGACGCTGGGCCCCCGGGGGTCGTTCACCGACTCGTCGGGGTCGACCGGTTCGTCACACACCCAGCACCGCCAGCCGTCACGTTCGGCCACATCATCAAGGAGACTCATCCGAGCAAAGTACCTGCCCGGCCACCACCCCGCGCACCAGGGCCACGCGACGACTCAGCTCGGCGGCGGCGGGGGCGGGGGCGGTGGGGTCATCGCCCAGCGGATCGACCGGGTGAGGGCCCGGCCGGAGAGGCGTACGCAGGTGTCCACCGGGGCGGGTGCGGGGCGCAGGCCGAGCAGGGCCGGCGCCCACGGGGGCAGCAGGGCGATCGCGTTCGCGGCGAGCAGCGCGTACGGAACCCGGGCCGGCCAGGGCAGGGGCGGGTGGCGGAGCAGGAAGCGTGCTGCTTCGAGCGCTTCGGGGGTGGCCCGCAACTCCGGCCGGTATGCGGTCAGGAGGGCGAGGAGCGCGGACCGGTCGCGGGGCGGGTCCACCACGCCGAGGGCCGTTGCCACCCTCGCGGTGTCCGCGACGTAGGCGTCGTATCCGGCTGCGTCCCACGGGTGCGCGCCGAAGCGCTCGTGTGCGCGGAGGAAGCTGTCGACCTCCGCCGCGTGCACCCAGCCCAGCAGGTGGGGATCGGCTGCGCGGTACGGCTCGCCCTCCTCCGTGGTGCCCCGTACCCGCTCGTGGACCGCGCGGACGCCGTCGACGGCGAGCTGCGCGTCCTGCGCCGTGCCGTAGG
This sequence comes from Streptomyces sp. NPDC056883, assembly GCF_042788835.1. NCBI lineage: Bacteria > Bacillati > Actinomycetota > Actinomycetes > Kitasatosporales > Streptomycetaceae > Streptomyces > Streptomyces sp. NPDC056883. The sequence continues at coordinate 822,620 of NZ_JBHUBS010000001.1, read as the reverse complement.
TGGTGACGGCGAGGAAGGTGCTGGTGCGCTGGAGCCTGCCCCAGGGGTCGCCGCGGAAGCCGGAGTGCGCCGCGACGGCGCTCATGGCGAGGGGGTGCAGGGACTGGAGCAGGAGGGCGCTGAGGCCTCCGATGAACATCGAGGCGTCACCGTGGACCGTGCGGATGGGGCGGTCGGGGCCGAACCAGCGGGGTCCGGGTGTGGTGTGGATCCGTGCTCGGTTGGCGGGGCCCGAGGGTCCCGCCACCCGGCTGAACAGCGTCGAGCCGAGCCTCTCCCGCAGGGTCCGGCCACCGGCCGAGGACGTGTCCATGGTGGTGTCCTGCCCGCCCGGTGCCCGGTTCAATGCTTGTCCGCGGCGCGGCTGAGCGCGCCCGGCCACCATGCGGCCGGGCCGATGTCCCGGACGAGGGCCGGTACCAGGAGGGACCGGACGACGAGGGTGTCGAGGAGCACGCCGAAGGCCACGATGAAGGCGATCTGGAGCATGAACGCCAGCGGGATGACGGCGAGCGCGGCGAACGTGGCGGCGAGGACGACACCCGCGGAGGTGATCACGCCGCCGGTGGCCACCAGGCCTCGGAGCACTCCCCGGCGGGTGCCGTACTGAAGGGATTCCTCGCGGACGCGGGTCATCAGGAAGATGTTGTAGTCGACCCCGAGCGCCACGAGGAAGACGAAGCCGTAGAGGGGTACGGAGGAGTCGGTCCCGCTGAAGCCGAGGAGCTGCTGGAACACGATCGCGGAGATGCCCAGGGTCGCGACGAAGCTGAGGGCGACGGTGGCCACCAGGAGGAGGGGCATCAGCAGCGAGCGCAGCAGCCCCACGAGGATGATCAGGATGATCGCCAGGACGACGGGGATGATGAGCGCACGGTCCTGCGCGGCGGTGCGCTGGGTGTCGTACTGCTGTGCGCTGTATCCGCCGACGATCGCGTCGGCATCCGGTACGGCGTGGAGCGCCTGACGCAGTCGGACGACGGTCTCCTGCGCCGCCCTGCTGTCCGAGGCGGCTTCGAGCGTGGCGTCGAGGCGGACCCTCCCGTCCGCCACGAGCGGTGCGCCGCCCGCCGGGCCCGGTGCGGTGAAGGGGGTGACCGCGGCGACGCCTTCGGTACGCTCGGCGGCGCGCGCGACCTGGTCGAGCCGGTCGGCGTCCGCGATCACGACGGCCGGGTTGCCCGATCCGCCGGGGAAGTGCTCGCTCAGGGTCTGCTGGGCAGCCACCGACGGGGCGTCGTTCACGAAGATCTCGTCCAGCGGCACGCCCTTGGCGTTGAGCGTGGGGGCGAAGGCCGCGCAGGCCAGGAGGGCGGCGAGGCTGAGGGCCCAGACCTTGCGCGGGGCACGGTCCACCACGGCCGCCACCCTTGTCCAGATTCCGTGGCCGGCACCGTCCTCGGCGGTGTGCCCGATCTTGGCGGGCCAGTAGGCGGCGCGGCCGAGCAGGACGAGGACGGCGGGCAGGAAGGTGAGGGTGCTCAGCACCGCGCACACGATGCCGATCGCCCCCACCGGGCCGAGGGCGCGGTTGTTGGTGAGGTCGCTCAGCAGCAGGGCGAGCAGGCCGAGGGCGACGGTGCCCGCGCTCGCCGTGATGGGGCCGACGGACCGGCGCAGGGCGGCCCGTACGGCGGCGAACCGGTCCGCGCGGGACTGGAGTTCCTCTCGGAAGCGTGCCGTGAGAAGCAGGGCGTAGTCGGTGGCCGCGCCGATCACGAGGATCGAGAGGATGCCCTGCACCTGTCCGTCGACGCGGACGATGCCGCGGTCGGCCAGCACGTAGACGATCCCGCAGGCGAGTCCCAGGGCGAACACGGCCCCGACGATGATCACCACGGGGAGCAGCAGGCTGCGGTAGACCAGCAGGAGGATCAGCAGGACGGCGACGAGGGCAACGGCCAGCAGGAGTCCGTCGATTCCGGCGAAGGCATCGGCCAGGTCGGCCCGGCTCGCCGCGGGACCGGCCAGCTGCGCAACGGTGCCCGGGACCTTCGCCGCGGCCGCCGCGATCTCCTCAAGGGTGCGGGGCAGCTCCTCCCCCAGATCGGGCGCGAGCGGTACGACGCCCTGCAGCGCGCGGCCGTCGGCGGAGAGGACGGCGGCGGAGGCGGCCGGAGCAGGGCCGGGCGGCAGGCCTGCGCCGCTCAGGCCGGCCAGGGCCCGCGTGGCATCCTCCTGCTGCCGGGGGCCCAGCTTCGCGCCCGGTGTCTTCGCCGTCCACACGACGATCACCGGCAGGCTCTCGTCCTGCCGGAAGGCCTTCTGCGCCTCGACGACCCGGGTGGACTCGGCGGTGCGGGGCAGGAAGGCGGTCTGGTCGTTGGTGGCCACCTCGCCGAGCTTCCCCGCGTACGGGCCCAGCCCGCCTCCGACGAGCAGCCATGCCACGACGAGGACGGCAGGGATCAGCCATCGGGTGAAGCGTGGTGAGGCGGACATGGCGCTCCCGGGGTATCCATCGATCTATCTCGACAGTTAACAATCTCAATGATTGAAATAGATTAGACGACCGGAGCTGTCGCTCGCACCCGACCACCCCTGTATTCACCCGGAAGGGCCGGGACGGATGCGTCCCGGCCGCGGATTCAGCGCCCCGGCGCTCGCAGGTCGCCGAGTTCCTCGTTCATGGCGGCGAGGAACCGCAGGGCGACCGCGAGTTCCTCCTCGCTGAACCGCTGCCGCGCGTGGTCGGTGGCGTCGGCCAGGGGCTTGAACGACGAGCGTGCCGCCGCCCTGCCTCGTTCCGCGTAGCGGATGTGGATGACGCGGCGGTCCTCGCTCTCCCTGGAGCGGGTGATGTGCCCGGCACGCTCCAGCCTGTCGAGGCAGGCCGTGACGGCGCCCGAGGTGAGGCCGAGGTGCTCGCGCAGCCGGCCCGGGGTGAGGGGCTCGGCGCTGTCGAGGATGACGGACAGGGCCTGGACGTCCGTCGGGTGCAGGCCCTGACCGTGCGCGAATCCGTGGACGAGCCGGTTGATCTCGCCGTTCAACCGTCTCAACTGCACGGCGAACGCATGGAGACTCGCCTCGCCCTTCCCTTCCGGGACACCTCCGCTGGAACTTCGCACATCCGTATTGGCCACCGGACCAGCGTATAGAAGCCGGCCCGTCGGCCCACGTCCGCGGCCGGCCCGCTACCGGCCTCCCGCAGCCGGTCCTTCCGCGTTGCGCCGGAGGGCGTCGCGGAGGCGGGAGGCCTGGGTGACCAGGCGGGAGCGGCCGGGGCGGGACGCGGCCTCGGCGAGGCCCGCCGGCTCGGGCGACGCCGCTCCCGACTGCTCCACGCAGTCGGCTGCCGTCGCGAGGAGGTCCCCCGTACCCCTCGGGTCGGCCGTGCCGGTGAGCGGCACGGGGAGTACGGCGGCCAGGACGGCCCAGGTGGTCGTACAGGCTCCGGTGGCGGCGGCGGTGCGCAGCGAGTCGGCGAGCCGGTTGGGTTTGACCGTGCCGAGGTTCAGGAGTTCGCCCAGGTCGCCGCCCAGGCGGCGTGCGTCCAGTTCCGCCCGGGCCGCGAGGGTGAGCAGCGCGTCCACGGCCCGGAGCCGGTCCTCCGGGTGGCGGGCGCCGAGGCCGGTGGCCACGGCGAGGTGCAGGGCCGGTCCGGCGGGTCCGCCGGCCGCGGCGAGCTCCGGGAGCGCGGCGAGGCCGCCGCGCCCTTCGTGGACGGCGCAGGCCGTGACCTCGGGGAGCCACCAGGCGGCCAGGGTCTCCCGGTCCTCGGGCCAGGCCGCGATCAGCAGGGCGTCGGGGTCTTCCCCACCGTCCCAGCAGCGGTCGGTGGCCTTGCGCGCCTGCGCCAGTTCGTGGAACGCGGCCGGGAACTCCCGCAGCAGAGTCGTGCGTTCCGCCGTGTCGAGCACGAGGTGCGCGGGGGTTTCGCCGTACGCGTACGGTACGGCCGACGCGGTGCGGCGGGTGATGGCCGCGGGCTCGCCGGCCTCTTCGAGCCAGGCCGCCAGCCTGTCCCCCTCCGGTGTGCCGAGAGCTGCTGCGGCGGGAACGGCGGCGGGGTCACGGCGTACCCGCAGCAGGGCCTGCGCGAAGTCCACCGGGGCGGGCTGCTCGCCGAGGCCCCGGTACGCGGCGAGGCGCTCGACGAGCACCCGGGGATCCAGGGTGCCGGTCTGCCCGGTGGGTGTGGCGAGCAGGAAGGGCAGCGGCCGGGTCTCGATGTGCCGGGCCGCCTCGACCACGCGGGCGTGGCGGGCGACGGCGAACGCCGTGTGGTGGCAGTCGCTGCGCCAGCTCACGAACGCCTCCGGCAGCTCCCCCGTCGGATGCGCGTCCAGGACGGCGGCGGCGACGTGCGCGAGTCCGGCCAGGTCGCCGCCGTACCGGCGGGACCGGACGGGGCCGAGCCACCACTGGCCGGCGAGCGCCGGGCGCAGCGCTTCGGCGAGGGCGGAGCGGTCCCGGTGCGCGTGTCGGACCAGGCCGTCCAGGGCTCGCTCGAACTCCTCGACGGTCGTGGTACGGGAGTTGATGACGGCCGCGACGAGTTCCACGGTCTCCGCGACCGTCCCGGGGGCCGGGGCGAGCGGGACCGCGGCCGGGGGCGGCGGAAGGATCTCCCGGTAGGGGGCGGTCTCCTCGGCGGGGGCTGCCGCGTCCTGCCCGAGGATCTCCACGGCACGGGCCCGGTGTGCCGGACTCAGCGACCTGGCCTGCTCGGCGAGTTCGGCGCGCAGGGCGGGGTCGTCGGTGAGGTGGAGGGCGGTCAGTTTGAGCGCCCGCTCCTGGATGTCGGTGTCGGGGTGCCCGAAGGCTTCGCCGAGCACCGGCAGCAGCTCGGGGGCGGCCGCCGGGTCACGGCGCAGCTCCTTGCCGATCAGCACCAGCTGGGCGCGGACGAGCTTCTTCTCGGGGCGGAAGAGGACGGCTGCCGACATCTCGGCCAGCAGTCCGGGGGTGAGGTGGCCCGCCGCGGCGAGCCGGGCGAGTATCTGCTGGGCGTACCCGGCCACCGGGGACGGGGCGTCGGCGGTCAGCGCGATCCAGTCGGCGGCGCGCTCGCGCTCTTCCTCCTCGGTCGGCCGGAGCGCCTGCCAGATGGCCTGGTAGGGCTTCAACTGCGTGTACTTGCCGCCGCGCAGCAGGCGGGCCGTACATCCGTCGAGGAGGACGGCACGGTCCACGATGCCGTCAGCCGCCAGGCCGGCGAGGGCTGCCGGCCAGTGGTGGGGATCGTCCGGGTCGCAGCGCCAGCCGAAGAAGCGGACCGGCTCGGCGGTCTCGAAGAGGCACGGCACGAGGGTGCCGACGTGGGGGTCGCGGCGCAAGGCGAGGGCGAGCGGGGCGCGGGAGGTGCCCACGGCCGCGGCCCATCCCTCGACACAGCCGTCGGTGGTGGGCATCGGACAGCCGGCGAGCCGGACGAGTTCGCTGATCAGCGCGTAGTCCTGCTCGGCGGTGGAGGCCCGGGCGGCCAGCCGGTGGGCGAGGTCTCCGAGCCATTGCCCGTCCCGGTCGGCCAGGACGTCGAGCATGATGGCGACGGGCACTTGCTGCCAGCGCCGCATGTCCCGGGCTCCGATCCATGCGGCGGCTGCTGCCGCGCCGGTGTGGCAGCCGGCTCCGGCGACCACCAGGGCCGGACTCATCAGATCCCGTTGCTGCCAGCCGTCCCAGCCCTCGGCCCGCAGGTCAGCGCGCAACTCCTTCAGGCCGACGAGCAGTTCCCGGCGCTGCGTACGGTCCAACAGCATGAGGAGGCTGGGCAGTTCGGCGGTACGCCCGTTGCGCACCGCCGCGAGGGCGGCTTCGTGGCCGGGAGCCTGCTCGGGGGCGGAGGTGAGGTTCATCGTGCGGCTCCGGTGGAAGCGGTGGCAGCGGCAGTGGCGGTGGCGGTGGCGGCCCGGAGGGCCATCCGGGTGGCGAGGGCGTGCTTGCAAGGGCCTCGGCGGCCCCGGTGGTCGGCCCACCACTGGCAGGTGCAGCTGAGGGCGCCGCCGGACTCGCGTACCTGGTAACGGCGTTCGCCGGAGGCCACGACGGAGGTGCCGCGGCGGTCCAGGGTGACCGCGCCGGCCGCGAGCAGCGCCCGGGCGGCGACGAGGCGCGGGTTGTGGCGTTCGGCGCGCCGGGCGTCGTAGGGCAGCTCCCGGTGGAAGTAGGCGGCTTCGGCGATGTCATAGCCGACCCGTCCGGCGGTGCCGAGGCGGGTGAGTGCGGCCCTGACCCGTGCGACCGGGAGGCCCGACTGGTCGGCGAGGTCGGCCGGGTCGATCCGCGGTTCCCAGGCGAGCAGCACGGAGATCAGCTCGGCGTCCTCGGCCGCCGCATCGGTCGCGAGGGCCTCCAGGACGGCGCCTTCGCCGGAGAATCCGCGGTCTGCCTCCGGGGAGAGGGTGAGGGTGAGCCGCATGCCGGGCAGGCCGATCTCCCACGCGGAGGCGGTGGGGTTGGCTCCGTCCGCCGCAGGGCCGTACACGCGCAGGCCGGTGGCCTGTCGCAGTACCCGCTGGAGGGCGGCGAGGCGCTCGGGGCCGGGCAGGCAGACCGCACCGGGGACGGGGCGGGTGGTGGGGCGCAGGGTACGGCCCGCGGGCACCACCCAGAGGGGGCCGCCCGCTGCCCCGCCGCCCGCCGGGGTGCGCGGGAGGGAGCGCAGGAATCGGGCGGTCTCGGCGGGTTCCAGTTCGGCACGCAGGTCGAACCCGGTGGTGATGGCCTGGGACTCGGCGAAGCCGCGCAGCCAGCGGTCGGGCAGCGGCACCTTCTTCTCGACGACCGCGCCGTCCAGGGTGGTGACCGCCATCTCGTCGGGGCCGACCCGCAGGTGCAGCGGGTCGTCTCCGGTGAGCCGGGACAGCGCCTCGCGCAGCGGGTTGTTGACGTCGACGTTGGTGGTGCCGTGGCCGGTGTCGGCGCCGCGCAGCCCCTCGGGCAGCACGTCGAGCCGGGCGTACACACCGCAGCAACCGGAGAAGGATTCGAAGCGCAACCGGTCGCCGTTGCCGGTGACCACCGGGTCGAGCGAGGCGCGCAGGGTGCGGCGGAAGTAGCGGGCCGCGGCCACGTCCGCGACGGCGAGCAGCGCGCGGGCGGCCGCCTGAGGGGCACTCAGGAACCCGGCGAAGAACTGCGGGTGGGCCTCGGCCCCGGCCGGGGTCAGACCGCCCGCGGTCTCCAGGCCGAGGGCCCGGCCCGCCCCGGCGGAGGTCAGCGAGGAGGGGCGCGCGTAGGCGAAAGTGTGTGCGGTTCGCGTCATGAACGGGACGTTAGGCGGAGCCACTGACAACGCCGCCGAGGCAGTGGACGGGGACCGCCCGGCCGCCTAGACGGGCTCCTCGTACAGCTCGAACTCGCAGGGCCCGCGACCACGTAGCAGCCCGAGACGCTTCTCCATGGCGGCGAACCACTGGTCGAGGTCCGCATCGGTGTCGTGGAAGTACCAGGAGTCGAAGCTTCCCGCGGCGTCCAGGGCGGGTTCGGGCTCGTAGCGGAGCTCGCAGTGCACCTGTACGTAGTGGTCGTGCTCGCCGTCGTCGTCGTTGACGCCGAACTGCCGCGTGAGGTCCAGCGTGAACATCGGACGCCCGGTGAAGGCGTACGTCCCGTACTGGAAGAGCAGGCCGTCGGACTCGGGGGACGGCACCGCGCCGAAGCGGTGCTGTGCGAAGCGCACCCAGGCCAGCCATGCGGCCCGAGTGGTCAACTCGGTCGTGGCCGAACGGCCCGCAGCGAGCTCGGCACGCAGCAAGGCGAGGGCTTCTTCTTTCCGTTGGCTCCTGGGCACGCCGGCTCTCCTCGCATCGTGAACCAGCACCTTAGCGGCGTGGAGACGGTTCACATCCTGCTCCGGTCACGGAGGCGTCCGCCGAAGGGCGGGCGGCGCGAGAATTCGTTTGGCGGGCCGCGACGGCCGCTGATACCTTCCCGGAGGCCGTGCAAGAGAACGAGGAGGTGGTACCCGTGAACGCAGTATCGACATGGGTGCTCCCCTCCGGGGTCACGGTCGGACGATAGGTCGTCCGGGAGCGCCTCTCCGAGCACTCCCGAAAGGCACGACCATGGAATTCACTTCTGCGCAGCGTCTCGACGACGGCGTCCTCGAGCGCGAGTTCACCCTCGGCGAGATCCCCGGCACCCTGTGGATGCCCGAATCCGCCGTACCGGTCCCGCTGATCCTGATGGCCCACAACAACGGCCTGCCCAGGAACCAGTCCCGGCTGGTGGCCCGGGCCCGGCACTCCGCGGCGGCCGGCTACGCGGTGGCCGCCATCGACGCCGCCGGGTGCGGTGACCGGCCCCGTTCCGCCGCCGACGAGCAGGCGCGCGGCGAACTTCGCCGGGCGATGCAGGCCGGCGAGCCGGTCGAGGAGATCTTCGAGTCCCTGGTCGGCTCGCTGGTCGAACAGGCGGTGCCGGAATGGCGGACCACCCTGGACGCCCTTCTTGCGCTGCCCGGGATCGGCGGCCCGGTCGGGTACTCGGGATGGATGGCCCTCGGCATCCGCCTGGCCGCGGTCGAGCCGCGCATCGCCGCCGCCGGCTTCTTCGCCGGGGGGTTCGTGCCCCGCGCCCAGCGCGAGGAGGCCCGGCAGGTCACCGTTCCGCTGCTCCTGCTGCTGCAGTGGGACGACGAGGGGAACCCCCGGCAGCGGGCCCTGGACCTGTTCGACGCCTTCGGCAGCAAGGAGAAGACGCTGCACGCCAATCCGGGCGGGCACACCGGTACCCCGTGGTTCGAGGTGGAGGACGGCACCCGGTTCTTCGACCGCCACCTGAAGTAGCACCGGGCCGCCGAGAAGCCGAGCGCCCCCGTCTTCCTCGGGGGCGCCTTCTCGATCACGTCCCGCCAGTAGTCGGCCACCCCCGCCCCCGCCCCCGCCCCCGCCCCCGCCCCCGCCCCCGCCCCCGGAGCGACAACGCCCGAACGCGTTCGAGGTGACGCCTGTTGGTGCGTACGGCCGTCCGAATCGGTGCGGCGGGCTAGCGCAAGGGCTCGCTCAGCTCCATGGAACGCAGCGCTGCCGCGAGGGCTGCTTCGTCGCCGATGTCGAGCGCCGTGTCGGTGAGTTTGATGACGTGTTCGTCGCCGTGTTCCAGGGCCCGTTCGAAGACCTCGTCGGGGGTGAGGACGCCCGGCGGGGTGAACGCGACCGGCGTGCCGGGTGCGTACATCGCGGTGACGGCTGCGGAGGCCGTCCAGGCGGCTCGCAGGCTGGGTGCCCACAGGGTGCGCGGGAGGGCCGGCAGGGTGCGCAGCACGGCGTTGGGGGCCGTGGCGGCGTGCACCAGCATGATTTCGTCGCCGTGGCCGTGGGTGGCGTAGCGGTGGGTGGCCGCGCGCACCAACTCGGCGAGGTGCAGCCGTGCCTGGTCGGGGTCCGTGCACGTGGCCGCCCACACCGGCAGGCCCGTGACACGAGCGAGGCGGTCGGGGAAGGTTCCTTGCATCTCGGCGATGGGCGGTACCGCGTCGAGGGCGGCCGCCGCGCTGTCGGCGCCGGGCAGCGCGACGAGCTCGGCGACGGGGTGGTGGCGGGCGGCCCAGTAGCCGAGGCCGTGGGCGAGTTCGGCCAGGCGTGGTGCGGTGCTCTCGCCGGCCAGGAGGGTGCGCACGGCGTGGCCCACCCGGATCAGCGGATGGGTCGAGCCGCCGTACAGGCCGGGGAGGAGGCGCGGCCACCACTGGGCCAGCACGTCGCGCCAGGGCCGGTCGGCGATCTCGCGCTCGAAGTGGCCGATCCAGTCGGCGGCGCGGCGCGGGTCACCGAGCGCCGTGTGCCAGTTGGCGGCCGTGACCGGCTCGACGCGCGACGGGAACTCCTCCAGCTTGCGCGCGTAGAGATCGAGCCAGCGGTGCACCGAACTCGCCTGCCCGTGAACGGAAAGGGCCTCGACGGCCATCGGTGCGTGGTTGGTCAGCCGCCCGAGCCGCTCGGGGCCGGAGGTGTGCAAGCGCTGAAGCGCCTCGTCGAGAGTTCCCGTCGTGTCCATGACGGCGACCGTACGTCGGCCACGAGGAGCCCGTAACCGGCTGGAGGCCTAGGACCAGGCCTAGGTCCGGCGGTGTGGGGAGGTGGGTGCGGTCGGGCCGGCGTCTGTGCTCGGGGTGGTGCACCGGTGGTGGTCATGGGGGGCGCGGCGCATTCCAGGGCGGTGGAGAGTTCCTCCAGGGCGGCGAGGAGGAGGGGTCCGGCGCGGTGCAGCATGCGGTCCGTCTCGCCTCCGGCAGTGACTGGTCGAGGCCCACGCCGGCCACGGGGAGGGCGAAGACGGTGTACGCGGAGCCGGCTGCCTGGACGGGTGCGTAGCCGGTGTACATGAACAGCAGGATCAGGCCGCCGCAGATCACGGAGAGGGTCCCGGATGCGAGGGGTCCGGGGTGGGCGAGCTGCACGATGGTGCCGGAGATGATCAGGCCGAAGACGGTGCCGCCGAGGCGGGCCGCGGCGCGGCCATAGGTGTGGGAGAAGCCCGGGCGCAGGATCAGGACGGCGACCAGCGGGACCCAGTAGCCGTGTCCGAAGGGCAGGGCGCGGCCGATGAGGTCGCCCACCACCACGACGACGGTGGCGCGGACCGCGTGCCGGAACACCGGTGAGTCGTGGTGCAGTTGTCCGCGTACGGTCCGGAGGGCGTCCTTGGCCTCGGCTCGGAGGGGCGGGCGGGCGGACGGGCGGACGGGCGGACGGACGGACGGACGAGCGTGTCCCCGCCGTCCGGCCGGCGCTTCTCGCCGGTCCGGGCTCCGTCGTCGCTGCGGGCCGTCTCGGCCACGTCGCGCAGCAGGGCGCGGAGCCGGGTGGCCGACTGCTCGGCCGCGCCGGTGAGTGCGGGGCCGCCCGGGGGGATCTCGATCGCGGCGAGGGCCCGGGGCGGGAGGTGCGCCGGGCGGCCGCGGCGGATCGCGTCGGCCGCCGTCTCCAGGATCGCGGCCGACGCGGTGAGCAGTTCGTGGGCCCGGGCGCGGGCGGGGCCGTCCTGGGGACCGTCGGTGACGGCGGGATCGGCGAGCGACGCGAGGACCGGGCGCATCCGCTCGGCCAGGCCCCGGGCGGCGGCGCATCTGGCGGGGGCTGAGCGAAGCCGCTTCCCGGGCCTGGGCGAAGGGGCCCGGGGTGAACGGGGCGGCGGGGTCCTCGCACAGCCGGCGGGCGTAGTCGGCTTCGGCGGCCAGGGCGTCGGCGAGCGCGTCGCGGGGTGGCCCCCCCAGCGGCGGATGGGGAAGAGCACCACCAGGGCCGCCTGCACGAGTCCGCCGGCCGTCATCAGCGCGGCCTGCCCCAGCGACTGCCCGACGGTGGCCGGCAGGGTCACGGTCACCAGCATCACCGAGGCGTTGGTCGTGCCCAGACTGCCCGCGTTGCCTCCCAGCGACCAGGTGAGCAGCGGTTCGAGCCTGGTCCGCTCGATGCGCAGGCCGGCGCGAGCAGTGTCCTTCAGTGTGCTCGTCCAGCCCATGGGGCGAGATTACGGCGCACACCCGGCGACATCGCGGACTGCCGCGATCCCCCTCGGCGCGCAGCAGGTTGCGGCGCTCGCGCCGGGTGAGGGGGGACGCCGTCAGGCGCGGTCAGGCCCTGAGCCGGCCCGCCGCCAGGGCGTCCTTGACCTCGCGCGCCACGCGGGCCGCGTCGTCCGGGTTGTGCACCACGTCCGTGTGGTTCATGTCGATGACGAGGACTTCGCTGGCCGAGTAGTGCTTGTTCACCCAGTCGTCATAGCCGGCCCACAGCGTCCGGTAGTACTCGACGAGGTTCTCGTCCTGCTCGAAATCACGGCCCCGCAGCCCGATGCGGTGCAGCACCGTCTCGAAGTCCGCCTTGAGGTAGACCATGAGGTCGGGCGCCTTGCGGTAGGGCAGGCCGTCGATCTCGCGCATCATCTCGCCCAGCAGTCCCTCGTAGACCTGCATCTCGAGGGAGCTGATCCGGCCGAGGTCGTGATTGACCTTGGCGAAGTACCAGTCCTCGTAGATCGACCGGTCCAGGACGTTGTCGCCCTGCTTGTACGCCTCCTTGATCGCGGCGAAGCGCGTCTGCAGGAAGTACAGCTGGAGGAGGAAGGGGTAGCGCTTGGCCTCGATCTCCTCGGGGCTCGCCGTGTAGAAGAGCGGGAGGATCGGATTGTCGTCCACGCTCTCGTAGAAGACTTCGCTGCCCAGCTCCTTGGCGAGCAGCTCGGCCACGCTCGTCTTGCCGATTCCGATCATGCCTCCGACGCAGATCACTGGCATTCCTCACTTCTCCCTGGGGGTCTTCTGTTCGCGGGCGCGTGGGCCGGACGCCCCACCCCACTGAGACGCGTGTCGGCGGTCGCCCGATTCCCCGTGATCTTCGGATCGTCGAATTTTCGTGATCGGCGTCATCTGGTCCCGGTCCGGGCCTGGGCCCGGACGCAGGACATCCTCCTCGACGAGCCGGACCGGCCGTTCCGTAGGTGCCGCGGACAGCGACGAGCCACCGCCCTGCGGCCGCCATGAAGCATAAATGATGTTCGGCCGGAGAACGTCTCGCGTGTTACTTGGCGGTAGGCAATGATGGCGGGCGACCATCCACACGGCGGAGGCTGAGGCAGCGGTGACGACTTTCGACGGACCGACGATCGTGCACGCGTTCCGGGACGACGCCCTGGGAGAGCACGACGCCGTCGGTCTCGCGGCGGCGATCCGGCGGGGCGAGGTCTCCCCCGCCGAGGCCGCCCGGGACGCCCGCGCGCGGGTGCGGGCGGTCGACGCACGACTGGGTGCGGTCCAGGTGCACGCCGAGGGCCCGGCCCACACCGCCGGGACGGGCGGCGCCTTCGCCGGGGTGCCGACCTTCGTCAAGGACAACACCGACTACCAAGGCCTGCCGACGGGCCACGGCAGCGCCTCCTTCCGTCCGAGGGCCGCCAAGCAGCACGCGCCGTTCACCCGGCAGCTCCTGAGCAGCGGCGTCACGGTCCTGGGCAAGACGCGGCTGCCCGAATTCGGGTTCAGCCCGACCACCGAGTACGACGGTGCGGAGCCGGTGCGCAACCCGTGGCACACGGACTACTCGGCGGGCGGTTCCTCGGGCGGCAGCGCGGCCCTGGTGGCTGCCGGTGCCGTGCCGATCGCGCACGCCAACGACGGCGGTGGCTCGATCCGGATACCCGCGGCCTGCTGCGGGCTCGTCGGCCTGAAGCCGAGCCGTGGACGGGTCGTGGCGAGTGCCCTGGGCCGCCAACTGCCGCTCGACATCATCTCCGACGGAGTCGTGAGCCGTTCCGTGCGGGACGCCGCCGCGTTCCTCGCCGCCGCGGAGACGTACCTGCGGAGTCCCGGACTGCCGCCCGTGGGTCTGGTCGAAGGACCCTCGGCGCGACGGTTGCGCATCGGGTTCGTCCTGGACTCGCCGAACGGTGTGCACTCCGACGCCTCCACCCGGGCGGCGGTCACGGAGACCGTGGCGACGCTCGAACGGCTCGGACACACGGTGGAGCCGGTGGAACTGGGCATGGATCCGAGCTTCACCGACGACTTCCTCACCTACTGGGGGATGCTGTCCTTCCTCCTCGGCGTCACGGGCCGGACCCTCGGCGCGGACTTCGACCGGCGCCGCATGGACGGCCTCAGCCGGGGGCTGCGCGAGGAGTACCTGCGGAACTGGCGGCGTACTCCCGGCGTACTGCGCCGGCTGAAGCGTACGAAGGAGGCCTACGCGGCGTCCTTCCGCGGGCTCGACCTCGTGATGTCGCCGGTGCTCGCCCACACCACGCCGCCGATCGGCCACCTCAGCCCGACCGTTCCCTACGCGAAGCTGATCCAGCGGATCCTCGCGTACGTGGCGTTCACGCCGGTCGACAACGTCGTCGGCACGCCGTCGATCTCCCTGCCCTCCGCCGGCGCGACGCCGGACGGCCTGCCCGTCGGCGTCATGTTCGCCGCGCGCCCCGGCGGTGAGCGCAAGCTGCTGGAGATCGCGTTCGAGCTGGAGGCGGACCGGCCCTTCCGGCGCATCCAGGACCAGTGACCTCGGCACGCGGAGTGGGACGGGGCCCGCGCCCGCTACCCGGCGGCGGCGGGCGGCAGGTGCTCCACGCGGAGGGGCTCGAAGGCGATCCGGGTCAATGACCCGTCCTCCGCCCATCGCACCTCGATGGAACCTTGGTCCGCCGTCACCCCGGTGACCACCTCGCTGCCCGCCTCACTCATCGACTCGCTCATCGGCTCCGGACCGGTTTCGCCGGTGAGCGCGACCAGCGCCGCGTAGAGGCGCGTTCCACCGCCCTCGGCCGTCAGGCGGGGCACGCTCGCCCACCGCGTGAAGGCGGTCCCGGCCGGCGCCCTCGCCTCGTCGCGAGCCTCCCAGCCGTGCACCGGGTGGAGCTCGGAACGCAGCGGCTCCTCGGGTCCCGTGGCCCAGCCCGTCTGTTCCACGCGGGCTCCGTACGGGGCTCCGTACACCCGGTGCACGCGCAGCTCGTGCCGGCCGCGGACGAAGGTGACGCTCTCCACGCGCAGGCCCGGGACGGTGGGCGGGCCGCCCGGGAACACCGGCCGGTGCCAGGAGGCGGCCCAGCCCCAGCCGCTGCCCTGACCGGTCCCCAGCGGGTGGATGCGCCGCCGGACGCTGCGGGCGCCCGCAACGACCACGGCGAGGTGGTTGTCCGGGGTGTTGGCGCTCGCGGTGGGGCCGCTGCGGGTGGAGTAGGCCTGGCGGGAGTAGAGCGGGTCCTCGTCTCGGGCCGCTTCCGGCTGGTCCGGCCCGACGTGGTCGCTGCCGTGGTTGTGCAGTCGTACGATCCCGTCGGCGCGGGTGCTCTGGACGAGCAACCCGGGCGCGGCCAGGGCGAGCACCTGGTCGGGACCCTCGCTGGGCGCGGGCTGCTCCGTCTCCGTCCACAGCGGGTGCGTCGCCGGGGCGAGCAGGCAGACGAAGGCCTTGGAGGCCCAGTACGGCGAGGCCGGACCCGAATAGCGTTGCAGGGTCGCCCCGTGCGGGCCGTGCCAGCCGAGGCCCAGCAGGCCGTCGGCGCCGACGGCGCCCCGGTCCAGGAAGTAGCGCAGGGATCCGCTGATCAGACGGCGCGAGGTGCCGGGGGTGAGCGGGGTGTGGCCGGTGACCGCGCCGAGGCCGACGGCGGATGCGGCGGCGAAGCGGTAGGTGAGGGAGCGCCCGAAGTGGATCGGCGCCCCGTCCGCCCCGAAGAGGAGGGAGAAGCTGTCCAGATGGGCCCGCAGGCGGTCACCGTGCGGGGCCGGCCCGTCCGGCACGGCGGGGAGGGGGCCGTCGAGTCGGGTGTCGAGGTGGGCGTCGAGCACCGGATACAGGTGCAGCGCCCAGCCGTTGTAGTGGTCGAAGGCCCTGCCGTCGCCGTCCGCGTACCAGCCCTGGCCGCCGTACCAGCCCTCCAGGAGGTCGAGGGCCCGGCTGCGGGCCCTGGCCGTCTCGGCGTCGCCGCGGCCCACGGATTCCAGGAAGCCGGCCACGGTGTACGGGAAGAGGTACCAGTTGTTGGGGCTGGGCACGTGCCGCAGGGCTCCGCGCAGCCACTCCTCGGTGCGGTCCCGCACCGCGCCGTCGAGGCGGTCCCACAGCCACGGCCGGGTCAGCCGGAGCCCGAGGGCCACCGACGCCGACTCGACCATCGGCTGGCCGCCCGCGTGGACGTCGCGGATGACCGGCCAGGACTCCGCATCGTCGCGGCCCGGCGTCCGGGTTCCCGCCGCCAGCCCGTCCGCGTACCGCTCCAGCCAGCCGTACGGGTCCGCTCCCCCGGCCCCCGACACCCGGAACGCCGCGGCGAGGAAGGTGCGTGCGTAGCCTTCGAGCCCGTCGGAGCGTACGCCCGAGGCCGACGGCCGTCCGGGCAGGTCGAGCAGGGCCCCGCGCGGCGTGGCCCACCGCCAGGCCGCGCGCAGCAGTCCGTCGGCCACCGCCTCCCAATGCGCGCGGGTGTAGCCGGTGTAGGGGCTCGACGCGCGGTCTTCGCGGGGCAGTCCGGGAAGGGTCATGCGGGGATCTTGATCGAACGGCCGGACCGGGTCAAGGGAGCGGATCAAGGGGCAAGGGCCAAGGGTCCAGGGCCGGTCGAAACGATCCGCCGGGGGCGGGCCTCGACGATCGGACGGGCCTCAGGCCGCGGCGTCCCAGGCCGTCGTCAGCCCGTCCAGCCACGCGGGCGGCAGTTCCGCCGCGTCCCACTCCTCGCGCAGCGCCTGCGGCTCGGCGGCGAGCCGTTCGAGTACGGCGATGCTCGTGGCGGAGTGGACGAGCGAGAAGCGGCCGTGCACCGTGATGGCGCTGCCCGCTCCGAACGTCGCGAACAGCCGCCCCAGCCGGGCCCGGTGCTCCTCGGTGAACTCCGTCAGCCGCCCGGCGTACCGGGCCCGCTGCCGCGGGCTCATCGTGGCGAGGACGGCGGTGAGCACCTCCTCGGTCGCCTCCGGATCCAGTTCGGAGACGTCGGCGAACGACAGGTACAGGGGCGTCAGCGCCACCTGTGTCCGCTCCACCTCCATGCGCCTGGCCCGCGGGCGTTGGCCGGCCGCCTCCTCGTCCCCCTCCGGGCTGACCACCCGGAGCAGCGTCCGCTCGGTGACGGCGCCCAGCTCCGCCAGCACGTCCCCGGCTCCGTCGAGCCACCCCGAGTCGTACGGCTCGCCCTTGTCCCCCGGCGCACTCCGGTCCCCGCCGCCCAGTTCCTCGTACGCGAGCGCCAGCGCTCCCGCCTCCAGCAGGCCGATCAGTTCGCGCGCGTCATCGGAAGGGACCCCTGCTCGCGCGAGGAGTTGCAGGAGCGTCGTCCTCGCGTTGTCGACGCTGATCTCGTCCGGCCACTGCCGTCCCTCGTCGGCCCCGCTCATCAGATCTTCTCCGTTCTCGGCCACCGCACCGCCCAGCACTTCATTGTGACCGAGCGCCGTCGAGGACGGCCGGACCCCACGTTCCCCGGTTCGTTCCCGCAGCCGCGGGCACCGGCTTCCTGAGCTGGGACTCTATGCGCCCGTGCGCTGTTGTCGAGCAGTTTCCCTGCATCCGGCAATCTACCCATAACCTGCACCCGGACCGCGGCGCCCACCCTCGCGCCCGCCCTCACGCCCACCCTCGCAGGAGCAGCCGCTACACCTCCCGTACGTACGCTCCGGCGCGCGCGGCCGCCGCCGCTGCGGCCGCCGCGCGGTCGGCCGCGGCATCGTCGAGCGGGAGGGTCGTGGTCAGGAGGCGGTAGTAGAGGGGGGCGGACACCGCGCGGATCACCTCGTGCGGGTCGGTACCCCCGGGCACCTCTCCACGGGCCACGGCCTCCCGGACGCACTGCGCCCACTCCTCCACGCGCACGGCGTAGAAGCCGTGCAGGGATTCGGCCGCCTTCGGGTCGCAGGTGGCCGCCGCGATCACCGCCTTGAACAGGGCCCCTTGCCGCGGGTCGGCCAGAGTGCGGCACACCAGCCGGGCGTTGGCCGTCAGGTCCCCGAGGAGCGAGCCCGTCTCCGCCCGCGGTACGGACTGTTGCGCCATGTCCAGCAGCACGTCGGCCACGAGGCCGGCGACGGTGCCCCAGCGGCGGTAGACCGTCGTCTTCCCGACGTCGGCGCGCCGCGCGATGTCGGCGAGGTCCAGGTGCGCGAAACCCCGCTCGGCCAGGACGTCCTCGGCGGCCCGGAGCACCGCTTCCCGCACCCGCGCCGTACGCCCTCCGGGCCGCGCGCTCCCCGGCCCGGACCCCGGTCCGGCCGGGCCGGCCACCCGGTCCGGCTCTACTGCGGCGAACTCCATAACGGGACTCCAGTTCCCTTAAGCGACAGGACTTGATACGCTCGGGCCATCTTAACGGAACCGCAGCCCCATTAGATGGAGTTGCGGGTGATGAGGGGATGCGTCATGGAGTACAGGCGGCTGGGGACGTCCGGGCTTCTGGTGCCGGAACTGAGCTTCGGAGCGGGCACCTTCGGCGGGCAGGGGCCGCTCTTCGGTGCCTGGGGCGACACCGGCGTGCAGCAGGCGCGCCGCCTCGTGGACATCTGCATCGACGCCGGGGTCACGATGTTCGACACCGCCGACGTCTACTCCGCCGGCGCCTCGGAGGAGGTCCTGGGAGCCGCCCTCAAGGGGCGCCGGGACCAGGTGCTCATCTCCACCAAGGCCGGTCTGCCCATGGGCGACGGCCCGGACGGGGCGGGGACCTCACGGTCCCGTCTGATCACGTCCGTCGACGACGCGCTGCGCCGCCTGGACACCGACCACATCGACCTCTTCCAGCTGCACGCCTTCGACGCCGGCACTCCCGTCGAGGAGGTGCTGTCCACCCTGGACGACCTGGTCCGGGCCGGAAAGATCCGCTACACCGGCATCTCCAACTTCTCCGGATGGCAGGCGATGAAGTCCCTCGCCGCGGCCGACCGGCACGGCCGCCCGCGCTACGCCGCCCATCAGGTCCACTACTCCCTCGTCGGCCGCGACTACGAATGGGAGCTCATGCCCCTCGGACTCGACCAGGGGATGGGCGCGATCGTCTGGAGCCCGCTCGGCTGGGGCCGGCTCACGGGCCGGATCCGCCGCGGTCAGCCGCTGCCGGCCGGAAGCAGGCTGCACGACACCGCCGACTACGGCCCGCCGGTCGAGGAGGAGTACCTCTACCGCGTGGTCGACGCCCTGGACGAGGTCGCCGGGGAGACCGGCAGGGCAGTCCCCCAGATCGCCCTGCGCTGGCTGCTCCAGCGGCCGACCGTGTCCTCCGTCATCATCGGCGCCCGCAACGAGGAGCAACTGCGGCAGAACCTCGGCGCCGTGGGCTGGACGCTCACCGCGGAGCAGATGGCGAAGCTGGACGCGGCGAGCAGCCGGACGGCCCCCTACCCCTACTTCCCGTACCACCGGCAGGAGGGCTTCGCCCGCCTCAACCCTCCAGTGGTCTGAAACGCGCCCCGCGCGCGGGCCTTCAGCCGAGCCACAGGATGTTCAGCACGGACAGCCGGTGCAGGGGCCGGTTGATCCAGTAGGTGAGCGACAGCCGGCCGACGGAGGCCAGTCGCACGTCCCGCCCTTCGGGGTCGTCCGGGTTCCACTGGCGGAACCCCCAGGGGTCGGCCACGGCGGCGTCCAGGACGTCCCAGACCGCGTTCTCGGCGTCCTCGGGCAGGCTGTCGAGAACCTTTGCGGCCGGCCCGGAGAACCGGATCGCGTACGGCTGTCCGGTCACCGGCGCCTGCTCCGCGGTACGGCCGTCTCCACGAAGGCGCTGTCGTCGTAGCCGGATGCGACGAACGCGTCGACCTCCGGGGCGGAGGCGAGGCGGGCCTGCCAGACCTGGAGGGTCTCGTACAGCACGGCGAGGGAGAAGGTGGCGCGGGACTCCTCCAGAGCGGCGGTCCACTCCCGCTCGAAGGCCGGCACCCACTGCGGGGCCCGGCGGTCGGCACGGAGCCGGCCGAGGAGTTCGGCCGGGGCTCCCGGAGCGGGGGCGTACGGCGTGACGGTGGCGTGGTCGGGCTGCGCGCTCATCGGCTGTTCCTCCCGGCGGGTCGTACCGCCACGGTACGCGTACCAGGACGCCCGGGATGCGGGCATGGCGGGATCCCGCGGCGGACGGGCAGCCGTCACGCTCCGGGTACCTGCACGAATGCGTCCACCGCAGCCCTGGTGAGGGTCCGGTAGCGGTGCTCCGCCGTCTCGGCCGTGAAGTGGCCCGCGAGCTCCAGGGTGATCGAGCCGTGGGCGGCCGCCCAGATGATGTCCGTGACCTCGTCGACGTCCACGTCCGGGCGGAAGACGCCGGCCGCCACGCAGGCCCGTACGGCTTCGCGGAGCACTTCCAGGCTGGCGGCGGCGATCGCGCGGGCCTCGGGAGTGGGGGTGAAACCGGGGATGAGGCCGGCGAACATGACCTGGTAGAGGTTGCGTTCGGTCAGGGCGTTCACGCGGTAGGCCCGGCCCAGATCAGCCAGGTGGGTGGGCGGGTCGGCGGACGGGGGGACGGCCTCCAGGCTGCGGCGCAGGCGGGCGAAGCCCTCCTGGTACAGGGCCTCGGCGATGCCGTCCTTCGCGCCGAAGTGGCGGTAGAGGACCGTGGTCGAGCAGCCGGCCGCGGTGGCGATGCGGCGCATGGTCAGGGCGGCCGCGCCCTCTGCAGCGAGGAGCTGGGCGGCCAGGTCGAGGAGGGCGGCGCGGAGCGCTTCCTGACCTTGGGCCTGGGTGCGGGTGTAGAGGTCGCCGCTCATGCCGGCTGCCAGTCACCGAGGGGGCGGTAGATCGGGATGCCCGCTTCGGTGAGCGCGGTGCGCTTGGCGAAGTACTCGTCGCCCATCGGGTCCAGGCCGCGCAGGGGCATGGTCCCGCGCCAGATCGTCAGGTCCTCCGGGGCGAGCTGCTCGGCGCGTGCGAAGTGCGCTTCGGCTTCCGTCGCGCGGCCGTCCCGGTGGAGCCACAGGGCCAGGGCCGCTTCGGTACGGGCCGACTGCTGGGTGGCGGTGGCACGGCGGGTGTGCCGGGCGACGTCCTCCTCGGACAGCCCGCTGTCGCCGGTGAGGACCCAGCGGTCGAGTGCGGCCAGCGCCGCGCCGGAGTCCAGGCCGGACAGTTCGCGGAACAGGTCGGTCGCGAACTGCGTGTCGTTCGGACGGGCCACCTTCCCCTCCTCGTCGATCCACAGGACGGTCGGGACGTTCAGGACGTCGTAGAGGTCGGACACGACGCCGTCGACGTCGATCAGCGCGGGGTGGGTCACCGCGGCCTCGGCGATCCACGGCGCGGCGTCCGCGGCGCGGCGGTCCACGGCGACGCTGAGGACGCTGAATCCGTGCTCGGCGAGTGCGGCGTGGCGGCGCTCCCATTCGGGGAGGTCGTAGCGGCAGCCGCACCACGAGCCCCAGAAGACCAGGGCGACCTTGCGACCGCGCAGGTCGCTCAGCGAGTGCGGCACGCCGGCGACGTCGGGGAGGGTGAAGTCGGGGGCGGTGGCGCCGGCGAGGGCCTGCGAGCGCTCCTGCGCGGAGACTCCGAGGGCGATCACCCCGGCGTCGGTCGCGACCGGGCGGTCGAGGATCCCGGCGAACGCCACCGGGTCGAGCAGGCCGTCGTGTTCGGCCCGGGCGGCGGCGGAGACGGGCACGCACAGGTCGCCCCGGCACCATCCGTGCGGCTTGCGGACCCAGCCGAGGGCCTCTTCGACCGCCTCGGGGGCCAGGAGGACACGGCCCGCCGGGCCCGCCTGCGCGGCCACGACGGTTTCCCTGCCGTCGTCCAGGATCGTGACGTGCATGCTGTCCATGACAACCCCCGCTGCACTCGTGAAAAAACCTCGTGATGAGAAAATAACACTGTTATTCCCTGTGCGGCAAGGGCATCGGGGCAGCAGCTTCGGGGCTTCCGTACGCTGGCGGCATGCGTACGCGTCCCACCTTGAGCTGGACCCCGACCGCGGACCTGCCGCCCGGCACCACGGACCCGGGGCCGGTCGCCGACGCGCTGCGGGCCGGCGGGGTGCTGGTGCTCAGCGGGGCCGGGATGTCCACGGAGTCGGGCATCCCCGACTACCGGGGCGAGCGCGGCAGCCTGCGCAGGCACACGCCCATGACCTACCAGGAGTTCACCGCCAGCGCTCAGGCCCGGCGCCGGTACTGGGCGCGCGGCCACCTCGGCTGGCGCACGTTCGGGCGCGCCGCGCCCAACGCCGGACACCGGGCCGTCGCGGCCTTCGGGCGAGCCGGGATCCTGGCGAGCGTGATCACCCAGAACGTCGACGGGCTGCACCAGGCCGCCGGCAGCGAGGGGGTGGTGGAACTCCACGGAAGCCTGAACCGGGTCGTCTGCCTCTCCTGCGGCGCCCTCAGCACCCGGCAGGAACTCGCCCGTCGGCTGGAGGAGGCCAACAGGGGCTTCGAGCCCACGCCCGCCGCGCTGAACCCGGACGGCGACGCCGACCTCACCGACGACCAGGTCCGCGACTTCCGCCCGGCGCCCTGCGCGCCGTGCGGCGGCATCCTCAAACCGGACGTGGTGTTCTTCGGCGAGAGCGTGCCGCCGGAGCGGGTCGGACACTGCCGCGAACTGGTCGACGCGGCCACCTCGCTGCTGGTCCTGGGCTCCTCCCTGACGGTGATGTCCGGGCTCCGGTTCGTCCGTCAGGCGGCGCAGGCCGGGAAGCCCGTACTGATCGTCAACCGGGACCCCACCCGCGGCGACCGCCACGCCGTCACCCGGGTCGCACTCCCCCTGGGAACGACCCTCGCCGCCCTTGCCGACGGGCTGGGCCTCCCCCTCGACGAGCAGGACGAGCAGGACGCGCGCCACTGACCCGGCCGGGGCCGGCGCGTCAGGCCAGCGGGCCGAGCACCTCCTGGGATTCGATGAGTCCCTGGTCGCTCGGGGGCTTCCCGTCGCCGAAGACGCGTACCGCCTGGCGCGCCCTGAACTCGGCGTGCGCCTCGGCGGGCTTCGCGTAGCCGTGCCGGGTACGGGCCTGTTCGGGGGTGAGGACCTCCTTGGTGCGGGGAGGAACGCCGAGCTTGACGGGCGCGACCACCTTGACCGTGGAGGGGGAGAGCATCCCCAGCAGGAACAGTTCGACCCGGGGGCTGAGGTGGGCGAGCGCGAAGGAGATCCGCATGACCGGGACGACGAGCACGTCCAGGAGGCGCGACTGCCGGATCTGCGCCATCTCCCGCATCCAGCGCGGCATGGTGGCGACGGTGGCGATCCGGTGCGTCCGCGCCACGACCGTCCGGGCGGGCTTCATCCACCACGCGGTCGCCGGGAGGACCAGGTCGGTGTTCAGGAGGTGGTTCATGGCCTGCCGGGCGATCGGGCTGGCCTCCAGCTGCGGGCGCATGCGCTCGAAGTACGCCCGGATGCCGGCCCGGTCGCGCGGGACGTCGTCGGGCGAGCAGGTCTGGAACTCCGCGGCGAGGGCGCAGGACTCCCAGTACTCCTTCTCCTCCTCGGCGGTGAGCTTGCCGGGCCCGTACTTCTCGTAGGCGTAGAGGATCGAGTGCCAGCCGGTGAGCTGGATCCACAGCTGCGAGGCGGGGTCGTTGGCGTCGTAGGTGCCCTCTCCGTAGGGCAGGTGGCCGATGGCCTTCGAGTGGACCTTGACCAGGACGTCCGCCGCCTTGCACACCTGGTCCGAGCCGGCGAAGGCCACCATGGCGAAGTAGCGCAGCGTGCGGTCGTAGCGGGTGCGGGTGCGCTCGTAGATGCCCTGGGTGCCGTGGACCGCGGCCACCAGCGGCGGGTCGAGCTCCTCCACGACCACGGAGCGCTGGAAGCCCACCGTGGGCGCCGTCGGGTAGCTCCACACCTTCCAGACCACCGATCCGGGACCGAAGAACCCGTAGTCCGCGTGCGGTTCGACCTCTTTGCCGTTCAGTCGGGCCATCAGGCCGCTCCCTCGTGTTCCTGGCAGCGGGTGCGTACCGCTCCCCCGGCAACCAATAAGACAGGACTGTCTTAAATTAAGACACGACTGTCGTAAGATGCCAAGGTGTCGACACCGACGTCTCCCACCGACAGGCCGCGCAGGCGGCGCCCCTACGCTCCGCGCGTCCCGATCGCCGAACGCCGCGAGCAACTGCTCGACGCCGCCCTCGCCGTGATCGTGAGCGACGGCTACGGCCGGGTGTCGATCGACGCGATCGCCAAGCGGGCGCAGGTCGCCCGCTCCGTGGTCTACGGGGCCTTCGAGGACCTCGACGACCTGCTGCTCACCCTCCTCGACCGGCAGCAGGAGCGTGCGTTCACCCGCCTGCTCGCGAGCGTTCCCGACACCCTCCGCACCCACGACCCGGTCGACTTCGCCTGCGAGGCGGTCCACCGGATGGCGGCCATGCTGCGCGAGGACCCGGACACCTGGCGCCTGATCCTGCTGACTCCCGCGACCACTCCCTCGGCCGTCCACGCGCGCATCGAAGCCGACCGGGAGCGGTTCCGTCGCCGGGTCGCCGCATGGATCGAGTCCGCGCCCCCGGCCACGGCAGGGCCCGCACCGGACCCCGAGGTCCTCGCCCACGCGCTGGTCGCCTCCGCGGAACACTTCGCGCGCCTCGCGCTGACCTCCGCCGAAGCGATCGACGCCACCCGGCTCGCCGGCCAACTGCGGCTCCTGCTCGGCGGCATCTGGTCGTAGGGAGCGGAACGGACCGGCCCGGTATCGGCCCTGCCGCCACGCCCGGTGCCCCGGTCCGCGCCGGATCGGCCGCATCCGTCCCATACTGGGCGGGCGCGGGAACCTGGCCGCGCGATCCGCCGACCGCCCGGGGACCAGGCCCGCAGCCCGCCCCACCCCGTGTTCCGGGGGTGCTCGACCCGTCGGGAGCAGGAGTCGACTCCGCAACTGCGGCCTCCGCCTGAAGGTCCGCCTCCGCCCCGCAGGCGCTACGTCGTCGCGGCCGTGGGGTGCGCCGCGGGAATGGTCGGACTCGACCAGACCATCGTCGCGGTCGCCCTCGATCCGATGGCGCGCAGCCTCGGGCTCACCACCTTCATGATGCACGGCGTGGTGCTCGTCTACGTCCTCGCACTGGCCGCGTTCGTGCCGGTCGGAGGCATGCTGGCCCGCAGGATCGGCCGGCTGACCACCTTCCGGGCCGGCACCGCCCTCTTCGCCCTCGCGTCGGGGCTCTGCGCGCTCGCCCCGGCGGGCGACGCAGCCGAGCCGTACCTGATCGCGGTCAGGGCCGTGCAGGGCGTCGGCGGCGCGCTGATGACGCCGGTGGCCACGTCCGTGATCACGGACGTCTACGAGGAGCGGTCCCGGGGCAGGGCCCTGGCCGTCTACGCCGGTCTGGCACAGCTCTTCCTCGTCCTGGGCCCGATCGTGGGCGCGGTCCTCTCGCAACTCTTCGGCTGGCGGTCCGTCTTCCTCGTCAACCTGCCCGTCGGCGCCGCGTGTCTGTGGATGATCTCGCGGGCGCGGCTGGGCAACCGGGCGGGGGTCGGCTCGCTGTCCGTGGTGCAGCCCCTCCTGGTGATCTTCTCCCTGGTGGTGCTCATCCTCGGGCTCTACCAGTGCGGTGTCTGGGGTTTCACCGACGTCAGGACGCTCACCGCGCTCGCCATCGGCGCCGGGGCGATGCTCGTGGCGGTGCGGCTCGTCCTGAGGTCCCGCCGGCCCCTTCTCGACCTGCGGCTCCTGGGCATCCGGCCGTACGCCGCGGCCGTGGCGCTCACCTTCCTGGTGCAGGGACCCCAGCTGATCGTGCTGGTGCACGGCACGGTGTACCTGCGCCGGAGCATGGGCTTCTCGCTCCTCGCCACCGGGACCGCCCTGCTTCCCCTCGTCGTGGCTTCCGCGGCGGGAACCTTCCTCTCCGGGTACCTGCTGGACCGCTACCGCTCGGTCCGGGTGCCCGTCCTGCTCGGCCTGACGGCGGCCACCGTCGGCGCGGTGGCCTGGACGGCCGTCCTGCCGTCGCTCGCGTACCCGTGGCAGGTCCCCGCGATGCTCCTGGCGGGGTTCGGGATGGGCCTGCCGGTCCCCGCCCTGAGCGCCGAACTCATGCGCGTGGTCCCCCCGGACAAGAGGGCGGACGCCTCCGTCCTGCGCCAGTGCATCCGGCAGCTGGGCGGAGCGGTGGGGCTCGCGGCGGCGGGGGCCGTCGCTCTGGCGGTGAACGAGAACTCCGCCGACGAGGCCGGCGTCATCACCGTCGCCGCGACCTCGGCGTCCTTCGTGGTCGCGATCTGCGTCCTGGGCTTCGCCCTGCCGCTGGCGGCCGTCACCCTGCCGCGCAGGGCGGCCCGTACGGGCGGGTACCGGAACGCGGACGGGCGGCCCGGCCCGCCGTCCCCGTAGCGGCGCAACGAGCCGGCACGACCGCTCCTTCAGCTCAGCCAGACCGCGGTGTCCCGGGGCAGGGCGCCGTTCTCCACGGGGCCGCTCGCGATCAGGACTTCGGTGTTCTCCGGCAGCGGAACCGGGCCGTCCGAGAGGTTCACCAGGCAGCGCACGGAGGACCCGGCGACGGTCCGGGCGAAGGCGAGTACGCCCGGCAGGGCGGGCAGCCAGGTGAATGCGCCGTCGAGCAGGGCCGGTTGGGCGGACCGCAGCGCCAGTGCCCGGCGGTAGAAGCCGAGCATCGAGTCCGGGTCCGCGTTCTGCGCGCGCACGCTCCGGGCCTCCCACTCGGCCGGCCGGGGCAGCCAGCTCCTCGCGTCCGGTGCCTCGTCCCCCCACGGGAGGGGTACCCGGCAGCCGTCCCGGCCGAGGTCCTCGCCTCCGCTCTGGAAGAACGCCGGGTCCTGGCGGAGCGCCGGCGGGATGTCCTCGATCTCCTCGAGGCCCAGCTCGTCGCCCTGGTAGACGTAGATGCAGCCGGGCAGGGCCATCGTCAGCAGGGCCGCGGCCCGGGCCCGGCGCCGCCCGAGGCCGAGGTCGGCGGGGACGCCGTGCACGCGGCGGCCGTCGAGCGCGTACGAGGTGTCGGGGCGCCCGTAGCGGGTGACGTGGCGGGTGGTGTCGTGGTTCGAGAGGACCCAGGTGGCGGCGGCGCCGACCGGGGCGTGCTCGGCGCGCGTGGAATCGATGACCGTGCGCAGCGCCGTCGCGTCCCAGGGGCTCTGGAGGAAGGGGAAGTTGAAGGCCGTGTGCAGTTCGTCGGGGCGCAGGTACCGGGCGAAGCGCTCCGGGTCGGAGGTCCACACCTCGCCCACGAAGATCGGTTCGTGGGCGTAGGAGTCGAGGACCTTGTGCCAGGCGCGGTAGATGTCGTGGACGCCGTCCTGGTCGGCCCAGGGGCTGGGCCCGCCCTCGTGGTCGGGTAGTTCCGGGTCCTTGACGAGGTTGTCGGCGACGTCGATGCGGAAGCCGTCCACGCCCCGGTCGAGCCAGAACCTCAGGATCGACTCGAACTCCGCGCGGACCTCGGGGTTTTCCCAGTTGAAGTCGGGCTGTTCGGGGGCGAACCGGTGCAGGTACCACTCGCCGGGCGTGCCGTCGGCCTCGGTCACCTGCCGCCAGCCCGGGCCGCCGAAGGCGGACTGCCAGTTGTTGGGCGGCAGTTCGCCCTGCTCTCCGCGACCGGGGCGGAACCAGAAGCGCGCACGTTCGGGCGAGCCGGGGCCGGCCTCGACGGCCGCGCGGAACCAGGGGTGCCGGTCGGAGCAGTGGTTGGGAACGATGTCGACGATGACCCGGATGCCCGCGTCGTGCGCCTCGGACAGCAGCGCCTCGGCCTCCGCCAGGGTGCCGAACATCGGGTCGATGTCCCGGTAGTCGGCGATGTCGTACCCGCCGTCGGCCATCGGGGACGGGTACCACGGGCTGATCCACACCGCGTCCACGCCGAGCCGCCGCAGGTACGGAAGGCGCGCACGGATCCCGGCCAGGTCACCGATCCCGTCGCCGTTGCCGTCCGCGAAACTGCGCGGGTAGATCTGGTAGATCGCGGCGCTCCGCCACCAGTCGGAAGGTGCCGGGGAACGGGGTGCGGAAGCCGCTGGAAGGGCCTCGGGGGTCGCCATGCGGCGAATCTAGGGAGGGTTTTTCGGCCGCGTCAACGGTGCTGCCGGAATCTCATGATCGCAATCGATCGATGTGATCGGATACGTGACGGGATCCCCCTGCGCCGTCGTACGGACCGGGGCGGTCCGTAGCGGTCCGGGAGCGGAAGGTGCGACGGTAGGCGTCCGGCGGGACGCCCACCGTGCGGGCGAAGTGGCGGCGCAGAGTGGTGGCGGTGCCCATGCCGGTGGCCGTCGCGATGGTGTCGACCGTGTCGCCGGTGGTCTCCAGCAGCTCCTGCGCCCGGCGGATGCGCTGGGTGAGCAGCCACTGCAACGGGGTGGTGCCGGTCACCGATTTGAAGTGGCGGCCCAGGTGACGTGAGCTCATCCGGGCCCGGCGGGCCAGGTCTTCCACGGTGAGCGGCTCGTCGAGCCGTTGCAGCGCCCAGGGGAAGAGGTCGGCGAGCGGGTGGTTGCCGGGGGCGGGCACGGGGGTGGTGACGAACTGGGACTGGCCGCCGTCGCGGTGCGGCGCCACGACCAGGCGGCGGGCGATCTTGTTGGCGACGGCGGAGCCGTGGTCGAGGCGCACGAGGTGCAGGCACAGGTCCATGGCGGCGGCCTTGCCGGCGGAGGTCAGCACGCTGCCGTTGTCCACGTAGAGGACATCGGGGTCCACGGTGACGAGGGGGTGGCGCCTGGCCAGTTCGTCGGTGTGCGCCCAGTGCGTGGTCGCGCGCTTGCCGTCCAGCAGGCCGGCGGCGGCCAGGACGAAGGCGCCCGTGCACAGGGAGGCCACGCGCGCGCCGGCTCGGTGGGCCGCGCGTACCGCGTCGATCAGCTCGGCCGGCGGGTCCCGGTCGACGTCGGCCCAGCCGGGGACGATCACGGTGTCCGCTCCCGCGAGGTGGTCGAGTCCGTGGTCGGGTTCCAGGCTGAAGCGGTCGATCCGTACGGCGCCCGGTCCGCAGAGCGAGAAGTCGTACCAGGGGTCCACGAGGTGGGTCAGGTCGGAGCCGAAGACCTCGCAGGCCAGGGACAGCTCGAAGTGCAGCATGCCGTCGGTGACGGCCAGCGCGACGGTGGTCATGTCCGGAAGTGTACGGGTCATGTCGTTCCAGACAGTGGTCTCCGGGTGGAGTTCCGCGACAGGATGTTCATGACAGAGCGCGGCGGGCCTGAAGGGCCCGCGGCGGGTCATCCGGGTACGGGCGAACGACGGGGAGCGGGACCATGGGATCAGGTCAGACGGTGGCGGTGTTCGGGGCGTACGGGCACACCGGGCGGTTCGTGGTGGCGGAGCTGGTGGAGCGCGGGTTCGTGCCGGTGCTCTCGGGCCGCGACGGAGAGAAGCTGAAGGCGCTGGCGTACGAGACCGGCCTGGAGGCCCGGCCTGCGACGGTGGGCGATCCCGACGCGCTGGACCGGGCGCTGGCGGGCACGGCTGCCGTGATCAACGCCGCGGGGCCCTTCGCCTCGACGACCGGCCCCGTGATCGAGGCGGCCCTGCGGGCCGGGATCCCGTACCTGGACGTGGCCGCCGAGCTCGAGGCCAACATCGACACCTTCGCGCACTTCGCCGACCGGGCGCGGGAAGCCGGGGCGGTGATCGTGCCGGCGATGGCCTTCTTCGGCGGCCTCGGCGACCTGCTGGCCACCGCGGCGATGGGCGACTGGACCGAGGCCGAGGAGGCGCACATCGCGTACGCCCTGAGCAGCTGGCAGCCGACCGCCGGAACCAGGCTGTCGGGCGCGGTCTCGCGGGAGCGGCGCGGTGAGCGGCGCATGCGGTACGCGGGCGGGCAGTGGGAGTACCGCACCGACGCCGCGCCGACCCTCGAATGGCGGTTCCCCGAGCCGATGGGGGCCCGGCAGGTGATCGGGGAGTTCACGATGGCCGACGTGGTGACCGTGCCCAGCCACCTGTCGATCCCGGACGTGACCACGTACATGACGGTCGAGGCGGTCCGCGACATCGCGGCCCCCGACACGCCGGCGCCGACGGCGACCGACGACAGCGGACGGTCCGACCAGACCTTCCTCGTCGACGCGGTCGTCCGCTCGGGCGGCGCCGAACGCCGCGCCGTGGCCCGCGGGCAGGACATCTACGCCGTCACGGCCCCCCTCGTCGTGGAGGCCCTGGACCGGGTCCTGACCGGTCGCACCCGCACGGTCGGCGTCGCCTCCGCGGGCGAGATCTTCGACGCGCCCGACTTCCTGCGCGCCCTGGCCCCGCACATCACCCTCGAGCTGCTTCCGTAGGGGAAGAGAATGTGACGTCTTGCGAACGGACGGGGTCGAGGTCGCCCGCGGATGGTCAAGGTGATCGACAATGGGCCGGCGCCCTGCCTGCACGGTTGAGAGGAACCCTTGATGACCACACCGCGGGACTTGTTGATCATTGCCATGGACCCGGAGTCCGGTCGGGCCGTCGAACAGGGTGACCTGTCGCTCGCACTCGCGGGGGCCGAGGTGGTCGACCTCCTCGCCGCTCGGGCCATCGGGCTGGACGGCGATCACATCGTGCCCGGCGAGCAGGCGGCGCCGGGTGACCCCCTGCTGGAGGCGGCAGCGGCCTCGCTCGTCCGCGAGGAGCCCTACGAGTCCGTCGCCGACTGGCTGTGGCGCAGGGGGCTCGGGCTGTCCGCGAGCTATCAGGCCGTGCTCGAGGAGGAGGGACAGCTCGTACGCCGACGCCGCCGCGGGTTCTCCCTCCGGGCCGGTGAGCTGGTGCCGGCCGATTCGGCTGCCCGACGGCAGGCCGAGGAGCGGTGGCGGTCGAAGGAACCCGTGCTCGTGCTCCTGGCGGAGGCGCTCGAGGGCGGCGGCGACCGGGGCGCGGACGCTCCGGACGTGGCCGACGACGCCGTCGCGACGGTCCTGGCCGCCGTCAACGACGCGTTGGTGGAGCTGGCGGGCGTACGGCAACGCCGGGCCATCGAGAATGCGGCCTTCGACAACATCTGGCGCGGCAGCGGGGGTTGAGGACTCAGGGAGACGCCGGCGGGGCGCCGTCGACCGCCCACCACCACGCGATCGATGCGATCGGCGGGGGTGTGAGGGGGATGTCGTCCGGTGGGCCGTACCCGGCTCCGGCTCCTCGGGGCTGGTGGCGGGCGCCGCCCGGTTGCCCGGAGTGGTAGCGGGAGGTCGCCGCGCACCAGTCCCGTACGCCGCGGACGTACTGGGTGAGCACGTCCAGATACCGCTGGATCCGCGGGTCCGCCGGGGCCTTCGCGGTCTGCTCCCCCAGGTGCAGGAACCGACGCATGATCAAGTCCCGCAGCTCGGAGGCGGCTTGTAGGCCCTGCCCGGGTCCGGGTCTGTGCGGGCCGTCCAGGAGGGCGATCAAGTTGCCGCTGCGGCTGCCGCGTTGGTTCTCCTTCGCGAAGGAGTGGATGTCGGTGTCGAGCACGACGATGCCCGCCGCCATCTCGGTCAGCGCGCGGATCCGGGGATCCTCCCACAGGGGTGCGGGCAGCGCGGCCCCGACCGCGTCCAGGAGCACGGGAACGGCCAGGGCGGCTCCCGAGTGCAGGCGGGTGAGCAGGTAGTCGCTCACGTCCTGTGGACTTCCCGGCCCCGTCGGGGCAGCGCCGGCGCCGGCGCCGGCCTCGGCGAGGAAGTAGCCGCGCATCGCGTCGACCCATCTCCTGACCTGCACCGGGGTCGCGATCGCCTCCACGCGGAGCCGGATGTCGCGCAGGGCCAGGCCGAAGGGGTCTTCGCCGAGGGGAACCCCGGGGGCCTCGATCGTCCGCTGGAGGCGCGCGACCATCGTGAGCATCTCCGTCGGGGTGAGGCTCGGGACATCCTCGTCGCAGTGGTCGTCGAAGGCGAACACCCACACGGCGAGGTCGCTGAGCAACTGGGCCGCGAACGGGTCGGCGTAGGGGGCGATCCGCACCGCGATCCGGTTCAGGCCCGCGGTCATCCGCGCGCTGCGCTCAGGCCCTCCGCCCAGGCCGAACCGGTTCATGAACTCCGCTGAGCGTACGTCGAAATCGGCCCCGCCCGGGCAGGGGACCTTCGGGCGGGGCAGGCGTTCCGGCGGGGCGTGTCCGCCACGGCCGTCGGTGTGGTCGGCTTCGTGCGTCCGCGTTCCTGGCATGCGTCGTGCTCCCGGGTGGCGGTGTTCTGCGGAGTGGGCGCTCGGTCGCGGCCCATCTCATTGAACGCAGAACGTTTTCTGGGCCACAATGGGCAACCGGGAGCACGCGCGGGGCGCCAGGAGCGCGACGCGCGCCGCCCGCGCCCCGGCTGCCGCCCGCTCCGCCGGGAGCTCCGCACACGGGGTCCCCCGAGCGAGCGACAGCGCACCGGGGCCGGAACCTGCCTAGGCTGGAAGGGTCCACTGCGAGGTGAGGCCATGGCAACGAAACACGGAGCCGCAATCCGCCCAAGACGTCGGCGTCGGATGCCCGTGGTCGCCACCGTCGTCTCCGCCGTTGCCGCCACCTGTCTGGTCGCCGCCGGTCCGCAGGACGGTTCCTGCCGGACGGCTCCGCCGGACAGCTTCTGGCACGCCCCCGTGGACACGCTTCCCGTCCACCCGGACTCGGCCCGGTACGTCGCCTCGATCGGTGCCGCGCAGCCCCTGCACCCGGACTTCGGGGCGGGGCTCGTGGACGGTCAGCCGTTCGGCATCCCGATCACCGTCTCGGACACGGCGGTGCCGGAATCGAAGGTCACGCTGGACATCGCCGAGGAGAGCGATCCGTCCGGGTACCGGATCCCGCAGGACGCCCGGATCGAGAACGGTCCGGCGAGCACCGGGGACCGTCACGTCGTCGTCTGGGACCGCGCCCTGTGCAAGTCCTACGAGCTCTGGAACGCGACGCAGCAGGGCGACGACGCCTGGCACGCCGGCTCGGGCGCGGTCTTCGACCTGCGGAGCCACGCGCTGCGGCCCGCCGACTGGACCTCGGCCGATGCCGCCGGCCTCGCCATCCTGCCCGGGCTCGTCCGCTACGACGAGGCCGCGGGCGGGCTGGTCGACCACGCGATCCGGATGACCGTGCCCCGCACGGATCAGAGCTACGTCTGGCCGGCACGGCACCAGGCGGGTGCCGCGGCGGACGACTCGCTGCCGCCCATGGGACTGCGGCTGCGGCTCAAGAGCTCGGTGGACACCTCGGGCCTGGGCCCGCAGGCCCTGGCCGTCGCCGAGGCGCTCAAGAAGTACGGGGCCATCGTCGCCGACAACGGCTCGGCCTGGTACCTCACCGGCGAGGAGAACCCCGGCTGGGACAACGACCAGCTGGGCGCGCTCAAGGGCTTCAAGGGTTCGGACTTCGAGGCGGTCGACGCGTCAGGACTCCGGCAGTCCCCGGACTCCGGAGCCGTGGCACCCCGCTGACGGCGGACGCCCGACGACCCGACGGCGGACGTCGGACGGCGGACCGCAGACCGCAGACCGCAGACCGCAGACCGCAGGGAGGAACGCTCCTCATGCGCGGAGAAGCATCCGCGACGGCGCGGAAAGGGGCCTTCATTGCGGTCGCCGTCGCCCTGTTCTGCATCCAGCTCGACTTCTTCGCGCTCAACCTCGCCATCCCCGGTATCGCGGCGGAGCTCGGCGTCACCGTGTCGGCGGCGCAGTGGACCTTGTCCGCGTACATGCTCGCCATCGGCTGCTTCTTCATCATCGGCGGCCGGGTGGGCGACGTCTTCGGCCGGCGGGGCACACTGCTGGCCGGAATCGCCCTGTTCACCGCGGGAACCGTGGGCTGCGCCCTGGCTCCCGGCCTCGGTCCGCTGGTCGTGGCCCGGATCGCCCAGGGGGTGGGCGCGGCGTTCGTCTTCCCGGTGGCCGTGTCGGTGATGACCAACACCTTTCCCGAGGAGTCCCGCGCCAAGGCCTTGGGCGGCGTGTTCGGCGTCGCCAACATCGGCACCGCGATCGGCCCCTTCGTGGGCGGCGGGTTCACCGAGGGGCCCGGCTGGCGCTGGATCTTCTGGCTGATGGCGCCGCTGAGCCTGCTCTCGCTGCTCACCGCCCTCGCGTACGTACCGGACTCGCGCGATGCGGCGGCGCCGCGCGAGCTCGACGTGCTCGGCTGCGCCCTGATCGTCGGTGCGCTGGCCGCCCTCACCCTGACCGTGGAGCGCGGTGACGCCTGGGGGTGGAGCAGCGCCCGGGTCTTCCTCGGCTTCGCGGTGGCGGTGGTGAGCGGCGGGCTGTTCCTGGTACGGGAGCGGCTGGCCCGGCACCCGCTGGTGGATCTGGGGCTCTTCCGCGACGTCCCGTACGTCCTGGTCACCGGGATGGGCACGCTCACGAACATGGGCTACGGAGTCACCGTCTTCCTCGCCACCCTCTACCTCCAGGGCGTACGGGGGCTCTCACCGCTCCTGGCCGGCACGGTCTTCCTGGCCCCGGCCCTGCTCGTGGCGCTCAGCGGGCCGCTGGGGGCGCGGCTGGGACGGCACATGCGGCCGACGACGGTGATGGCACTGGCCGGGCTCGTCGCGGGCACGGGGATGTACGCGCTGACCCAGGTCACCGCCTGGTGGCTGTACGTACCGGTGTTCGCGTGGTGCGGCCTGGGCCTCGGGCTGGGCTGGACCTACGCCAGCGTGGCGACGCAGCAGCTCGTCGCTCCGGCCAGGGCCGGGGAGGCATCGGGGGTGCTCCTGACGTTCCTGGTCACCGGAGGTGCGATCGCGCTGGCCAGTACGGCCGCGGGGATCTCGGCGATGACGCCGCAGCGCTCGCCCGAGGAGGCCTACGACGTGATCCTGCGGCTGGGCGGTGCGGCCGTCCTCGCCACGGCGGCGCTCGTCGTGGCGGTACGCCATCGGATCGCTGCGCAGGGCGGTACCCGCTGACACGCCGCGGGGGGGGGGGGCGTCCCCGTCCCACCCCCCCCCCTCTCCCGCCCCGGTCGGGGGGGCCCTTTCTCTTCTCCA
>NZ_JBHUBS010000001.1:636050-788339 GCF_042788835.1 Streptomyces sp. NPDC056883 | reverse complement strand
TTCGGGAAGGGGGGGTGTGTGTGGGGGGGGGAGGTCGTAGGGTTGCGGGGGGGGGGGGACCTGGAGAAGAGGGGGGGGGGGGGGGGGGGGTCCCTCCCCCCCCCCCCCCCCGCTCCGGCTCGGGCCGGATGGTCCTGCTAGGCGCCGAGGTGGGCACCCTTGACCCACTCCGCCTCGCCGTCCTTCGCACAGGTGGAGGTGTAGGCGGGGCCGAAGGGCGCCGGGATGGCGGCCGCGGACGAGCAGTTGGACGAGAAGGCCTTGTGACCGCCCGAGAAGTAGTCGATGTCGACACCGTCGTTGGCCAGGGCCGCGCCGGCGCCGCCCAGCAGGATGCCGGCGGCGAGGACGGAAGCGGTGACGGCAGAGCGAATACGCATTGGTTCCCCTAAGAACTCAAGGATCTGGTGACGCTCCCATGGACGGATGCGTCAGCCGATTCAACGCCCGGCGGAGCCGACAGGAACGACCGTTCACTCGAACGCCACGGGCGAAACGATTCGACACGTCACATGACCCTTCGTACGGCCCTGTTCGGGCCTGGGCGGGGACCCTACGTCGAGGATCGCAGCCATGATCGATTGTCAGTGGCGGGTGAGACGGTAGGAGCATCCAGTCGGAAACGAGGGGGAGCTTCCATGTCCGGAAACCAGAACTACATCAACCACGTCGCTCTTGTGTTGGACGCCAGTTCGTCCATGTCCCACCTGAGCCGCAAGGTCGTCGAGGTCGCCGACCAGCAGATCGCGTACCTGGCCCGCCGGTCGGGCGAACTGGACCAGGAGACCCGCGTCACGGTGTACGTCTTCGCGGACAAGGTGGAGTGCGTCGTCTACGACAAGGACGTGCTGCGGATGCCCTCGCTGAAGCAGCTGTACCGGACCGGTGGGATGACGGCGCTGCTCGCGGCCTCGCTGAAGTCGCAGCGCGAACTGGCGCAGACGGCTCAGCTGTACGGCGACCACAGCTTCCTGACCTTCGTGCTGACCGACGGGCAGGAGAACGCCAGCCACCGCTGCCCGGACGCCCCTGCCCGGAATCAGCGCGACCTGGTGAAGGCCGTGGCCGAGATGATCGAGACGCAGGAGGACAACTGGACGCTGGCCGTCCTCGTACCGGACCAGATGGGCAAGCGCGAGGCCATGCAGTGCGGGTTCCCCAAGGAGAACGTCGCCATCTGGGACGCCACGAGCACGCAGGGTCTGGAGGAGGCCGGGCAGGTCATCAAGGACGCCACCGAGAAGTTCATGGTGGGCCGGGCGAAGGGCATCCGGGGATCGCGGGCCGTGTTCTCCACGGGCGCGGAGGTGGTCAACACGGAGACCATCAAGGCGGCCGGGCTCACTCCGGCGGATCCCTCCGCGTACGAGCTGATCCCGGTGGCCCGCGACGCGGCGATCCGGGAATGGGTCGTCGAATCCGGGCACACCTACCGCACCGGCGGGGCGTTCTACCAGCTGAGCAAGCCCGAGAAGATCCAGGCGAAGAAGCAGATCGCGGTGCTGGAGAAGAAGACGGACCGGGTGTACACGGGGCCGGAGGCCCGGGCGCTGCTCGGACTGCCGGCCGTGGAGGCGCGGGTCAAGCCGGACCACAACGACGAGTTCACGATCTTCGTCCAGAGCACCAGCGTCAACCGGAAGCTCGTGTCGAACACCCGGCTGCTGCTGATGGTCTGACCCCTCCGCCACGCCCGGGTCGTCGCCCCGGTGGCCGGTCCGAAGGCCGGGCTCCGGGCGCCGGGCGCCGGGGCCCGGTTGGCGGGGTGAAAGGGGGCGCGGGAGGCTGGGGGTATGCGATGGCGAGTGCCAGGTGCGGCGGTGGCCGCGGTGGCCGCCGTACTGCTGGTGGCCGCTGCGCCGCCGCCCGGCGGCGATGACACCGAGCAGCGGGTGGACATCGGCGGCGGGCGGAGCCTGTACCTGCACTGCGCGGGCTCGGGGAGCCCGACCGTGGTGCTGATCGCCGGACTGCACGAGGCCTCCGACTCGTGGACCCTGACCGACACCGCACCGCCCGTGCCGAAGACCCCGGCGGTACTGCCGGGTGTCGCGGCCTTCACCCGGGTGTGCACCTACGACCGGCCGGGGACCATCCGCTACACGCAGCCGCCGAAGCTCACCGACCGCAGCACGCCCGTACGGGGCACCCGGGCCGTGGCCTCCATGGTCCAGGACCTGGACCGGGTGCTGACCGCCGGGCGCGTGCCCGGTCCGTACCTGCTGGTGGGGCACTCCTTCGGCGGGATGCTCGCGCTGCGCTACGCGCAGGAGCATCCGGAGCGGACGCGCGGGCTCGTCCTGGTCGACGCGCTGGGGCCGGCGCTGAGGCCCGCGATGGGGGCGGACTGGGCCGCGTACGTGGAAGCGCTGCGGCATCCCGGTACGCCCTTCGACGCCGATCCGGAGTTCGAGCAGGTCGACATCGAGGGCGGGGTCACCGCCATCGACCGCGGCGGGCCGCTGCCCCCGGTTCCCGTCGCGGTACTGAGCAAGACCGCGCCCTTCGCCGTACCGCCCACGATGTCCAAGGATCTCGTGGCGGAGCTGGAGAAGGCCTGGCCCACGGCGCAGCAGGCTCTGGTGGGCTTGCGCCCGCAGACCCCGCACCTGCTGGCGACCGGTAGCGACCACTACGTCCAGCTCCACGACCCCGACCTCACGATCGCGGCGGTCCGCCTCGTCGCGGACCGCGCGTCGCCCCCGCCGGGGACGGCCTCGCCCTCGCCGTAGCGCCGGGCCTCAGGCCTGGGTGGGGTCTCCGGGGATCGGGTGCACTTCGACCGGGTCGTTGCCCGGCTTCCCTCCCGGGCCGGGGCAGGCCGACGCCCGTGCGGCGATCTCCAGGGCCCGGTCCTCGCTCTTGACGTCCACCAGCCAGTACCCGGCCAGGATCTGTCCCTCGTGGGCCGGCCCGTCGGTGACCTGCGGCCGCCCGTCGCTTCCGGCCCGTACCGTCTTGACGAGCGAGGGGCCACCGAGGCCCTGCCCGTCCACCCATTCCCCGGCGGCGGTGATGTCGTCGTTGAGGGCGCCCATGTGGGCGAACATGGCCTTCATGTCGTCCTCGGAGTACGACGACATGATGGCGTCCCACTCGGCGGCAGGCACGTTCATCTGGATCATGTACTTCATGTTCCTCACCCTTCCGGGGCGGCTGCTGGGGTTTCGGTCTTCCACAGGGGTAGACAGCCGGTCGCGGTAAAACTCATCGGTGCTCCCAGCACCAGATCACGAAACCCCGGTGATCGCCCCCAGGGCAGCTCGCCCGAGGGACGCATGACGCACGTCGGCCCCCTTCCTCCGTCGGTCTTCTTCCGCCGTCGGTCCTCTTCTGCCGTCAGTCCTCCTCCGCGTCGGCCAGGGCATCGGTGATCAGGCGGGTCGCGAAGTCGGGGTCGCCGGTCATGCGGTTGATGTACTCCGCGAGCAGGAAGGCCGTGGCCTCGAGCGGATTCATCTCCGCCTCGGTCCAGTCCCCGTACTGCTTGCGCCACAGGTTGGGACTCAGGCCGGTGCCCGCGGCGATGACGAGTCCGGCCATGGTGGGGATGGCCTCGGGGCGCACGCTCCTGGGCATCATCCGCATCGTGGCGACGATGTTCGGCACGACGTACTCGATGACGTCCTTGCCGTGCTCCTCGTGGGCCCTGCGCAGCCAGATCATGAACATGTAGATGAGCGTGCACGCCCCGTCCAGCAGGTCGTCGGCTTCCCTCGGGCCGAGCGACGAGGCGTACTGGTCGATCAGCGCCTGCTGTTCGGGGTCGATCCCGGTCTTGCCGTCGTGAATGCCCTTGAGCCTGGAATCGATCATCAACAGCGCTGCGCCCACATCACCCGCGGGAGCATGCTCGGGGTCGTACTGCGATGCCACGGGATTCCTCCTCAGGTCGCCGTCGCCACGATGGACGGCTCGGCCTTGGTCCGCACAGTAGACGGCCTACAGGACGGCAGCCGCCCGCTTGACCTTCCGTCCCACCCAGGTGCGCTCCTCAAGCCAATATGGCTGCATCATCGGCGACTTGAGGGCCTCGCACACGCGATTCGAGCAGCGGCACTCTCACCCCCAAGGTGCACGAGTTCATAAGTTGAGCGGTTGCACTTAATGAACGGTTGTGGTCTTCTGGGGAAGTGAGACCGGCTGCCGCCCCCGCGCTGCTCCCCGGCTTCGCCTCCTTCCCCTACCTCCCCGTACCTCCTCGCTCTACTACGCCCGAAAGGGGTGATCAGTCATGTCCGCGACCGCATCCCTCCCCTCCCCCGGCCCCACGGCCGTACCCAAAGACGTGCGCTGGGTGTTGCTCGGCGTCATGCTCGCCATGCTGCTGTCGATGCTCGACAACATGGTCGTCAGTACCGCGATGCCCACGATCGTCGGCGACCTGGGCGGCCTGGAGCACATCTCCTGGGTCGTCACCGCCTACACCCTGGTCACGGCCGTCACCACGCCCGTGTGGGGCAAGTTCGGCGACCTCTTCGGCCGCAAGCCCATGTACCTGGCCTCGATCGCCCTCTTCATCGTCGGGTCCGCCCTCTGCGGGACCTCCGGCTCGATGGGCGAGCTGATCGCCTACCGCGTCGTGCAGGGCATCGGCGCCGGGGGCATCGGCGCGGGCGCCTTCGCGCTGATCGGAGCCCTCGTACCGCCGCGCGAGCGGGGCAAGTACCAGGGCATGACCGCCTCCGTCATGGCGATCGGCACCATCGGCGGGCCGCTCCTGGGCGGCTTCGTCACCGGCCACTTCGACTGGCGCTGGGCCTTCTACATCAACCTGCCCATCGGGCTCGTCGCCCTCGTGTGGCTCTGGCTGAAGCTGCAGGTCCCCGCCCGGCGCATCCAGGCGAAGATCGACTGGGCGGGCATCGCCCTGCTGACCCTTTCCATCAGCGCGATCGTCCTGGCCGCGACCTGGGCCGGCAGCACCTACGCATGGGGCTCCTGGCAGATCCTCTCGCTGGGCGCCGCCACGATCGTCGGCCTGGCCCTGTTCGTCCAGGTCGAGAAGCGGGCCAGTGAGCCGCTGCTGCCGCTGAGCGTGTTCACCGCCCACCGCAACTACCCGCTCGCGATGGTCCTGCTCCTGGCCGCCGGTGTGGTCATGTTCGGTGCGGGCCTCTACCTGCCGCTGTTCCAGCAGACGGTCCAGGGCGCCTCGGCCACCAACTCCGGCCTGCTGATGCTCCCGATGATGATCCCCGTCGTGATCGTCTCCACCCTTGCCGGGAAGGTCATGTCCGCCACCGGGAAGTACAAGATGTTCCCCGTCGTCGGCACCCTCTTCCTCACCGCGGGCACGGGCCTGCTGGCCACCATGGACACCCACACCTCATCCCTGCTGACCAGCCTCTCCATGGTCCTCGTCGGCATCGGCCTCGGCTTCACCCTCCAGATGGCCGGCACCATCGCCCAGAACAGCGTCTCCCTGCGCGACATGGGCGCGGCCATGAGCTCGGTCAACCTCTTCCGCACCCTCGGCGGATCCCTCGGCGTCGCCGTCTTCGGCTCGCTGTTCACCCGCGCCGTGCAGCCCCACCTGCCCGCCGGCGCGGAAGCGGACCCGAACGCGTTGCGTGATCTGCCCGTCGGAGCGAAGGACGCCTACCTCGGCGCCTTCGCCACGGGCACCAGCCACATCTTCCTGACGGCCGCGATCCTCTGCGCCCTCGCCTTCCTCGCCGCCGTCTTCGTCATCGAGGTCCCGCTGAAGAAGGCGGGCCCGCCCGTACCCACCGGGGCCACGGAGGTCTCCGGGACCACGGAAGCCTCCGGGACCGCCAAGGCCTCGCCCGCCATCACGGCGGGCTGACAGCGCAGTTCTGCGCGACACGAACGGAGCACCACCCATGACCATCGACCCTTCGCCCCGCATCGCGATCATCGGTGCCGGGCCCGGCGGGCTGACCTGCGCCCGCATCCTCCAGCGGCACGGCATCTTCCCCGCCGTGTACGACCACGAGACCGGGCCGGGAGCCCGCGACCAGGGCGGCACCCTCGACCTCCATGAGGACAACGGCCAGATCGCCCTGCGCGAAGCCGGACTGCTGGAGGAGTTCTTCCGGCTGTCCCGGCCCGAGGGACAGGAAATGCGTCAGCTGGATCCGGCCGGGACACTCCTCTTCCAGCACACCCCTGACGAGGGCGAACGTTTCAAGCCCGAGATCGACCGCGGCCACCTGCGCGACCTCCTCCTGGGCTCGCTGAAGCCCGGTACCGTCCGATGGGGACACACGCTCCGGTCCCTCGACGGGCCCGCGGAGGGCCCGCGCCGGCTCCACTTCGCCGACGGCACCACCATCGAGGCGGACCTCGTCATCGGCGCCGACGGCGCCTGGTCCAGGGTCCGCCGCACCCTCTCTCCGGCCACCCCCCGGTACAGCGGCGTCAGTTTCCTCGAAGCCTGGTTCCACGACGTCGACGACCGGCACGCCGACATCGCCGACCTCGTCGGCCGGGGAAGCGCCGCCGCGGCCGACGGCGACCGGGGCCTGTTCGCGCAGCGCAGCAGCGGCGGTCACATCCGCGCGTACGTCATCCAGCGGGTGCCCGCCGACTGGATCACCGCGAGCGGCCTCACCGTCCAGGACGCCGAAGGCATCCGCGCCCTGCTCCTGGAACGCTACCGCCACTGGTCACCCCGCCTGCGCCGGCTGCTCACCGACAACGACGGGCTCTACGTCGACCGCCCCATCCACGCCCTGCCCGTCCCTCACGTCTGGGACCACCACCCCGCGGTCACCCTGCTGGGCGACGCCGCCCACCTCATGCCCCCGCTCGGCGTCGGCGTCAACCTCGCCATGCTGGACGCCTGCGAGCTCGCCCTCGCCCTGGTGGACAACGACACCGTCGGCGACGCCGTCCGCACCTACGAGGCGACCATGCTGCCCCGCTCGCAGCAGATGCAGCAGCTCCTCGACAACGGCGCCGAGGAACTGCTGTCCACCGAACTCCCGGACTTCGCCACGGCCGAAGGCCGCTGAAGCGGCGGCCGGCCGTGTGCACGCCTCAAACGGAGAAGCCCGTGACCTTCTGCGGGGTCACCCGGACGACCACCCGGAGCACCTCCTCCGGTTCGGCCGGCGGGTCCTCGCCCAGGTACTTCTGCGAGAGCGTGCGCGGCAGCGACTTCTCCGGGTCGTCGATCAGTTCGGCGGTACCGCGGATGTCCACGGACCGGTACGGGTCTTCGGCGTCGAAGACCGTGAGGCTGATCCGTGGATCCCGTAGGAGATTCCGCGCCTTCTGACGCCCGGCCGTCGTGGAGAACAGCACCGTCTCCCCCTCCCGGAGGATCCAGACCACCGAAGTCTGCGGCCCTTAGGCTGCGTGATCCACATCGTTCGGGGGATCATGGATTTCAGCCGGTACCGCAGACCGTCGGCTTTCCTGCTGCTGGCGGCGGCGGTCGTCTTCGCCACCGCGGCCGTTGCCGGATTCGAGTCGGGGGGCGAGGGCGCACTGATCCTGCTGCTCCGGCTCCGAGAGCACCTCTTTCTACTGGGGTGCCTCGCCGTGGCCGCACTGACCGGGGCGGTCCTCTTGGGACTGGCGAAGTCCTCCTCGTTGCGCATGCCCTTGATGACCGCGGTGCTCGTCACCGGCGTTCCCCTGCTGCTCATCGGGGGCTGGGCCTCCGCGGTGTCCGGGGGTTCGGACAGGGTGGTGAGGACCGAATCCTCCCCCGGTCGCAGCGACCGCCACCTGGTCGTGGTGTCACGGAGCGGCTTCCTTGACCCGGTGTGGTGCGTCCATGTGCACCAGGGGCACCCGCCGCGGGAACGCCGATGGGACGTCGGCTGCTTCAACGGCGACGACGAAGACAACTCGCTCAGAGAAGCCGTGTGGACGGCTCCCGACCGGATTCGCATGACCACCGAAGGAGGCGCGGTCCACGAAGTCGCCATCGCCCCAGGGGGCCGGCCCGACCGGGTTGTTTCCGTCGGCTAGGCCGTCTCTTTCGGATCTTGATTCGGAGCGTCCGCGCCCATCAGCACGCGGCGGGAGCCCGGCAGCAGGGTGGCCTTCAGAGGGAACCGCCGCGCGGTGTCTTACTCCACGGCAGCATTGAGGAGAATCTGCGCCAGTTCGCGCGGCTGGGAGAACATCGGCCAATGACCGGTGTCCATCGTGGCCAGCCGCCAGCGCTTGCTGGTCAGCAGCTCGGCCACATCATCGTCGGGCTCGGCGTCATCGGGCTCGGCCCCTGGCATCACGCACAGGATGTATGTCGCCGGAAGTTCACCGAGCGGCCCCGCCAGCACAGCCGGCTCGGTCAGGGTGGCACCTGGGTGAGGCGTCGAGCCACGCACGAGGCGTGCGATCTGCTCATCGGTGAGGCCTTCGCCATCGTAGTGAGCAGCCGGCGCGAGCGGCCAGAACCCTCCGTTCTCGGCGATCGATGACTCCACTGCCGCCCCGCCGTCCGGCCAGGCGGCGACGAACGACTCGCCGTCAGTGGGAACACTTGAGTCGACGAATACCACGCGGGCCAGTCGGTCACCGATCCGCTCCGCGGCCTGACCGACCGGGATGCCCGAGTAGCTGTGACCCACCAGGACTACGTCACGCAGATCCTGGCGTTCCACCTCGGCAACGATGTCCTGGACGTGCGTCGCTTGCCCCGCCGGTACGCCCCGCTTCTCAGCAAGACCGGACAGCGTCAACGGATGGACGCCGTGGCCGGCCGCACGCAGGTACGGCACCACTTCACCCCACGCCCACGCCCCGAGCCGTGCACCTGCAACCAGCACGAAATTCACCATGCCCGCACCGTAACCGGGCAGCCTGACGATCTCCTAGAAGGTGCCTTCGGTACGTAGCGCGCACGCCGGAGTGCGATCCGGACGGTGCGTCACCTCCCCACAGGACATGGGCCGCCGACACGGCGCTAGCCGAGATCCAGAATCTCATCGTCCGCGTGGGCGCCGAACTCGGCGACGCGCACCTCCGCGATGTGCTCGTACCGGCTGATCCGGTCGGTCCACTCCGCGTCGACGCCGAATGCCACCTGCGCGAAGCCGACCTGCCTGACGGCCTCCGCCAGGCCCGGATCGCCCGGGGCCAGCAGCCGCACCGGCGCGTCGAGCGCCACGGTGTGCGGCGGCACGAAGTACTCGTCCGGCAGAACGGTGCGCGCATGGACGAGCGCGCCGACAGCGACAACCGAGCCGGCTCCCAACCGTGCGCACTGCAGGACCGTCGCCGCGGTCGCCACGTAGACGCACCGGCCGACCTCGCATCCCAGCAGCGTGGCGTGCGGCCCCACGAAGACGTGATCGGCGAGAAGCACCGGCTGATCGCCGGCGACCGCAGACCCGCGCAGCACCGCGTTCTCGCAGATCACCGTCGCCTCCCCGACCTCGATCCGTGACCCCTCGGCATCGAGCACCGCGCCGTACATCACCCGCGCCCTCGGCCCCACGCGGACATCACCGACGAGCGTGGCCGTGGGGGCGACGTAGGCGGTGGGATGGACCTGCGGTTCATACCCGCGGTGCCGGATACGGATTCCCTGCGCTTCAGCGATCATGAGCGGATTCTCGCCCGACCGACCGCGAGCATGCTGGCGATTTTCCGACGTCGCGTTCGCCGAGACATGCGCCGGGGCGTTCTCCCCG
Organism: Streptomyces sp. NPDC056883; assembly: GCF_042788835.1. Taxonomy (NCBI): domain Bacteria; kingdom Bacillati; phylum Actinomycetota; class Actinomycetes; order Kitasatosporales; family Streptomycetaceae; genus Streptomyces; species Streptomyces sp. NPDC056883. The sequence goes on along the minus strand of NZ_JBHUBS010000001.1, from coordinate 778,722 downwards.
TGCCTAGTGCTGGTGTGTGCCGGAGGTGGGCGGGAGCTTGGGGGGTGGTGTCGGCTGGCCCGGGTTCACCACCGTGAACTGACCCATCATGCCCTCGTCCTCGTGGTAGAGGAGGTGGCAGTGGTACATGTACGGGGTGTTCGGGTCTGCGGGGCCCTCGAAGCGCAGGGCTATGCGGACCGTCGTACCGGACGGGATGAACACGGTGTCCTTCGGGCCGCGCAACGGCGGCGGCGGGGCTGCGCCGTTGATGTCGAGGACGCGGAACTGGACGTCGTGGACGTGGAAGTTGTGCGGCATCCCGTCGTCGTTGCGGAGGGTCCAGGTCTCGGTCGTGCCGCGGGTGACCGTCTCGTCCACGCGGGACATGTCCATCTTCCGGCCGTTGATGCCGGACATCTTGAGCTCGAAGAAGCGGCCGCGTACCGAGTCCTCGCCGGTGGGGAGGGTCGAGGCCACCAGCGCCTGCGGCAGCTCGGCCGACGGTCGCAGGGTGGGCGCCCCGCGCAGCTGCATCACGTCGAAGGAGTCGTCGCCGCCCCCGAAGCGCTGGTTCCAGAAGTCCAGGCCGGCGTCCAGGGGGTGGGAGCGCAGGACAGTCCGCTCGCCCGGCTGTACGCGTACGACGATCTCCGCGCGCTCCCCCGGCGACAGGCGCAGGCGGACGGTCGTGTGCGGGGCTTCGAGGAGGCCGCCGTCCGAGGCGATCTGCCGGAACTCCCGGTCGTCGTCGAAGCCGAAGGTGTAGACGCGGGCGGTGGAGGCGTTCAGCAGGCGCAGCCGGACCAGTTCGTCCTGCACGGTGACGTACGGGTCCAGCGTGCCGTTGACCATCGTCCGGTCGCCGAGGAAGCCGACGTTGCGCATCAGCTTGTGGCCGTGGTCGAACCTCGCGCCGTCGAAGGACACGTCCTGGACGATGACCGGTATGTCGTCGACCCCGTAGGTCCTGGGCAGGGGCAGGGCCGTCGACTGCGGGTCGTCGAGGAGGAACAGGCCGGCGAGGCCGCGCTGCACGTGTGACTCGGTCGCGCCGTGCGGGTGCGGGTGGTACCAGAGAGTCGAGGCGGGCTGCTCGATCGTCCACTCGGGGGCCCAACTGCCGCCCGCCGGCACCATCTGGTGCGGGCCGCCGTCCATCGCGGCGGGCAGGTGCATGCCGTGCCAGTGGACGGACGAGGCCTCCGGAAGGGCGTTGGCCACCTTCACCCGGACCTTCTCCCCCTTCGCCGCACGGAGGGTGGGGCCGAGGTGGCTCCCGTTGAACCCCCAGGTGGGGGTCTTGGTCCCCGGGGTGAACTCGGTTTCTCCGGTCTGCATCCGCAGGTCGAAGACGCGCGTTCCGTCGGCTTCGACGGTGGACTCCGCGAGGGGTGGCACGGCGAGGGCGTTGCGGAAGTCCACCGCCCCGACCGTGGACACCTTGGCTCCCGTGTAGAGCCACGTGAACAGCGCTCCGATGACCAAGGCAAAGGTCGCGACGAGCGAGCCGAGGATCAGCAACGCCCGCTTCCACGGCGACATCCGGCGCTTGACGCCGGTCGCGGCCCCGTTCCCGGTCCCGGCCCCGTTCTTCCCGTTTCTCGACATGGCAACGACGCTACGGACGGCGCTCGCGCCGGACATCGGGGACCGACCCGGGGCCGCCCCCGAGACCGCCCCCGAGAGGGTTCAGGGGCGGTCTCGGGGGCGAGGGGCGGGGCCTCCGAGTGCGAAGGAGGCCCGCGCCTGCCACGTGGTTCCGTCGTGGACCAGCAGCTCCACCGAGGAGACGTGGGAGGTGAACGGGAGCCTGCCCTCGAGGTCGGACTCGATCTCCTCCAGGACCGCGTCCTCCTGGCCTTGGGCGATGGTGAGGTGCGGCACGATCTCGGCGAAACGGCCGCCGTACGGCGGAGCCTCGGGCCAGCGGGCGGCGATCGCCTCCGTGAGCCGGATCAGCTGCGCAGCGGGCTCCGGAACGAGGTACAAGACCTCCGGGAGCCGTCCGCACCTCTCGAACCGCAGGTCGAAGGGCTGATGACGGCGCAGCACGTCCTCGAGGGCAGCGTGGACGAGCGGATCGATCCGGCTCTCCTCCAGGAACGGGAAGAGCACGGTGACGTGCGCGGGAACCCCGGCCCGGGCCGAAGGGTCGAGCCGCTCGCGCCATCCGCGGACGGCCGGCTCCGCCTCCGGGATCCTGACGACGAGGCCCGTCTGACCCGGCTGGAACGTGCTGCTGCTGTCATCTGCCATGACACGACAGGGTGCCACGGGAGGATCCGCGCGCGCCCGGGGGTTTGGGGCGGACCCGGTCAGTGGATCCTGTGTTCCGTCCAGAAGGGGGTGAGGTCCTGGGACGTTGCCGCCTGGGCCGCGCCCTTGAAGTCCTTGGTGGTGGAGACGCCCAGCCAGTGGTCGCGGACGTAGTCGCGCAGCATGGCCGTCATCGCCGGTGCGCCCAGGGTGCGTTCCAGGTCGCTCAGGGCGCAGGAGCCGCGGTGGTAGACGACCCGGCTGAACTCCGAGCGGTGGCCGTTCGCGTAGTAGGCCATGGAGTTGGTGAGGGCGGCCGTGTCGCTGGGCCAGGCGCCCAGGTCCTCCCAGCACGTGGTGGTGTCGTCGCCGTAGTAGGTCCGGTTCGCGTACTGGGCGAAGGATTCGTCCAGCCAGGGTGAGGTGAACTGGTCGTTGCCCACGATGCCGTAGAACCACTGATGGGCGATCTCGTGGACGACGGCCGACCCTTCCGGTTCGGTCCAGAGCAGGACGAGACCCGGGAACTCCATGCTGCCGAAGTCGTCGAGGTTGTCGCTCATGACGAGGTCGAGCTCACCGTACGGGTAGCGCCCGAAGCGCTTCCCGAACGCGTCGACCGAGCCCACGGCGTCCTTCAGATCGGTGGCCACGCCCTCCGGAGAGGTGGCGGCGGTCCAGTACGCGTTCAGCCGTACTCCGCCCGGCGTGGTCACCGTCTTCGACAGGAAGGGGCCCGCGGCCCACGCGAAGTCCCGTACCCCGTGCGCGACGCTGGTGGTGACCGTGCGGCCGGGTGCGCCGGCCCGGCGCGTGGTGGTGCCGGTCGCGGGGACGACGAGCGCACCGGGGTGGTCGAGGACGACGCGGAAGTCGCCGGTCAGGGTGTAGAAGCTCTCGCCGAAGCCGACGTCGGGGTCGAGGTGGCGGCCCTGGGCGTCGCGTACGGACAGCAGGGGCAGTGCGTTGCCCAGGTAGCGGTGCGCGCCGTCCTTGCCGAAGCGGTGGACGCGGTCCGGGACGGTGATGTCCACGTCGAGGGAGATGCTGGTCCGCGCCCCGTGCGGGAGCGGCGCGGGCAGGTCGATCTGCAGGGCGGTGCAGCCGACGGTGAGCGGTCGCGGGGTGCCTCCGGTGACCCTGCCCACCCGGACCGGGGACGGCGCCCCGGGAGTTCCGCAGCCGTCGGTGCCGTTGCCCCACAGCCGGACGTCGATCGACCGCAGCGGAGTACGGGCGGAGTTGCGGAACGTGACCGTCTGGCGGCCGGTCCAGTGGGAGCCGTCGGTGTCGCTGCGCAGCGACACCTCGTAGGAGGGGCGGTCGGGCGTCGCCGCGGACGCGGAGGCCGCGGGGTCCGGAGGGGTCTGGGCCGCGACGGTCTGCGGGGCACAGAGCATGACGGATGCGAGGGCGAGCAGCAGGGCCCGCCTGAACCTGAGCGAGATCATGCGCGGCACGCTAGAACGTCCGTACGGCCGGACGGGCGAGTTCCAGGGCACTCGCCGCCGGCATCCCTTCAAGGAGGTGCCCCGTGTGGGGCCCGGAGGCGTACGGAGGCACCAACGCGGCGACTGTGCAGTGCCGTTGGGCTGCCGGGGGTGAAGGTGTTCTCCGTTCAGACGGTCAACTCGGCGGCCACGGAGCGCAGGAGCGCGAGGAAGGCGGTCGTCGCAGGCGAGGGGGCCGAGCCGCGCGGGGTCGCCGCGTACACCTCGCGGCGCGGGGAGTCCTCCGCGCGCAGCGGGACCAGGGCGATGTCCGCACGGGCCGATGAGGCCGCCAGCTCGGGCACGAGGGTCACCCCCAGGCCTGCCGCCACGAAGCCCTGTTTCGCGATCCAGTCGGCGGCCAGGAAGCCCATCCGGGGCTGGAATCCCCGGGCCAGGGCGCCCGCCATGAGGGTTTCCTCGGGGCGGCTGCTCGCTGCGATCCATTCCTCCCCGGCGAAGTCGGCCAGCCGCGCAGAACGCCGCCCGGCCAGCGCGTGGCCGCGGGGCACCGCGACGTACATCCGCTCGTCCAGCAGGTGGTGCAGTTCGCACCCCTCCAGCGGCTGCCCGCAGGCCGTCCCGACCACTCCGAGATCCAGCTCCCCGGCGGCCAGCAGGGCCAACTGCCGGGCGGATCCGCCCTCGGTGCGGGTGACGCGCACGGCGGGGTGCCGGGCCCTGAACGCCGCGAGGGTGCGGGGCAGCAGGGCGGCGTCGGCCGTGGAGAACGCGCCGATCCGCAGGCGGCCCCCGTCCAGGGCCCGCAGCGCGTCCAGTTCGGCGCGGGCGGCGCGCAGCCGCTCGTCGACCGCCTCGGCGTGCGGCAGCAGCGCCCGGCCGGCCTCGGTGAGCCGCACCCCGCGCGGCAGCCGGTCGAACAGCGGGGTGCCCCACTCCTCCTCCAGGGTCTGCACCTGACGGGACACCGCGGACTGGGTGTAGCCCAGGACTTGGGCGGCGGCGGTGAAGGAGCCGTGGCGCGCCACGCTGCGGAACACCTCGTAGAGCTCATGCGGGATCGGCATGGGAGCCATGCTATTCATTCGCTTGTCGCATGGGTCGGGCGGACCTAGCGTCGGGGCCATGAACACCACAGCGGACGACGCGCCGCGCATCGCCTTCCTCGGTCTGGGCAGCATGGGCGCCCCGATGGCCCGCCGACTGCTCGCCGCCGGACACCAGGTGACCGTCTGGAACCGCACCGCCGGCAAGACCCGTGCGCTCGCCGAGGCCGGCGCGGTCCCGGCCGCGAGCCCCGCCGAGGCCGTCCGCGAGGCGGACCTCGTGATCACGATGCTCGCCGATCCGGCGGCCCTGCGCGCCGTCGCGGAGGACCTGCTGCCCGCCGTGCGCCCCGGTACGCACTGGATCGACACCTCGACCGTCGGCCCGCGGGCGGTACGGGACCTGACGGAACGGCTGCCTTCGGGGGTGCTGCTGACCGACGCCCCGGTCATGGGCAGCGTGGACCGGGCCGCCTCCGGCGAGCTGTGGGTGCTGGCCGGGGGCCCGCTGCCCGACCCCGTCCGCCGGGTCCTGAACACCCTGGGCGAGGTGACCGAGTGCGGTCCGGCGGGCTCCGGTGCCGCGCTCAAGCTGGTCCTGATCAACGCGGCCATCGGCGGGGTCGCCCTGGTCACCGAAGCCCTGGAGCTCGGCTCCGCGCTGGGCCTTCCGGAAGACCTGCTGCGCTCGGAGCTGGCCCGCGGGCCCCTGGCCGGTGCGGTGGCCCGGGCCTACGCCGAGGGGTCCCACTTCCCCGTGGCGCTGGCCGCCAAGGACGTGGCCCTGGCTCGCGGCCACGCCGAGCTGCCGGTCCTGGACGCGGTGCACGGCGCCCTGACGGCCCGTCCCGAACTCGCGGCCCGTGACCTGGCGGCCCTGCGCCCGGTCCGCTGACCGGCCCGGCGGAGCCGATGCACCGCGCGGCCTACGGCGTGCCTGCGCCGACACCGACGCCGGCGAGCCCGGACAGTGCGGTGTGCCAGGCCGAGGTGACCGCCCCGTGGGCCGCGGCCGTCGCCTCGGGGAGCCCGTCGGGCAGGAACAGGGGCGCGCCCACGTGCACATGGACCCGCGGCCGGCGGACCGGGGCCGTGAGGACTCCGGCGAGCTGTTTGGCCGTCGTACCGGAGCTCACCCGGCGGGCGCCCGCCTGGCCGACGGGGCGGACGGGTGCTCCGGTGGCCAGGGCGAGGCGGGCCAGGCCGCTGCGGAAGGGCAGGGGCGCGGCTTCCCCCGAGTCGCGCCGGGCGGGGATCCCGCCTTCCCCGTACATCAGCACGCACCGCCCCGCCGCCAGTGCCCGGGCGGCATCGGAGAGCGAACCGGCCGCGCGGGCCGTTCCCCGGTGGACCGGGATGTGCCCTCCGCGGGCGAGCGCCCCGCCGAGCACCGGGATCCGCCAGAGCCCGGCCGTGGCCATGATCACCGGCTCGACGCCGAGCCGGCGCAGGGCGGCGACCACGACGACGGGGTCGGCCAGGCTGGTGTGGTTGGCGGCCAGGATGGTCCCGCCGACGACGGGGCCCGACGTGTCCGCGGAGACGGTCAACCGCCCGAACACCGGGGCCAGGGCGGCGGCGACGTGGCTGATCATGGAATCGAACCTCCGGGACGGGGTGTGCGGTCTTCGTACCTCCAGCGTGTCGGCCGCCGCCCGGTCCGGCATGAGTCGCCCTACTCAACCCGCCTGGGTACGCAGCGCACGTACCCCCTCCTCTCCGCTCCGCGACCGAAGCGGGAGCCGGAGCCGGAGCCGCGCGGGAGCCGGGGAGGGCGGGCGTCGGCCGTCTGGCAGTCTGGGCCCATGACCGCCTACGTGCCTGCGAGCCGCGCCCGTACCGGACCCGGCCGGGCCCGTACCCGGGCCCGGACCCGTCTCGCGGCGGCCGGAGCGGTGGTCGTGACCGTCGGCGCGGGGCTGGGGCTACGGGCCGTGGCGACGGGGAGCCCGGCCAAGTACGGCGGAGACGCGCTGTACACCGTACTGATCTTCGCCCTCATCGTGCTGGCCCTGCCACGGGTGACGGCCCTGCGGGCGGCCGCCGGCGCTCTCGCGGTGAGTTGGGTGGTGGAGTTCCTCCAGCTGACCGGGATACCGGCGGAGCTGTCGCGGCACAGTGGGCTCGCCCGGCTCGTCCTCGGGTCCACCTTCAACCCGCCCGACCTGCTCTGGTACGCGGTCGGCGCGGCCGCCTGCTGGCTCGGCCACACCGCGGTGCGGCGCCTCTCGGCGCGGCAAGGTCCGAAGGAAACCACCTAGGCAGTCTCCTTCGGACCTTGCCGACCAGACCCGCGCCCGATTCACAGCTCTTCGTCCGTCTCGAGGATCCGGGTCTGCGGGAGCCCGGCCAGTGCCGGCGCATTGTCCGGCGAGGACCACACCCGGGCCTGGAGGAAGCCGAGGAACCGTTCCGCCTGGTCCGCGGTGTCGAAGTCGAGGCCGACGATCACGTACGCCGGGTCGTCGACCGGGCGCTGGACCCGATGCCGCCGTACGCCCGCTTCCTTCCGCATGGGCGCGAACCGGTCGAACGCGCTCTTCCACACGGTGAAATCGGTGATCGGGTGCTCGATGTGCAGAGTGAACATGACGCCTCCATGGTCCGGTGCCTCCATGCTGGGCAATGGTCAGGGTCTCGGCACATCCCAAATATGTGGGGAATGGCGCTATAACCTCGAAGCCATGGCCGACTCTGCCGCGTACGCGCGGTCACACGCGCGTGTCGTCCGCCTCTGCGAGGCCGTCGGCGACTCTCGTGACCTGCGTCTTCGCCTCCTCGACGAGCTGCGCGCAACCGTCGGGTTCGACGCGTACGCGTTCTTGCTCACCGACCCGGAGACCTCGGTGGGCTGCGCGCCGATCGCGGATTTCCCGGACCTTTCCGAGCTGCCGCGGCTGATCCGCCTCAAGTACCTGACCGAGGTCAACCGCTGGACGGCGCTGGAGGGCGTCGCCCTGCTGAGCGAGCACCAGGGTCCCTCGCGCAGCCTGCTGTGGCGCGAACTGCTGAGCGGCTACGGGGTGCGGGATGTCGCCTCGATGGTGTTCAGGGACCGCTTCGGCTGCTGGGGCTTCCTCGACCTGCACCGGTACGACCGGGACTTCACCCGTGCGGAGGCCTCGTACCTGGCCTGCCTCACCGAACCGGTGACCGCGGGGCTGCGCCGCAGCCAGGCCAAGACCTTCGTCGTACGGCCGCCCGACGCGCCGCGCCCGGGTCCTTTGGTCCTGCTGCTCTCGCACGACCTGCAGGTACTCGGCCAGACTCCGGAAACGCACGCCTACCTCAGCGTGTTGGTGCCGCCCGAGCGCGGCCGCCCGCCGGTCCCCGCAAGTGCCTACAACGTCGCCGCCCAGCTACTGGCCGTCGAGGCAGGAGTCGACACGAACCCTCCGCGCGCCCGAGTCCACCTGACGGACGGCCTGTGGATGACCCTGCGCGCCGCCCGGATCGGCGACGCGGATCCAGCGGACCGCCGCGATATCGCCGTCACCATCGAGGAATGCTCACCGGCCGAGCGGCTCGCCGCCTTCACCAGGGCATTCGCCCTGAGCGCCCGTGAGGCCGAACTGCTCGGCCACCTGGCGAAGGGCGGCGACAGCCGCACCGTGGCCGATCAGATGTACCTCACCAAGAACACCGTGCAGGACCACCTCAAGTCGATCTTCGCCAAGACTTCGACGAACAACCGCAGGATGCTGCTCACCCGCGCACTCGGAGCCTGAGCCGAGCAGGTGCCGGGCGGCGCTGGTCAGGCAGGATCCGAAAGAGACGCCTAGTGGCTGCGGGTCAGGTTCTCGGGCGCGCCCGCGGACTGGGCCCCTTCGGTCTCCAGGGTCAGCCGGTCGGGCTCCGCCAGGGTCAGCACGTAGAGGTTGCCCTTCGGACAGTCGAAGGTGGCCGCGGGGTCGGTCGGATGGCTGGTCACCGCCGCGAAGACCGCCCTGTCCGCGCTCGTCTGCCGTAGTTCCAGGGCCTCCGTGCACCCCAGGTTCCGCCCGGAGGCGGTCTCCTTCACCTCGCTGACCTGCCGACCCACGAGGTCGCCGACGGAGCCCGCGTTCAGCGTGACCGTGACGGTGAACTCGCCCGTCCTGGCCCGTGTGATTCCGTCCGCGTCGGGGGTTCCGGGTCCGGTGCCGGTCCACGTGCCGACCCACGACCGCGGCATCGCCGACGCGGAGGCTGAAGCGGAGGTGGAGGCGGAAGCGGACGGGGTTGCCGGTCCGCGAGCGTCCCCATCGCCGTCCCCGTCCCCGCCCCACGGCATCTTGATCACGAGGGTGGCCGCGACGACGAGGACGGCGGCACCGACCGCCCCCGCCACCCAGGACACCCGTCGCCTCCCGGCGGGAAGGGGAGAGGGCAGGGGCGGGGTCGCCGCGAACGCCGAGGGCGGCGCCGAGGGCGCCGGGGGTACGTGGACGGGCACGGGCGGCGGCTGGGAGGCCGCCAGGATGCCCTGGAGCACGGCCTCCCGGCTGCCTACGTCCGCCGCGAGCGCAGGCGGTACCGCCCCGCTCCACTCCGGCCCTGCCGCGCCGATCCGGGTCAGCACCTCGTCGGCGGTCGGGCGCTCCTGCGGATCCTTGGCCAGGCACGCGCCGAGCAGCGGGCGGAGCCCGTCCGGAACTCCGTCCACGGCCGGCTCGTCGTGCACGATCCGGTAGAGGAGGCCGGGGAGTTCGAGCTCCTCGCCGGCGGCCAGGAAGGGGCTGCGCCCGGTGGCCGCGTAGACGAGTACCGCGGCGAGCGAGAACACGTCGGCCGGGGCCTCGGCCACGGCTCCGGTCGCCTGCTCCGGCGCGAGGAACCCGGGTGTGCCGATGACGGCTCCCGTCCGGGTGTGGCGCGGGTCGTGCACGGCACGTGCGATGCCGAAGTCGATGAGGAAGGGCCGCTCCCGGCCGAGCAGCACGTTCCCCGGCTTGATGTCGCGGTGCACCACGCCCGCCGCCCGTACGGCCACGAGCGCGGCCGACAGTTCCCGGGCCAGGCTCCACACGGCCGGGCCGGTCAGCGGCCCGTGCCGGTGCACCCACTCGCCCAGGGAGGGCGCGGCGACGTACTCCGTGGCGAGCCACTGCGGGGACGCCCCCGGAGCACTGAAATCCACCACCGAGACCGTCCACGCGGAACGTACGCGGTCGTTGGCGCGTATCTCCCGCGTGAAGCGGTCGGCGAAGTCGGGGTCCCGGCTCAGTTCCCGGTGGACGGTCTTGAGGGCCAGCGGCCGGCCGGACGCCGTCCGGGCCAGGAAGACCTCGCCCATGCCGCCTTCGCCGAGCCGCGCCAGCAGGCGGTACCCGCCGATCTCCGGCGGGTCGCCGGGCCGCAGTGACTCCACCGACTCCCCCTGTCCACAAGGCCGTTGTCCGCACGCGCGGAGCGCGGCGGACCGGCCGGTGGAGTCACCTTAGAGGACGGCCCGGAGGGCCGGACGGTCAGGACGACATGATGAAGCGCAGGGCCAGGCCCGAGGCGGTCATCCAGTGGGTGACCTTCGCGAAGTCGTTGTAGTAGACCGTGTCGACGCCGGGCAGGGCGACCTTGATCGGGTCTCCCTTCTTGCTCCCGGCCGTGGTGTCCTGGAGCTGGACGGTCATGGTCTTCGTCGGGGCCTCGTCCATGGGGCCGTTCAGGAGCAGTGCGGCGTACGTCTGCTTGCCCGGGGCGATGGTGTCGTACGGCGTCCCGGGCGTCGGGGCGCTCTCCTTGATCTCGGGAACCAGGCGCTGGGCGCCGCCGAGCTGGACCTGGGGATAGCGGTAGACCTTGCACGCCTTCTGGCTGGTGTTGGTGAGGGTGAGGAGGATGTGCCGGACGCCCTTGCTGATCTCGTCCTCGGTGCTGGAGGTGATCGAGACGTCGCCCGGGGCGCAGACGGCGACGGCTCCGCCGCCGCTGCCGCCGCTGCCGGTCGGTGCCGGGCTCGGCTTCGCCGAGGGCGTGTCGCCGGGCTTCGGCGTGCTCGGGGAGCCGGTGTCGCCCGGCGTGCTCGACGGGCTCGTCGCGCTCGGGCTGCTCGGGTTGCTCGGCTTGGCCGTGGGCTTGCCGTCGTCCGGCCCGTCGCCCCCGCTCGGCGAGCACGCCGCGGACGCGAGCAGTGCGGTGACCGTGGCGGCCCCGATGACGTAGGACTTCCAGCCTCTGCGACTCGTGCGGGCAGCAGTGTTCATGGTGTTCCCCCGTTGGCGGCCCTGGGCGGCCGCTGTCGACTCCCGATGGTGAACGCAGACCGCGATGGCTCCGAGGAGTTCGACGGCGGGCGGTCGTGGCTCCCACCTGCTCCTCACCGGCGTCCCCGCCGGCCTGCACTAGCGGATTTCCCACCTCACGGGGATCCCAGACGCCTGTTACACAGCAGGGACAAGAACGGCACGCTTCGGTCAGATGACCGGCCGGCCGGGGCGTCCGAAGCCCCTGCGCAGGGGGCGGTTGACCTCCGCTCGATTGGCATGTATATGATCTTTCCCTTCGGACGGGGGAGCATCATGTCAGGGGAATTCGCGCAGGAGTGGGAGCGTGAGCGCGCGGGCGTCACGGACCACGACGTGGCCGTGCGCTTGAACGGCGCGCCCACGGGGCCGTTCGCTCCGGGCGGGTCCGGTGACTTCGCCTCGACGCCCGCCGAGAAGCAGGCCGCGGCGAACACCATCGAGACCGAGCTGGAGCCGAACACCAAGAAGGCCTCCGAGCACGCGGACGATGCCACCAGCACGGCCCAGAAGGGCTTCGAGGGCTGGGACACGGCCGGCGGCCTGAAGAAGGTGTCGGACACCTGGGACCAGCAGGTGAGGACCTTGATGGGCCGCCTGTCCTCCGAGAAGGGGGCGCTGCGCGGGGCCTCGGGGCTCTTCGTGCGCAACGACACCGGGCTGGGCAACCAGTTCCTGGCGTCCGGCTCGAAGCTGAACGGTCTGTAGGGGGCTGCGGTGCTGACGTATCACGAGGTCATGACCACGGACCTGGGCCTGCTGACGGCCGCGGCGGCCAAGTGGGAGTCCATGGCGGGCGAGTTGAAGAAGGTCGAGACCCGCTACGGCGAGAGCGTCCAGAAGATCACGCTGGGCCAGACCTGGGCCGGCGTCAGCGCGGGCGCCGCGCATTCGGGTTTCGCGGCGACCCGGTACGAGTACGCCGCGGCGCAGACCCAGGCCAAGGCCGTCGCGAGCCTGCTGCTGGACGCCCACGCCGTGTTCACCGACCTCAAGTCGAAGCTCCAGAGCGCGCGGGACGACGCGGTCGCCGCCGGGATGACCGTGTCGGAGCAGGGTCGCGTCGCCTTCGACTACTCCAAGCTGACCCCCGCCGAGCGCAGCGCCTACCACCACGACCCGGACGGCGAAGCCTCCATCCGTACGGCGGTCACCTCATGGCAGCAGTACCTCGACGACCGCGTGAAGGCCGCCTCCGAAGCCGATCAGCACGTGAAGGCCGCGCTGGAGGCCGCCGTCGTCGACGGCAACCGCGACGCCTTCGGCAAGGGGGCCGACCAGACCATCGGCGGGTTCAACGCCCACCCCGAGGGCGACCTGGCCCAGGTGCCGCTCCCCCGGTCCAAGGACGCCGAGGTGGGCACGAAGACCGACGGCTGGCAGGCCGAGGGCTCCGCGTCGGCGACCGGTCCCGACGCGGGCGCCAAGGCCTCCGGGCCCAAGTACGGCAAGGAGGGCTCGGCCCAGGCGTACGCCGAGCTCGGCCACGCGACGGCGCAGGGATCCCTCAGTAACGGCTCGATGCGGATCTCCGGCATCGCCGACGCCTACGCGGGGGCCCGGGCCAGCGCCAACGTCGGCATCACGGACAAGGGCCTCACGGGCAAGGCCGAGGTGTCCGCGGGTGGCCGCGCCCTGGCCGAGGGGCGCGCGGGGTACGGGTACGTGGAGGGCTACGGCCGGGCCGAAGGGTTCGCCGGAGCCGAGGCCCAGGCCAGTGCCGGCGTCGGGCTGGAGGGCCTGAACGCCGGGGCGAAGGCCTTCGCCGGGGCCAAGGGCACCGTCGCCGGGGGCGCCGAGGTCGCCGGGATCGGGGCCGGCGCCACGGCCGAGGGATGGGCCGGAGCGGGCGCCGAGGCGAAGGTGACCTTCGGCAAGGGCGACGACGGCAAGTTCCACGTCGGTGGCAAGGTGGGCGTCGCACTCGGCCTCGGCGGTTCCGTCGGAGCGGAGTTCACGATCGACCCGGGGAAGGTGGCCGACGCCGCCGGCGACGCGGCCGACGCGGTCGGGGACGCCGCCCATGCCGTCGGCGACGCGGCGGGCTCGGTCAAGGACACTGTCGGCAGCTGGTTCGACTGACCCACGTTCCGTGGGAGTACAGAAAGAAAGAAGGAAAGCGCGCGATGCCCACGACACTGCCCGTACCGATCGAGTTCCGACTGCCGGAGGGCTGGCAGCCCGCCCCTCCGGACGAGGTCGGCGCTCCGGGCGTGGCCTTCGTCGCGCTGCATCCGCAGCCGGATTCCGGTTTCACGGCCAACATCACCATCGACGGCGAGTACCGGCCGGACGAGGTGACGCTGGACGAGCTCGCCGACGCGTCGGTGGAGCGCCTGCGCGAGGCCGGCGAGTCCGTGGTGGTGGCCGCCCGCCGGGAGATCGGCTCCGAGGGCGCGCCGGGTCTGACCCAGCGGGTGAGCTTCTCCGCCGTCGCGGGCGGGGTGCGGCGCGAGCTCGTCCAGTCCCAGGTCTACTTGTCCATGCTGGACGTCCACGACCCGCGCAAGCGTGCGGTGATCCGGATGGTGCTGACCGCCACTGCGGAGCAGCACGACAGCGTCCTGGGCGACTTCCAGGAGTTCCTGCGTACGGTGGGCCCGGACACGGCGGCGGGATCGTAGGAGCCGCGCCGGATCGTTCGATCTTGTATCGAACGGCCGGATGTCCCTAGGGTGGTGTGATGGGTCTCTTCGACAAACTCACCGGCACCAGGCACCCCGACCGCGGTGTCGCACCGCGCTCCGCCGAGGAGGTGCGGGCGACACTGCTCGGGCTCTTCGCGGCGGACGCACCGTACGTCGTGCGCGGGGGCGCCCCCGAGGGCGCCGATCTGGTGGCGGAGTGGCGGATCCAGGAGCCCGCGTGGCACACCTTCTTCGCCCGGACCCAGGTGAGCCGCGTGCTCCAGATCCGGCTGCGCCTGGACGCGGCCACCCGCGAGGTCCGCAGCGTCGACCGGCAGTACGAGGTCACGTGGCTGGGAGGCACGCCCCGGCTGGCCCTGTCGGCGGAGGCCGCGCGGGGGCAGGTCACCACGGTGTCCCGGCGCTGGAAGGTCGAGCGGGATGCCGAGGGCGGGCTCGGGGCCACCGAAGTCTTCCGCTTCGACAACTCGGACCTGAAGGACCCGCTGCGCGAGGCGGTGCTCGCCGCGGGCTGGACCTGGCGCGGGGTCGTCTTCGGGAAGCTCTGACGCGGACGGCGGCGGCTGAGGGGGATCCGGTCGTCCGGCGCGAGCTGCGCAAGCGCCGGATCCTGCCGGTGATCTCGTCTCCTGCCCGGGGCAGGGAACCGTCTTGAAGCGGTCGGGAGATCCGTTCAGCCGATGGTGAAGCGCTGGTTCTGGGCGTTTCGGTCGCAGCGGGCAGTGCGGTAGTAGCCGTCGTCCTGCTGGTAGAGGCAGCGGCCCGTGCCGACGCTCTGGAGCATGACGGCGCTGCGGGCGGCGGGCTGGACGGTGCGCCACTTCTGGTACGAGCCGCCGTTGCAGCGCAGGGGGTAGACGTCGCCCCGGTCATTGCTGTCGAGGCAGCGGCCCCAGAAGTTGTTCTTGAGCGTGGTGATGGTGTTGAGGCGGCCGTTCCACTGCCACAGGAGGCTGCCGCGTCCGGTGGTGCAGCGGTCGCCCTTGAGCTCGGTTTCGGAGGCCTCACGCAGGCAGTCACCGTAGCGGTAGTTCGCGAAGCGGCTGGTGGCGGTGGCAGCCGAGGCGGGTGTGGGGGTGAGGAGGGTGAGGGCGAGGCCGGCCGCGGCGACGAGGGCGGCGAAGGCTTTTCGGGTGGGGAGGCGCACTGGGGGTCTCCTTACAGTGGATTTCAGAGGTACCTCAACAGGATCCCCGGACACCACCGCCTACCCCTGAAGAACGGGGATAACCCGCTGACGACTCCTCGAGGTCCGAGAGGAGGCGCTACGTCGAAGCTGCGACTCATGCCACAGAACGTATCGGAAGCCCGAGCCGCATCACCAAGAGGCTGTTCTCAGTCGCACACTTGCCCACTCTCTGATCGCGGCCGGAGCAAGGCTCCTCGCCCGCGCGACCGCACGTGTTTTCGGCATATTCGAAACGGTGATAACCCCTTCGATGATGCACGTGCACCAGCAGGGGGCGCGATGAAGTACGACCTGTCCGACCGGCTCGTCGTGGGGATCGCCTCCAGCGCCCTGTTCGACCTCAGCGACTGCGATGCGGTGTTCCGGGAGCAGGGTGAGGACGCCTACCGGACCTACCAAGGGACTCACGCGGACGACATCCTGGGCAAGGGGGTCGCCTTCCCCTTCATCCGGCGCCTGCTGGCGCTGAACGGCCTTGCGGATCCCCGCGATCCGCTGGTCGAAGTCATCATCCTTTCACGCAACGACCCCGACACCGGGCTCCGTGTCATGCGTTCCGTCGCAGCGCACGGCCTGCACATCAGCAGGGCCGTCTTCCAACAGGGGCGATCAGCACACCGTTTCATGCCGGCGCTGAACATGTCCTTGTTCCTGTCCGCCAACGGCTCCGACGTGCGCGAAGCGGTGGCCGACGGGCTGCCGGCCGGACATGTACTCCGGACAGAACGAGTCGATGACGACGCCGACCAAGAACTCCGCATCGCATTCGACTTCGACGGCGTACTGGCGGGCGACGCCTCCGAACGGATCTTCCGTCGCGAAGGCCTCGACGAGTTCCGCGCCCACGAAGCCCTCAACGCGACCACTCCGCACGACCCCGGCCCCTTGAGGGACTTCCTCGCAGGAATCAACCGCATCCAGCGCCTCGAAGAGGAAGAGCGCCTCGAGGACCCCACCTACCGGCCCCGCCTCCGGGTTTCCCTGGTCACCGCCCGGGACGCCCCTTCACACGAGCGTGCCGTCCGGAGCCTCCGGCAGTGGGGACTCCGCGTCAACGACGCCTTCTTCCTCGGCGGCATCGACAAGGCCGCCGTCATGCGCGCGCTCGATCCACACATCTTCTTCGACGACCAGGTCTCCCACTTGAACGGCACGGCACCAGCCACCCCGAGCGTTCACGTGCCGTTCGGAGTCGTCAACGCATCCCCTGAGGTACCGGGTTGACGTTCTCGTAGGGCCTGCCCATCGTTTCCAGTCGGCGTACGACCGGGTCGCGGTCACCACGGCGATCCCTCACGGGCGGCCGGCCCGCGGCGAACCGGCCGTTCCGGATGTCGGCCGCGAGCTCGACTCCCTGATCGCGCTCGGTGTGCTCAACCGCATCAAGACCGACGGATGGCGCGTCACCATCGCGACGCCCGGCCCCAAGGTGACGTCGATGAACGGGGTGGTCATCGAGCAGATGTCCACATCGGAAGAAGCGTGCGCCGCGGATGCCGTCATCGTCGGCAGCGGCATCGCCACCCGCGAGGTCGAGAGCGCGCTGCACTACGTCGCCCCGGTCGGCGAGAAGAAGGAGTACACCGAGCGCGCCTGGCACAACATCGCCCCCTACCTGCCCACTCCCACACCGGCGCCCTGCTGAACAACCCGCTCTCCCGTTCCGTACGCGGCGAGTTGCCCGTGGCGCGTCGACATACTCGCGGACCGGACCGGGGAGTCCCGGCCGGCCGGTGAACGGCCGGCCGGGAGAGCGGGGCTGTCAGGCGAGGTCGAACCGGTCGAGGTTCATCACCTTGTCCCACGCTGCCACGAAATCACGCACGAACTTGCCTCCCGCGTCCTTCGACGCGTAGACCTCCGCGATGGCCCGGAGCTGGGAGTGCGAACCGAAGACGAGGTCGACGGCGGTGGCCGTCCACCTGACCTCGCCCGTCGTCACACCCCTGCCTTCGAACACGTTCTCGGCGGAGGTCGACGCCTTCCACTCGGTACCCATGTCGAGCAGGTTGACGAAGAAGTCGTTGGTCAGCGACTCCGGCCGGTCGGTGAGGACCCCGTGCGGGGACCGGCCGAAGCCGGTGTTCAGTGCCCGCATGCCACCGGTCAGCACCGTCATCTCGGGTGCGGTCAGGGTCAGCATGGCGGCACGGTCGAGCAGGAGGGTCTCCGGCGGCAGCTTCTCTCCCGTGCGGAGGTAGTTGCGGAACCCGTCCGCCCTGGGTTCGAGCACGGAGAAGGACTCGACGTCGGTCTGCTCCTGCGAGGCGTCCGTGCGCCCCGGAGCAAAGGGGACCGTGACGGCGTGCCCGGCGTTCTGCGCGGCCCGCTCGACGGCCGCGCAGCCACCCAGCACGATCAGGTCCGCGAGCGAGACCTTCGTCCCGCCGGCAGCCTGGGAGGCATTGAAGTCCTGCCGGATCCCTTCGAGAGCCTGCACCACCTCGGCCACCTCGGGCTGGTCGTTGACCTCCCAGTCCTTCTGCGGCGCGAGCCGAATGCGCGCCCCGTTCGCCCCGCCCCGCATGTCGGTGCCGCGGAAGCTGGCCGCCGATGCCCAGGCGGTGGTGACCAGCTGGGGTACGGACAGTCCGGTCGCGAGGATCCTGCCCTTGAGGTCTGCGATCTCCGCGTCCCCGATCAGCGTGTGATCGACCGCGGGAACGGGGTCCTGCCACAGCTGCGGCGCGGGGATCCACGGTCCGAGGTAGCGCGAGAGCGGCCCCATGTCGCGGTGCAGCAGCTTGTACCAGGCCTTGGCGAACGCGTCCGCGAGACGGTCCGGGTTCTCGTGGAAGCCCTTCGAGATCGGCCCGTAGACCGGATCCAGCTTCATCGAGAGGTCCGTCGTCAGCATCATGGGCGCGTGCCGCTTGGACGGATCGTGGGCGTCGGGCACCGTGCCCTGGGCCGAAGGATCCGTGGGTGTCCACTGCTGGGCGCCGGCCGGGCTCGTCGTGAGCTCCCAGTCGTACCGGAACAGGTTGTCCAGGTACCCGTTGTCCCACTTCGTCGGCTCAGAGGTCCACGCGCCCTCGAGCCCACTGGTGAGCGAGTCGACTCCCGCCCCGCTGCCGTACGAGTTCCTCCATCCGAGGCCCTGCTGCTCGATGGGGCATCCCTCGGGCTCCGGACCGATGTAATCGGGTCCGACCGCACCGTGGCACTTGCCGAAGGTGTGGCCGCCGATGATCAGCGCGGCCGTCTCCTCGTCGTTCATCGCCATGCGCCCGAACGTCTCGCGAATGTCCCGGGCGGCGGCGAGCGGATCCGGATTCCCGTTGGGCCCCTCGGGATTGACGTAGATCAGGCCCATCTGGACGGCACCGAAGGGACCGGTGAGTTCCCTGTCGCCGCTGTAGCGCTCGTCTCCGAGCCAGGTGTCTTCCGGCCCCCAGAAGATCTCCTCCGGTTCCCAGATGTCCTCCCGCCCGAATCCGAACCCGAACGTCTTGAACCCCATGGATTCCATGGCGCAGTTGCCGGCGAACACCAGCAGGTCGGCCCAGGAGATCCGACTGCCGTACTTCTGCTTCACCGGCCAGAGCAGCCGGCGCGCCTTGTCGAGGCTCGCGTTGTCCGGCCAGCTGTTGAGGGGCGCGAAGCGCTGCGCGCCGGATCCGCCCCCGCCGCGGCCGTCGGCGATGCGGTACGTACCCGCGGCATGCCAGCTCATCCGGATGAAGAGCGGCCCGTAGTGGCCGTAGTCTGCGGGCCACCACTCCTGCGAGGCCGTCATCAACGCGAAGACGTCCTGCTTCAGCGCCTCGACGTCGAGGGACGCGAACTCCGTCGCGTAGTCGAAGTCCTCACCCATCGGATTGGACCCGGGCGCATGCTGGTGGAGAACCTGAAGGTCCAGCTGGTTCGGCCACCAGTCCCGGTTCGTCCTGGGGCGAGTCGGCGCGGGGGCCGGGGAGGGGATTACCGGGTTCTCGCTTTCGCTGCCGGACACGTCAGCCCTTCTTCCTGTCTCGGTGGTTTCCTCTGCCGGCCGCGCTGCCGCCCTTGACGTATTTCACTGATGACGCATTTCTCTGATGACGTCGTGCGCTTTCCAGTCGAGCACGGCGACCCGCGCCGCCGACGAGAACATATGCTCACGGACGACGCCGATGATCGAGCACGTATCGGCGTCCGTATGGTCGCGCACCGCAGACCGGGCGGCTACGAGAACACGCAGGGCACCCCCACGCAACAAACAGCCGAAGCCCAAAGGTGACATCTTCCGATCATCGCGATATCCCCTCGCCGATATGAGGATCGGAAGCGGAATTGCCGACCGGCCCGGCACACAAGGGAAAGGCGAACCACGATGAATGAGCTGCTGGAACGGCTGAGAGAGCGCAACTGGCGCATGACGTCCCAGCGGCGCGTCGTCGCAGAAGCCCTCGACGGCGAGCACGTGCATCTCACGGCCGACGAGGTCCACGCCCGCGCGGCGCGGCAGCTGCCCGAGATCTCCCGGGCCACGGTCTACAACACCCTGGGCGAACTGGTCGCGCTCGGTGAGGTGGTGGAGGTGTCCGCCCACGGCCGCGCGAAGCGCTACGACCCCAACGCACGCCATCCCCACCAGCACCTGGTGTGCTCCGGCTGCGGCATCATCCGCGACGTCCACCCGACCGGCGACCCCCTGGCCGGGCTTCCGGCCGAGGAGCGGTTCGGTTTCACCGTGTCCGAAGCCGAAGTCACCTACCGCGGTCTGTGCCCCGCGTGCGCTCCCGGCCCGCCACGCGCGTCGGGTACGGCGGACCGCGGAGCCTCCTAGGGGGTGTCCGCGCGGGGCAGCCTCAAGGCGGCCACGGACCGGCTTGAGGCCGCCTCGGCCTCCGTCTCCTCCCGGGCCGCGGGAGAGCCCCTACGACGGTCGGCGCCAGGGCGGGATCACTGCGGCATGGCCGGAGAGATCTTGGCGGCGTGCATGGTGAGCCGCCCGATCCGCGTTTCGTGGCTGGTTGCCGTCGTGCTGTGGTCGGTGACCGAGTCCGGCCTGGCGTCAGAGAGGTACCAGGTGGTGAGCGGGTGCTCCGAACCCGCCCTGATCTCCTCGATCTTGACGTTGCACGGCTCGGCGGAAGAAGCCTCCGCGGACAGGGCCCATTCCCGCGCCCCGGGCACGTCGGTGAGGACGCAGTCGTCGAGGGTGAGCGTGAGCACCTGCCCCGGCAGGTCGAGGTCCCCCTGGGGACCCAGGCCCGTCACGTCACCACAGGTGAAGCGCTCTCCCCGGACGGTGACGTAGTAGCTGCTGGACAGGTTCGCAAGGGATTCGTTCATACCGACCGCCTGCCCCGCCCGCCCCCTCCCAGACACCGCGACGGCAAGGGACCCACAGGTTTCGCAACCGCGGCATTCCGCCCGTCCGCCGGACGCCACTGAACCTGCCCGTCGCTGTCCTCCGGTCTACTGTGGGAAGGGTCCCGTCCCACGTGAGCAGCAGATGAGGCCGGCAACTGTGTCGACGTCGAGCCGTGACATCCCCGGTACCCCGTGCTGGGTCAGCCTCCTGGCCCGGGATCTCGATTCCGCCCAGCGGTTCTACGGTGCCGTGCTGGGCTGGGATTTCCGTCCCACCCATCTCGGGGACGGCGTCGTCGTCGCCTTCCGCGACGGGGCTCCCGTTGCGGGCATCGGCGCACTCACCGGGAATCCCGGCGTGCCGGTGGTGTGGACGCCGTACTTCGCCGTCGAGGACGCCGACGCGACGGCCGCACGGATCCGTGAACGCGGCGCGACCATGGCGGTCGGCCCGCTGGCCTTCGGCACCGGACGAGCCGCCCTGGCAGCAGACCCCGCCGGGGCCGTCTTCGGCTTCTGGCACGGCGCGGCCGTCCCCGACTGGTCGATGGGCCGCGGAAACGCCCCGGCCTGGCTGGAACTGCGGACCCGGGATGCGTTCGCCGCCGCCATCTTCTACGGAGAGGTGCTGGACTGGGACAGCGAGCGACCCGGCAGCTGCACCGTCTCCTACGAACACGACCACGTCGTCCTGCGCCACGGCCACGACACCGTGGCCCGCATCAGCGGCGGCGCACTCGAAGAAGCCCCGGACCCCGAGGTACGCCCCCGCTGGCACGTCCACTTCCACGTGCCCGACCTCGAGGCCGCGATCGATGCCGCCACTGGTCTCGGCGCCAGAGCCGCCTCACCCGTACAGACCTCCGTCACCAGCCGGTGGATGGTCCTCTCCGATCCCGAGGGCGCGCTCTTCACCGTGGTCACGCCTCAGGACGGCGACCCCTCCTGACCGGCTGACGCCCCGCGCCGCTCACGGCCGCGGGCTCCCCTGCCCCTTCTGCTGGCCGGTCTCCGGGAGTCCAAAGGGTCGGCTCGCAGACTTGTTCCGGGCCGGTGGGGCGGGTCAGGCCCGTTCGTCGAGGACCGCACGGACGAGTGCGCGCTGGTCGGCGGTCAGGCCCGCCTCGTCGATGTCGACCGCCTGGCCGTCGATCGTGATCCGGTAGTGGAAGCCGTCCGCGACCGGCCGTACGGCGCGCCGCGCGAGGCCCTCCCATTCCGCGGCGTCCTGCCGGCCGGAGGTGTCGATCTTCCGCGTCGTGTCCACGCCGGTGAAACCCCCGGAGCGACTGACAGTGATCAGCATGGCCGTTCTCCTTCGGATGTCGAGGCTGTCGGTTGACTCGTCTGCCCCGGATCGGGCGCTGCTCCCCCGCCCGGCCCGCGCCGCGAGGTCAATGGCCCGAACTCGTCGGCGCCCGGCCGACAGGCGGCAGGTGGGGCCGGAACGGGCGGGTCCGTCGGGCGAGCTTCGGGGTCGGGTCCGGTGAGTTCCGGCTCCAGGCCTTCGGCCACCGCCCCGCGGCGCCGTCCTGTGTCGGACCGCCAGGCCTCGAAGACCAGCGCCGTCGCCGTGACCACCCCGAGCCCCAGCAGCCAGCCGCCCACGACGTCGCTGACCCAGTGGACCCCGAGAGCGACCCGTGTGTAGCCCACGCCCACCACGGTGACCAGGGCGACCGCCCAGGGCAGCGGACGCCAGACCCGCGGAACCACCGGCAGCAGGGCCAGCAGCAGGACGGCGCACGAGGTGGTCGCCGTCATCGCGTGGCCGGAGGGGAAGGAGAAGCCGGGAGCGTGGGCGACGGGGTCCGGCAGGTGCGGCCGTGCCCGCTCCACCGCGCTCTTGGCCAGGAGCCCGATCAGACCGCCCGCGACCGCCGTGACCCCGGCCCAGGCGGCCAGCCGCCAGGCGCGCCGGCTGAGCAGCCAGACGACGAGTACGGCGACCAGCAGCCGCATGGTGACCGGGTCCCACACCCGGTCCGAGAGCACGCGCAGGAGGCCCACCCGGTCCGGGTGGGCGAGTGCGGCGGCGTGGAGGCGTTCGGCCGCGCCTTGGTCCAGGCGATGCAGTGGCGCCCACTGGGACTCCACCACGACCAGGGCGAGGGCGAAGGGTACGGCTGCCACGGCCGTCGCGGCCGCGGCGAGCAGGAGTCTCGCGCCGAAGGTGGCGTCTGGTCCGGAGTGGCGCGCGAGCAGGCTCCGTAGCGGGCCTCGCGGATGGTGCGGGCCGTGCGGATGCCCGGGGCCTCCCGGGTCTCGCCGAACGCGCCGAGTACCTTCCGTGCGCCGTGCCATGGTGGCCGCTCCCTCGTGTGCGTGCGGTGGCGGGCCTCCGGCCGCCGGTGGCCGGGGCGGTCAGACTCCGGGATCGTTCATGACCGGCTCCCTCGTCCCCGCCCGTACGGCTTCCAGCTGGGCGGCGAAGGAGAGGCCGAGGAAGAGCGCCATCGAGGTGAGGTAGGACCAGAGCAGCAGCGCCACGATGGCGCTCAGGGGCCCGTAGACGCTGGTGAAGGAGCTGCTCTCGCCGATGTAGAGGCTCAGCGCCCAGGTGGTGAGGTTCCACAGCACCAGGTGGACGACGGCCCCGAAGGCCAGCCAGGTGTAGCCGGGTTGGCGCCGGCGCGGGGAGAGGCGGAAGATCGCGCTGGTGGCGAGGACGGCGAGCAGGACGCCGAGGGGCCAGCGCAGGAGCTCCCAGGCCCGCACGGTGTCGGGAGAGAGCCGGTACACCTCGGCCAGCGCACGGGTCAGGTGGGCGCCCAGCACGGTGAGGATGAAGCTGAGTCCCAGCGGGAGTCCCGCGAGAGCCGCCATCACCAGGCCCCTGCTGTACTTGGCGAGGAAGGGCCGGTCCCGCTCGTTGCCGTAGATCCGGTTCGCGCCCCGTTCGACCTGGCAGAGGGCGGTGGTGACGTTGGCCAGGGAGAACAGCAGCCCCAGCCACAGCGCGGCCTGGCCGCCGTCACCGGCGTGGCGTCTGCTCTCGCTGAGCGCGTCGTCCACGACGGCCTGGCCCGGGCCGCTGGTGAGCCCGCGGATGGTCAGCTCGGCGACCCGGCCCGCGTCCTCGGTGTGCAGCACCCCGGACAGTCCGATGGCCGCGATGGCCAGCGGGACGATCGACAGGACGGTCTGCAGGGCGAGCGCGCGGGCGTGGCTGAAGCCGTCGGCGTAGCGGAAGCGCACGAAGGAGTCGCGCGCCAGGCTCCAGCCGCCGTAGCGGCGCAGGGCGGTCCACGCCTCGTCGGCGGAAAGCTCCTCGCCGCTCACGTCGTGGCGTTGCGGTACCCGTGTCGCGGTGCCCATCGTGTTCCTGCCTTCCGGTGTCGTGGGGAGCCCGCGGACCTACGGGGCTTGCGGTCCGCCGGTGTTGTGGGGGCGCCGCCGGACTTCAGAACGGTGTGCCGGGGGCCGCCGCCGGAAGCTGCTCGGCGGATCGGTCCTGCGGCGCCCCGGGCGCACGGGGGAGGTACACCCGCAGGGCTCCCGGTTCGATCTCGGCGGTGAGGCGGACGCCCTCGCTCACGGCATCTCCGTCGAGCTCGCGCGGCTGCGGTACGGCGCAGCGGACGTCGATCCGGGTGGCGCTGAAGTACTCCAGCGCTCCCCCGGCCTCGCTGCGGCCGTCCGGGGCGGCCGGGCCGGGGGCTGCGGGCGGGCGCCGGCGCAGCAGGCGGGCCGCCAGGTGCCCGGCCGCGGTGAGCCATCCGGCGGGGCCGCGCGGGTCGAAGAGCACCACGTCCAGGCGTCCGCTGTCCGGCCGCGCCGTCGGCAGGAGCGGCAGGCCGCCCTGCAGGGTGCCGACGTTCCCGATGACGACCATGCGGGCCCGGCGCCGCAGCCGGCGGCCCCCGTCGACGCGGAGCGTGAGGCGGACACCGGGATCGCGCAGGTGCCGCAGGGCCGACAGGACGTACGCGGCCCAGCCCATCCGTGACTTGAGCCGCGGTGAGGCGTCCCGGACCATCGCCGCGTCGAATCCGGCGCCGGCCATGACGGTGAACCGCATCGGCTCGAGCCCGTCGCCCCGGACCCGGCCGACGTCGATGCCGAAGCTCTCGCCGGACAGGGACGCGGCCAGGGCGGCGGCCGGATCCATCGGGAGGCCGAGGTTGCGGGCGAGGAGGTTTCCGGTGCCGCACGGTGCGACGGCCAGCGGGATCCGCGTGCCCGCCAGGATCTCGGCACAGGCGCGCAGGGTGCCGTCCCCTCCGCAGACCACCACGAGGGCGGGGCGGACGGTACGGAGCTCCTCCGGCAGCGTGCCGCAGGGGAGCTCGGCGGAGGTCAGGATCCAGCGGAGGTCCCGGTGTCCGTGCTCGCGCAGGACGGCGGCCAGCCGGTCGGCGAGCTCGTCCGGGCAGCCGTACGGGTGGCGCACGACGAGGACCGGACCGCCGGTGCCGCACCGGGCGAGCACCACCCGGCCGGGCCGCTCCGTCCCCTCCTGCTCCCCAGCAGGCTGCCGCCCGCACAGCAGCGCGAACCCCGTGATCAGCAGAGTCAGGGTCCCGTTGAGCAGCCCGCCCACCACATCGCTGGGGTAATGCATGCCGCGGTACATCCGCGACAGTCCGACGGCCGCCGGGATCAGCAGCAGCATGCCCGTCACCACGTGGCGCCACGGGCCGCGCAGGCGCAGCGCGGCGATGACGGCCAGTCCCCCGTAGAGCGCGAGGGAAGCGCCGACATGCCCGGAGGGGAAGCTCGACGTGGGCGGCGCGGCGTCCTCGTGGGGAACCGCGGGCCGCGGGCGGTCCACGAAGGCCGTCACCACCACGAACACCGCCGACTGCGCGGCCACCGAGACGCCGAGGAACAGCGCCTCCCCGCGCAGTGCGACGCGCGGGAGGAACAGCAGGGCGGCGATGCAGACCAGGGTCGTGCCGATGACGGCCTGGGTGCCGGCGAGCACGGAGAACAACTCCGTGACTCCGGACGTGGCCTGGTCCCGGCCCTCCGCCAGGTTCCTGCTGATCGAGGCCTCCGCCGACAGCGGCCAGTATCCGGCGCCCGGTCCGGTGACCAGCCGTCCCAGCCCGACCATCAGGACCGCCTGCACGGGAAGGAGCAGGAGCGGTCCGACACCGCGCACGGAGGATCCGCAGCTTCGCTTCATGGATGCCTTCTGGCCCGCGACGACCGAAAGATGCGCTGCCCCCGGCTGCCGCCCGCGCTCCGGAACGCGAAACGGGCCCCGACTCGTCGAGTCGGGGCCCGTTCTGACGATAAATCAGACAGCGATGTCCGGTCAGACGATGCGGCCGCCGGGGGGCCGTCGACGCTGGTGGAGTAGTACGTCAGAGTTCGGCGCGCGTGGCGGACTGGGCGGCCCGTACGGCGACATTGGCCGCGTCCTCTACGAGCGGCGCCGCCGACCGTCCGCTGTTGGTCAGGGTCCAGCCGCAGAGGGCCGCCCAGACCAGTGCGGCCGAGGCCGCTTTGGCCCGCTCGGCGCGGTGGGGCAGGAACGTGCCGAAGAGCAGTGCGTCCCCCGCGTCGATGGCGACCCGGCACAGTACGGCCGTGCGCAGCGCGCTGCCTGCGGGGATCGCGACCATGGCCGCGCCGATGACGGCATCGCGGACGCCCAGGGCGCGGATCAGCAGTGCGGAGGAGCCTTGATCTGACAGGCCGCAGGGGCGGGCCAGCACCCCGGGTCGGCAGGCGACCGCCACGCCGTACCCGAGGGTGGCCACGCCCATCACCCGTGCCGCTGTGGTGCGCACCGCGATCACTCCCTCTCAATGCGGCCGATGCCCGGGCGCTGCCGCTTGGCCTCGTGTCCGCCGCCATCCGCTTCGGCTTCGCCCCCGTCGGGACGCCGTACGACGGCTTCGTCGGCCTGACGGCGGGCCTCTCGGTCGCCGGCCTCCCCGTCGGCCTCGGACGGGGTGGTGCGTGGATGATGCCGGGAGTTCTCGTGGGCCGTCATCTCGTCCTCCTTCGGTGGTGCGGTCCCTCGGCGGCTACCCCGTGCTGTCGCCCTCAGTCGCCTCGCCGGCCAACGGTCCGCGAAACGAAGCTCTTGCACTCCTTCGTTTGCGGGGCTGTCCTTTTCTACTGCCGGCCCTACGGTCGAGTCAGGCATGCCCGCGAAGCAGGACGGATCGCGCCCGTCACCGCGCCGACGCTTCCGTGCCCGCATCCGAAATGAGGAGTGGCGTGAACCCCACGGACGCCCCAGGTCCACAGAACGTCACCGTCCTCACCCGCCCCGACGCCACCCTCATCACGCTCAGCGGCGACATGGACCTCGACCACGTCGCCGCCTTCCACTCGGTGCTTTCGGCGGCCTGCACCGGCACTCGTGCCCCCGCGCGCGTCGTCGTCGACCTCGGACGGCTCGCCTTCTGCGACTCCACCGGGCTCAACGCGCTGCTGCAGGCACGGCTGATGTGCGTCGAGAGCGGGCGCACACTGGTCCTCGCCAACCCGGCCCCCCAGTTGTCGCGCCTGCTGAGCATCACGGGAGCCGACACCGTGTTCGAGATCACCGGGCTGGCGGCTGACACCCCGGATCCGTCGCCGCCCGCGTTGTGACACCGCCCGCCGGGATCACCGGCTTCCGAGAGTGACCGACGGTGCCACCTCGTACACCTGTCGGTAGGCGGCGGCGAAACGGCCCTGGTGGGCGAAGCCCCAGCGGGCGGCGACACCGGAAACGGTCGCCCCGGCCGCAGGGTCCGCCGCGAGGAGTTCCGCGTGCGCACGGGTCAGCCGGACGCGGCGCAGATGGCCGAGCGGCGTGGTGTCGGCGTGGCGGGTGAAGGCGTACTGGACCGCGCGTGGCGTCACGGGGATCGACGCCGCGATGTCGGCGAGGGTGATGTCGCGGTGGGCGTTGGCCTCGATGAAATCGACGGCGCGGCGCAAGGTGTCGCTGCCGGCGTCGCGGGTGTCCCTCAGGTCTCCCCGCTCGGTGTACGTGCTGTTCGGCAGCGTTGCCAGGACCGTCGCCGCCAAGTGCTGGGCAGCGGTGGACACCAGCAGCCGGTTGCCGTCACCGGACGCGGAGACCTCGTCCAGCACGTGATCGCGCAGGTAGGCGACGGCCGCACCCAGCCTCCGGTTCTCGGCCGGTGCGATCGGCCGAGCTCCGGTGATCCGCACGCCTGCGCCCCCCGGCAGGGCGGAGACCCGGTCCAGGAGCCGGGGATCGAACATCGTGATGGTGTACCGGGCCTCCCGGACCTGTCCTGCGTACGGCTGGTCGTGGGGGGCCAGGAGGAAGGTCTCGCCCGGGCCGAACACCTCCTCGCGGCCGCCGGTGGTGTCCACGATCGTCCCGGCGTGCATCGTCACCAGGCACACCTTGCCCAGAGCACCCGCGTCGTAGGCCATGGTGTACCCGAACGCCAACCGATCGACGCTCAGCCCGCCCGCCGCCCGCCTGGAGATCCGCGCCCGCGTGTCCGCGGGGCGGCCACCGATCCGCATGGGGGTGTAGGCCGAGGAGAGGAACTCCTGCGTGGCCTCCAGGTCCCCGCTGTCGAAAAGCAGGCTCTTCATCCGACCGGCCCCTCTCCCCCAGACGACTCAGCGTGACCCTCCGGGCCAGCCGGGTCCAGTATGACTCCGCCGCCGGGGCCGAGGGCCGACGCCCACGACGGCACCAACGGCCGCCTGCGCACCTGACCCCCGGCAACCCCGCCCGGTTTCGGTGGAGGAGGCCTGTATGAGGTGAGCCCTCGTTTCCCGTGACGACGGTTCAGTCGCCGGATTCGGGGCCGCCGGTCTACCCCGGCCAGGTGCCTGTGACGCGCCGGGTCGCGAGGGCCCCGGACCGGTCGACGGCCGCCTTCACGACGGCGAAGATCGCGCCCTGGAGGGCGGCCGCAATGAGGATCTCCTTCCAGGAGCGGTCCTCATCTGTGGCATCCGGGGCGTCACCCTCCCCTTCGATCACCTTCCAGGCCTGCTTGAACGCCATCCCGGCGAGCATGCCGCTTGCCGCCCCCAGTGCCAGCCCGACCGGCTTGTACGCGACCTTGGACGCCTTCACTTGCGCCCCCGGCCACGACGCACCAACAGGATGACGATCAAGGCCGTGCCGATGGCGATCAGCGGAGTGCGGTGGGACCTTGCCCTGGTGGCAACCCGGTCTGCTTCGTCGAGTACCGGATCCGGTGTCTTGTCCTTCACGAAACTCGCGGCCTGCTCCGTCATCACGGACGCCTTCTCCATGGCTCGCGCCGTGCGCTCCTGGGCCTGAGCCCTGACGTCGGCCACGACGTCCATGGCCTGGGCCTTGGCCTCGGCGGCCTTCTCCTTGGCCTGGGCCTTGACGTCTGCCTTGGCAGCAAGTGCCTCGACGGTCTGGCCGAGCTCATCGCGAGTGTGCTCGATCCGGTCGCGCAGTTCCTCGGACGAGGGGGTGGGGTCGCTCGTGTGGGGCTGGTTCGGCAGGTTCGTCATCGGTGGGCCCTCTCCTTGACCTCGGCCACATCGGCCTTGACGCTGTTCACGGTCTGCTCGGGCACAGGTGAGCCGGCCCGCGCGATCTGCTTCTTGCCGGCAACCGCCAGCACCCCGGCGATCGTTGCCAGTACTGCGGCGACGATCAGAGCCGACGACCATACGGGAAGCACCAGCGCCAGAGCGGCCATGCCCGACACCACCACTGCCTGTGCAACCAGGACACCGAGCAGAGTTGCGGCGCCGAGCAGACCACCGCCCGTCCCAACCCGTTTGCCCTTCTCGCCCAACTCGGCCCGGGCGAGCTGCATCTCCTCACGCACCAGCTCGGTGATCTGCTCCGATGCGCGCGAGACCAGCACACCCACCGATTCTTCCGCGGCGCGCGGCCGCCGTTCAGTCGTACTGCTCATGATGGATTCCCTTCCTTCTGGCGTACCGCTCAGGCCGGATGGCGCCGGGCAGGAAGCCATCGACCCTTGCCGGGAAACACGTGAGGGGGTCCGAACTCGCCGAGTTCGGACCCCCTCACGCGGGGAGTCAGGCGGGACGGCCTCCGAAGGGGGCGCCGGTGCCGTAGTACGTGCCCAGTTCCTCGTGGTATCCGGCGTCGCCGAGGTGCTTGTCCCGGTGGAACTCGGGAGCACTCTTGATCTGCTCCTTGGTCCGGTCCACGTACACCTTCCTGTCCTCCGGGTCGACCCGGAGGACCGTGCTCGCCGGCAGCAGGACCTCCTTGCCGAAGATCCAGACACCGGTGTCCACGACCAGGTAGGCGTCACCGACCTCGTCGGAGTGCTTGTCCACCTTGCCGATGTCGCCGTCGACCGCCTCGACCTTGTAACCGGTCAGATCGGCCCCGGCGAGATGGCCCGAGGTGGACTTGTAACTCCACACATGCTCAGTCACGCGAAAACAACTCCTCCGGTAAGCGGAGGACGGCAAAGGAATCCCCCTGCCGCACCTCCATTTCCGATGCCTTACAGCGGACGGCGTCGCCTGCCGCTTGCAGTCCCGCCTGCCCCTGTCCCGGCACCCCATGCGTGCGTCACTGAAGAGAACCCTGCGGATTCCGCTGCCGGGCTGCCGCCCCACCCCGGCCGGCGAGTACGGTGCCGCGCAGCACCGCCTTCTCATGTCAGCGAGGCGCGCCGAGAACCTCGTGGGCCGCGTGCGGACTGGCGCCGCTCCGGGCGGGACGGTCGGGTGTCGGGCAGGACGGCCGGACCGTGGTGCGGGGAGCAGCGGGGAGCAGGATGAACGCGGTGATCGCCTTGCCCTCGTCATACGACCGGATCTCCGTGTGGTCGGCGATCTCGTTGACCAGCAGCCAGCCGAATCCGCCTGGTACATCAAGGGGTGTTCGCGGCGTGCGAGGAAACGACGAGGATCTGTCGGACACTTCGACCGCCACCCATCCCGCGAGGGGCACGACGCGGAAGTCGCTGACGCCGCCGGCGTGGCGGGCCGCGTTGGAGACCAGTTCGGAAACGACCAGCAGCACGTCGTTCACCAGGTGCTCCCCCACGCCGCTCGCCGCCAGGACATCGCGGGCGATCGACCGGGCGTCCTCACACCTCAGACCGGCCGTGCTGCGTGGCGTATCAGGCATCGACTCTCCCTTCACGGCTCGCTTCTTCCCCCTCTCGTCCACTGAACCCGCCAGGACCCCCCGCCTCGCCGCCCCCGGGCGTGGCTGTGTCGAGCCGACGCCGCAGTCACGGGCTGGGCAACCGCCGTTCTCCACCGGTGTTGATGATCCCGACCGTGAGGGTCGCGCATACCAGTCCTAGACGCGGGCATCCGCACGATGACCAGCCGAGGTGTTCGTGAGGACAAGGAGTGTCTGTGCTGCCCTTCAACGTGACCGAGAGCGGTGTTCTGATCATCCGGCTGCGGGCCGATCTGGATATCGCCGGCCGGGCCGCAGCCGCCTGGGCGATCGACGGATACCTCGCCGCCCACCGGTCCGCACCCGTCATGCTGGAACTCTCGGACGCGCCACTGAGCACCGCTGCGGTAAGCACGATCGTACGGACCCACCGCCTGTGCCGCTCCGCAGGAGCGCCGCTGGCCGTCCTCGCGGCGACCGCCGAAGCACGCCGGGCGCTGGAGGCACAGGCCGGGGCCGAGCGGCTGACCGTCCGACCCACGCGCATCCTGGCCGCCGCCGCACTCTCGGCTGTCTCGCCCCCGGTCGCCACAGCAGCGTAAGCCGCGCCCCGGACCTGCCGGGGCCCGCGCGACCCGGTTGCCCGCGCGCCCGTGGGTAGGCACGGCTTGCGCACTCCCCCGTTGCACGAGGAGATCCCTTCATGAGCACCACCCCGGTCCTGGAAGTAACCCCTCGCCGATCGGTGCACGCAGCCGGCCGTACAGCCGTTGGTCTCCCGCATTCGGCGCTCGACGCGATGCTGGATGCCGCCTACGAGACGCACCGCCGGTTCCGGCACGGCGCGTTCGCCGAGCCGTGCCCGACCTGCCACGTCTCGGCGGGCGAGCTCTGCCTGGCGCGACGCAGTGTGCACGCCGCCCGCCGGCTGGCACACCGCACCCGGGAAACACAGAGCGGCCGCGGCCTCCCTCCTTTCACCGCACGGTGACCCTCTCGACGGACGGATAGCGGCGGCGTCACGTCACGTGCTGACCGAGCTGCCCGGCCTCACACACGCACGGTCCCCGACCAGATCCTTCCGCGCAGCTGGGGATGTCCCCTCAGGGGCGGAGCGTTTGGCCTTCGCCGTCAACGACGTGGCCACCAACGCTGTTCAGCACGGCGGAGGGCGCGGCGAAGTCTCGGTGTGGCGTACCGGGCACAAGGTCGTCTGCGCGATCAGCGACCCGGGCCCCCGCCCGCTCCCCCGCCGATACCTTGGGACCGTGCACCAGTTGTGCGACCTACAGCGAACGTTTCTGTGGGAATCGGGGACCCACGGACCGGCGTTGTCCCACACATGAGCGACGCAACCCGGTACGGCCATGACGAGCTCGACCCGACCACCATCGCGACTGCCCGCGCACGCCTCGCGGCTGACCGCGACGACACGCTCGACCGGGTGGCCGCGCTGGGGCGCGACTTCGACGGGATCGTCGCGGCGAACGCACTGGTCGCGGTCGACGACGAGCACGACCCCGAAGGGGCCAGCACGGCCTTCGAGCGTGCCCACGTGGCCTCCCTGATGGCGCGGGCGCACGACCATTTAGACGAGCTGGACCGGGCGCTGGAACGGCTCGAACGGGGCGACTACGGGCAGTGCGAGGGGTGCGGTGCGACGATTCCGTCCGAGCGCCTGGAGATCCGGCCGGCCGCGACCACCTGCGTGCTCTGTGCCGGGTCCGGCCCTCGCCGTCCCCCGCACCCCGCCTGACGGATGCCGGCGGCCTCTCGTCGGTCGGTTGCCTGGCCGCCACCTCCTGCTGTCGCCATGTCCGCAGGAGACGGCACTCGGCGGTTCCGGTCGGACACTCGGGTTCCTCAGCGAGCCAGGAGCTCGTCGAGAAGCTTGTCGAGGTCGAGGAACTCCTCCCCGGCAGCGACGACTGCGTAGGTCTCGTCCAGGAAACCCCTCAGCACGGGGGCATCCACAAGGACAACGGCCTTGTCCTGCTCCCCGGCGCTCCGGCCGGTCAGTTCGACGCGGAGTTCCTCGCGGCCGGAATCCTTGTCGGGGCGGAACGCGACGTCGCCCTCCCCCACAGGACGGTGGAGCCCCTCGGCCAGCATCTGCCGGTCGAAGTGCCACCGCGCGAGGACCTCGGCGCCGTCCAAGAACTCCGCCTGCACCACGTACGGGTCGTCGCCGTCATACGAGAAGCGGGCAAGGAAATACACGTGGCCCGTCGTCGCCTCGAGGCGCACAACGATCAGAGCAGACACGCAGGACATCGATGGGCCTCCAGAATGGGCTGACAGGTACGCGCGTTTGCCCCGCTCCGCCCCCACCACACTGGACCGGTTGGGGGAACCGCGGGAGTCTGTGAGAGGGACCTCGGCAAGGTCCGGCAGTCTCGACCTCGGTGCCCGGCGGGGCAGGAATCGATGCTCGGGTTACCGGCGCGACGGGCGGGGACGACACGAACAGCTGTCGTCCCCGCCCGTCGTGCCGGTGCCCGTGTGTGTTACGCGCGGTGCGACCCGTCGTAGTAGCCGCCGACCTGGCGGTGGTAGTCCGTATTGCCGAGGTGCTTGTCCTTGTCGAACTCGGGAGCGTTCTTGATCTGCTCCTTCGTACGGTCCACGTAGATCTTCTCGTCGTTCGCGTCGACCCGGCTGATCGTGCCCGCCGGCAGAAGGACTTCCTTGCCGAAGATCCACGGACCGGTGTCGACCACGATGTAGGACGATCCGACCTCGTCTGAATGCTTGTCGACCTTGCCGATGGAACCGTCGCTCGCCTCGACCTTGTACCCCGTCAGGTCAGATCCGGCCAGACGGCCGGACGTCTCACGGTAACCCCAAACGTTCGTAGTCATACGAAGAACAACTCCTCCGGTCAATTCGAGAGTTGAGGAAATTGATTCCTCACCACTCTCCCTTTTCCGTTCTTCCTGTCCGGCGGAACTCACCCTCCGCCATGACATCCGCCTGCCCAGATTTCCCTTCCACATACCCCCTGCCCCAGTCGGACCGGAACGGTCGCCGATCAGAGGAAGCGGCCCACACTAGGAAACGGGGCAGTGGCCGGACGCCCGGGCCAAGGACGTCGGCCCCCGCCACCGCCAAGTCTGAACTGTGCCCTTCTACGCCTTGCCTACCAGCGGTACCACCGGCCGCTGCCACTCTTCGGGCGGGCGACGAATCCGATCAGTCATCACCTTCGGGTGTCTGCCAGGAGTCCTGACGGGCCCGCGCCTCGGGGCTCTGCTGGGCAGGCTGGGCGGGGGCTCTGCGGCGTGCGCTGCGTCGGCTGCCGTACCAGAAGGCTCCGATCAAAAGGAGAGCTACGACCACGCCCACGATGATCAGAAGAAGTGAGCCGCCGGCTTCAGCCGCGAGCATTTCGGTGGCATTCATACGCAGCCCCTACCCCCGTTCAGCAGTTCTACGACGCGAGTACCTCGGATGGCGGCCAAGGGATCGGCATGCCGGGGCCTCTGAAATCCGGGGACGAGCTCGTACGGCTGGCCGATGAACTGGACCTTCATCCCCTGGCCGTCGAAGACGCGATACACGCGCGCCAGCGCCCCAAGTACGAGCGGTTCGGCGACGTCCTGGCGGTCGCGCTGAAGCCCCTCCGGTACGTCGAGGACGACCGAGCGGTGGAGACCGGCGAGATGATGCTGTTCGTGGGGCCCCGCTTCGTCCTCGGCGTGCGGCACGGGCCCGTCGACCCCTGCATCGAGGCCGCCCGACGGCTCGACGCCGACCCGGACATGCTCCGCCTGAGGCCCCGGGCCCGCGCGGCGCCGCCGGCGGGCGGCCCACTGTGCGGCCTCGGGATCCGCGGCTGCCGCCGCGTGAGGTGCGGCCCGATGTGGGTACGCGCACGATGACCGTGATTCACCTTCGACGAAGGGTCGCATCATGCCGCGAGGATCCAGTCCCAAGCGCGAGCGCCAGTACGAGCACATCAAGGAGTCAGGCGAGAAGCGCGGAATGTCGGAGGGCCGGGCGGAGGAAATGGCCGCGCGTACCGTGAACAAGGAACGCGCCCGTTCGGGTGAGAGCAAGACCGCAAGCCGCAGTTCCACCCAAGGGAAGTCCGCCTCGCAGCGTGGCGGCGAGAACTCCCACCGTGGTGGCAGTTCGTCCGGCCGTACCAAGGAAGAGCTGTACCAGGAGGCGAAGAAGCGCGGTATCGAAGGTCGCTCGACCATGAGCAAGCAACAGCTCAAGAACGCCCTCGGTCACTGACCGGGAGCAGCAGGCCACTCCCCCGACCCCCTTCCCGAGCCCTGGCGTGCGCAGTGGAGCGGCGGTGCCGTTCCCGTACGAGGAGGACATCGCATGGCTGTCCGACACCAACTCATCAGGCGCCCTCCTCGCACCGTGTGGGCCGTGCTCGCCGATCCGGGCCTGTACGGGGAGTGGGTGATCGGCCCTTCCGAGTCGACCCCGCTCGACGACACGTGGCCCGCTCCCGGGTCCCGGCTGCGGTACACGCTCCGGCTGGGGCCGTGGTCGGTCGAAGGCACGACGACCGTCCGCCACCAGGAGTCCGGCAGGGAGCTGGAGCTGGAGGCCTCGTTCAAATCGCTCGGTACCGCGCGGATCTTTCTCCAGCTCAGGCCGTGGGGCGAGGAGACACTCGTCGTCTGCGACGAGCATCCCCTGCGCGGCCTGGGCGGAACCCTGCACAATCCGGTGAGCGAAGCGGCCCTTCAGCTCAGGCATCGCGGCATGCTGGCCCGTCTGGCCAGGCTCGTGGAAGAGCAGCCCGCGGAGGCGTTCCGTGCTTGACGCGGTGGTGATCGGCGCCGGGCCCACCGGACCGGCTGCCGCGAACCTGCTGGCCGACGCCGGATGGGCCGTAGAGGTCCTTGAAGCCCAGGACGAGCCCGGCGGAGCCGTACGCAGCGACCGCGGGGTGCATCCTGACTACGTCTCGGATCCCTTCAGCGCCTTCCACCCGTTCGCCGCCGCCTCCCCGGTCCTGGCCCGTCTCGACCTCGCCGCGGAAGGCCGCGCTGGAGCCACGCCCCATCCGTTCTGGCCCACCCCTTGTTGGACGGACGGTGCGCCGTCCTCCAGCGCCGTGTGCAGGACACGCCGGCTGGGCCGGCCGAGTTCACAGGTCCCGACGGGGATTCCTGGCAGGACATGTACCGGACGCGGAACCGGCTCGGTCCGGACCTCATCCAGGCCCTGTTCCTGAACGGTCTTGAAGGGGACCCTCTCCCTCAGCGCCCGCCGCCCTGCCGCCCCGTAGGACGAAGAAGGTTGCGCTTTCCGTCAGGTCGAGCAGGCGCAGCATTTGATGGCTGGGGGCTGCCAGGGTCAGGAGAATCCCGTGGTCAGCAGCTGCTGAACGCGCCCGCAACAGGACGTTGAGGCCGGAGGAATCGCAGAATGAGGAGTCCGTCAGGTCGACGACGAGGTCGCGGCGGCCTTCGGCGTAAGCGGTCTCGATCCCCGTGAGGAGTGCGGCGGTCAGCTCGGACGCGTGGTCCATGTCCATGTCGCCCCGCAGACGCAGTACGTGCGGGCCCGGCTGTGTGGCGGCGGGCTGCGAGGGGGTGCTGTCGGCCGTCATGATCGGCCTCCTTGGTGCCGTTACCTCGATCCGGTTCGAGGCGGGTTGTGAAGTTCGGGCGCGTGCGACGGGGTGCGGCGCCGACACCTGGCGGGGGGGCAAGACGGCCGCCGGCCTGCGGCGCACCCCTCTTCTTCCCGCACCCCACGCACTCATGCCACCTCACATCCCAGCATCCCCACCGGCCACCACAGGTCGGGACACGCTGCCCGTCGGATCACCGGCGTAGGAGCGTCCTTGCCGTGAGGAGGGCGTGGTCAGTGTGGGTGTGGACGGGCAGTGCGGGCTCGTTCGACTGGATCAGGAAGCGGGTCGCGGGGTGGGGAGCGACGGTGGCCATGGGGATGTTGTTGTCGGTGCAGTGGCGGTGGGTGCGCAGGATGACGGAAACGGCGGCCGGGGTGCCCGCGGCAGGGTCGAGGGTGATGACGAGCGCTGCGGGGTGGTGTTCGCCGATGAGGAGGTCGATGGCCTGGGCAAGGGCCGCTCGCTCTTCGGTGGCGACGGGCTCGCGGACGGTGATGATCAGAATGTTGTCGTCCAGCAGCAGCCGGTTGTGCAGGTCCATGCATTCTCCCTGTCGCGGGGAGCCGGCAGAGGCCGGCTTCGGGAGGGAACCTTTTGGGGGACCGGCTGGTCACGATTCGTGAGGACCGGTGTTGACCGGTGACGGGCAGTTGCCTGGTGCCGGGCTGAGGCAGTACAGGCCGGCCAGCGCGCGTACGACGAGGTCCCGGTCCGTGAGGATGACGGCCGGGCTCTGGATTCCGGTCTGGCGAAACCGGAATCGCAAGTCGTATAATTTCGGACATGGAACCGGTGGAGCCTCGGACCGGCTGGACGTTCGTCACGAACCACGCCCGGATCCTGGCCATGATCCTGCGCGATCCGGAGATCCGGCTGAGGGACATGGCCGAGAACTGTCAGCTCACCGAACGCGCAGCCCAAGCCATCGTCAAGGATCTGGAGAACGCCGGATACCTCACGCGGGTACGCCACGGCCGCCGCAACCACTACGCGGTCACGCCCGGCACGGTCTTCCGCCATCCCGCCGAGGGGCAGCACGAGATCACGGACCTCCTGCACCTGCTGGTGGACATGGAATCTCGAGTCCATGCGTCCGGACGTCCTCCGGCGGGCAGTGGTCGTCAGGAGGCCGACCTGCACGGCTGACCTGC
Organism: Streptomyces sp. NPDC056883; assembly: GCF_042788835.1. Taxonomy (NCBI): domain Bacteria; kingdom Bacillati; phylum Actinomycetota; class Actinomycetes; order Kitasatosporales; family Streptomycetaceae; genus Streptomyces; species Streptomyces sp. NPDC056883. Next base: position 741,827 of record NZ_JBHUBS010000001.1, on the reverse strand, counting down.
GCACAGCAGCCGGACCGGCCCTCACCGTCTCCCGTCCCTGCCGGCCGTGCCACGCGTGCCGGGCTACGAAGGAGTACGGCCATGACCTCTCATCCCGGCCGTCGGCCTGCCACTGCGGCGGAGCCCAGCGGTGACACCGCGCGCCCTCCCGTCGTCGCCGCGTCCTTCGAGGCCGGGGCGGAGCGGGTGCTGGTCCGCGTCCGCGGTGAGATCGATACGGATGACGCCGACGGCCTGCGCGAGAACCTCACCGGGGCTCTCGCTTCCAGCCGCGACGGTCTCGACGTGGACCTGTCCGCGGTCACCTTCTGCGACAGCTCAGGCCTGCATCTCCTCGTCGACCTGAACCGGCTTGCCGCGGCGGCCGAGAAGACCCTGGTACTCACCGCCCTCAGCCACCCGGTCGCTCGCCTGCTGCGCCTCACCGGAACCCAGCACGTGCTCACCGTCCGCGGCTGGCCGGCGGCGGAACCCGCGCAAGTCGACGACCGCGAGTTCCCGGCCCGCGCCGACGCCGATCGGATCGGTCTGGCCGAGGTGCTGGCGGCCGCAGAGGCCGCCGCGCCGGTGGACTCCCTCGATGCGGTGGCATGCAGTCTGCGCGACCGGTTCGGTGCGCGGTTGGTGTCGTTCCTGTTCGTGGACGTCGTCGGCCGGCGCCTGCTGCGGGTCCACGAAACGGATGACGCGGCGGCGACGCACGAGGAGGGGCGCGCCGAGCAGGTGCCCTTGGTCGGCAGCAGCGTCTACGACGAAGTCCTGCGCTCCCAGGAGCTGGGGCTCGCACCGGATGCCGGCCAAGGGCAGCGGGTGCTCGCCCCCGTCAGCAACCGCGGCGACGCCATTGGTGTCCTGGAGCTGTTCCTCACCCGGGTCACTCCGGACGTGCTCGCGCAGGTGCAAGAAGTGGCGCACGCGCTGGCCTACATCATCGTCACCGACCGCCGGTTCACCGATCTCTACCACTGGGGCAACCGCACGACCCCGGTCAGTCTGTCGGCGGAGATCCAGCGTCAGCTACTGCCCTCCGCCTCGACCTGCGAAGCGCCTCAGTTCACCCTTGCCGGGGCTCTGGTTCCGGCCTCCGACATCGCGGGGGACACCTACGACTTCAGCCTCGACAGCAGAACACTGCACCTGTCGATCACCGACGCCATGGGCCACGACGTCGATGCCGCGCTCATGGCCACCCTCCTGGTCAACGCCTCCCGCGGCGCCCGCCGCGCCGGAGAAGACCTGGCCGAGCAGGCCCACCAAGTCCACCAGGCACTCCTCGACCACGGCCACCACACCTTCGCCACCGGCCAGCTCGTGCGCATCGCACTCGACGGAAGCCGTGCTCAGCTCGTCAACGCCGGCCACCCCTGGCCCTTCCTCCTGCGTGACGGCTCCATCACCGAACTGGACCTGGCCGTGAACCTGCCCTTCGGCTGCGTCGATGGTGCGGATCCGGGGTCGTACGCGGTCCAAGACCTCGATCTGCGTCCCGGGGACCGCCTCCTCCTGCACACCGACGGCATGCAGGAACGCGAAGCCCGCACAGTCGACCTGCCTGCCCTCCTGCGCAAGACCGCCACCGAGCACCCGCGCGACGTCGTACGCACCCTCGTCGGCGCGGTCGCCGATGCCTACGACGGGAGGCCGCCGAAGGACGACGCCACCGCCCTGTGCCTCGACTGGCACGGCCCCCGCGCCACAAGCCGCGACACGAGTGACGGACGAAGCAGAGGGCCGGAGGAACGGTGGAGCGGAGGAACGAAGTCTCAAAGGTGGGGCTGAATCGGGTATTCACTCCCGGAAGGGGCAGGCGTTGTTCAGGCCCACCACGTGGAGGGAGGAATCACCGTGGCACCTCCCGTGCCTGTCCTTGACCAGCCGGTGCCGCGCACTGGTCAGCCCACCACATCAGCACGTCAGGCCACTCGCGGCTTCCTCCACGGCGCCGCCCGCATCAGGGCGCCCGCCCTGCCGGAAAGCCCGGACGTGGTGCTGCTGGTCGTCGCCGAACTCGTCTCCAACGCGATCCGTCACACCGACGGCCCCTGCACCCTCCATCTGGAACTGCACGAGGACCACATCGAGATCCGGGTCACCGACAGCGACCCCCACCCGCCCCGGCCCCGCCCACCACACACCGACGGAACCGGTGGCTGGGGATGGCTACTGATCAACCACCTCACCACCCACACCCATACCGAGCCCACTCCTGACGGCGGTAAGACCATCTGCGCGCACACCCCCTGGTAGCGCACGGGAACACCGGACCGGGCCAAAGGACCGCCTGGCGACGGGCGGGATCCACACGGTGGTTGCGGCGCCCGAGCAAGGGTAGGCGCGAGGTGTCGACCAGCCTGGTCTGGTGGGAGACCCCGCACCTGGTGGCCATGATCCTGGGCCCCCGAAGGCACGGGTGGTCTCGCCCGGCTGTGCGCGGCACCAGTCGCGCGCTTGACGGCCACACCCCCACCCCACCCCTTGGGGAGCGACCGTGATGGGCTCCCCATGTGAACGGCGGGTGCGCCGTGGGCCTCAACGACTTCATCGTCGACCTCACCGAGCAGCCGGAGCGGATCGTCGTGTCCGTAAGCGGTGACATCGACTACGGAACCTGCCCACTGCTGAGCCGCGTCCTGGACACCCTCGCCCTGCCCGGCCGGATACTGGTCCTCGACCTCGCCCGGGTCACCTTCATGGGCACAAGCTTCCTCCACGTCCTGCTCGCCCTGCGTGCACGCGCCATCGACGAGGAATGGACCCTCGAACTCGCCGGCACCCCTGACCAGGGCCAAAGCGTCCTGGAACTCACCGCCACCCGCGGCCTCTTCACCCTGCGCCCCGCCCTCGCACCGGCTCCCGCCGTGAACGACGCCGACCACCAGGCCCCGCCCGACACCGCAAGGGGGGCTGCTCACCTGGCGAGGTCGGCGGGTCCGTGCCGGACCCCGTAAACCCAGGGCCGCGAGGTTTGGGCCGCATCGTGCGGGTACCCGCCACATACGCCGAAAGTTGCACCACGAGCGAACGCTGAGGCACTCCGTGACCCATCCCGACGTACGCATCCCAGGGGGAACCCAGCCACCGGAGCGCCTGAGCGGCACCTCACCGGACGACGGCCCGCTGCCCGAGGACCACACCCAGGCCATCTTGGAGACCACCAAGCACGTGGCCGCGTTGCTGAAGGGTTCCGGACTGCCCTTCGCGCTCGCCGGCAGCGTGGCCGCCTTCGCCCACGGGCTCCCCGCCCGCTTCCAGCACGACACGGACTTCTGCGTCCGTCCCGAGGATGCCGACTCGGCGATCGAAGCCTTGGAGGCCGGCGGCATCGCGATGCGCCGCGCTCCCGAGGACTGGCTGGTCAAGGGGCGATCGGGTGGAGAGGAGATCGACCTGATCTTCGAACTGGCCCGGCGTCCCGTGAGCACCGAGCTGCTGGATCGCGCGAGCGTCAAAGCGGTCGACTCGGTCTGGATGCCGGTGCTCGCTCCGACGGACCTCATGGAAAGCCGACTCGACGCGCTCTGCGAGCACTACTGCGACTTCGGCGACCTGCTCCCCATGGCCCGCATGCTGCGCGAGCAGATCGACTGGGAACGCCTGGATCGGGCCCACCGGGCCGCCCCGCTTCCCGACGCCTTCCTCCACCTGCTCGACCGGCTCCGGGTCATCGACCGTGCGGAAGGACGGGAGGACGGGCCGTGAAGTCCGAAGAGAACATCGAGTACCGGATCGAGCACCTGCGGGACCGGCTGGCGCGCGAGGACATCGCCGAGCTCGGCGTACGGATCGACGCGCGCGGCGCCCGGGCCGTCGTCCGGGGTCGCGTCGCCGACGAGGAGTGCCGCGAGGCCGTACTGCGGATCGCCGGGGAGGAGTTGGGGGACATGGACTGGTACGGAGACCTCACGGTCAGCGGTCACGCCGCGCCGGACCGTCCCGAGGTGCTGTCGTGATCCGCGTGGCGGCGGTCGGGGACATCCATCTCGGCCCGGACAGCGCCGGACTGCTGCGACCCGCCTTCGACACGCTCGGCGCCCGAGCGGACCTGCTTCTTCTGGCCGGCGATCTCACGCGGCACGGCACCGCGCAGGAGGCCCGGGTGGTGGCCGGCGAGGTGGCCTCCTTGCCGGTCCCTGTGGTCGCCGTGCTCGGAAACCACGACTACCAGAGCGACCAGCAGGAGGCCGTCGTCCAGGAACTGACCGACGCCGGGGTACACGTCCTGGAGGGCGATGGCGTGGTCCTCGACCTCGGGGGGACGAAGGTCGGAGTCGCGGGCACCAAGGGCTTCGGCGGCGGTTTCGCCGGCCGGAGCGGCAGCGAGTTCGGCGAACCGCAGATGAAGGCGTTCATGCGCTACAGCCGCACCTGCGCCGAATCCCTCGCGAGGGCGCTGTGCGAACTCGACGAAGCAGGCAGCACGCTGCGGATCGCGCTGACGCACTACGCCCCGGTTCCGGACACCCTTGCCGGGGAGCCACCGGAGATCTACCCCTTCCTCGGCAGCTACCACTTGGCGGAGGCGATCGACTCGGCCGGAGCCGATCTCGCCGTGCACGGGCACGCCCACCTCGGCACGGAGCACGGCATGACGGCGGGCGGTGTCCACGTCCGGAACGTGGCCATGGCCGTCATCGACCGGGCCTACGCCATCTACCACCTCACCCCGAACGGATCGGACGCGCACCGGTACGCGCACGCAGCAGGTCCTCCGCCTCCGGCCCCCTGACGGGCGTATGCAGTCCGCTTCGAGCTGCACCCCGCGGCCGTATACGCACCCCGGCGCGGCACGGTGATCTCGTCCTGGCGGTCAGCGAGGCGATGGCCCATTGGCCTCCCGGCCGGCGTCCGGCAGGTCGACCGGTCCTTGACGGGTCGCCCGTCGGCTTCAGTTCGCCACGGGTTCCTCGCGGACTGCGGCGAGGAGGAACGCGTGTCCCGCCGGGTCGCTGAAGCGGCGCAGCGTCGTACGGTTGTCCCGCCGGGTGCCGTCCTCCTCGGCCGACAAAGGGCGTGCCCCGAGAGCCACGGCCTCCCTCTCGGCTTCGTCGAGGGAGTCCGCCGCCACCAGGATCCGCAGATGGGCCTGCTGGGAGTCCTCCGGCGTCGGCCAGCTCGGCGGCACGTGGTTCGGATCGCGGCGGACCCCGAGGACCACGCCGGAGCCGCCGGTGACGAGGAACAGCTCCCCGTCACCCGCGGCCGGGCCCACCTCGGCTCCGAGCAGTTCGGCGTAGAACCGGGCCAGGGACTCGGGTTCGGCGCTGTCCATGACGAGAACGCCCGTCTTGAGTACGGTCATGACCCGCGCATACCCTGAGTCTTCGCTCGTACGCGTACCGTCGTACCCCGAACAGGACTGCCCTCGGCCGGAGTTCTGCTATCGACCGCGCTCAACCGCCGCGCCTTCCGCCCCTGGAACGACGGCAGCCGGGACCGCCTCCACCTGGGGATTCACGCACGCATGCCGGCCTGGGCGACGGAGACGCGTGGCCGGAGATCCGGGCCACGATCCTGGGCTGCGACATCCTGATCCTGTCCACACCGATCTGGCTCGGCCACCCCTCCAGCGTCGCCCAGAAGGTGATGGAACGCCTCAACGCCGAGTTCTCCGAAGCCGACGACGAAGGCCGCATGCTCACGTACGGCAAAGCCGCCGCCGTCTGCGTCGTCGGCAACGAGGAACCGCCGCCACCACCGCCAGTCGGCCCGGGCCGGCTCATGCCCCGCCCGGCTGCGCTCCGTGTCCGACCGGTACGGCCTCCTCGGGAGCCACGGGGCCGGGCGGGGTGCCGTCGCCGAAGGGGCGGCCACCGAGGGACTCCCGGTCGTGGGGTGCGAGCCAGCCCGACAGGTCCGGGCCCTCGGGCACGATTCCCCTCGGGTTGATGTCCTGGTGGACGAGGTGGTAGTGGCGTTTGATGTGGTCGAAGTCGACTGTGTCGCCGAATCCGGGAGTCTGGAACAGGTCCCGCGCGTAGCCCCACAGGACCGGCATCTCGGACAGCTTCTGCCGATTGCACTTGAAGTGGCCGTGGTACACGGCGTCGAAGCGGACGAGCGTCGTGAACAGCCTGATGTCCGCCTCGGTGATGGTCTCCCCGACCAGGTAGCGGGAGGTCGCGAGCCGTTCCGCAAGGCGGTCCAGGCGCGCGAACAGGTGCGTGTACGCGGAGTCGTACGCCTCCTGGGATCCGGCGAACCCCGCCTGGTAGACACCGTTGTTCACGTCGCGGTAGACCGCCTCGTTCACCGCGTCGATCTCGGACCGCAACGCGTCCGGGTAGAGCGCGGGGGCGCCCGGGCGGTGGTGCGCCGTCCATTCCTGCGACATGTCCGTCGTTATCCGCGGGAAGTCGTTGGTCACCACGTGCCCGGTCGGTACGTCGACGACGGCCGGCACCGTGATGCCCCGGTCGTATTCGGGATCACGGGCGAGGTAGGCGTCCCTCAGCAGGGCGATCCCGAGGACGGGGTCGCGGCCACCGGGGTCCAGGTCGAAGCTCCAGCTGCGTTCATCGTGGGTCGGGCCGGCCACGGCCATCGGCAGCGCGGCCTCCAGCCCGAGGAGCCTGCGCACGATGACCGCTCGGCCGGCCCAGGGGCAGGCCCGGGAGACCACCAGACGGTAGCGTCGGGCCTCGACGGGAAATCCGTCGCGCCCGTCGGCGGTGATCCGGGTCGTGATGTACCGCTTGTCCCGTGTGTAGGCCCTGCCCGGGCTCACATGGCTCGCGGTATTCCCCCGGGCTTCATCTGTGGGGTTCATGGTCCGTGCCCTTCTACGGGCTGGATTCACCAGTAGTGGCGACGGCCACCGACCGCGTGTCCGACCGAGCCCAGAATCCACAGCACCGCCCCGATCACGACCAAGATGATTCCGATGGTCCAGAGGATGGATATTCCGGTCACGAAACCGATGAGAAGGAGGATGAGTCCGATGAGAAGCATGACGTTCTCGCTTTCACCTCGCGATTTCGGCGGTGCCGTTCGCCCCGCCGTGGTGAGTCAGATCGCGTGTACCCGAGAATTCCGTTTTTACCTGCGGCTCAGCCCTCGTCTTCACGCGCGCGGGCGGGTCGGTGCGGACCCACAATGAAGCGGCCCGCGCGGCCCGCGCCGCGTCCACACCCGAGGAGTTCTCCCCGTGCCGATCTTCAGCTACCGCCCCCGAGGGCGCGCCGCAGCTGTTCCTTGTTCATCTTCGAGCGGCCCTCGACGTTGCGCTGCTTGGCCTCCTGGTAGAGCTGGTCATACGTGCGCCCCTTGGCACCGCTGTGCGAGCGGTGACCGCCGCGTTCGCCGGAAGACATGTCCTCCAGCGAGAGTCGGCTCGCCGTCTTCGACTCCCCGTGGCGCGCACGTTCCTTGTTTACGGTCCGGGCGGCGATCTCCTCTGCCCGCTTCTCGCTTTCCCCCCGGTCGAGAACGCTCTCCTTGATGTGCTCGTACTGCCGCTCACGCTTGGGGCTGGATCCACGGGGCATGGCGCTGCTCCCTTCGGTTCGGCGCGCGGCTACCCACGGACGCGCGGTCGAACCGCGACCTCGCTCCTCGGTCGAATGCGCCCCGGGCTGCGATCACGCAGGTGGGCGAAGGCCAAGCAGGTCAAGGGCAGGATCAAGGAAACCGTCGTTCATATCGGACCTCCCCGCGAACCACGGTGACCGCGACAAGGGGTCAGCCCACCCCGCAAGGGGTATATACCGTTCGGGAAGACGACGACGGTCCCCCGCTGCGCCTGTCGGCAGCAGCCCCATCCGTCCGAGGTTCCACATGTCACCCCTGACAAGCGTGTCCCGCGACACCGCCGACCCCCTCCATACCGAGCTCCCCTCGGGTGCCCGTGACGGCCCGGAGCGTCCGGTTGGCGACGTGCCTTCCCCTCTCGACATCCCCGAGCGTCCGATGTGCGTGAGTACCGCGGACGCCCGACCCCTGTCCACCACACTCTTCCGGCGCCTGGCCACCTTGGAAGAGGGCACCGCCGAGTTCTCGTACGTGCGCAATACCCTGGTCGAGCTGAACCTCAGCCTGGTGAAGTACGTGGCCCGTCGCTACCGCACGCGCAGGGAACCGCTGGAGGACATCATCCAGGTCGGCACGATCGGCCTGATCAAGGCCATCAACCGGTACGACGTGGAGCGCGGGGTCGAGTTCGCCACGTTCGCGATCCCCACCATCACCGGTGAGATCAAGCGGTTCTTCCGTGACACCAGCTGGTCGGTGAAGGTCCCCAGGCGCCTGCAGGAGCTCAGGCTCGACATCGCCAAGGCCTACGACGCCCTCGAACAGGGGCTGGGCCGCCGGCCGACCGAGTGCGAACTGGCGCAACGACTCGGAATCACCGACCGCGAACTGACCGAGGGACTCCTGGCCACCAACGGCTACACCGCCGGCTCCCTTGAAGCACCCGTCGGCGAGGACACCCAAGTGACTCCGCTGATGGCCTCGCTCGGCACGGAGGAAACGGCGTACGACCGCATCGAGTGCCTCGAAACGCTCAAGCCCCTGCTGACAACGCTCAGCGACCGCGACCGGAAGATCCTGGCCCTGCGCTTCGGCGAGGAACTCACCCAGTCCGAGATCGGCGACCGGCTGGGCCTCTCCCAGATGCACGTCTCCCGGCTGCTGAACCGGATCACGGAGCGGCTGAGGGCGGGCCTGCTGACCGACGACGGAATCGACGCCCCCGTGTAGGTGCTCTGGATCCTCCGGTCCTTCATGCGCGGCGCCATCGCCGACGGAGGGGCAGGTGCGTGGCAGGGGTTCCCGGTCGGTGGAGGTCAAGCGGTGGACGGCAGAGCCGGCCGCTTCTCTTCCTCGGTACGGAGCCGGCGCCTCTCGCGCTCGGTGAGACCGCCCCAGATCCCGAACGGCTCGGCAACTTTCAGCGCGTGCCGCAGGCAGTCGCGCTGCACCGGGCACAGCGCGCATATCTCTTTCGCTGCCTCGTCCCGCCGTTCGCGGTCCGGAGCCTGCTCTCCCCTGGGGTGGAAGAACAAGCGCGAGCCCAGTTCACGGCAAGCGGCCTCCTCCTGCCACAACCAGTGGTGCTCGGCACGACCGGGCAGACGCGACACGTTTCCCACTTCGGAACCTCCGTCGGATGCGCACCGCGTTCGGATGCGCGATCCCTTCCCGTCTGGCCCGTACGACCGAGCTCAAACGGCGAGCCGGAGGTGCGGTACGGCATACGTGGGTGCACGCCCTGCTCACCGGGGCGTGAGCGAGCCGCGGACACTCGGGTGCCGGGCGCCGGCCGGCGGCGCGCCGGGCACGGACCTGTAGGCTCCGCGCCCGTGGACGACATACGGCAGACAACGATCACCTTCAGCGGAATCCTGACGCGGGAGGAGTTCGACGAGGCCCTCGCAGCAACCGGATGGTTCCGACACCTGCGCGCGCTCGTCCTCGTGGCCGCGGCCCTGATGGCGGCGCTGAGCCTGAAGCCGGGTAGCGGCGAATCGATCAACGCGGGTCTGCTGGCGCTCGCCCTCGTCTATGGTGCGCTCGGTCTGTTCCTTCCCCCGATGCTCGCCGGCCGCATGTTCCGTGCCGACCAGGCCACTGGGGAGAAGCAGGCGGTCATCGACCACGCCGGCTGCGTCGTCTCCCGGGGCTCCGAGGAAATCATGCGGGTGCCGTGGCGCACCATGTACCGCTCCTACGAGACGGAGCGGGTCTACGTGGTGACCGGCCGCCTCGGTTGGAAGGTCGGCCTGTTGATCGTGCCCAAGCGGCTGCTCACCAGGACCGGCGAGACCGAACTGATGGGCCTTCTGCTGGAGTCGACGGTTCGCCGCTCCAAGAGCAAGCGGACACACGGCCGTTAGCCATCGGCACGAAGCACCAGGCCGGGCTCCTCATACGGTCCGGATCGATGGCATTCTGCGCACAGGGGGATCCCTCGCGCGGGAGAATTCGATGCACTTTCGCTGCGAGGTGAGGACCTGATCAGGACGGTGCACAAACGACGCGGGAGGCGTGAGGCGGACCGCCGTAGAAGCATGGGGGCCGAATGACCGCACCGAGTCTAGGAGGCACCATGAACACGTACGGTGTCACGCCGGGGGAAACCCCATCAGGTGAGGGCTGCACCGCCGAGGCGCATCAGGAGCGGCCGGACGGTGGCCTGTGGGAGCACCCCTGGCTGTTCCTGGGGTTGATTGCCTTCGGCGCCGTCTTGGTGGCGGGCTTCTTTGCAGCCCGGATCGCGGGGTTGTGATCGCGTGCGGCATCCGACTCGCCGGGCGTGCTCGCGCGACCGGCTGCCCGGTAGCCCGAGGCGCGCAACCGTTCGACAACCGCTCTCCTCATGGACGGTATCGCCCGACGGCGGGCGTCTCGAAGAACGTACGTGTTCCCACCTCACCACGCTGCCCGGACAGCCGGCGTCACCGGTGGGGGTGTGCACCGAGTGCCGCGAACGCGGGTGGACCTGGGCCCGGCTCCGGTGGTGTGCGACGTGCGGGCACGTCGGTTGCTGCGACAGTTCGCGGGGGCGCCACGCGTACGGCCATCATGCGCAGACGGGCCACCCGGTGGTCCTGTCCATGGATCCCGACGAGGCCTGGGCGTGGTGCTTCGTGGACGAAGTCTTTCTCGTTCATGTGCCGTGTCCCTGAGGGATGGGAATGGGGCTCAGGGTGGTGTGTCGCCGGCGGCGCGGTGTGCCCGGGTGACCTGCTCGACGTCGCCGAGACGGTCCAGGCCCTTCACTGCCCGGGCCATGCGGGGATTGCCCTCCAGACGTGCGCGGTGCCGATTCAGGAAGGACCAGTAGCCGACGGTATAGGGGCAGGCCCGTTCGCCGCTGCGCTCCGTGGGCCGGTACCGGCACCCCTCGCACAGGTCGCTCATTCGGTGGATGTAGGCGCCGCCCGAGGTATAGGGCTTGGTGGTCATCAGCCCGCCGTCCGCGTACTGGGACATGCCCACCACGTTGGGCAGCATCACCCAGTCGTAGCCGTCCACGAAGCACCGGTGGAACCAGTCCGTCACCTCCGCCGGATCCCAGCCCCGCTGCAGGGCATGGCTGCCGAGGACCATCAAGCGGGGGATGTGGTGCGTCCACCCCGTGTCCCGTACCTGCGCCAGCACCGTCGACAGGCAGCGGGCCTCCACGGCGTCCGCATCCAGCTCGGCGAACCATGTCGGAACCGGGGTGGTGTGGCGCAGTTCGTTGCGGTGCCGGTAGTCCTCGCCGAGGTGCCAGTAGAGGTTCCACACGTACTCGCGCCAGCCGCATACCTGCCGGATGAAGCCCTCTGCGCTGTTGAGCGGTACCAGCCCGGCCCGGTAGGCCTCCTCGGCCCGGCTCACGCACTCCCAGGGGTCGAGGAGGCCGAGGTTGAGGGAGGAGGACAGCAGGCTGTGGTTCATCACGGGGTCGGCGGCCAGCATGGCGTCCTCGTGGGCGCCGAAGTCAGGGAGCCGGTGGGTGACGAAGTGGTCGAGCGCGGCCAGTGCCTCGCGGCGGCTCGCGGGAAAGAGGCGGGGGCCGTCGCGCCCCACGAAGGCGATGCCCTCCTCGCGCTCCCAGCGGTCCAGGTCCCGCCGGACCCCTTCGTCGATCTCGTCCTCGCGGGGCCTGTACGGGGGCGGCGCGCCGAGCGTGGTTCGGCCGCGGGGCGGTGGCTCGCGGTTGTCGTGGTCCAGGTTCCACCGTCCGCCCGCCGGCCCGTCTCCTTCCATGAGGATGTCGTGGGTGCGTCGGGTGTGCTGGTAGAGGTTCTCCTGCAGGAGCCGTCGGCCCTTCTGCTGCGCGGCCCAGTCGGCGAACTCCCGTTGTCCGACCAGAAAGCCGCGGGCCGGGTGGACGGTGACCTGCGGAAGCGACGTCACCAGGGCGAGGGCGGCGCGGGACGTGGGGTGGTGGACGGAGACGGGTGCGTCACCGACGGCCTGCCTCAGCCCTTCCCGGTAGGTCTCCGCCTTGACGTACTGGGCCCGCTCACCCAGTTCCGCCGCCCGGTGGCGCATGGCGCTGAGCACCAGATGGGCCTTGGCCCGGTGGAACCGGCGCCGCCGCAGAACGGCGAGGGACTCGATCAGCAGCCACCTGACGTTCCGTGGCGTCCCGCCACCGGCGGTGGCGGTGAAGTGCGGGCCGAGCTGGTCTCCGAAGAGCCAGTGCACTGAACTCATGCCCGCATCCAACCAACCGGAACCGGCCCGACCACGAACGACGCGACCGTCCACACGTTCGTACGCTCACGCTCACCATCCTGGATGCCGCCGCGTCGATCGAGTGGCTCCCGCGAAGCGTTGCCCGGCTACGCGTCCAGGGCCCGGCCGGTGAAGAAGGCGGTCAGGACGGGCGCCAGGGCCTGCGGGTCCACGGCGTGGGTCTGGCCGGGGAGGGTGTGCAGGGTGTAGTTGTCGCCGTGGGAGGCGAGTTCCTTCGCCGCATGGGCCATGTACGCGTCGCCCGCGTCGCCGTGGCCGACCAGGACCGGCACGCTCACCGAGGACCACCGGTCGGTGGGCAGGGGCCGGCCGGACATGGTGCCGGCCATCAGCCGGCCGTCGTAGGGAAGGGTCGGGGCGGCGGCCTCCCACGCGGCCCACACCGGGGTGTTCCGCATTCTGGCGATGTCCTCGTCGGGCAGGGCCAGGCCCGTGGTCAGGAAGTGGGTCAGGGCCTCGGTGGCGCTCCCCCGGGCCAGGGCCGCCTCCAGGCGGTCGACGTAGTCGGCGGGCAGCGGCGGGCGGGTGCCGTCGACGACGAACGGCGGCTCATACAGGGCCAGGGCCGAGACGGAGCTGCCCCGGGCCACGGCCTCCAGGGCCAGGACGGCTCCGGAGGACATCCCGAAGAGCAGCACCGGCCCGCCGACGCTCTCGATCAGCGCGTCGAGGTCGTCGATCTCGCGCTGCACCTCGTAGACCGGGTTGTCGCCGCTGTCGCCGCGGCCCCGCCGGTCGTAGTTGACGACGCTGAACTCGCTTGTCAGGACGGCGGCGAGCGGTGCGTGCCGGGCCCGGGTCATCAAGGTGCCCCCGACGAGGACGAGTACCGGGCCCGTGGTGCCGTGGCGCTCGGCAGCGATCGCCGTGCCGTCGGACGAGATCACCGTGAACATGTCGATTCCCCCAGGATGTGGTTGTGCTGTCCTGCCATCCCGCGCCCACGGAGGTCCAAAGCCTATCCCGCGCGGCCGGACCGCGAGCCCCCCACCCCCGTGGGAGGGCATCGCTCCGTCCGTTCCGTGCGGCGACGAACGCCACGCTAAGGCAGGGCAGTTCAGCTCTTCCAGGGCAGCACGCGCCAGCAAGGGGACCGACCGCGCCACGAGGGGTCCCTGCGCGCCGTGTTGGGGACCGTGGGCGCCTAACCCCCTCGATGACCTGGCACTTCAGGCTGGACTATGCTCTGCCGCTGTGGTCTCGCATGCACATCAGGGGACAACCTCCTCCGCACTCGCCCGTCTGAGCGTCGGCGTCGCGCGGCTGGTCGGCATACGTCCGCACGGATACGCCCACCTGCCGGGCATGGCACCCCAGTACCTCAACGACGACCTGTGCCGCACTCCCTCGGCGACGGCCATCCGGATCGCGGAGCTCACCACGGTCCACGCCCCCTGGACCGACATGTCCGTGCTGCTGGCACGGGAGTCGGGCATCGGCACCCTGGGGGTCTGGGACTACCTGATCACCTCCGCACCCACTCCGCTCGAAGGGATCCGGGACGCCGCGGCCTACTTCGCCACCGTCGCGGACCCTCTGACGGACGGCATGCAGATCACCGAGGACGGCGAGCGCGTCACCATCGGCCACGTCAATCGGGCCGACATGGCCCACGAGGCGGCCTGCGGGATCCGTGGCTACGCGCTCGGCCTGTACCGGCGCCGGCTCGGCGAGGCCGCGGGGCGGTCCCTAGTTCCGCTGCACGTGTCCCTCGCCACCCCGGCGCCGCCACGGCACGGGGGCCTGATCGAGCTCTACGGCACCCGGAAGATCGAGTTCGAGGCCCCGACCAGCTCGATCACCTTCCGTGCCTCCGACCTGAAATCCCCTACACCGCACGCCCAGCCCGGGCTGTCGGCCGTGCTCCGCCGGCACGCCGAGCAGAGCCTCGCGAGCGCGATCCCGCTGCACGACTGGCTGGACCTGTTCCGTACCGCGCTCACGTCCGCGCACGACGCGGGTGCGCCGACCCTCTCCTCGGTGGCGCAGCGCATGACCCTCAGCGCGCGGACCCTCCAGCGCCGCCTCGAGGAGCACGGGACGACGTGGAGCGAGGAGGTCGAGACCGTGCGGCGGGACCACATCACCCGGCTGCTCCACGACACCGACCTGAGCGTCGACTCGATCGCCGCCCGGAGCGGTTACGCCGATGCCCGCGCCCTGCGCCGGGCCGTCAAGCGCTGGTACGGGACCACGCCCGCGGCCCTGCGCCGCGCGGGGCACGGTACCGACGTTCAGGCCGGGGTGTAGCCGCGGGCTCGGACGTGCTCGCGGGTGAGCCGGGTGAACGCGCCTGCGGCGGCGCTCCGGTAGGCGTTCTCGCGTCGCAGGAGCGCGACGGTGCGGGTGGGCAGGGCCGGTTCGAGGGCGACCGGAGCCAGATGGGGGTGGTCCTCCGTGACCGCGTCGGGCAGGACGGTCGCGAGGTCGGTGCGCCGCACGATCTCGGTGAGGGTCTGGACGGAATTGGCCTCCACCGCGATGCGCGGCCGTACCCGGTGGCCGGCCAGGTAGGCGTCGATGTGTCCACGGGTGGCGAAATCACCGCTGAGTAGGGCCAGTTGACGATCCGCCAGACCGGTCACGGAGAGGGGTGGGTGCGGGCCCGCGGCGGGGACGGTGGCGGCGGTGACGAGGCTGAGGGTCTCGGCGTACAGCGGGGTCGCGGTGATACCGGGCAGGTGCGGGCCGTCGAAGGCGATCCCCAGGTCGAGTTCGTCGGCGAGCAGGCCGGCTTCGATGCGGTCCTGGGCCATGTCCTTGACGTCCAGGGTGATGCCGGAATGGCGGGCGTGGAGCTCCGCCGCCAGGGGTCCGACGAGGTAGGCGGTGAAGGTCGGGGTCACGGCCAGCCGGAGGTGGCCCCGGGAGAGGTCGGCGACGTCGTGGACGGCACGTTCGGCGGCGGCGAGGTCGCGCAGGGCCCGGCGGGCGTGGAGGACGTAGATCTCGCCGGCGTCGGTGAGGCGGACGCCGCTGCGGCCGGTGCGGTCCAGGAGCTGGACGCCGATGGTGCTTTCGAGCTGCTTGATCTGCTGGGACAGGGTCGGCTGGGAGATCCGCAGCTCTTCGGCGGCGCGGGTGAAGCTCGCATGTTCGGCGACGGCGAGCAGGTAGCGCAGGTGACGGAGTTCCAGGGCAGCCATGACACCGAGTATAGATCGCATCTATAGCAGAGATGGCCATTGCGTCTTGGACGCTATAGGTGCAGGTCGTGCATGGTGGATCTCGTCGGCCCGACGGGTCGGCAGGCAGCGAAGGGAGTCACCATGCACGACCTCATCGAGGGCGTCGCGCAGTTCCGGCGGGAGGTCTACCCGGCCAAGGCGGAGCTCTTCGCCCGGCTGGCGACGACCCACCGGCCGCGCACCCTGTTCATCAGCTGCTCCGATGCCCGTGTGGTGCCGGAGCTGATCACCCAGAGCGAGCCGGGCGAGCTGTTCGTCATCCGGACCGCGGGCAACCTCGTGCCCGCCCACGCCCCCGGCGCGGACGGCGTGGCGGCCAGCATCGAGTACGCCGTGGCCGTCCTGGGGGTGAGCGACATCGTGGTGTGCGGGCACTCCGCCTGCGGGGCCATGACGGCCCTGGCCGAGCGGCACGACCTCAGCGGCGCCCCGGCGGTCGCCGGCTGGCTGCGCCACGCGGACGCCTCGCTCGCCCGTACCGGCGCCGTGCAGGACGGGCGGAGGGTCGATGCCCTGGTACGGGAGAACGTGCTCGCGCAGGTGGCGAACCTGGCCACCCATCCCTCGGTGGCCCGTGCCCTGGCCGCGGGGTCGGTGACCCTGCGCGGCTGGGTCTACGACATCAGGGCCGGGGGCGTCGAGGAACTCGGCACCTCCCGGGCGGCCTCCCCGGCGGGCTGACCGCCGCCACCCTTCGGGTCCCCGACCCGCGTTCCGCCTCCATACTTCCCCGCCCCACCCCACACCATCCGCCGCTCGCCCCTCCCCCGGTGCGCGGCTCGTCCGGAAGGAAGCCCTCTCATGGTGCACGCCCAGTTCGACAACACCGCCCGTCAGGCCCTGGCCGTCAAGGCCGTGGACGCCAAGATCCGCGAGGACCTGACCTGGCAGCGGATCGCGGACGCCGCCGGTCTGTCGGTCGCCTTCGTCACCGCGGCCGTGCTCGGCCAGCACCCGCTGCCCCGGGCCTCGGCCGAGGCCGTGGCCGGCCTCCTGGGCCTGGACGCCGACGACGCGGTGCTGCTGCAGACCATCCCGACCCGCGGCTCGGTCCCCGGCGGCGTCCCCACCGACCCGACGATCTACCGCTTCTACGAGATGCTCCAGGTCTACGGCACCACGCTGAAGGCCCTGGTCCACGAGCAGCTCGGCGACGGGATCGTCTCCGCGATCAACTTCAAGCTCGACGTGAAGAAGGTCGCCGACCCCGAAGGCGGCGAGCGCGCGGTCATCACCCTGGACGGCAAGTACCTGCCGACGAAGCCCTTCTGATCCGCCCCCGCCCGCTCTCGTCCGCCCCGCCCGCCCGGGATCAGCGGTGGAGCCGTCGGCTCCAGTCCTCGGGGAGCCGGTCCGCCGGACCCGGGGCCGGCTGGTCGGACGGGTGGCCGGACGGCGGGGTCAGCTCGGGGCCGGACTCGTACAGCTCGTTCGTCGCGTAGTCCCAGAACCAGTCCTCACCCGGTTCGTAGCTCTGCACCAGGGGATGGCCGGTCGCCTTCCAGTGGGCGGTGGCGTGCTGGGCCGGCGAGGAGTCGCAGCAGCCGATGTGGCCGCATTGGGCGCAGCGCCGCAGGTGGAACCACCAGCCGCCCACGGCATCGCATTCGACGCAGCCGCTGCCGCTGGGCGGGACGCTCGGGTCGACTCCGTCGATGGCGGTCATGCGGGCTCCTCGGAGGGCTCGGGATCGGATGCGGACTCGGACTCGGATGCGGACTCGGATCCGGACTCGGACTCGGATTCCGGTGCGGTCAGCGGGAGCAGCACCTGGAAGCGGGTGTCGCCCGGGACGGACTCGACCTGGAGGCTTCCGTGGTGCTTGTTGACGACGATCCGCCAGGAGATGTCCAGGCCGAGACCGGTGCCCGCGCCGACGGGTTTGGTGGTGAAGAAGGGGTCGAAGATGCGGCTGCGGATCTCGGACGGGATGCCGGGCCCCGTGTCGCGGAACTCCACGAGCAGCCGTTCGCCCTCGCGTGCCGTGCGGACCGTCAGGGTGCCCTCGCGGCCCGTGCTCCCGATGGCGAAGACGGCGTTGTCGATGAGGTTGGTCCACACCTGGTTGAGTTCCGCGGGGTAGGCCGGTACGTCCGGCACCGAGCGGTCGTACTCCTTGACCACCCGGATCCGGGGACCGATCTTGCCGGAGAGCATCAGCAGGGTGCTGTCGAGGAGTTCGTGGACGTCGACCACCCGGTGCGGGGCGCGGTCGAGCTGCGAGTACTGCTTCGCGGCGTCCACGAGGTGGGAGATGCGGGTGGTCGAGTCGTCGATCTCGTCCATCAACAGCTCGGTCTCCACCGTGTAGTTGAGCCAGCCGAGGGCCGCCGGCAGGAGGTCCTCGGCCACACGCGCCGCCACCTGCTCCAGCCAGTCCGTGTCCAGGCCTGCCTGGACGAAGACCGGTGCGATGCGCCAGCCCTCGGGGAAGCCGTGGTCCTCCAGCCAGTCGGCGATCTCGTCCTCCCGGTCGGAAGCCTCCAACGGGCTCAGCACCGGGGCTTTCCCCACTCGTTCGACGGTGCGTTCCTGGATCTCGATGAGCTCGGCGATCGCCTCTCGCGGGTAGTTCCCCTGGGAGATGTGGGCCAGCTTGTGCCGCATCTTGCCGACGCGTTCGCGCAGGGTGGCGGTGGCCCGGACCGCTGCCGCGGCCGGGTTGTTGAGCTCGTGGGTGAGCCCCGCGGACAAGGAGCCCAGGGCGAGGAGCCGTTCGCGCTGGCCGATCACCTGTTGGGTGCTCCGGGCGCCGAAGAAGAGCCCCTCCAGCAGGTGCGCCGCCATCGGGAACCACTCCCGCATGACGTCCGAGAAGGACTCGGCGGGCAGGACGAAGAACCGTGTCGGCTCGGTCACCCGCATCGAGTTGTTGTACGTCTGCGGGACCCGGTCGCCCAGGTAGGCCTGCATCGCACCCGCGTACACCCCGCGCTGGGAGGTCCGGCCGACCTCCACCTCGTCGCCGCCGACCCGGCGGGACAGCACCACGGTGCCCTCGATCATCACGTAGAAGCAGGTGGCGGGGGCGCCCTCGGCGTACACGGGGCCGGTGTCGAACCGCTCGATGCGGCCCTCGGCGCACAGCCGCCCGAGCTGCTCCGGGGTGAGCTTCTCGAACAGGAAGAGCGAGCCGATCTCCTCCGGGGAGCACGGCATCGCACGCCCGCTCACGATTCCTCCAGGTACCGGTGGACGAGCATCACGGCCATGGCTCCTTCTCCGACGGCGGACGCGACCCGCTTCGCCGACCGGGCGCGCGCGTCGCCCGCCACGAACACGCCGGGCACGCTGGTCTCCAGGTGGTAGGGCGGCCGGTCCAGCTCCCACCCGGCCGGGGGCCGCCCGTCCGGGGTGAGGTCCGGGCCGGCCAGGATGAAGCCGTGGTCGTCGCGCAGCACCGTACCGCCCAGCCAGTCGGTGAGCGGGGCCGCGCCGATGAAGACGAACATCCACTGGGTGTCGACGAGTTCGGTCGCTCCGGTGTCCACGTCGCGCAGCGTGAGCTGCTCCAGGTGGCCTTCGCCGTGCGCCGACTCGACGGTGGTGCGGGTGCGCACCGTGATGTTCGGCATCTCTTCGATCTGCTGGATCAGGTAGTACGACATGGACGCGGCCAGGGACTCCCCGCGCACCAGGAGCGTCACCGATTTGGCACCGCGGGCGAGGAACATGGCCGCCTGTCCGGCGGAGTTGGCGCCGCCGACGATGTACACGTCCTGCTCCAGGCAGGAGGAGGCCTCGGTGAGCGAGGAGCCGTAGTACACGCCGCGGCCGGTGAGGCCGTCGCAGCCCGGCGCCCCGAGCTGCCGATAGGAGACTCCGGTGGCCAGGATGATGCTCTGCGCGCCGATCGCCGAGCCGTCGGAGAAGCGGACGACGCGCGCCGCGCCGTTGACCTCCAGCCCGGTGACCTCGCGTGCGGTGAGGATCTCGGCGCCGAACCGGCCGGCCTGGCGGCGGGCCCGTTCCGTGAGCTGGGCGCCGGACACTCCGTCGGGGAAGCCGAGGTAGTTCTCGATGCGGGAGCTCTGCCCGGCCTGTCCGCCGGTCGCCGACCGCTCGACCAGTACGGTGCGCAGCCCCTCGGAGGCCCCGTACAGCGCGGAGCCGAGTCCGGCCGGGCCGCCGCCGATCACGACGAGGTCGTAGAAGTCGGCGGTCGGTGTGGTCGCGAGCCCCACGTGGGCGGCCAGGTCGGGTGCCGCCGGTTCGATCAGCACGGTGCCGCCGGGGGTGACCACCACGGGCAGCCGCTGTCCGTCGGCCCCGGCCGCCCGGAGCAGCCGCTGCCCCTCCGGCTCCTCGCAGGAGTACCAGCGGTACGGGACCTGGTTGCGGGCCAGGAACTCCCGTACGGCCGACGAGGGGGCCGACCAGCGGTGTCCGACCACTTTGGTGGCGGGCACGGGCCGGTGGTCTCCGGTGCGCCAGGCGGTGAGGAGGTCGTCGACGACCGGGTAGAGCTTCTCCTCGGGCGGGTCCCACGGTTTGAGGAGGTAGTGGTCGAGGTCGACGACGTTGATCGCGTCGATCGCGGCGTTGGTGTCGGCGTAGGCGGTCAGCAGGACGCGGCGCGCGCCCGGGTACACGGTGAGGGCCTCTTCGAGGAACTCGATGCCGTTCATCTGCGGCATGCGGTAGTCGGCGAGGATCACGGCCACCAGGTCGCCGCGGAGCTTCAGCTCGCGCAGCGCCTCCAGTGCGGATTCGCCGGATTCGGCGCGCACGATCCGGTAGCCGGAGCCGTAGCGTCGGCGCAGGTCGCGGGCGATGGCCCGGGACACTCCCGGATCGTCGTCCACGGTCAGGATCACGGTCCGCGCCGTGTCGGCGGCCTCTGTCATGGCTCTCCCACCCCGAGCGGCCTGGACTGGCGGCGTCGCGGCGAGCCGCCCGCACCCGGTTCCCGTCCATCCTAGGGTCGATCGTCCGGGTCCGCGCGGACGGGGGGGCGGCCGGGAGGCCGGGGCGAGCGGTACGGGGCCGGCGGGCCCCGGCACGCGGTCCCGGGCGGGCGGTCCCCGTGTGCGGGCGCCCTCACCGGCGGAAATTCCGTACCGCGGCGGCGGGAAGTGGATCAGACTCGCCCCATGGCTGACATGGTGGCGTTCGGGGATGCGGTGACCGCGTGGGCGGCCGGTGACGCCGGTGGACTCGGTGACGTCGGGCACGCCGGGGAGGCGGCGGACGCCGCGCGTGAGCTCGCCGCGCGGCTGCCCGTACGGACCGTCGTGCTGCTCGAAGGCGCGAGCGATGCCGAAGCGGTCGACGCGCTGGCCGTGCGACGCGGCCGGAACCTGGCCGCGGAAGGGGTCTGCGTCCTGCCGATGGGCGGCGCGATGAG
This sequence comes from Streptomyces sp. NPDC056883, assembly GCF_042788835.1. NCBI lineage: Bacteria > Bacillati > Actinomycetota > Actinomycetes > Kitasatosporales > Streptomycetaceae > Streptomyces > Streptomyces sp. NPDC056883. The sequence continues at coordinate 721,103 of NZ_JBHUBS010000001.1, read as the reverse complement.
CGTCGCGCGCTTCGCCGGCTTCCTCGGACCACGGGGCCTGGGCCTGCGCCTCACCGGCCTGTGCGACGAGGCGGAGCGCGGCTTCTACGAGCGCGGCTGGGAGCGGGCCGGTGCACCGCCGCAGGGCTTCTTCGTCTGCGCGGCGGATCTGGAGGACGAGCTCATCCGCGCGCTGGGCGTGGCCCGGGTGCAGGAGCTGGTCCGGGAGGAGGGCGACGACCGCGCCCTGCAGACCTTCCTGCGCCAGCCCGCGCAGCGGGGCCGCACGGCGCAGCAGCAGGTGCGGCGCTTCCTCGGCACGAAGAAGGGGCGCAAGATCCGCTACGGCCGCGTCCTCGTCGAGGCCCTCGACCCCGGCCGCGTACCGGCGCCCCTCGACGGCCTGTTCGCGAGCCTGTAGCCCGGCGGCCCGCGGGCGGGCGTTCGGGTCAGCCCAGCTGTTCCAGGAAGAAGGCGGCGGCATCCTCGCCGGCCCGGACCCGGGCGGTCGGGTCGGAGGGCTCCGGGGCGAAGAAGTCCTCGTGCCGGACGGCCGGGCCGATCGAGCGGCCGCTCGCGGTGGGGATGTACTCCAGGTAAGGCCGCGTGTCGGACTCGTACGGGGTGATCGTGTCCGCTCCGCCCCAGCGGATGGCGAAGGGTACCCGTACGGCTTCCAGGCTCTCCCGGGTCACCAGGGAGCCGACTCCCGGAGCCATCTGGAAGACCGCCCGCACCCGGGGATCGGAGAGGTCGCCGCCTGCACCGTCCAGCGTGCGCCGCGCGGCCTCCTCCTGCGGGTACTTCGCGCGCAGGGCCTCCAGCACCCCGGGGAACTCGGGGATCTCCGGCAGCGGCACCTCGCCCGTGAGGACGGCCCACAGGATCCCCGGATCGACGCGGGCCCCGGCCAGTGCCGCGGCCGTGTAGCCGCCGATGGAGAAGCCCGCCACGCCCACCGGACCGAGGGGCTGTTCCCGGGCGAGCGCGTCGAGGGCGAAGGTGATGTCCCGGGGCCGTTCCCAGACGTGCAGGAAGCCCTCCGGCTCGTAGCCGTCGACGAAGTTGTTGCCGTGGTGGTCGAGGGCCACCACCCGGAACCCCGCCGCGTGCAACGGGCCCACCAGCCACTCCATCTCGCTGCCCGAACCTCCGGTGCCGTGCGAGACGACGACGAGCGGGGCGGGTGCGCCACCCGAGTCCTCCGTGTCCCCGGCGCCGCTCGGCTCCCACACGTACAGGCGGACCGGCCGCGGACGGGACGGATCACCCAGGTCGGGGCGGGACTCGTCGTACAGGACGCGTATCAGCGGCTCTGGCGCGGAGAGGATCATGGCGGCATCGTAGCGACGCGGCACGCGCGGTGCCTTCCAAGCCCCCGCAGGTCAGCGCATCTTGAGCTCGTGTCCGGGCGCGAGGGCGGCGGAGATGCGTTCGGCTATGGTCTGGGCCGAGTTGCCCGCGGGGCTCTTGGGGCCCTGGGTCACGGTGACGGAGATGGCGAGCTTCTCCGCCGGCAAGTAGGCCTGGATCGCCGCGTAGCCGGAGAAGGACGGGTTCGTCAGGATCCAGTCGTCGACGACGATCACGCCCAGTCCGAAGTGGTGGGCCGCCGTGTTGGTCAGGAGGCAGACGCTGTCCGGGCAGGAGGCCGTCGGGTGGCCGAGGCCGATGGTGCCCGGGTCGAGCTGGGTCTTGAAGGACTTCGCGGACAGCAGCTCGCCGGTCCCGATGCCGCGCGCGGACCGGTCCAGGTCGCAGATGTTCTGGACGAGGACCGCGCCGGGCGTGGTGGTCCAGGAGGGGTTCCAGAAGGTGGACTCCTCGTAGGTGCCGCGCTCGGAGGTGAAGGCGTGCAGGACCGGTTCCGGGATCTGCGGAGTGTACTGGTTGCTGGTCGCGCTCAGCTCGAGCGGTCCGTACACGCGCTCCTTCAGCAGCCGGTCCAGCGGGAGGCCGCTGATCTTCTCCAGCGCCTCGCCGAGCAGTGCGAAGTTGGCGTGCGAATAACTCCAGTTGGTGCCCGGCTCGTAGAGGAGCGGCTTGTCGGTGGCGATGCCGATGACCTCGGCCGCCGTCCACTTGCGGAACGGTTTGGCCTCCAACTCGGCGACGAAGGCCGGGTCGGTGACGTAGTCGTGCAGGCCGGACGTGGAACTGCCCAGCATGCGCAGGGTGATCTCGGATCCGTGCGGCACGTCCGGCAGCCAGCGGGACACGGGGTCGTCGAGCGAGGCCTTGCCCTCCTCGACGAGCTGGAGCAGGACGGCGCCCATGTAGACGATGGCCACGGACCCCGTACGGAACTGCATGGACGGCTCGGCCGGGACGCTCGTCATCGATTCCCCGAGGGCCGTGGTGAGCACCTCGCCCTCTGCGGAGGAGACCCGCAGGACCACCGCGTTCAGGCCGAACTCCTTCTGGGCCTGCTGCGCGATGGTGAGCACCTTGAGCGCGTCGCCCTGGGCGGGGCCGGGAGAGTTCACGCAGGCCCCGGGGGCCGCGGGGGTCGCGGCGGCCGGCTCCAGGCCCGCGGCCGTCCCCGCCGGTAGGGCCGCGCCCATCAGACCGGCGATGCACAGCAAGACCGTACGAGTACGCCTCACGCTCCCCAGTATGGGCGGGCCCGGCACGGCGCGCATGTGGTGTCCCCCGCCGTCGCTCCGACGGTAATCCGGGACGACCCCGGCCGAACCGGACAGGCCTACTGCCGAATCCCGACCTGACGGTCACTCAGGTACCGAGAACTGCTCCGCGGGGACTTCCAGAGCCATGTGATGTGTGCCATGTTACATCGCACACTGCATAGCCGTGTACACGACAGAGTTGAAATCCCCACCAACTCCCGTCGACGACACGGTCCGCACCCCTCGTCCGCCGCGTTGCCAGCGCGGCCGCAGACCGGCTCGGAGGCCCACCCCTCATGCGCAGTTCCCCCACCACGAAGGGCCGTGCCCGGCCCCTGATAGCCGCTCTGGCCTGTTGTCTGGGCCTGACGATGCTCGCCCCCGCCGGCCAGGCCTTCGCGCGCGAACCGAAGCCCGCCACACCCGCTCCGGCCCCGAGGTCCGGCGCGGCCCCGCAGCCCTCCACCCCGGCCGCCGCGGCCGCCGCCCTCAGGGCCGAGCACGCCGCACGCCCGGACGCGAACCTGTCCGAGCGCGCCCCTCTCCGGGCCACCAAGGAAGCCGCACGCACCGAACAGCAGTCCTCCAAAGCGAAGTTGGCTCCCGGCGCCGCCGCCGCGGCCGATGCCCTCGCCGCGGCCTGCAACGTCGCGGACTTCACCTCGAAGACCGGGGCCGCGCTGGTCCAGCAGATCAAGGCCTCCGAGATGGACTGCGTGAACTCGCTGTTCCTGCTCAAGGGCAACGACGCGAAGGCCGCCTTCCGCGAGGCACAGATGGTCTCGGTGGCGGACGCCCTGCGCACCGTCGCCGCCAACTACCCCGGTGACAACAGCACCAAGACCGGGCAGCTCGTGCTCTTCCTACGCGCCGGTTACTACGTGCAGTGGTACAACGAGTCCACCGTCGGCACCTACGGGCCGGCCCTGAAGAGCTCGATTCGGGGCGCCCTGGACACGTTCTTCGCCGCTCCGCGCGCGGCCGACGTGACCGATGCCAACGGCCCGACCCTCGGCGAGTCGGTCATCCTCATCGACAGCGCCCAGGAGAACGCGCGCTACCTCGGCGTGGTCAAGCGGCTGCTGACCGGCTACAACTCCTCGTACGACAGCTCCCCGTCGATGGTCGCGGCCGTCAACAACGCCTACACGGTGCTGTTCCGCGGCCACCAGACCGCCGAGTTCCTGCCCGCCGTACAGGCCGACCCCGGCATCCTCACGGTGCTGCGCGACTTCGCCGTGGCCCACGACAACCTCCTGGGCACGGACAAGAGCTACCTGACGGCCAACGCCGGCCGGGAACTGGGCCGTTTCCTCCAGCACTCGACGCTCCAGGCGACCGTGCGGCCGCTCGTCAAGCAGCTGCTGGACCGCACCTCCATCACCGGACGGACCGCCTCCCTCTGGGTGCCGCTCGCCGAGATGACCACCTCCTACGACGCCGCCAACTGCTCCTACTACGGGACCTGCGACCTGCCGGCGCGGGTGCGTGCCGCCGTCCTGACGGTCAACCACACCTGTAGCCCCAGCCTGCGGATCGTCGCGCAGCAGATGACCGCCGCCGAGCTCGGCGCGAGCTGCACCAGCCTGGCCAACCAGGACGCGTTCTTCCACAACGTGGCCAAGGACGGCGGCCCGGTCGCCAACGACAAGAACACCGCGCTCGAGGTGGTGGCCTTCGACTCCAGCGCCGACTACCAGACCTACGCCGGCGTCATCTTCGGGATCAGCACCAACAATGGCGGCATGTACCTGGAGGGCGACCCCTCGGCCACCGGGAACCAGCCGCGCTTCATCGCCTACGAGGCGGAGTGGGTCCGGCCGGAGTTCCAGATCTGGAACCTCAACCACGAGTACACCCACTACCTCGACGGCCGCTTCGACATGTACGGCGACTTCGACGCCGGCATGACCACCCCGACCGTGATGTGGGTCGAGGGCTTCGCCGAGTACATCTCCTACTCGTACCGGGGCGTCACCTACGACCGCGCCGTCACCGAGGCGGGCAAGAACACCTACAAGCTCAGCACGCTGTTCGACACCACCTACGACAACTCCGACTCCACCCGTGTGTACCAGTGGGGCTACCTGGCGGTGCGCTACCTGATCCAGTCGCACCCGCAGGACGTGGCCGCGCTGCTCGGCCACTACCGCACCGGCAACTGGGCGGCCGCCCGCACCCTGCTCACCTCCACCATCGGCACCCGCTACGACGCGGACTTCGCCGCCTGGCTGGTCAAGTGCGCGGCTGGAGACTGCGGCGGCGGCACCACCCCGCCGGTCAACCAGGCCCCGGTGGCCGGGTTCACCGCCGCCGTGAACGCCCTGGCGGTCACCTTCACCGACACCTCCACGGACGCGGACGGCACCATCGCCTCCCGCGCCTGGACTTTCGGTGACGGCACCACTTCCACCTCCGCCAACCCGGCCAAGACCTACGCCGCGGCCGGTACGTACACCGTCAAGCTCACCGTCACCGACAACAAGGGCGCCACCGCCACCACCAGCAAGGCCGTCACGGTCGGTACCGCCGGGCCCGGCGAATGCACCAGCCCCGACGTGCGGGTGCTGGGTGACAACTGCCGCCGCTCCAACGTCTCCGCCACGACCGGCAACTACGGCTACTTCTACCTGGACGTCCCGGCCGGCACCGGCTCCCTGAAGGTGTCCGTCTCGGGCGGCACCGGCAACGCCGACCTCTATTACAGCCCCACCGGCTGGGCCACGACCAGCAACTACACCGCCCGCTCGGCGCAGAGCGGCAACAGCGAGTCGCTGACCATCAACAACCCGGCGGCCGGACGCGTCTACATCAGCCTGCACGCCGTCCAGGGCTTCGCGGGCGTCACCGTCTCGACCCGGTTCGGGACGGCCCAGGTGGAGTGCGCGGACGCCGACATCCGGGTCCTGGGCGCCGACTGCAGCCGCTCCAACGTCTCCGCCACCGCCGGCAACTACCGCTACTTCTACGTGAACGTCCCGGCCGGCACCGCCTCCCTCAAGATCACCGTCTCGGGCGGCACCGGCAACGCCGACCTCTACTACAGCCCCACCACCTGGGCCACCACGAGCAACTACACCGCCCGCTCGGCCCAGACCGGCAACACCGAAACCCTCACGATCAACAACCCCCCGGCCGGCTACCTCTACGTCAGCCTGCACGCCGCACAGGACTTCGCCGGAGCCACCGTCTCCAGCCGCTTCTGAGCCCTGACGGCACACCGGCCCCCGTCCCTCCTCGGAGGGACGGGGGCCGCTTCCGTGTGCCGTGTGCCGTGTGCCGTGTGCCGTGTGCCGTGTGCCGTGTGCCGTGTGCCGTGTGCCGTCAGGAGTAGGCCTCGACCTCCCACAGCGAGTAGCCGTAGCCGGTGGCCCGCTGGGTGCCGGTCACCCGGAGGTGGCGTCCGCTGCCGTTCAGCCCGGTCAGTTCGTCCGTACCGCCGTCGCCCGTGGTGGTGGAGTACACGTCCCTCCAGGTGGTCCCGTCGTCCGACAACTGCACCTTGTAGGCGCGGCCGTAGGCGACCTCCCAGGTGAGGACGACCCGGTTCACGCTCTTCACGGATCCCAGGTCGACCTGGATCCACTGCGGGTCGGCGAAGGCCGAGGACCAGCGGCTGGTGGCGCTGCCGTCGGTGGCGGCCGTCGCCGGGTAGTCCGCCGACTGGACCGAGGAGGCCGTGGTCGGCTTGTTCAGGGCCAGGTTGGGCGAGGTCGTGGACCCGAGGTCGTCCACCGTGAGGTCGTCGACGACCAGGTCCCGGTCGGCGTTGGAGGTCTCCGCCGTGAGTTTGCGCATGCCGATCCAGGCGTCCACCCCGGCCGTGAAGGTCTTGGTGAAGGTGTTCGTGGTCCGGGCCTGCGGCAGCGTGTCGGAGGAGACCTGGGCCGTGCCGGCGCCCAGGGTGAAGGCGTAGTCCCCGGCCACGGACTGCTGGTACGCGAAGGTCACCTTGTACTGGTGGCCGGGTTCGAAGCGCAGGGTCTGCGGGATGGTCTGGTACAGCAGCCCCGGCCGTTCCTCGTGGGATTTGAGGGAGTTTCCGCCGGAGAGCACGTCGTCGATCAGCTTGCCGTTCCAGCCGGCCTGCGTGTACGGGGCGTTGAGCTGGGCGATGTGCGTGCGCGGGTCGGCCGTACTACCGCCCGCCGGACCGACGACGAAGGGGTACCAGCCGGAGTCGACGTTCTCGAAGTCCTCCGCGAAGGTGTGGCCGCCCTGCGGGCTGCGGGCCGTGCGCACCACCCGCACGTCGTCGAAGCCGGCCGTTCCCGCCGCGCCGTCGGCGCGCAGGGCCAGCGTGGCGGTGGACTGTCCCGACGGGACGTCGAACAGCACCCGCATCCGCTGCATGGTGCTGCCGTTCTTCTCGTCAGCCCCGACGTTGTTCTTGTACGGGGAGCTCGTGGCGTAGGCGCTCTGCTCGGTGCCGCCCGCCGGGGTCACGGCCAGGGTGGCCTTGCGTCCGGTGGCGGTGGAGACGTACACGCTCGCCGCGTAGGTCCCCGGCGTCAGGCCCGTGAGCTGCTGCGAGACGGAGGTGGCGCCCTGTCCGACGGTCAGCTGTGACTGGCCCACCGCGTTGCGGGTGACGGACGCGGACCCGCTGACCGTCCACTTCGACAGGTCGCCGGAGGTGAAGCCGGGGTCCCGGACGGGGCCGCCCTCGCCGAAGCCGGCGTCCGCCTGCGCGGGGGCCGCGGACGGGTAGACGACGTACGGGGTCTTCGCGGTGGCGGTGACGGTGACCTTGCCGCCGGTCACGGGGAGGTCCGAGACCGGGACCCGGCCCTGGTCGGTGAGCCTGTACAGCTTGACCGTGCCGTTCTGGGCCCAGGAGGCGGGCACGTTCCAGGTGGAGGTGCCGCCCGCGCCGCTCCAGTGGTAGAGCTTCGATTCGCCGCTCTGGTTCCAGGGCAGCAGGTAGCTGTCACCGATCAGGACGGGGTGGCCGTCCTTGCTGATGGTGCGGGTGGTTCCGTTCAGGGTGGCGCTGACTCCGCCGTCGAAGTCGATGCGGTTCGCCGCCCACTTGCGGATGGTGAAGCCCTGAAGGTACTTGGTGGGCAGGTTGGTGGTGAAGGTGGTGGTGAGGAAGTTCGCGAAGTCCTTGCTGCCCTGCCAGCCCTCGTAGGCGGTCAGGGTGCCGCCGCCGAGCAGCGGGTCTCCGGCGATCCAGTCGTCGCGCTGCTGGTTGCGGATGAAGCGCACCACTTGGGAGTTGACCCCCTTGTAGTTGCTGCCGCCGTAGTTGAGGTCGTTGGCCCAGTGCGACCAGAGGGACTGGTCCTCGAACTTGTCGGGGAACTCCGTGGTGAGCTGGTAGCCGAGGCCGTTGATCTCGCGGGCCAGGGCCTGGGAGGTGTAGCCGTCTCCGTACCAGGTGTCCACGTAGAGGAACTTCAGGTCCGGGGCGACCGCCTTGAGCTCCTGGAGGCGGGCCAGGCGCTTGCCGCTGGTGCCGTCCAGCCGGTAGTTCAGGTGGTAGGACTGGTCGAGGTAGTCCCAGCCCTTGTCGGCCCCGCCGTTGTTGAGGAGCGCCGGGTCGAAGGTGCGGGCGACCGGGTAGGCCTCGGTGTCGTTGATGTGCACGCCGATGTCGGCGTTGTAGCCGGCGCCCGCCGCGACGAGGGTATTGAGGTCGGCGGCGCCGCCCTGCCGGGTGCCGACCAACCCGTAGTCGGGGTGGGCCGAGTCGTGGCCCTCCGAACCGTAGCCCTTGAGCAGGACGAACTGGCCCAGCCCGTCCGTGGCCCGGGCCACGCGCTTGGTCTCGTCCAGGGTCTGGAGGAAGGGGTGCGTGGCCTGGGAGGCGAAGTTGTACGGGATGCGCTGCACCACGCGGCGGGCGGTGTCCTGCCAGCCCTGGGGGCTGCTCATGATCGAGCGGAAGGCGATGGCCCCGTCCTGCCAGTCCACGGTGGAGTCGGCGTTGCGGTCGCCGCTCACCACCACCTTGGCGTACGGCAGCGGTTCGGTGCCCGGTGCGCCGGCGGCCCGGTGCAGCCAGTCGCCGCTCCACAGACCGGCCCGCCGGTAGCCGGACTTGGCCACCGTCTGCTTCTGGATCCGGCCGCTGTCCGCCGCGTTCTGGCCGGACGGGCTGTCGTAGTACGAGTTCGTGGCGATCGAGGCGGCGAGGGAACCGGTGTTGAGGATCGCGTACATGGCGCCCTGCGGGGCGGCGTCCGCGGTCGTGCCGGCGGTGAGCGCGGTGAAGGTGTCCCCGGTGCCGGTGGTGTTGGTGTTCATCCGGGTGGTCTCGACGGCGGCTCCGGGCTGGACGCTGCGCACCGAGACCAGGTTGTGCTGCGGGATCGACAGCGAGGTCACGGGTACGGCGCCGTCGGCGATCGAGGTGACGGCGAAGGTGAGGGCGCTGCCGCTGACGGACAGGGTGGCCTTGACCGTGTCTCCGTTGGCGAAGGCCATCGTGTAGTCGACGTGGTCGGCGGCGACGCTGCTGGTCACGGTCGGGGTTTGCGCGGAGCCGTTGAGGTTCACCTGGGTGAGGGTGTCCTCGTTGCCGTAGAGGACCGCGCCGGTGGCCTGGTCGGTGTACTGGACGACCCGGGGGAAGGCGGTGTCGACCTGGACCGCGAGGGCGGGTGAGGCGATGGTGACGGTCCCGGCCGCGGTGGCGGTGGCCGGCGCGGTACCGGCCATCAGCGTGCTGCCGAGGCCCAGGACGGCGGCGCAGAGGAGGGACGCGGGGCGGAGCGGTCTCATGGGACTCCCTGGTGGTGGGTCCGGTACGGGGTCCTTGCGGTGCGGGCGGTACGGGGCCTTGCAGGGCGGTACGAGGCCTTGCGCGGGCCTGACGGTGGGCTTGCCTCGGGGCCGGGGCCGGGCCAGGACCGGCCCGGTGGTGGGTCACCAGCGCAGGACGGCCCAGGCGCGGTGCGGGAGTTCGGAGTCCAGGCGCAGGGTGTGTCCCCGCCGGCCCGTGTCCGCGGGGCGGGGCTCCGCCAGGGGCGCCAGGACGGTGGCCGCGACCGCGACCGCGTCCGGGAGCGCGGGCAGGTCCACCACGGGCCGGGCGGGGTCCTGGCAGCCGTTGGCCACGGTCAGGGTGGTGACACCGTCGGCGTGTGAGAGGTGCGGGATCAGGTACGGGCCGCCGCTGACCAGGGGCAGGCGGGCTGCGTCCCCCTCCAGGAAGCGGACCGTGCGGTGCAGCAGCCGCTGCGCCTGGTCGTCGGCGGGCAGTGTGTGGGGCTCGGTCGCGGCGAGTACGGCGACGCGTCCGCCGAGGGTGTTGGTGAAGACTGTGCGGCCCGCCCCCCAGGCGCGGCCGTCCGGGGTGCGGACCTCGCTCCAGCGCTGTGCCCCGGGTGCCTCCCGGAGCCGGGCGAGGGCGGGTTGGGTGTTGACGCTGAGGAGGAGGCCCGCGAGGTCCTCGCCCGCTGCGGCGCACAGGTGCTCGGTGGCGTACGGGCCCGGCCCGCCGGGGGTGGCCGGGGCCTCCCGGTCCACCGGTTCGGCGTCGGTCAGCCCGATGAGGGGTCCGAAGCCGCGCCGGTGCAGGATCGCCGCGGCAGTCCCGTCGAGCAGCAGGCCTCCGGCCAGCAGGGCCCGTACCGCCTGATCGTCGAAGGCCCAGGCCGACGGGCCGAACAGGGCCTGTACCGGGGCGGGTTCGGCCGTCACGGGTACTCCGTACCGGAGCAGGAACTCGGCCGCCGGGCCCGGGTCGACGGCCAGCTCGGCGAGGTCTCCGCCGTGGGCCCGCACGTGGGCCGCGGCGTCCTGGGCGAAGGGCAGGCCGACGCCGAGGGTGCGCTGCCCGCGCGGGTGCTGCCGGTGGACGAGGTCGAGCGCGGGGCGGGCGCGGCGGAGCAGTTCGGCGATCCCGGGGTGGCTGCCGGGGCGGGCGCCGTGCATGGGATGGAGGTTGAGCAGGAGGGCGTCCGCTCCGGAGAGCTGGGCGGCGACCATCTCCGACCAGGTCTGGACATCGGATTTGGACCAGGCGGTGTGCGGCCAGTTCTCGATCTCCGGCTCGCTGTCCACGGACTGCGGCCGCAGGGAGCGCTGCAGTTCCGACATCCACAGCTGCCGGGCGAGCTCTCGTCCGGGGGCGTCCGCGTACGGGGCGAAGTGCGGGCGGTGCACGGCGCGGCCTCCGGGGGCCGCCAGGACTCCGAAGAGCGCTCCCCAGTCCCGGCCCTCCACGGACGCGGCGTCCAGGCCCGAGCTCATCAGCCCGGTGCGGGAGCGGCCGGCCGAACGCTGGTGCACCTCGGCGGCCACCTGTGCGGCCACCTCCAGCTGCGCGGTCCGCCAGACCTGCTGCCACAGGGCGCGCAGCGGGTGCGGGGAGCCGGGGGCGGTGAGTGCGGCGACGAGTTCCGGTCGTGGGACCGGGCGTCCGGCCAGGGCGGCCAGCCGGTCCAGCATGAGGGGTTCGAAGCCGCCGCCCCAGTCCAGCGGGGCGTGGTTGTGGAAGCGGAAGTCGTCCTCCAGCCACAGCACGCGGAAGCCCAGTTCGGCGAAGCGTCCGTAGTGCCCGGTCAGCCAGGCGCGCCAGCGCGGGCAGGCGAAGGAGGCCTGGGCCGCGGAGACCTTCCCGGTCGGGGACACCATCGGTGCGAAGCCGTGGGTGTCGGTGCGGCCCCGGTCGGCGTGGCCGGTGGTCACCCAGGGGTTGAGGCTCACGTCGAGGCCGGCGCCGAGGAGGACCTCCTGCGCGAGGGCCGTCGCTTCGTACCAGAGGTCTTCCTCGGGTCCGGAGAGGTGGCCGGTGAAATGCTCCTCGGCCCCCAGGAGCAGCACCACCTCCGCCACGCCCGCGTCGGTGCAGGTCTTGGCGAGTTCGGCCGCCGTGGCCGCGACGGCGGCCGTGCCTTCGTACGGATGGATCTGGAACCGCAGGTGGTACCGGGCACTCACGCCGTCGGCCTCCTCGCCGTCAGCTCGCGGCCGGATGCACCGTCGAGCAATTAGTTTGGTTAGGATCTGAATTAATGAGGGTCCCGTCAACCCCGGCGGACCGCATTCACCTCCGCATCCGCTCCCCTACGCGGAGGCGGGGCCGGGGCCCGTGGGTGGCAGACTCTCGGGGACGGCAGTGAGGAGCACCGGTGAGGACTGATCCGCGCAGCACGCAGCGCAGCGGCGACGAGGGCGGGCGGGGTGACGCCGGCATCGGACCCGTCGTGATCAACGGCCCGGCGCGGCCCGCCGGGAGGGCGTCCATCCGCCGGGCCAACCTCGGTCTCGTGCTGCGCCTCCTGCGCGACGCCGGACCGCGCTCGCGCGCGCGGATCGCCGATGACGCGGGGCTGCCGCGCCCCACGGTCACCGGCCTGGTCACCGAGCTCATCGAACTCGGCCTGCTCCGCGAGGGGGACGCCGAGCGGGACGGCTCGGTCGGCCGTCCCGGCCAGAGCGTACGGATCGACGGCCGCGCGCTGTGCGGGATCGGCCTGGAGATCAACGTCGACTACCTGGCCGCCGTCGCCCTGACCCTGGGCGGGGACACCGTCTTCGAGCGGCGGGTCGCCATGGACGTCCGCGGCGCCGAGCCCGAGGCCGTTCTGGACTGCGCCGCCGAGCTGGTCCGCGAGGCCCTCGCCACCCTCGACGCCGCCGGGATCGCCACGGCCGGGGTCACGGTAGCCGCCCCGGGAGTCGTCGACATCACCGCGGGCACCGTCGTCTACGCCGCGAACATCGGCTGGCACGGCGTCGAAGCGGTCAGCGGGATCCGCGCCCGCCTGGGGCGCGGGGCGCCCCCGCTGCAGCTGGAGAACGACGCCAAACTCGGCGCGGTGGCCGAGTACGTGGAGGCCTCCGCGGCCGGCATCCACGACCTCATCTACGTCACCGGCGAGACGGGCGTGGGCGGCGGCATCATCAGCAGCGGCCGGCTCCACCGCGGAGCCGCCGGGTTCGCCGGCGAGATCGGCCACATGCCGCTCGATCCGGGCGGCGCGCTCTGCGCCTGCGGGCGCCGGGGCTGCTGGGAGACCATGGTCGGGCTCACGGCCCTGCTGCGGCACGCCGCCGCCCCCGAGGATCCCGTGCACGACCCCTCCCTCGACCTGGAGGCCCGGCTGACGGATCTCCAGGGGCGGGCGGCCGCCGGGGACGCCCGCACGCTGGAAGCCCTGGACCGGATCGCCGACGGTCTCGGCCTCGGGCTGGCGCTGCTGGCGGACGTCCTGAACCCGCGCGCGGTGGTGCTCGGCGGTTACTTCACCTACTTCGGCGACCGGCTGGCCCCGCGCGTGGAGCGGCTGATGGCCGAACGGGTGATGGCCCCGGACACGGGCGGCTGCCGTCTGCTCCTGTCCACCCTCGGCTTCACCGCTCCGGCCCGCGGCGGCGCCCTCCTGGCCCTCGACCCGGTGTACGAGGACCCGGCCCGGACGGTGGCGACGGCGACGGGCGCCTGAGGCCCCCGGGCCCCACCCGCGTCACGGGCTGCGCCTCACACCCCTGAATTCCAGAACGGCCGGGCCCGGAAGGCCGCGGCGCGCACCGCGGTCCCGTCCAGGACCCAGGTGGCGTCCCGCAGTCCGGCCTCGTCGTCCTGCACCACGAGCCCGTCCGCCGGGCCGTGCAAGTCTTCGGTGTCTGTTCACTCCCCCGTGACCTGCACCTTCCCGGCGGGAGGCGGTGCGGCCGGTCGAATGGCCGGAGCAAAGGTCTGGACCACCTGAGATGCGCCAATCCCGTGGCCGATTGCACGTGTTGGTCGTGCGGAAACAAATGGTCTATACCTCTGGCGCTATGGTGGCCATCTGAAACGGGCGCATAAACAGCCGTGGGGGGCTTTATGACCTTTCATCATCTTCCGCAACCTCCTTCCGACGAGGAGCTCTACTGGTACTTCGGCCCGCAACGACGCTGGGTCCTCATCAGCACGAGCCTCGCCTTCGTCTTCACCGCGGCGACCATGTTCACCTTCGCGCTGCGCACTCCGGCCCTGTGGGCCTTCCTCGCCGTCCTCGGGCTCAACCTCGTGGCGCTCGCCCTCTCCTCGGTGAACAGCCTGCGCCAGCGCAGGCTGACCCGGCCCTCGCACGAGGTGCTCGTCCGCGCCTGGCAGCCCGCCCGACTGCCCACCGTGGACCTGTACTTGCCGACCTGTGGCGAACCGCTGCCCGTCCTGGACAACGCCTACCGCGCGGTGTCGGCCGTCGACTGGCCCGGCGCGCTGACCACATGGGTCCTGGACGACGCCGACCGTCCCGAAGTCGCCGCGCTGGCGGCCTCGTACGGGTACGAGTACGTCGTCCGGCCGGACCGGGGCCACCTGAAGAAGGCGGGGAACCTCAACCACGCCCTGACGTTGAGCAGCGCCGAGTTCATCGCCATCCTCGACGCCGACTTCGCGCCCCGGCCGGACTTCCTGCGCCATCTCGTGCCCTATCTGGCCGACCCGGCCGTCGGGATCGTGCAGAGCCCGCAGTGCTTCGACACCGACGGGACCATGGGCTGGATCCAGCGGGCCGCGGGCTCCGCCCAGGAGTGGTTCTTCCGCTGGATCCAGCCCTCCCGGGACGCGAGCGACGCCGCCATCTGCTGCGGCAGCAACGCCGTCTACCGGCGCGCCGCCATCGACCTGGCCGGCGGCTTCGCCCGCCTCGACCACAGCGAGGACCTGTACACGGGCCTCGCCCTGCACGCGCAGGGGTTCCGCACCCTGTACGTACCGGTGCTGGTCGCCAAGGGCACCTCGCCCGACGAGGTCACCTCCTTCGTCAACCAGCAGTACCGGTGGGCGATGGGCAACCTCCACCTGCTCACCTCGCCCGTCCTGCGGACGATGGGCGCGCCCTGGCGGATGCGGCTGTGCTTCTACGAGGGCGTGGTCGGCTACCTGGCCGCCGCCGTGAACACCTTCGCCGCGCCGCTGCCGCCGCTGGTGATGATGTTCTGGTACCCGGACGACATCCGGCCCTGGCACGTCCTGCCGCTGCTCGCCCCGCTGTGGCTCTGGCACGTTCTCCTCCCGCGGATCAGCAGGACCCGCTGGCGGGTGGAGGTGATCCGGGCGAACGTCCTGACGAGCGTCGCCGCCGCCACCGCCTTCCTGCACACGCTGCGCGGCCGCAGCGCCGACTGGGTGCCCACCGGGACCCGGGGGCCCGCCCGTTCCGGCGGCATGGCCCGCCGGGTGGTGGGCGTCTCCCTGGTCTGGCTGGTCCTCTCCAACGGCGCGGCCGCGGCGGGTCTGGCGCTGGCCGTGGCCCGCAACGGCTGGGAGCCCACCTGGGGTCTACTCCTCTACTTCCTCGTGCAGTGCCAGATCAACGGCCCGCTGGTCCGGGACCTGATCTCCGAGCTGCGGCCGACAGCGGCCTCCGCGACCTCCTCCGGGAAGGCCTCGGCCGGGGCCGCACCGGCCGCGGCCGGCGGCCGCCCGCGCAGCCTCGTACGGGCCTTCGCCGGCCGCGCCTCCACCGGCGTGCTGCCGCGCCGCTGGCCCGAGACCCTCGCCGCCTCGGCGGTGCTCCTGCTCACCGGCCTGCTGGCATCCGGGTGGGTCAACCCCATGCTTCCCTGGCTGAGTTGAAAGGCTCGACAACCACCATGCACTCCCCCGTCCCCGTCCCCTCCTCCCTGACCTCCCCCGCCCCACCTCCCGAACCGTCCTCCCCGGCGCGCTCCGGCGGCGAGTCCGGGCCCAGCCCGCACCGGTCCGCGTTCCGGCCCGACATCGAGGGGCTGCGCGCCGTCGCCGTCGTCGCGGTCCTCGCCTTCCACGCCGGGGTTCCGGGGCTCGCGGGCGGTTTCGTCGGCGTGGACGTCTTCTTCGTCGTCTCCGGCTACCTCATCACCGGGCTGCTCGTCCGCGAGGCCGTCACCACCGGCCGGATCCGGCTCCTGGACTTCTTCTCCCGGCGGGCCCGCCGGCTCCTGCCGTCCGCCGCGGTCGTCCTCGGCGCGGTGGCCCTGGCCGGGGCCTGGCTGACCGTACCGCTGCGCCGCGCGGACCTGGAGCAGGACGTGGTCGCGGCGGCGCTCTCCGCCGCCAACTGGCGGTTCGTCGCCCAGCGGACCGACTACCTGGCCGCCGGGCACGAGCAGAGCCCCCTCCTGCACTTCTGGTCCCTCGCCGTCGAGGAGCAGTTCTACCTCCTCTGGGCTCCCCTGCTCGCCCTGATCGTGCTCGGCGCGGCCCGGGCCGTACGCCGTGGCCGCGCCGTGCGGGCCGCCGTGGCACTGGCCGCCGTACCGGTGGTCCTCGCCTCGTTCGCGCTGTCCCTGCGCTGGACGGACCACTCCGCCTCGCTCGCGTACCTCGCCACGCCCTCCCGGGTCTGGCAGTTCGGCGTCGGCGCGCTGGTGGCGCTGTTGCCCTGGCACCTCATGCGCGGCCCGCGCCCGCTGCGGCTGCTGTGCGGCTGGGCCGGGATCACGGCGATCGTCTGGAGCAGCTTCGCGTACGACGCGGCCACGCCCTACCCCGGCCACGCGGCCCTGGTACCGACCCTGGGGGCGGCGGCCGTCATCCTCGCCGCGATCCCCGGCCGGGGCGAGCGCAGCACGCCGGGCGGCTACGGGATCGGCCGGCTGCTCGCGGGGCGGGCTCCCCGCGCGGTGGGTCGGCTCTCCTACACCTTGTACCTGTGGCACTGGCCGGTGCTCGTCCTCGCCGAGGCCCGCTTCGGCCCCCAGGAGTGGCCGGTGAAGGCCGCGCTCACCCTGGCGGCCGCACTGCCCGCCTACGCCACCATGCGCTGGGTCGAGCAGCCGCTGCGCCGCAGCCGCACCGTCTCCGAATTCCCGCGCCGCGGGCTGTCGGTGGGCATCACGGCCGTGGTCCTGCCGGTGGTGCTCGCGCTGGTGGTGGGCACCACGACGCTGAACCTGCTGGGTCCGGCAACGCCGGTCCAGCTCGGCGGGCTGCCCCCCGGCGCCGCCTCCGGACCGAACCTGCTCGCCCGTACGGGCTCCGCGCCGCTGGGCGCCGGCCCGGTCGTGCCCGGCCCCGCACAGGCGCGCAAGGACTTCCCGCCGGACGGGGCCTGCGAGGTGGCCCCGTCCGTGACCCGCAGCCCGGACTGCCTGTTCGGCGCGGTGGACAGCCCGGACCGGATCGTGCTGCTCGGCGATTCGCACGCGGGCCAGTGGTTCTCCGCGATGCTGGCCATGGCCGCGCAACGGGGCTGGGCCCTCCAGGAGCTGGTGAAGCAGGGCTGCCCCCTGCCGCAGCTCGCGGTGGACAGTCCGCAGCTCGGCCGCGCCTACCGGGAGTGCGACACGTGGCGCGCCGACGCCCTGGAGCGGCTGCGGCAGCAGCCGAAGCCGCGGCTCATCGTGATCTCCTCGCTCAACCGGTACACGGCCGATTCCGGACTCCTCGCCGAGGCCTGGGAGAAGACCCTCGCACCCCTGCGGGCGATCGGTGCGCCGATCGTCTACGTCGAGGACACCCCCGTACCGGGTACGGACGTCCCCGCGTGCGTCTCCGGCAGCCCCGAGGAGCCCGCGGCCTGCGCGTTCAGCCGAACCAACGCCCAGCAGCCCGATCCGCTGGCCAAGCGGATCGCCGCCGGCGCCCTGCCCGGCGTAAGCGCCGTGAGCGTGAACCCGGTCCTCTGCCCGGGCGAGGGGCCGACCTGCCCGGCCGTGCTGGACCGCATCCTCCTCTACCGGGACGACGCCCACCTGACCAACGTGGCGGTCGTCGTCCTGACCCCCCGGCTGGAACGGCTGCTCACGGATGCGGGTTTGCTGCCCGCCGTGGGCGGGGCGGGGGCCGCGTCCGGGGCGGCGGGGCCCGCGGGCTGGACCGAGGTGTTCCGGGAGGAGTTCGACGGTCCCGCGGGCAGCCCGCCGTCATCGGCCGACTGGCTGCACGACACCGGCACGTGCTATCCGGGATGCCCCGCCGCCCAGTGGGGCACGGGAGAGATCGAGACGATGACCGACTCGACGGACAACGTCCGCCTCGACGGCAAGGGCGCACTGGAGATCGTCCCCACCCGCGCGGACGGCGCGTGGCGCTCGGGCCGCATCGAGACCCGGCGCTCCGACTTCGCCGCCCCGGCCGGCGGGATCCTGCGGATCGAGGCCGCGATCGCCCTGCCGGAGGTGACCGGCGCCAAGGCGGCCGGCTACTGGCCGGCGTTCTGGACCCTCGGGGCGCCGCTGCGCGACGGGTACACGGGCTGGCCCGGCATCGGGGAGCTCGACATCATGGAATCGGTCAACGGCCGGGACAGCGTCTTCGCGACCATGCACTGCGGGACCCTCGAAGGCGGCCCGTGCCGGGAGCCGGCGGGCCTGAGCTCGGGGCCGCAGGCGTGCGGGGACTGCCGTACGGGGTTCCACACGTACGCCGTCGAGGTCGACCGCTCCCCCGGCGCCGAGGAAGTGCGCTGGTACCGGGACGGCCGGGTGCACCACCGGGTGGCCGCCTCCGGGATGGACCCGGACACGTGGAAGCGGGCGGTGGACCACGGTCTGTTCCTGATCCTCAACGTGGCCATCGGCGGCGGCCTCCCGCTGGCCGACGGCGCAACCCCGGGCCCGGACACCGAACCGGGCCACCCGATGCGGGTCGACCGGGTGACCGTCTCCACCCGGGCCCGGGCCGCCTGAGCCCGCTCCGGACGGCGAGCCGTCAGTGCGGGCCGAAGCCGCGGAAGGTCCCTGATCCGTCGGCGGCTTCGGCGAACTCCTCGAAGTACATGTTCGCGAGGCCGAGGTTGGCCGACACGTCGAAGAACCACCGGGACGGGACCCTGAACGTCCGCCCTGGCTCGACCCAGAGGTCCACGGCCAGAAGCGGGTGGACGGGATCCGCCATCGCGGCCGCGTCCGCGATGAACAGGTGATTGAACCACTCGCGTTCCTCGGCGGCCGCCGCCGCGTCCGCCAGGGCTTGGACATCCGCCTCGGCGAAGCGGCGGTCGCTGACGAACGTGGCACCGTCGATCGCGCTCCGCAGTGCGTCCCACGCCGCCTCCTCGCCGAAGTGGGTGCGCAGCACCAGAGAGGTCAGGTTGTCAGGCTGAGGCAGGGGCAAGGGCATCGACATGGGCGCGATCCTCCCACCCGGCACTGACATCGGCCCGGGCGCGCCGTCCCCGTGCGGCGCGCTCGGGCCCTCCGACCCGGGAAGGGTGGGACAGTGGAGGCATGTGTGGTCGATACGCCTCCTCCCGCGCCCCCGAGGACCTCGCCGGGCTCTTCGATGCCCGGCTCGATCCCGGCCGGGAGCTCGGGCCCTCGTGGAACGTCGCGCCCACCGACGAGGTGTGGGCCGTGCTGGAGCGCGCCGACCGGGACACCGGCGAGCTCGGGCGGCAGCTGCGCCCGGTGCGGTGGGGGCTGGTGCCGTCCTGGGCCAAGGACCCCGGCGTGGGATCACGGATGATCAACGCGCGGGTGGAGACCGTCCACGAGAAGCCCGCGTTCCGGCGGGCCCTGGCCAAACGCCGCTGCCTGCTCCCCGCGGACGGCTTCTACGAGTGGGTGGCCGTACCCGCCGCAGGTACGGCCAAGGCCTACAAGCAGCCCTACTTCATCCGGCCCGAGACCGGCTCGGTCATGGCCATGGCCGGGCTGTACGAGTTCTGGCGCGACCCGGCCGTCGCCGACCGGGACGACCCGGACGCCTGGCTCACCACGGCCACGATCATCACCACCGAGGCCACGGACGCGGCCGGCCGCATCCATCCCCGGATGCCGCTCGCCCTCGACCCCGGCGACTACGAGGCCTGGCTCGACCCCTCGCACGAGGACACGACGGATCTCCGCGCCCTGCTCCACACCCCCGCCGGCGGCCGCCTCGCGGTGACCGCGGTCTCGACCGCCGTCAACAGCGTCCGCAACAACGGCCCCCAGCTCCTCGACCCCGCCACTTCGTAACCTCGCAACCTCGTATCTTCTCGGAAATTCGTACGAGTCCGGTGGTCGATTTCGGGGTTTCCAACGGTTTGGCGGGACGATCCGGCATTTGGCGCCCGCCGCGCCCCCGCCGCTGCGATGCTTCCGCCGGTATCACCGGGCCGCGGTCCTTCCAACCGGCCCCGGAATACCGGCGAACGGGCGGCACCGCCGGAGGAAGCTGCCCTCCGGTCCGTCGTACGGAAGCGTCCGGCCGCGGCTTCCCGGGAGTATGCGACTCCGGCCGCTGCCGGACGGAGGCGAGAGGGGGAGACTCGATGTCTTCGACTGCTGTGTTACATGGTCCGCGCGCCCGGTGGCGGCGCCGGCTGCTGGCGGTGGCCGCGTCCTCGGCGCTGGCCGCGGGCGGCCTGACGGTTCTGGCGCCCCCGGCGTCGGCGGAGGGGGTGTGCGCCGCCCCTGTCCTGGTGGGTGCCACGACCACGATCACCTGCTCGGCGGGGGGTTCCGGAAGCGTCACGGTGCCCGACGGCGTCTCCGTCGGTGCGGTGACCCTGGACGGCGCCGGGGGCGGGAACGCCGCCGACGGCACCGCCGGGGGCAAGGGCGCGCACCTCGTCGCGACCGTCCCGGCCACGCCCGGGCAGACCTTCAACGTGACCGTCGGCCGGCGCGGCGCCAACGGCACGGCGAGCGCACAGTTCGGCGTGCCGGGTTCCGGCGGCGCTCTGGTCGCGGTGACCACCGCCGCCAACGCGCCTCTACTGACGGCCGGTTCGGGCGGCGGGGCGGGCGGAGCGGGCATCGGCTCCCCCGCCTACCGGGGAGCGGCCGGCGGTGACAGCGGCAGCGCGGGCGCTGACGGCAACGGCCTGGTCCCCGATGCGCAGGGCGGTACGGGCGGCGGCCCGGGCACCGACACGGCCGGCGGGGCTGCCGGAATCGGGGGTGCCGGAGCGGACAACGAGGGCCCGAACGGTTCCCCGGGCGCCTTCCCGAACGGCTCCGGCGGCTCCGCCGGCCAGGGCGTGTTCAGCCCGACGGGCGCCGGCGGCCGCGGCGGAGCCGGGTACGGCGGCGGAGGCCGGGGCGGAGCCGGTGGCAGATACGGCAGCACCGGTGGTGGCGGAGGAGGGGGCGGCGGAGGGTCCAGCCTGGTCTCCGGGACGGTTGCGGGCTCGTCCGTAACCCTCACCGAGGGGGCCAACGCCGGTGACGGGCGGATCGTGTTCGCCTTCACCCTGCCGCCCACGGTCACCTCCGTCGGCCCGGCCGCCGGACCCACGGGCGGCGGTACGGCCGTGACGGTCACGGGCACGAACCTGTCGGGCGCCGTCCTCACCTTCGGCGCGGACAACCCCGCCACCGACGTCGCGTGCACGGCGACCTCGTGCACCGCCACCGCTCCGGCAGGCACCGGCACCGTGGACGTCCGGGCCACCACTCCCGGCGGCACCAGCGCCCCGTCCCCCGCGGGCCGCTACACCTACGTCCCCGTCCCCGTGGTGACCTCGCTCAGCCCCGCCGTCGGCACGACGGCCGGCGGTACGGTCGTCACGGTCGGCGGCACCGGCCTGGACGGCGCCACCGCGATCGTCTTCGGCCCCGGCAACCCGGGCACCGGCCTCTCCTGCACCCCCACGTCCTGCACCGCGACCGCGCCCGCCCACGCCGCGGGCCCCGTGGACGTCCAGGTCACCACGGCCGGCGGCACCAGCGCGGTGACCGGCGCGGGCCGGTACACGTACCAGCTCCCGCCCGCCGACATCGACGTGGACCTGACCGCACAGCCCGGCCTCAGCCTGCTGGTCCCCTACCTCACCTACACCCTGACCGCCCGCAACACCGGTCCCGGTACGGTCACTTCGGCCACGCTCACCGCAACCCTGCCGTCGGGCGCCTCCGCCAACACCCTGTCCCCGGGTTGCACGGCCGCCGGATCCACGGTGACCTGCGCCTACGGGACCATCGCCAACGGCGCCACCGCCACCAAGACCTTCCGGGTACCGCTGGGCCTGCTCTCACTGGGGCGCGTCACGGTCTCCGCCACCCGTACGGCGTCCGCGCCGACCGACCCCAACCCGCTCAACGACGGCGCGACCGCCAGCTGCACGGTGGTCTCCGTCCTCCTGGCCACCTGCCCCTGACCCGCCAACGGCGTCGCCGCCAACGGGACGCCCTGCACGCATGATGGCCGCCGGCCCGCCTCGTCACGAGGCGGGCCGGCGGCGCGTCCGGGCCTCGGTGCCGCGGTCAGGCCGGGCCGGCCTCCTCGTGCCCGGTCAGCTCGTGACCCGTGACGGCCCGCGCGTAGGAGCGCAGGGCGGCGATCACCTCGGTGCGCGTGCGCCGTCCGGCGAGCACCTCCATCTGGTAACCGTCCTCCATGGCGACGAAGTTCGCGGCGAGCAGGCGCGGCGGATCCTGGAGCAGGAAGTGTCCCTGCGCCTGGCCGAGGACCAGGATGCCGGAGTACACCGCGATCTGGCGTTCCGTCAGGGCGCTGTCGAGCGCCGCCGCCCGGGCGTCGCGCAGGCAGCGCGGCCAGTACTCGAAGAGCAGCCGGGTCAGCGCGTCGTCGGGGCCGCCGGCGACTCCGTGGTCGATGCAGGCCCGCAGTTTGTCTCGGGCGTCGTCGAAGCGGTCCGCGGCCTCCTCGCGCTCCTTGCTGTAGCGCTCGATGGCCTCCTGGTAGGTGGAGTGGACGAGGGCGTCCAGATCGCCGTAGTAGAGCACCGCGGCGGGGGTGACCCCCGCCTGGTCGGCGACATCGCGCAGCCGCAGGCCCTCCAGTCCGCGTACCAGTACGGCGCGCTCCACCGCCTTGCCCAGCTCGGTCCGGCGGTTCTCCTTGCCGGTCCCCTTCCTGGCTGCCACGCCATGCCCTCCAGACATCGATCATCTAAATCTGGGTTTAACAATATCGCCCAGACCATTGACGGTCCAGGAAGTCGAGCATTAAATCTGCGTTTAACGCGGCGCCTCACGCTCTGCGCACCACACCTGCGGCCTCCAGGAGGCACCATGACCAACCCGACCGACACCGGGGCCAGAACCGGGCCGGCGCCCGCCCCCGTCGGCAAGGGGCTGCGCGGCGGCTCCGTGGGCCTGCTCGCCTCCGTCACCCTCGGGCTGTCGTCGGTGGCACCGGCGTACAGCATCGCCGTCACCCTCGGCTTCGTGACGCTCGCCGTGGGAGACCTGGCTCCGGCCGCCCTGCTCCTGGGATTCGTACCGATCCTGCTCACCGCCTTCGCCTTCCGCGAGCTGAACCGCGAGATGCCGGACTGCGGCACCAACTTCGTGTGGACCACCCGAGCCTTCGGGCCGGTGGCCGGCTGGTTCACCGGGGGCTGGGTCGTGATCGTCGCCACCCTCATCGCGATGACCGCCCTGTCCCAGGTCGGCGCCGTGTACCTGTTGAACCTGCTCGGTCTGCATTCCCTCGCCGAGGACGACGTCGTCGTCACGGCGACCGCCCTCCTCCTGCTGGCCGCGTGCACCCTGGTCTCCGTCCGGGGACTGCACCTGGCCGCCTCCGTGCAGTACGTGCTCCTCGGCCTGCAACTGGCGGCCCTGCTCGGCTTCGGCGCGGCCGCCTTCGCCCGCGACGGGGCCGTCACCCCTTCCCCGGCATGGCTCGACCCCAGCGCCTTCGACGGATTCGGGCCCTTCGCCGAAGCCGTCCTGCTCTGCCTGTTCATCTACTGGGGGTGGGACTCGCTGCTCGCCGCGAACGAGGAGACCCGCGACGGCGAACGCGTGGCCGGGCAGGCCGCCGTCATCTCGACGCTCCTGCTCCTGGGCACCTACCTGTTCACCGCGTTCGCGGCGATCAGCTTCGCCGGTACCGGAACCACGGGCCTGGGCCTCGGCAACCCGGAGAACGCCGCCGACGTCCTCACGACCCTCGCGCCTCCCGTACTCGGCGGCGCACTCGCCAAGGTGATGGAGCTCGCCGTCTGCGTCTCGGCGGTCTCGGCCCTGCTCACCTGCCTCGTCGGCAATTCCCGCGGCACCTTGTCCATGGCCGCCCACGGCGCCCTGCCGCGCGCCTTCACCCGGATCCACCCCCGGCACCGCACGCCCGCCTTCGGGACGCTGGCCTGCGGAACGGCGGCGGCCGGCACGCTGATCCTGCTCCGGCTCGTCTCCGCGGACTTCCTCGGCGACGCCGTCCTCTGTGTCGGGCTGCTCATCGCCTGCTACTACGGCACCACCGCCCTGAGCTGCGTCTGGTACTTCCGGCGGAGCCTGCGCGATTCCCCGCGCGACCTCCTGCTGCGCGGCGTCCTGCCCCTGCTGGGCGGCCTGCTGATGCTGGCGGCCTTCGCCCGCAGCGCCTACGACATGTACGACCCCGCTTACGGCAGCACCTCCTTCCACGGCGTCGGCGGAGTCTTCCTCCTCGGCGCCGGATCCCTCGCCGCGGGCGCCCTGGCCCTGCTGATCGCCCGCACCCGTTTCCGCCGCTTCTTCCGCGAAGGCCGCACGTCGGTCGCCGCGCTCACCATCACCGAGGACTGACCACACCCATGCGCACTCTCGCCATCGCCGCACTCCAGACCACGCCCGTGGCCCACGACCTCGAAGCGAGCTGGCAGCGTTTCAGCGACCAGGTCCGCGCCACGCACGAGCTCTTCCCCCACGTCCAGCTCGTCGTCGCCCCCGAGCTCCTGCTCGCCGCCGAGGGCCCGCTGCTGCGCCCCGCCCCCGACGACTGGATGGAGCGGGCCGCCGTCACGATCCCCGGACCGCTCACCGACCGGATCTGCGCCCTTGCCAGGGAGACCGAGCTGTGGCTGGTCCCGGGCAGCCTCTACGAGCGTGCGGAGGACGGCCACGTCTACAACACGGCCATAGCGGTCTCGCCCGAGGGCGAGATCGTCGCCCGCTACCGCAAGGTCTTCCCCTGGCAGCCGTACGAAAGGGCCCGGCCCGGGAACGAGTTCACCGTGTTCGACCTCCCCGGCATCGGGCGGGCGGGCCTGGCCATCTGCTACGACGGCTCCTTCCCCGAGACGGTCCGCCAACTCGCCTGGCTGGGAGCGGAGATCGTCATCCAGCCCACCCTGACACCCACCCGGGACCGGGAGATGGAACTGGTCTGCGCCCGCGCCAACGCCTGGACCAACCAGGTCTACGTGGTCAACGTCAACGCCGCCGACCCCGCGGGGGTCGGCGCCAGCACGATCGTCGACCCCGAGGGCACCGTCCGACAGCAGGCCGGCCCCGGCGAGGAGGTGCTCATCGACGTACTGGACCTCGACACCGTCACCCGGGTGCGCCGCTACGGCTCCACCGGCCTCAACCGGCCCTGGAACCAGCTCGCCCGGTACGGGGAATCGATCGCCCTCCCGATGTACGGCGGCGCGGCCTTCCGCACACCGCACTGGCTGGAGGAGAAGGAGGAGGAGGAGAAGGAGGCGGCGGCGGCGGCGGCGAACCCCACCGCATAGCCGCCCGGGGCCGGAAACCGGTCGACAGGCGGGCCCCGGCGCGGTGGGATGACTCCGAACGCCCGCCGTCCGGAGCGGGCCGGGCACGGGAGCGCTTCTTGACGAGCGAGACGACGGCGGAAGCCACCGCGGGCACCGCCACCCCGGCGGCGTCTGCGGCCACCGCGGCCCTGCCGGACGAGGAGGCCCGTCCCCTCATCGACGCGGCGCTGGTCAGGCGCCTGGTCGACGCGCAGTTCCCGCAGTGGGCGGGGCTTCCCCTCCGTCTCCTCGATCCGGCCGGATCCGACCACGTGATCTACCGGCTGGGCCGGGAGCTGTCCGTCCGGCTCCCCCGCGGGCCCGGGGTGGCCGGGCAGGCCGCCAAGGAAGCCGAGTGGCTGCCCCGGCTCGCCCCGCACCTGCCGCTGGCCGTCCCGGTCCCGGTGGCCGTGGGCAGACCCGGCTTCGGCTATCCGTGGCCGTGGTCGGTGTCCCGCTGGCTGGAGGGGGAAGTGGCGACCGCTTCCGCGCTGGCCGACTCCCCGACGGCCGCCGGGACACTGGCCCGGTTCCTGACCGCCCTGCAGCGGTTCACCTCCCCCGACCTCCGCACCGGATCCGCCCCCGCGGACCTGACCGGCTCTCCGCTGGCCGACCGGGACCGCGCGACGCGGGCCGCCATCGAGGCGGTCTCCGGCGTGTTCGACGCGGCGGCCATGACCGGCCTGTGGGAGGCGGCACTGGACGCGCCCGGCTGGGACCGGCCTCCGGTCTGGTTCCACGGGGACTTCCACACCGGCAACCTGCTGACCGTCGACGGCCGCCTCAGCGCGGTCATCGACTTCGGCGGGCTGGGCGTCGGCGACCCGGCTCGCGATCTGACCATTGCCTTCACCCTGATGTCGGCCCCGAGCCGGGCCGTCTTCCGCGACGGCCTCGGCGTGGACGAGGCCACCTGGCTGCGCGGCCGCGGCTGGGCCCTGGCGACCGGCCTGAACGCCTACACCTTCCATGCCGCGACCGACCCCCGCGTCGCGGCGCAGACCACCCGGCAGATCACCGAGGCGCTCATCGGCTGATCCCTAGGGGGTGTCTTGCCGATCAGGCCGGGCCCGACCGACAAGACACCCCCTAGGTCCCTCACCACACCTTGGCGAGGAAGCCGCGGGTGCGGGGGTGCCGCGGGTCGTCCAGGACGGCCCCGGGCGGTCCCTGCTCCACGACGGCACCCTCGTCCATGAACACGACGGTGTCGGCGACCTCCCGGGCGAAGCCGAGCTCGTGGGTGACGACGAGCATGGTGGTGCCGGTGCGGGCCAGGTCCTTGATGACGTCCAGAACCTCGCCGACCAGTTCCGGGTCGAGCGCCGAGGTCGGCTCGTCGAAGAGCAGCACCTTCGGTTGGAGCGCGAGCGCCCGGGCGATGGCCACCCGCTGCTGCTGCCCTCCGGACAGCTGCCGCGGGTAGGCGTCCGCCTTGTCGCTCAGGCCCACGCGCTCCAGCAGCCTGCGGGCCGTCGCCCCGGCCGCCTCCCGCGGCCGGCGCAGCACGGAGACCGGGGCCTCGACGAGGTTCTCCAGCACGGTGAGGTGCGTGAACAGGTTGAAGTCCTGGAAGACGAACCCGATGTGCGTGCGCTGTCTCAGCACCTCCTTCTCCTTGAGCTCGTACAGCTTCCCGCGGTGACCCCGGTAGCCGATGAGCTCGCCGTCGACGCTGATCCAGCCGCGGTCGACCTTCTCCAAGTGGTTGATGGTGCGCAGGAGGGTGGACTTCCCCGAGCCGGAGGGCCCCAGGATCACCGTGACCTCCCCGGCGCGGACCGTCAGATCGACCCCGCGCAGCACCTCCAGGGGTCCGAAGCTCTTGTGGACTCCGCGGACCTCGACCATGACGGGTCCGAGCGCGGGCTCGCTCACGCGTGCTCGGCCGGGTTGATCTGCGAGGTGTCGATCGCGGAGGGCGTGGTGCCCCACTTCTTCAGGATCCGCGCGTACGTGCCGTCCTTGATCAGCTCGTTGACGGCGGCCTGGAAGGCCGGGGTCAGCGGGGATCCCTTCTTGAAGGCGAAGCCGACGTCGAGGCGGTGGTATTCGCCGAGGAACGTGGTCTGCGCGGCGGGTTGTGCGGCCTGATGGCGCAGGCCGTTGATCGTCGACATGACGACGTCGATCCGGCCCTGCTGGAGGGCCGTGGTGACGGCCCCGGGCTCGGAGAAGACCTTGACCTCGTACGGCTTCTTCCCGGCGGCCGCGCAGACCTCCTTCTTCGCGGTGAGCGTCTTCTCGAAGGTCGTGCCGGCGCCGGTGCCGATGGTCAGTCCGCACAGCTGGGTGAGGTCGGAGACCTGCCCGGTCAGTGTGGTGTTGCCCGTCTTGACGCCGAATCCCTGGCCGTCGTTGATGTAGGTGACGAAGTCGACGGACTTCAGGCGTTCGGTGGTGACGCCGAAGTTGCCCGTGCCGACGTCGTACTTGCCGCTGCCGAGGGCGGGGAGGATCGTCTCGAAGGAGGCGTCCTGGCGCTCCAGCTTCAGGCCGAGGACCTTGGCCACCGCGGCGGCGATGTCGATGTCCTGGCCGGCGGGCGGCTTGTCCTGTCCGTTGGGGTAGTACGCCGACGGCGGGGATCCGACCGAGCCGCCGAGCCGCACGCTGCCCGCCTTGCGGACCTCGGCGGGAAGCAGGGCCGCGATCGACTCCACGGCCCGTACGCCGGCGACCGGATCGTCGGCCGGCGCGGGTGAGGCGAGGGCGCCGGCCACCGGCGGGGATCCCTCGCCGGAGCCGCAGGCCGTCAGCGCGGTCAGGAGGGGCAGGAGCACGAGGGCGGTGCGCAGGCGCCCGCGGAGCCCGCTCGCGTGGAGGCTCATCCGCGCACCGCCGTCAGGGTCTGGCGGGGGGTGCCGGTCCCGGGGCCGGCACCGCGTACGGCGTCCGGGCCGGCGCCTTCCCGAGCGGCGGCTTCCCGAGCGCCCTGCCGGGCGGCGTCCCGCTTCGCGACCTCCTCGCGGACGAGGGGGATCACGTACCGGCCGAAGTCGATGGCGTCGTCGAGCAGGTCGTAGCCGCGGGCCGACAGGATGTCCACGCCGAGGTCGTAGTAGTCCAGCAGCGCCTGGGCCACCGTCTCCGGGGTGCCGACCAGGGCGTTGGAGTTGCCCGCGCCCCCGGTGGCGGCGGCGGTCGGGGTCCACAGGGCCCGGTCGTAGCGCTCCCCCGCCTCCGCGATGGCGATCAGGCGCTGCGATCCGGTGTTCTGCGGCGCCGCGGCCTCCGTCACTCCGTTGCCGCGGTGGCGCTGCACCGCCCCGGCCCGCCTGCGCTCGCGGATGGCGCCCACCGTACGGTGGGCCTTCTCCCAGGCCAGTTCCTCGGTCGGGGCGATGATCGGGCGGAACGCCACCTGGATCCGGGGCGGTTCCGTACGGCCGGCGGCCCGCGCGGCTTCCCGTACCGCCTCGATCTGCTGGGCCGTCTGTTCCAGGGGCTCGCCCCACAGGCAGTAGATGTCCGCCTCCGCGCCGCCGGCCGCGTAGGCGGCGGGCGAGGAACCGCCGAACGAGACGTTCGGGCGCGGCTGCTGGACGGGGAAGACGTCGCTGACGAAGTCGTGGAAGCGGTAGTGCTCCCCCTCGTGGTCGAAGGCCTCGTGGGTGGTCCAGATCTTCTTGACGATGCGGATGTACTCGCGGGTGCGGGCGTAGCGCTCGTCCTTGCCGAGGACGTCGCCCTCCCGGCCCTGCTCGTGGTCGTTGCCGCCGGTGATGAAGTGCACGGCCAGCCGGCCGCCGCTGATCTGGTCGAGGGTGGCGAAGGTCTTGGCCGCGAAGGTGGGGTACGAGACGTTGGGCCGGTGGGCCAGCAGGATCTGCAGCCGGTCCAGCTTGGCCGCGATGTACGCGGCGGCCGGTGCGGGGTCCGGCGTACCGGAGCCGTAGGCGAACAGCACCCGGTCCCAGCCGTGCTCCTCGTGCGCCCGGGCGAGCCGGAGCGTGTACTCCTTGTCGAAGGAGGCGCCGGATCGGGCGGTGGTTTCGGAGCCGTCGTTGGTGGCGGCTATGCCGAGGAACTCCACGGGCATGGGTGTGGCCTTTCGGAAGGTGCGGCGGATCGCCTCGCGGCAGGGTGAACCGGCCTCGGTGCGGAGGTACATGAGGCTCCGTCAGCCGCGGAAGGTGCGCGGGTGCGGAGGAGAGCGCGTGAGGTGCAGGCGTGGCGTGCGAGCGTGACGACGCGGGGCGTCGGGGTTGTGCGGTGCGGCGGCAGCGCGCGTCCGGGTGCGCGGCGGCGTGAAGCCTTGCGGCGGTCACGGACGGCACGGCGGTGGCGCGGAGGGAGAGCTCGGCCCACGACGGGGTCACCGAGGGAGGGAAGGGCCGTTCAGGCAGCCCGCTGCCGCGTCAGGCGCAACAAGCCGCGGACCACACCCGACCGAAGTCGATGTAGTCGCGCGAGACCAGGCGCTGATGGGCATTCATGCGACTACTTGAACAGTACGAACTGCTCTTCGTCAAGCAACGGCCCGAATGCCGGACGGTCCCGGCCCCGCCGGACCGGGCACCGTTGACATGGCCGTGCCGTCGCCGCATACGATCGACGGCGGACCGGATGCGCCGTGCACGGAGCCGGTCCGGCCGTGTTGAGGGACACGGCGAGCGTGACGACCGCACCCCTGTCCGGCGGCCCGGGCGTGTTGCCCGCCCCACCGCCGCCGGGCAGTCGTTGCCGCCCGCGATCCCTCCCATCCCCGGAGCACCTCCATGAGCACCGCTTCCGATCTCTCCCGCCCGCCCCGCACCCTCGAGGCGCTCGACGCGGCGCCCCCCGGCAAGGAGCCGCCGCCGATCGTGCCCCGGCGGCGCGTCGGTCGTCAGGTGTCCGCTGCCGCCGCGCTGCTGGTCTTCGCGATGGTGCTGGCCTCTGTCGTCCGCAACGATGCGTTCCAATGGGGCCTGGTGGGGCGGTACTTCACCACCTCCGCCGTGCTCGACGGGCTGGTGCTGACGCTCTGGCTGACCGGCGTGGTGATGGTGCTGGGGTTCCTGTTCGGCACCGTCCTCGCCGTGATGCGGCTGTCGGCCAACCCGGT
The DNA here is from genome assembly GCF_042788835.1 of Streptomyces sp. NPDC056883. Taxonomy (NCBI): domain Bacteria; kingdom Bacillati; phylum Actinomycetota; class Actinomycetes; order Kitasatosporales; family Streptomycetaceae; genus Streptomyces; species Streptomyces sp. NPDC056883. Next base: position 691,152 of record NZ_JBHUBS010000001.1, on the reverse strand, counting down.
GCTGCGCACCCTGAGCTGGGGCTACGTGTGGATCTTCCGGTCCACACCGCTGCTGGTCCAGCTGCTGTTCTGGTTCAACATCGGCGCCCTGTACCCGACGCTCGGCCTGGGCATCCCCTACGGCCCCCAGCTCTTCACCGTCTCCACGGTGAACCTGCTCGGCCCGACCCTCACCGCCGTCATCGGCCTGACCCTGCACGAGACCGCGTACGCCGCCGAGGTGGTGCGCGGCGGCATCCTCTCCGTGGACCCCGGCCAGACCGAGGCCGCGCAGGCGCTCGGGCTGAGCAGGCGCCGCACGCTGTACCGGATCGTGGTTCCGCAGGCGATGCGCTCGATCGTGCCGACCGCCGGGAACATGCTCATCGGCACGCTCAAGGGCACCAGCATCGTCAGCGTGCTGGCCGTGCACGACCTGCTGTACTCCGTGCAGTTGGTCTACAACCAGACCTACCAGGTCATCCCCCTGCTGATGGTGGCCACCCTCTGGTACGTCGCCGTCACCACCGTGCTGAGCGCGGGCCAGTACTACGTCGAGCGGCACTACGCGCGCGGCAGCTCGCGGGGCCTTCCGCCCACACCGCTGCGGCTGCTGCGCGTCCGGCTGGCCGGCCTCCGCGGCCGCCTGAACTCGGTGACCGCGCCCGGCGACCGCTGAGTTTCATTTCACGAACAGGCGTTGTGTGTACGGCGGATGAAATCGGAACACGATTTCGCGCATTCCGATATCCAGGCCGTTGACACCCCTTCTCCGGGCTGCCTAGCTTACGCCGCAGATAAAGAGATATCGGCGGCCTCTCCTGTACTGCTTGACGGCTGCTTTTCGATTCTGCGCCTATTTCGAAGCCGTGGAGTGTCCTTGACCGAATCACTGCTCCTCTCCGCGCCCGCCGGCCCTTCCGGGCCACCCGGGCCCCCCGGTCCGGCCGAGCGGGTCCTGCCGCTGCGCCGGCCCGGGCGGTGGGTCGCCGGCATCGTCGTCCTGGTGCTGGTCTCGCAGGCCGCCCACGGTCTGATCACCAACCCCTTCTACCAGTGGGACCGGTTCGCGTACTGGTTCGCCCGCCCGGTGATCCTGGACGGGCTGCTCATCACCCTCCAGGTGGCCGCGTACAGCGCGGTCCTCGGCCTGGCCGGCGGCATCCTGCTGGCCCTCGGACGGCTCTCGGGCAGCCCGGTGCTGCGGTCGGTGAGCTGGACCTACATCTGGCTCCTGCGTTCCGTGCCGCTGATCGTCGTCCTGCTCTTCCTCTACAACCTCAGCGCCCTGTACCCCACCCTCAGCATCGGCATCCCGTTCGGCCCGGCCTTCCTGACCTTCGACGAGTCGCGGCTCGCCACCGACATGGCGGTCGCGGTGGTCGGTCTGAGCCTGAGCGAGGCCGCGTACGCCGCCGAGATCGTCCGGGCGGGCGTGCTCTCCGTCGACCAGGGCCAGCACGAGGCGGCCGCGGCCCTGGGACTGCCCAAGCGCTACCAGTTCGCCAGGATCGTCTTCCCGCAGGCGCTCCGCTCCATCGTGCCGTCCTACGTCAACCAGCTGATCGGCCTGCTCAAGGCCACCTCACTGGTCTTCTACGTATCGCTGCTCGACCTGTTCGGCTCGGTGCAGAGCCTGGCCAGCACCTATCCCGGCGACGTGGTGCCGCTGCTGCTGGTGGCGACGGTCTGGTACGTGATCCTCACCAGTCTGGTCTCCGTCGTGCAGTACTACGTCGAGCGGTACTACGCCCGCGGAGCGCTGCGCACCCCGGCGCCCACTCCCCTCCAGCGGGCCCGGGCGGGCCTGCGCGACCTGCGGATCCGCTACCGGAAGGAGACGGCCCGATGACCGGGAACGCGAGTACCGTCACCGCCACCACTTCCACCAGTGCCTCCACCGCGCGGCCGGCCGCCATCGAGGTGCACGACGTGCACAAGTGGTTCGGCGGCCGGCGGGTCCTCGACGGGGTGAGCCTGACCGTCGCGCCCGGCACGGTCACCGTGATCCTGGGGCGCTCCGGATCCGGCAAGTCGACGCTGTTGCGGGTCCTCAACCACTTGGAGAAGCCCGAGGCCGGTCACGTCAGCATCGGCGGCGAGCTGATCGGAGTCCAGCGGCACGGAGGCCGGCTCAAGGAGCTGAGGGAACGGGCGATCCTCGCCCAGCGCGGCCGGATCGGCTTCGTCTTCCAGAACTTCAACCTCTTCCCGCACCTCACCGTGCTGGACAACGTCGCCGCCGCCCCGGTGGCCACCGGCAGGCTGTCCCGGCCGCAGGCCCAGGCCCTGGCGCAGGACCTGCTGCGCCGCGTCGGGCTCGGGGACCGCGGCGGCGCCTATCCTCGGCAGCTGTCCGGCGGGCAGCAGCAGCGGGTGGCCATCGCCCGGGCGCTCGCCCTGCGGCCGGGGGTCATCCTCTTCGACGAGCCCACCTCGGCACTCGACCCCGAGCTGGTCGGCGAGGTGCTCTCCGTGATCAAGGACCTGGCCACCGGGGGCACCACCCTCGTGATCGTGACCCACGAGATCGGCTTCGCCCGCGAGGTCGCCGACGAGGTCGTCTTCCTCCACGAAGGCCGCATCGTCGAACAGGGCCCGCCCGCACAGGTGCTGGACCACCCCGCGCACCCGCGCACCCGGGAGTTCCTCAGCAAGGTGCTCTGACGAGCCCGCCAGGCCCTCCGCCGCTTCACGCCGCCCGGCCTCGACTTCCCTTTGCTCCGGCTTCTCCTGCTCCGGCTTCCCTTCCCCCACCCTCCGTTCCGCGGCCTTCCCCGAATCGCCGCACACCCGAAAGGCAACGCCATGCACCGCCCGTCCCTCCTGCGCAACAGACTCGTCCGCGGCCTCGGCGCCACGACCGCCGCCGTCGCCCTCGCCGCCGGACTCACCGCGTGCGGCGGTGACGCGAAGGCCACCGGCACCGCGCCGAGCTCGGACAAGGTGACCATCGGCGCCGTCTCCAACGGGGCAGCCCGGCAGGCCGAGCTGTCCGTCCCGGTCGTCGAGTCCCTGCGCGCACAGCTCCCGAAGGAGGTGCGCGACCGCGGTGAGCTGGTCATCGGGGTCGGCGCCCTGCCCGCCGGCTTCCCGCCCCTCGCCTTCGTCGGCACCGACCAGAAGACGCTCACCGGCTCGGAGCCCGACCTCGGCCGCCTCGTCGCCGCGACCCTGGGCCTGAAGCCCGTGGTGAAGAACTCCACGTGGGAGAACCTCTTCGTCGGCATCGACAGCGGCAAGGTCGACGTGGCCTTCTCCAACGTCACGGTCACCGAGGAGCGCAAGAAGAAGTACGACTTCGCGTCCTACCGGCAGGACAACCTGGCCTTCGAAGCCCTGAAGGAGAACACCTGGGAGTTCGGCGGCGACTACCGCAACCTGGCGGGCAAGACGGTGTCGGTCAGCAGTGGAACCAACCAGGAGAAGATCCTCCTGGAGTGGCAGAAGAAGCTCCAGTCCGAGGGCAAGGACATCACGGTCAAGTACTTCCCCGACGCCAACAGCGTCTACCTGGCGCTGAGCGGCAAGAAGATCGACCTCAACTTCGGACCGAACCCCTCGATCGCCTACCACATCACCCAGACCGCGAGCAGCAACGCCCCGACGCGAAACGCCGGTTCGTTCTCCGGTGCCGGTGAGACCCTCCAGGGGCTGATCGCCGCGACCACGAAGAAGGGCAGCGGACTGGCCGAGCCCGTGGCCCAGGCCATCAACCACCTGGCCGGGAGCGGCGGGTACGCGCAGCTCCTCACCGCGTGGAACCTCTCCAACGAGGCCGTGACCACCTCGCAGGTGAACCCGCCCGGGCTGCCCACGACCAACTCCTGATCCCGCGGCCGTCCCCGGCCACGGAAGGCGTCCCACGGAAGGCATCCCACGGAAGGAGGGCTCCACCCCCATGCCCACCACCAGCCCCGGTCCTGCTCGCAGCCACGTGACCCCGGCGACCCCGGCGGTCACGGCGACCCCGGCGGTCACGGCGACCCCGCACCTCCTCGACAACCCGGCCTGGGCCTCGCTGTCCGGCCCGCACGCGGCCTTCGCCGTGCGGGCCGGCGCCCACGCCGCCCGCTACGACCCGGACGTCGCCGTCTTCTCCGCGATCGCGGATCCGGCCGACGCCCGCTCCTGGGACGGGCTGCACAGCCTGGCCGGCCCCGGCGGGATCGTCTCGCTCTCCGGCGTGCTGACCCCGCCCCCCGGCTGGGACACCGTCTGGTCGGCGCAGGGGGTCCAGCTGGTCGACACCTCGCTGCGCGCCGAGCCCGCCCCCGAGGCGGTGCGGCTCGGGACGGCGGACGTGCCCGAGGTCCTGGAGCTCATCGAGCTGACGAAGCCGGGGCCCTTCCTGCCCCGCACCATCGAACTGGGCACGTACCTGGGCATCCGCCATCGGGGCCGGCTGGTGGCCATGGCCGGGGAGCGGCTGCGCCCGCCCGGCTGGACGGAGATCAGCGCGGTCTGCACCCATCCCGACTTCCGCGGCAGGGGCCTGGCCACGCGCCTGGTCCGCGCCGTCGCGGCGGGTATCCGGGACCGGGGGGACGTGCCGTTCCTCCACACGGCCGCCGAGAACACCCGGGCGGTCCGCCTCTACGAGTCGATCGGTTTCACCGTGCGCCACAGGCCCTTCTTCCTGGCCTTCCGAGCGCCGGGCGGCGCGGATGACGAATCCGCCACACAGATTTAATTCTGCCGAATCGATATTCACACGCGCGCCATTTCACGCCCCTGATTCAGGGCCCACTCCATTCGATAGGAGATAGGTTGAAGTTCCTCGCCATCACCCTGATCACGGACGGGACGGACCCCGCGACGGGCGCCCCGACCCCCACGCGCGAGCGCTTCCGGCAGGTGGTCTCCGCCGCCCTGCAGGCGGAGGAGCTGGGCTTCGACGGGTTCGGGGTCGGCGAGCGCCACGAGCGGCCCTTCCTGTCGTCCTCGCCGCCCGTGGTGCTCTCCCACATCGCGGCCCTGACCCGGAACATCCGGCTGTACACCGCCGTGACCACCCTGAGCCTGCTGGACCCGGTGCGGGCGTACGAGGACTACGCGACGCTCGACCATCTCAGCGACGGCCGGCTCGAGTTGATGATCGGCAAGGGCAACGGCACCGCGCAGCGCGAGCTGTTCGACGTCACCCCCGAGGACCAGTGGGAGCGCAACTCCGAGGGCTACGAGCTGTTCCGGCGGATCTGGAACGAGGACAAGGTGACGGCCGGTCCGCGTTTCCGGCCCGCACTGACCGCCGCCGAGGTACTGCCCCGGCCGTACCAGAAGACGCTGCGCGTGTGGCACGGCAGCGCCACCAGCCGGGAGTCCGTGGATCTCGCGGCGCGCTACGGCGATCCGCTCTTCTCCGCCAACGTCACCCACCCGATCGGCCCGTACGCCGCACTGATCCGCCACTACCGCGAGCGCTGGGAGCACTACGGACACGATCCGGCCCGCGCGGTCGTGGGCGCGGGCACGGCGGGCTTCCACACGGCGCCCACCTCGCAGGGCGCGGTGGCCGCGTACCGGCCGGCGTTCGCACGGTACCTCGCCGCCCACGCGGCGCAGGGCGTGGATCCGGTGTTCGCGACCCTGGAGGACTTCGTCGAGCGCAGTTCGGCCCTGATCGGCAGCCCCGGGCAGGTGATCGAGAAGGTGCACCGCTACCACGAGGAGTTCGGCCACACGGTCCTGCACCTCCAGGCCGAGCCGGGCGGCCTGACCGAAGCCCAGCACCGCGACTCCCTCGCCCTGTTCCAGTCGGAGATCGCCCCGGTGCTGCGCCGCTCGATCCCGGATCCCGCGTTCGCCTGAGGCGGCGAAGGACCGCCAAGACCGGCTAGGGCCTTCTGACCAAGGGCAGTTGACAGAGGCACCCCCTTGCACCACCCTTTCACTACTTGCCTAGTGAAAGGGTGGTGTTGTCGTGCTCGAGTACCGCATCGACCGGCGCAGCGGCATCGCCACGTACCTGCAGATCGTCCAGCAGACCAAACAGGCCTTGCGCCTGGGCCTGTTGGAGCCGGGCGACAAGTTGCCGACCGCGCGGGAGGTCGTCGAGGCGACCGCCATCAACCCGAACACCGTCCTCAAGGCCTACCGCGAGCTGGAGCGCGAGGGGCTCGTCGAGGCGAAGCGGGGACTGGGCACCTTCATCCGCAAGTCCCTGGGCGGCGCCCCGGCGGAATCCCCGCTGCGCGCCGAACTCGCGGACTGGGCGCGGCGGGCCCGGGAGTCCGGGATGGAGCGGGACGACGCGGCCGCGCTCTTCTCGGCCGTACTGGAAGAGCACTTCAAGGGGGACGAAGACGTATGACGCACACCGTGATCGAGGCGGATGGCCTCGGCCTGCGGTACGGACGCCGGGGCAGATGGGCGCTGCGCTCGTGCTCCTTCCGGCTGCCCAAGGGCCGGGTCTGTGCACTGGTAGGACCCAACGGGGCAGGTAAGTCGAGCCTGTTGGCCGTCGCGGCCGGCCTCGTGTCCGCGACGGAGGGTTACCTCCGCTCGGTGCGGCGCGAGGAGCTGGCGTTCGTGGCCCAGGACAAGCCGCTCTACCCGCAGCTCACCGTCGGCGAGACCCTGCGCATGGGCCGCGAGCTCAACCCCGGCCGCTGGGACGCGAGTACGGCGGAGCGGATCGTCGAGGCGGGGGACCTCGACCCGCGCGCGAAGGTCCGTACGCTCTCCGGCGGACAGCGCACCCGGGTCGCGCTCGCCCTGGCCCTGGGCAAACGCCCGAGCCTGCTCCTGCTCGACGAGCCGATGGCCGATCTGGACCCGCTCGCCCGGCACCGGCTCATGGGCATGCTGATGGCCGACGCCGCCGAGAACGGCACCTCCGTGGTGATGTCCTCGCACATCCTCACCGAGCTGGAGGGCGCCTGCGACCACCTGCTGCTCGTCGACGGCGGCCGGATCCGCCTCTCCGGCCCCATCGACGAGGTCGGTGCGGCGCACGTGCTGCTCACCGGCCCCGCCGCCGCCCGCGAGGAACTCTCCGCGCACACCATCGTCGAGGCCCGCACGACGGGCCGGCAGCTCACGGCGCTCGTGCGGCCGCGGGGCCCCGTCGACAGCGGCACCTGGCAGACGACCCACCCGTCCCTGGAGGAACTCTTGCTCGCCCATCTGCGCACGCCCGAAGCCCCGGCGTTCGCCGTCGAGGCCGGCACCGGCACCGACGCCACCACCGAGGGGGTGCAGGCATGAGCGCGCTGACGCTGAAGGGCCCCCACTGGGTCGTGGTGCGCCAGCACCGGCGCGTGCTGTGGGCGGTGCCCGCGCTGGTGGGCGCGAGCCTTGCGGCGGTGATCGTGCTGCGCGTGTGGCTCCGCGATCCGGGCTCCGACCAGATGCTCCGGACGAACGACTTCTACGCGCAGGGACTGCTCCGGCTCTGCATGGAGTACGCCGGAGACGCCCTCCTCTTCCTCCCCCTGCTGGTGGGAGCCTTCGTCGCCGGCCCGATGGTCGCCCGCGAGCTGGAGAGCGGAACCTGGCGGCTCGCCCTCACCCAGTCGACGACGGCGAAGGCCTGGCTCGGCTCGAAGGTCCTGGTGGCGGCCGCGGTCTCCGTGGCCGGTTCGGCCGCCCTGATCGGCGTCTACCGTCTCGGCTGGGCGCCGGTGGACGGGAGCTGGCAGCTCAGCTGGGCCGACCGGGGACCGTACGAGGCCACCGGCCCCGTGCTCATCGGGTACTGCCTGCTCGCTGTGGCCATCGGGGCTCTCGTCGGCCAGCTCGTGCGGCGCACCCTGGTCGCCATGGCGGTCACCGGCTTCGTCACGGGCCTGGTGCTGCTGGTCCTGGGGGCGCTGCGCTGGTCCTTCCTGCCCGTGGTGACGAACACCGCGCCGTTCCCCTATGACAGGCCGCTGTTGCCGCCGGACGCCTTGATGATGGACACCGGGTTCCTGACCGCCACCGGCGAGCGCCTCTCGGAGAACATCTGTTTCGAGCGGACGCAGCGGCTGAACAGTTGCCCCGCCGACCTGAAGATCACCGCCGAGTACGCGGACTTCCACCCGGTCTCGCACCACTGGCCGACCCAGCTCATCGAGACCTCCCTCCTCCTCGCCCTGGCCGCCGCCGTCCTCTACGCCGCCTTCCGCCTGGTGCACGCGCGACACCCCTGAGGCGCCCGCGCGGGCCGAACGACCCGGCCGGTTCCGGGGCCGAAGGCCCTGGCCGGCCGGGACATCCGAGTCTCCGGTCAAGACCATCGCCGCTGGCGAGTGCCGCACCCCGGACCGTGCAATGGAAGGAGGTCCACGAGGCAGGAGAACGCCGTGTCCGAAGAGAAGAGGGGTTTCTGCACCCTCTGCAAGTCGCGCTGCGGCGCGATCTTCACCATCGAGGACGGCCGGCTGACCGGCGTGCGGCCGGATCCCGACCATCCGACCGGCACGGCGATGTGCCCCAAGGGCCGCTCCGCCCCCGAGATCGCGCACAGCACCCGGCGGCTGACCACCCCGCTGCGCCGGACCAACCCCAAGTCCGACCCGGACCCGGGCTGGGTGCCCGTCTCCTGGGACGAGGCGATGGCGGAGATAGCCGGGAAGATCGGGACGATCGCCGCCGAGACCGGCCCCGAATCGGTGGCCTTCGCCGTGGCCACGCCCTCGGGGACCATGGTCTCGGACGCCACCGAGTGGATCGAGCGCTTCGTACGCCGCTTCGGTAGCCCGAACACCGTGTACAGCGCGGAGATCTGCAACTGGCACAAGGACTTCGCCCACGCCTTCACCTTCGGCTCGCCGATCCCGCCGCCCGACTATGCGCACGCCGACCTCGCCCTGCTGTGGGGCTTCAACCCGGCCAAGACCTGGCTCGCCCAGTCCGCCGCCCTCTCCGCCGCGCAGGCGACCGGCACCAAGCTCGCCGTGGTGGACCCGCGCCGCTCCACCAGCGCCCTGCGGGCCGACCACTGGCTGCGGGTCCGGCCCGGCACCGACGCCGCGCTCGCCCTGGGCCTGGCCCACCTGCTCATCGCCGACGAGGGCTACGACGCGGCCTTCGTCCGCGCCTGGACCAACGCTCCCCTCCTGGTCCGCGCCGACACCGGACGGTTCCTGCGCGCGGACGAGCTCCCCGGCACACCCGAGGAGGGCACGGGCTTCGCCGTCTTCGACGAGGAGACCGGCCGCGCCGAGGCGTACGACACCGCGCGCGCCGCCGACCGCCCGGAGCGCTTCGCGCTGCGCGGCACCCGCCCGATCGCGCTGCGCGACGGCTCGGTCGTCGACTGCGCGCCCGCCTTCGAGCGGTACGCGGACGCCTGCGCGGCCTGGCCGCCGGCCCGGGTCGCGGCCACCACGTGGATCCCCGAGCGGGAGATCCGCGCCCTCGCCGCGGAGATCGCCGCCGCCCCGTCGGTCACCTACTACGGGTGGACCGGAGTGGGGCAGAGCGCGAACGCCGCGCAGACCGAGCGGGCTCTGGCCACCCTCTACGCGCTGACGGGCTGCTACGACACCCGCGGCGGCAACCACGTCGCCCCCGCCCCGCCCTACAACCCGGCCACCTCGGTGGCCCAGTTCGCTCCCGAGCAGCGTGCCAAGGCCCTCGGCCTCGACAAGCACCCGCTGGGCCCGCCCGCCTCCGGCTACGTCAACTCCGGCGACCTGTGCACGGCCATCGAGACGGGCCGCCCCTACCCGGTCCGCGCGCTCATCGGCTTCGGATCCAACCTCGTCGTCTCCCAGCCCGACTCCGACCGCACCGCGCGGGCACTGGGCGCACTCGACTTCCAGGTCCACCTGGACCTCTTCCACAACCCGACCAGCACGAGCGCCGACATCGTCCTGCCGGTCAACAGCTCCTACGAGCACGAGGCCCTGCGCTTCGGCTTCGAAGTCAGCCACCGGGCCCAGGAACAGGTCCAGCTGCGCCCCCGGATGGTCGAGCCGCAGGGCGAGTCCCGCAGCGACACCGAGTTCGTCTTCGATCTCGCCTGCCGCCTGGGCATGGGAGCGGAGTTCTTCGACGGGGACATCGAGGCCGCCTGGAACTGGCAGCTCGAACCCCTCGGCCTGACCGTCGAGGAACTGCGCCGGCGGCCGGGCGGCGTCCGGGTGCCCCGCGAGGAGTCCTACCGCAAGTACGCCGCCCCCGTAGCGGGCGACGGGGACGGCCGCAGGGACGCGGTGACCGGCTTCGCCACGCCCACCCGGCGCGTCGAGCTGTACTCCGAGCGGCTGCTGGAGCACGGATACCCGGCGGTGCCCGAGCACCACGACCCCGCTCCCACGGACGCCGCGTACCCCCTCGTGCTGACCTGCGCCAAGCACGGGTACTTCGTCCACAGCCAGCAGCGGTCCCTGACCTCGCTGCGCCGCCGGGCCACCGACCCCTCGGTGGACCTGCACCCCCGGACCGCCGCCGCCCACGGCATCGGCGAGGGCCAGTGGCTGGAGCTCGCCACCCGCCGCGGCTCCATCCGGCTGCGCGCCCGCTTCGACGACTCCCTGCACCCCTCCGTCGTCGTCGGCGAGTACGGCTGGTGGCAGGACGCCACCGACCTCGCCCTCCCCGGCGCCGACCCGACCTCGTCCACGGGCAGCAACTTCAACCGGCTCGTCGACCACGCCGAGACCGACCCGCTCAGCGGTTCCGCACCGATGCGGGCGGCCGCCTGCCGGATCAGCCCGGTCCCCGGCGACGGCGCCTGGCTCGGGACCCGCCCCTTCACCGTCACGGCCCTCACCGAGGTGAGCCCCGGCATCCGCGGCCTGCGGCTGACCCCCGAGGACGGCGGAGCCCTCCCCGACTACCGGCCCGGCCAGCACTTGACCGTGCGCGCCGAGCACCCGGACGGCACCCTCCAGGAGCCCTCGGACGGCCGCAGCTACTCCCTCACCGGACCCGCCCTCGCGAGCGGCCGCACCGACTACGGACTGGCCGTACGCCACATCCCCGGCGGAGCCTTCTCCACCCGGGTCCACGAGGAACTCCGGGTCGGCGACCGGCTCCACCTGGCGAGCCCCGGAGGCGTCTTCGCCCTACCGACGCACACCGACAACCCGGTCGTGCTGCTGGCCGGCGGCATCGGGATCACCCCGTTCCTCAGCTACCTCGAAACCCTCGCGGCCACCGGCGGCACGGTCCCCGAGGTCGTCCTGCACTACGGCACCACCAACGCGGCGGACCATCCCTTCCGGGACCGGCTGCGCGCGCTGGCCTCCCGCATACCGGCGCTCACGGTCGTCGACCACTACGCCGCTCCCGGTCCGCAGGACGTCCTCGGCCGCGACCACGACCGCACCGGGTTCATCACCGTCGACGACATCGACCCCGGTCTCATCGAACGGCGGGCCCGCTTCTACCTGTGCGGGCCGCAGCCGATGCTCGACGCCCTCACCGGCGCACTGATCGCGCGCGGTGTCCCGCGCTTCGAGGTGTTCAGCGAGAAGTTCCGCCCGGCCCGGCGGGAGGTGACCGTTCCCGACGACGCCGAGTACACCGTCACCTTCGCCCGGTCCGGACGCAGCGCCGTCTGGCGCAAGAACGACGGCCCGCTCCTCGCCCTCGGTGAGGCGGCCGGGGTGGCCATGCCGAGCGGCTGCCGGGTCGGGCAGTGCGAGAGCTGTGCCTGCAGCGTGCTCAAGGGCACGGCGGCGCACCTGGTGACCCCCTCGGAGGACCTGCCCGACACCGACGTCCTGACCTGCCAGTCCCTGCCGACCTCGGACCTGGTGCTCGACGTCTGAGCACCCTCGGTCAGGAGGCGCTCTTCTGCCTCTACTCCGTCTTCTCCGTCCCTTCCTTCTCCTCCAGCCCCTCCAGGCTGTCCATGAAGGAGGAGACGGAGAACACCGCGCGCCCGGGGCCGGCCGGGCCGTAGCCGGGCGGGGAGCTCAGGCCGAACTCCTCCAGGGTCGCCCGGTAGGTCTCCAGCAGGCGGACGTGGTACTCCAGGGGCGCGCCCAGCGGGTTGGCCTTGCCCAGCGGGGTCGTCGGCTCCGGGCACCAGGTGGTGAAGCGCGGGACGACACCGTGCGACATGAAGTACCGAAGGCCCTCCTGGGTCGACGCGATCGCCTCGCTGACCTTGGTGAAACCGAAGGGCTCGGCCATCTCGATGCCCGCCACGAAGTTCGGGATCACGTTGCGCGGGCCGAACACCTCCGTGGAGTCCAGGATCCTGCGGTGCCATTCGTCGCGGCCGACGTAGCGCTCCTTGCCCGGGCAGTGGAGCTTGAACAGGTACTCGTCCCACACCTCGAAGTTCGGGTGGTAGATCTTGACGCCGTGGTCGTGGAAGCGCTGCACGGCGTCGCGGGGCAGGGCCTGTGCGACGACCTTGCCGGTCCAACGGCCGGGGAAGCGCTCCTCGATGGCCTTGGCGTACTGACCGTAGAAGTCCGCCTCGTCGCGGCCGCCGACCTGGGAGGTGATCGAGCCGCCCGTGAGGGTGTAGGCCCGGGAGATGCCCGCGGTGTCGTACCGGTCGATGATCTCCAGCGCCTCCAGTACCTCCTCGACCGGCTTCACCCCGGTGTAGGGGCGGCCGGCCGCCTTGTGCTGGCGCCAGTTGTGGTTGATGTCGCAGAACTGGCACTCCTCCTTGGCGCCGAAGTACTGGCACACCCGGAAGACCGTCAGGTAGATGAGGTAGCCCCACTGGATGGTCGGTGCGACCTCCATCACGGACTTGCCGTTCGACAGCTTGTGCTTGTAGTACTCCGGCATCGGCGGCAGGCCGACGTCCGCGATCCGTACGCCGTCCAGGTACAGGCCGAGCGCACCGTCGTCCCCGCCGCGCACCACGTACGGGGAGTCCGGGTTGACCCGTACGGAGACCACGGTGCGGCGCAGCTCGTAGGGGCCGCCCGTGAGCACGATCTCCTCCGGGGGCCGGTTCAGCGCTGCGGCGCCGAGCTCCGGGAGGGTGCGGTGGTCGAAGGAGAAGATGAAGTACGACTTCGGCTTGACGTCGCCCGAAGCCCCGTCGGCGCCTCCGCTGAGCGCGGACTCGTCGAAGGCCATGCCGCCCCGCAGGAGGTCTTCCTTGATCACGGCTTCCCGGGGCACGTGCGGGAAGCGCCCCATCAGGTCCTCGATCAGCGCGGTACGGCTGGGACTCTCCATCTGCGGCTCCATTCCAGGCTCGTGCCGGTCCGCGGCGGTCCGCCCCCTCGGCGTTCCGCGCGGCGCGGCGGTGATCCCACTCTATTGACATCCTCCACGCCCCGAAGAAGGAGGGCTCCCACGGCTCGCGCCCCGAGGCCTTCTGCTGCGCCGCCGGCCGCCCGCCCGGATGGCTCCGCCGAGGTCGTGCACCAGCTCCTCGGACGGACGTTCCCCGCACTGCGGAGACGGTTGTCCGCTGAGCGTCCGTGCAGGTCAACGGAGTTGGTCGACCTGCCGATGATGATGTTGAGTGGTCATGTCAACTCAGGTCGTCGGCGAGGTGCGGGCGACCGGTCGTGAAGGGAAGTTCATGTGAAGGCTGTCGTACGGGGGGCTGCTGTGGCGGCGGCGCTGGTGCTCGCACTGACCGGATGCGAGGAGGGCGGAAGCCCGGCGGCGTCGGGTGAGCTGGCACCGTCCTTTCCCGGGGGGACCCAGCAGGGGTCGTCGTCCAAGACGGTCCGGCTGGACCCGACCGGGGTGATGAACGCGCTTCCGAGCGAACCGAGCGTGAGCGACGTGATGGTCGGGGGCGACCCCTTCATGGTCCAGGGGGCCGAGGCCGTCAAGCACTGTGCCAAGGAGACGGGGGCCTCCTGCGCCGGGCTGGTCGCCGTCGGGGGCAAGGACATGGAGGTCCGAGGCAACTCGTCGGAGGACCGCGTGGAGTTCAGGCTCTACTCCTTCGAGACGGACAAGCAGGCGGCCTCCGTCATGAAGAGTCTGGCCGAAACGGAGCGGAAATCCTCCGCCGAATACGGAGAACCGTCCAAGCCGGTGACCGTGGCTTCCGGGGCCGACGAGATCGAAGCGTTCCAGGACGACGCCACCGCGGTGGCGGTCATGCGCATCGGGACGGTCGTCGCGCACGTCTACACGACCGAGATCAAGCCCTCCGACCTGGAACACGTTGCGACGGTCCAGGTCCAGCGGGTCAGGACCGTTGCCGCGGGCAAGAACCCGGGGTACTGACCCGCCGGACGCCCCTGGATCACGGCCCTCCGGTCTTCCCGGCTCCGTGGGTGTGGGTGTGGGCGGGGGCCGAGTCCAGGGTGCCGCCGAGGCGGGCCCGGGCCGGGGCCAGAGCGTCCGCCGAGGGCGCCGTGATGATCCAGCGCTCTCCGACGAGGTACGTGCCGCCGTACTGCCGTGACTCCGACAGCCATGCGGCACGGCCCTCCTCCGTACCGAAGGTGGCCAGCCGGAAGGCCTGCGCGCCCACCGCGCAGGCACCCTCGCGCACCTCCTGCGCATCGACGGTCACCTCGGGAGTGCAGCCCAGGGCGGCCGCGATCCGGTCCAGCGGCTCGGGGGCGGGGGGCGTGGATGCCGCTCGCTCCCCTCCCCCGGCGCCCGGAGCGCCCGCGCAGCCCGCGCAGAGGAGGGCGGCGAGCAGGGCGATCGCGCGCGGGGCCCGGGGTGTCCGGGGCGCCCTGTCTCCCGTGTCGGGCGGCACGGCCGGTCAGCCCTTCGCCGGGATCTTCTTGCCCGCGTCGTTCACCGCGAACCAGAGGCCCTGTACGCCGTGTCCGTTGGTCTGGCCCGGTGCGGTGTCTCCGGTGAAGGTGTAGACCGGCCAGCAGTCGATCGTCAACTGACGGGTTCCATCGGGACGTTCCGAGGATCCGACCAGCCCGGCGGGAATTCCGACGGCCTTTTCCGCTTCCACGGGCGCTGCGGGTTTCCATGTGTTCAAGCAGGCGTCGAGGCATCCGAATTTCATCGGCCAGGCGCTGTCCTTTCCGAACCGGTAGAGGGTGCGTCCCTGGCCGTCCACCAAGAGCTTTCCGAGTTTCGCGTCGTCCACGGCGGAGAGCGGCGCGGATTCCTTTCCGGTGTCCGCCGCTTTGCCGCCGTCCGCCGCCTTGCCGCCGTCCACGGCTTTGCCGCCGTCCGCCGCCAGCGCGTGCCAGGTCCCGCCGACGCCCTCGCCCTTCGCCTCGCCCGGGAGGGTGTCCTTCGCGTACCGGTACACGGGCCACCCCGCGAGCGTGAGCTGGCGGGTGCCGTCGGGCCGCTCGACCGAGCCGAGCAGCCCGGCGTCCACGCCGGCCGGGGCCTGGGCCCCGTCCGCCGGCACCGCGGGCCAGAGCGTCGCGCAGGTGTCCACGCAGTTCGAACGGGGCGGCTGGGCGGTGTCCTTGTCGAACCGGTAGAGCGTGGCTCCCGCCCCGTCCGTGACCACGTTGCCGACCTTGGGGATGTCCCGGACCGACAGCTTGCCGGCCGGGCTCGGGTTCTCCTCGGCATCGGCATCGGCATCGGCGTCCGCCCCCGCTTCCGCCCCGGCGCCGTACCCCTCGCCGTAGTCCTCGCCGTCCCCGGCGCCGTGGCCCACCGCCCGTTCCGCTCCCGCCGCCCGGACGGTCACCGTGCGGGCGTCGTCACCACCGCTGCCGCATCCCGACGCGAGCAGAATTGCCGTCAGCACCGATCCGGCGGCGGCCGTGGTCGCCCGGTTCCTGTTGCCCATGGTTCTCTCCTTCGATTTCCATCCGGCGTGCTTCCGTCTGGATATTCATAAGGTCTGCGAGGGCCCCCGCATTCGATGGCGCGGGAATTTGTCAGATCACGCCAAAGCGTGAACTCATTCCTGGATGCGGAGCGCGAGTGCCGGGCAACGGCGCACCGCGCGCAGTGCTTTGGGCCTCAAGGGACCGGGGACCGGCATGACGCCGCGCGCCGGATAGCCGTCCTCGTCGAGCCGCACCACATCGGGGAGCAGGTCCACGCACAGCCCGTGGCCCTTGCACAACGTCC
This sequence comes from Streptomyces sp. NPDC056883, assembly GCF_042788835.1. Taxonomy (NCBI): domain Bacteria; kingdom Bacillati; phylum Actinomycetota; class Actinomycetes; order Kitasatosporales; family Streptomycetaceae; genus Streptomyces; species Streptomyces sp. NPDC056883. The sequence continues at coordinate 675,282 of NZ_JBHUBS010000001.1, read as the reverse complement.
AGTCCACGACGAGCCGTTCGGGGCTCTCGTCCGCGGGCAGCGGCAGGGCACCCAGGACGCGGCGTCCGCAGCCGCTGCCGAGCGCGTGGTCGCGGAACTCGTCGGGGAAGACGGCGAGCGCGGAGGCCACGAACGAGGAGGTGCCGTCCGGGTGGGAGCAGGCTCCCCGGCCGCGCACCCCCCGCATCCGGGCCTGCACCGCATCGAGGGCCGCCCCGCCGCCGCCGGCCACCATCCGTTCGACGGCGTCCGCCAGCGAGGGCAGTCCCCGTACGCACGGACCGCACTGGCCCGCCGACTCCCGTGCCATCCAGCGTGCGACCCGGGCCACCTCGCCCGCCGGGCAGGTGTCCTCGGGCAGCGGGAGCACCGCACCGGCGCCCAGGACCGCGTCGTACGCCGCCAGGGACTTCCGGGAGATCAGCGCCTCGCGCGCCGCCCCCGGGTCCAGCCAGCGGCCGTGGAAGCCGCCGACCAGCACGCCCTGTCCGGGCACCGTGCCGCACAGGTCCAGTACGTAGGCCAGGGACGTGCCCAGGGGCACCTCTACGACGGTCGTGCCGGCGACGGTCAGCAGGGTCGTGCCGGGTTCGTCGGGCAGGCCGGCCGTCCCGTACTCGGGCGCGCCGAGCCGGGCGGCGACGGCGAGCTGTGCGTACGTCTCCGCGTTGGACAGCAGGGTGGGCAGGCCGCCGAGACCCCGTTCGCTGGTCCGCGTCCGGTGCCCGGAGGGCAGGGCGGGCCCGCCGTCCAGGCCGTTCACGAGGGCGCTGCCCTCGCCCGTGACGAAGCGTTCGGGGAGCCGGACGACGCGCACGCGCCGCCCGGCCGGGCCCCGTTCGGCGACTGCCTCGGTCAGCGAGCGCTCCACGTCCGGGCGGGTGACGCCGACGACCACGTCCTCGGCGCCGAGCGCGGAGGCGGCCACCAGCGCGCCGTCGAGCACGAGGTGGGGCACGTAGAGGAGCAGGGCGGCGTCCTTCAGGCAACTCGGTTCGCCTTCGGTCCCGTTGACGACCACGGCGGTGCGTCCGTCCTGGCCCCGGGCGGACCGGATGACGGCCCGGAGTTTGCGGGCGAAGGGGAAGCCCGCTCCCCCGCGCCCGCCGAGGGCGATGCCCTCGGCGAGTTCGACGAGCCCTTCGGAGGGGTAGCGGGGCAGCGCGCCGTGCACGCCCAGGTGGCCGGTCCGGTCGAGGCGCTCGGAGGCGTCGAGCCCGGCCAGCAGGCGCGGTGCGCCGACGCAGCCGAGGGCGGGCCTCGTCCCGGAGCCGCTCACCGTCCGCTCCGTACGCCGTCGAGCGGCTCGGCGGAGGGCCCTGCGGACGGATCCGCGGCCCGTCCGGGGCGGCCGGGGAACACCGTGGTGCCCGGCTGCCGGGTGAGGCGTGCCGTCAGCAGCTCCGCCGCCCACTCCGCCGGCCTGCGCACGAAGGGCGCCGGCCGGTGCGGCGGCGCCTGCCCGGGCGGCCGGGAGGGTACGGCCGGTGCGTGCGGCGGTGACTGCACCGGCGGCGCGGCCGGTGCTGCCGGTGCGCCGGACGGCCGCGGGGCCTGCGCACGCGGGGGCGCACCGGGCTTCGTGCGGGGTGCTGCGACGGCGAGCGTACGGAGCTTCGCGCGCAGCCGCAGCGCCAGCAGACCGGCGACGGCGAGCAGGCACAGGGCGTACCCGGTCGTCACCCAACCGCTGGCGGCGCGGCCGGACTTGAGCCCGTGCACCAGCGAGGCCCCCCAGGCCGGGTAGGCACCCATGTGCAGGGCCCGCCACCACAGGGACCGCCCCCGGGCGGCGAAGGTGCCGCGGACGGCGCCGGAGACGGCCACGGCCACGAACCCGTAGCCGGCCAGGCTGCCGAGGCCGATGAGCAGCGGCCGCTGGCCGTCCGCGAAGGGCAGGACCACGGCGGCGGCGTCGGTCCGGGACCGCCCGACCTTGATCCACACGTGCAGGAGGAGGAAGCCGAGTCCGGCGACGGCGAGGCCGCGGTGCACGGCCTGGGCGACGAGCCGGTGCCCGGAGGCGAGCAGTCTGCGGTCGGTGGCCGCCAGGCCCCACAGGACGGCCCCGGTGAGGGAGACCAGCGAGAGCACGCCGGCCGCGTAGTCGAGGAAATCCCACAGGCGGGTCAGCGCACCGGCGCGGACCGCCACGAGCAGGGCGGCCCCGGCGGCGAGGGCCGCCGCGGCCAGGGCGGCGGGGTGCGGCCCTCCGGCGGCGGACAGCAATGGCGGGCGCCGCATCGCCCGCCGTCCGGAGGCGCTCGGCGCAGCCGGGGTGGCCGGCGTCGACGCCGTCGGGGACACCGCCGCGGAGGCCGGGCCGGGCACCGGGCCGGATCGCGCTCCGGAGGGAACTCCGGCATGGCGCCGGGTGCGGCCTCTCGTACGGCGGGCCCGGTGCGAACGGCCGGGCGGGCGGGGCTGGAGCAGGGGCATGTGGTCTCCCATACGTCCGGACCCGAGCACTTCCACCTCGCGCTCGGCGCCCGGGGGTCGACGTCGTAACCGCTCCTCGGCGGGCGGGAGATGGGCGCCTGGCCCACCGGGCCGGCCGGGAGCGGGGGCCGGAGTGCAGAAGCATCGTGGAGGTATGCAAGCCCTCCACAGGATTTATCGAAACGTGATAATTTCTGGCCCTCGCACAGCCATCGCATCGAACATCCCCGGAAGATTCCCTTCCAGTGGTGCGGTTGCGACGGGGTTGACGCCTGATCCGCCGCCGCACCTCCCCGACGGCGATCGAGCCGATGCCGCGGGACTGCGGGCTTGCCACCGTCCCACGGGGCAGGCCATACCCCGGCTTGAACGAGGTAACAATGTGCGAACTTCTGAACCGCATCTGGTCCCGACCCCGGGGCGAGTGGACCCGGGTCCTGCGCAAGGAACTGCCCACGGTGGCGGCGGGGATGGTGGAGGAACTACGGGAGACCGTGCCCGGATTCTCGGAACTCGTCGAGGACATCGGCGAGGAGGTGGTCAGACGGAAGGTGGAAGGGGCCCTGCTGACCGTCCTCGGCTACCGCGAGGGCGCCGGCGGCGCCGGATGCACGGGGACCGGCGGGGCCGACGGGACCGACAGGACCGACGCTGACGACACAGCCCACGCGCAGGAACCTGCGGACCGGCACGCGTCGCCCCGGTCCGGCCCCGGACCCACCACCGCGGCAGCCGACTTCGAAGCCGAGCACGCCCGGCCCCACCCGCACGCACACACGCACCCCCACGCACACCCGCACACGGCCTTCCGGGGCGGGGAGTCGCCGCCCCTGCAAGCCGTGCCCTTACAACGGTTCGGCTCGGTGCGCGAGCACGCCCGGCGCGAGCTGTTCACCCTGCTCACGGGTGACGCCCCGCACCGCGAACCGGCCCTCGCCGAGCTGGCCGGCCCGGCCGGTTGGCCCCTCCCGGTCGCCGTACGGGCGGTCGCCCTGGCCTCGCCGGGCGAGACCCAGCAGCTCGCGGCGCTCCTCGACGACTGTCTCGGCGGGATGGTCGCGGGCCAGCCCTGCCTGCTCGTGCCCACCGCCGACCCGGAGGCCCGTACCGCCCTGGAGGGCGCGCTGCGCGGCCGTCTCGCCGTGGTCGGCCACCCGGTGGCTCCCGGCGACACCCCTTCTTCCCTGCGCTGGGCGGTACGCCTCCTCGCGCTGGTCCCGCCTCAGGCCCGGTCCGGCCCGGACGCCCGGACGGTGTTCGTGGACGACCACCTCTCGACGCTGCTGCTGCTCCAGGACGAGCCGCTGGCCCATGCCCTCGCCGCACGCTGGCTGCGGCCGCTGGCGGACCTCACCCCGCGCCAGAGCGAACGGCTCGAAGTGACCCTGCTGGCCTGGCTGGAGGGCGGCGGAGCACCCGAGGCGGCCAAGGCGCTGAGCGTGCACCCACAGACGGTCCGCTACCGGATGCGCCAGCTGGAGAAGCTCTTCGGGCCCGGCCTGCGGGACCCGCGCACCCGCTTCGAACTGGAACTGGCCCTGCGCAGCCGTCGGTTGATGGCTCAAGTCCGGCTGCGGCCGGTCCGGGGCGGCCGCCGGGCGCGTGTGGTGAGCGCCGATTTCCGCCCGTCTCCGGGCGACGGCCGCATCGCCCGCGTCAACGGCCTCTAAAGAGCGGACACATGGCGGTGCCGACCCGGAGCGTGCTCCGGGCCGGCACCGCCTCTCTGCATCCGGTCAGCGGCAGCTGCGTCCGCCGTTGACGCACCGCACCGCCCGGGCCATCAGCTCGTCCGGCATGACGTTGATGAAGTCGCCGTGGTCGGTCACCGGCTTGTGGAGCTGCTCGGGGAAGCTGTCCACCGCGAAGCGTGCTCCGGGGGGCGTCGCGTAGACGATCCGCTGGACCAGTTGCGGCACGGCCTTGAAGCCCGCCGGGCAGGAGCCGTCGCGGCCGGCGAAGGCCACGTGGGTGCGGTGGTTGGCGCTGTCGGTGTTCTTGCCGTCCCAGCAGCTCTGGAAGGAGAACGTCCGGACCACGTCCGTCCCCTTGGGGCAGATCGGGTACTTGTCCTTCAGCTGCCGGTTCTCGAAGCCGGTGCAGCTCCACGAGGCGTTGGCGTTGGCCGGGCCGTTGGTGAAGGCCTTCGCGTCGCCCGTGATGATCCGCAGGAAGCGGGGCATGGCGGTGACGCGGGAGACGGGGCTCCCCTTGAACTCGATGGTCACCTGCTTCGGCCGCAGGATCGTGCCCACGTTGGCGTCCTGGCCGCCGCCCGGGGCTCCCGCGTCCTGCTCCGCCTTGCCGTCGCGCAGCCTCAGGACCGGCCAGTAGTAGGTGGACAGGTCGCCGTTCGTGCAGGTGGTCCCGGAGGCGGCGAGGCTGTTGTTGGTGGAGAAGGCGTCCGTGGTCCTGTTGCCGACGTAGTCGTGCATGTGGTGGGCGCCGTTGCTCACCCCGGGGGCGACGATCACGTTGTCGGGGTTGAGGTGGCGCTCTTCGTTGCGGCCGCATTCCACGGCGAAGGAGCCCTTGGATGCACCGGACTTGGGGGCCGGGCGCCGTACGTTCGGCTTCACCGAGCCGATGCGGACGAAGTCGGAGCGGGCCGGGCCCCCCTTCGAGGCGACGCCGGCCGTGGCGCCCCGGGCGGCCTCCTCCTCGGCGGCCGGTGCCTCGCGCATCGCGCAGGCGCTCAGCTCCGCCAGCCCGTCCGGGCGGGCCGTGGTGCGTCCGATCGCCTCGGAGACCCGGTTGATCGACGCGTCGCGCCGGTCCTTCAGCTCCCCGAGCAGCGTGTCCGCCGGCGCCCGGCCGGTGGCGAGCCGCTGGTAGGCCTCGGCGATCTGGGTGTCGAGACCGGCGAGTTCCCGGTCCACTTCGCCGCGCGCCTGATCGGGAACCTCCCGCAGCCGCTCTCCCACGTCGGGGCAGTCGATGGTGGCCGTCACCGGCGCCGGGCGCGCCGGGTCCTGGCCCGCGGAGGCCACCTGGCCCGCGATCACGACCGCGCCGCCGCCCAGGATCAGTGCGGACGCGGCGGCGAGTGCCTTGTACAGGGGTCGCCTCCTGCGTTTGTGCCCTGCCCCGTCCTGGCGCGCCGGGCTGTGCGGGGAGTCGTTGTCGCGCATGTGATCACTTCACTTCCTCGGTCGGGTGGCGGAGGGAGAGGGCTCCGCCGGTCGGGCGGCCGTGGGAGGGGCGGCCGCGGGAGGGCTGTCCGCCAGGCCTTCGAAATCGACCAGGCCGCTGGCTTCCAGGACCGCGATGTGGTCCAGGACCGTGGTGTTGGCGTCCGTGGCCAGCTCGCGGACCACGGAGTTGCGGGTTTGCGCCCGCACTTGGGCGACGAGCGTGAACACCTTGCCGTGCGCCCGCCGCAGCAGTTGTACGAAGAGCCGCTCGTAGGAGGCCCCTTGGGCCCGGTCGAGCTGGTCGAGCCAGGCCTGCTGCTGGCCGGACGGCCGGTCCGGCAGTTCGACGCCGAGCGCCTCGCCCACTTCCAGGACCCTCCGGTCCAGTTCGGTGTGCCCTTCCACGAGGTGCTCGCCGGCCGTCCTCACCGACTTGCGGGTGCCCCGTTCCTGGGCCTGCTTGCCCGCGGGCAGTTCCCACAGGCCGGCGAGGCGGACCTTGCGCACGAACTCGCGGTCCTGCGGGGTCAGCGGCCCGAAGGCCGTGTTCATCACTCCGGCGCCGTCGTCATCGGCGGAGGCGGAGCCCGGGGCGGGCGAGCCGGCGTCGGCGGGCGAGGGGGCCGGGGCCGCCGCGGCGGTTCGGCCGCCGAAGCTCCGCACCGGTATCAGCAGCGCGATCAGCGTGAGGGCGAGGGCTCCGATGACGATGCCCGTGCCCATGACGTGCCGCGAAGCGACCGACATGCCGCCGAGGTTCGTCCGACGGATTGACAGCACTGTGCCTCCTTGGGTCCCGGGACGCCCGGGTGCCGCCGCACGGAGCGCGCCGCTCCCGCGGGTCCCCGGGTGCCAAGGGACGCTAGCGCCGGCTCCGGCCCCTCCGCCGAAGGCCCATCCGGACTGGACAAACATCCGGGCGGCCCCCCGAAAGACTGCTACGGTGCCGCGCGCCCGGCCGCCCCGAGGCCCGCGCCGCGGAATCCGATGTGCGGACAAAAACCCCGGCGCGTCGGCCAGTTGTCCGGATTTCCAGTCATTCGCGAGGAGTAGAGGGCCCCGCCCCTCAGGTGGATTCGCCCGGCCCGCGGGGTGACCCAGGGTGGGGTGCGAACCACCGCCCACCCGAAGGGAACGCCCCGTGCGCAAAAAACGACTGGCATCCTTACTGGCCGCCGCCGGACTCCTCGCGAGTACCGTGCCGGTGCTCGCGGCCGCCCAGGCCTCCGCCCTGCCCGCCGACGGCGTCCGGGCCGACAGCGTCCAGGCGGACGACGATCGGACCGGCGGTGTCCCGGCCGACGCCGCGTACCTGCGGCAGAAGCCCGCCTGGCACCGGTGCTCCGCCGATCAGCCGGCCGCGTACGAGTGCGCCACCATCAAGGTGCCGCTCGACTACCGGCGGCCGTCGGGACGGACCCTCGACCTGGCGATATCCCGGGTGAAGAGCACGAACCCCGCGAAACGGCACGGGGTCCTCCTGATGAATCCGGGCGGGCCGGGCGGCAGCGGGCTGGATCTGCCGCTGGCCCTCGGCGAGGTGGCTCCCCCGGAGGTGGCCGCTCAGTACGACCTCATCGGCTTCGATCCGCGCGGGGTCGGCGCCAGCAGTCCCATCAGCTGCGGGCTGACCGAAGCCGAGCAGGGCATCGACCGGCCGTACCGGCCCGGATCCTTCCCCTCCGACGTGGCCTGGGCGCGGAACATCGCCGAGAAGTGCCGGGAGAAGGCCGGCTCGGTCCTCCCGTACATCACGACCCGCAACACCGCCCGCGACATGGACACGATCCGTGCCGTCCTGGGCGAGCGGAAGCTCTCGTACCTGGGCTACTCCTACGGGACGTACCTCGGCGCGGTGTACACGCAGATGTTCCCCGGCCGGACCGACCGCTTCGTGCTCGACAGCGGCGTCGACCCGGACCTGGTCTGGCGGAACATGTTCCGGAGCTGGGCCACGGAGGCCGAGCCGGCCTTCGCCCGGTGGACGCGGTGGGCGGCGGAACGCTCGGGCGAGTACCACCTGGGCGAGAGCCCCTCGGCCGTGTCGAAGACCTTCTGGGACCTGGTGGCGCGCGCCGACCGGGATCCGATCGACTTCCAGGGGGAGAAGATCAACGGCGACGACATCCGGGGCGCCCGCGCGCTGTTCTTCTATCCCGCGCAGGTCACCCCGCTGGTGGTGGCGCTGAAGGACGCGGCCGACGGAAAGCCCGCAGTGACTCCCGGCGCCTCCGGGCCCGACTTCAGCATGAAGCGGGCGCTCGCCGGCGAGTCCGGGCCGGCCCCGGCCGAGCCGGCCTCCGACAACGCCGTCGCCGTCCTCTGGAGCGTGATCTGCGGGGACACGGACTCCTGGCCGCGCGATCCCGGGCAGTACCGTCGCGACGCGGTCCGGGACAAGGCCGCGTACCCGCTCTACGGGGACTTCGCCTCCAACATCAAGCCCTGCGCCTTCTGGCCGCGGCCGCTCGAGGCGCAGACCCCGATGAAGGCGCGGGCCGGAGTGCTGACCGTGCAGAACGAGTGGGACTCGCAGACCCCGCTGGCCAGCGGCCAGGGCCTGCACCGCGCGCTGAAGGGCTCGCGGATGGTGACGGCCCTGGGCGCCGAGGGCCACGGGGTGTACCTGGCCGATCCTTCCTCCTGCGCCGCGGCCCCGGTCACCGCGTACCTGACCACCGGGCGGCTGCCCGCCGAGGACATCGCCTGCCGTACGCCGGCACCCGGCGGGGAGAGGCAGGTGGCGCCGGTGAAGCCGCTGCCGATTCCGTCCGGGCCCGGGCGCTTCTGATCCGGTGAGCTGATGACCCGGTGACCCGGTGATCCGGTGACCCCGGCCACCCGGCCCGGGCCTCAGTCCGGCCGTGGGGACGCCTCCGCCGCCGCCTTGATCCGGCGGCCGAAGTCGGGGGCGTCCTTGCGCGCCGCGCTCAGGGCGAGGCCCACCAGGAGGCGGCCGAAGCCGTGCCCGGTCAGGGTGTTGAAGACGCGCAACCGCGTCCGGCCTCCGGGGAGTTCGGCCAGGTCGTAGCCGCCTTCGGCGGTCACCAGATTGTGGCTCAGCTCCGTCCAGCGGATCCGCCCCGGCGCGTCCAGTTCGGTGATCCGGAACTCCCGGGCGGTCTTCATCCCGGCGTCCTTCACCGTGCTGCGGAAGACCGTCCCGACGGCGGTCGGGGCCTCCGGGCTCCGGGTGATCCGCTGGACGCGCGGGCTGAACTCCGGGTCGTTGCGCCCGTCCGCGAGATACGCGAACACCTCGGCTACGGGCCGGTCGATCTCGACGCTCGCCTCGAACAGTCCGGACATGTCCGCTCCTCACCACGCGCCCCGCCGGCGGAGCCGGTACCCCTCCTCCCACGATGGCAGAGCCCCGCTCCGGGCGCACCGCCGCGCGCTCAGGCCCCACCGGAGGGCCCGGCACCGGCCCCCCGGTCGAACAGCGCCACGTCGGCGGTCAGCGAGTCCAGCCAGGCCATCGCGGTGTAGAACACCGGCGGCGCAGCCTCGGGTCCCGCCCGGCGGGGGGCGGGACCGGGGGGACCGGGGTCCGGGGGCCCCGCGGCGCGTCCGGGGTCCGCGGCCGCCGCCGCGCGGTGCAGCCCGGCCGCCACCCAGGCCCCGTACTCCCGGACCATCGCCCCCTCGCGCGGGCCGGGCGGGGTGCCAAGGGGTCTGCGGCCGCCCCAGAGGACGTGGTGGCCGGTCATCATCGCCGCCTGCCAGTCCTCGCCCGCGGCGGCGGCCGGACGCTGCCGTTCCGTCTGGTACTGGGCGTACGCGCTCTCCGCCAGGGCCAGCGCGCGCCGCACCCGCTGGTCGGGCTCCGCCTCGCGGGCCCGGCCGAAGGCGGCCGTGGCCGCCTGGACGTCGTCGGCCGCGGCGTGCAGCAGCTCGGCCACGGCGCGCCCCAGCTCGTCGTGGGCACCGCGCGGCCAGGCCAGCAGTCCGCACACCATCCCGATCGCGCTGCCGACCAGTACGTCCAGGAACCGGACCTCGGCCAACTGCCACGTCACGGGGGCGAGCTGGGCGAAGGCCATGGCCACCACCAGGGTGAACATGGCCTGCGCCCAGCCGACGCCGCGCACGGGCCCGACGCAGAACGCGATCAGCATCAGCGGCGGCAGCACGATCGCGTACACCGTGCTCGCTTCCCCGGCCAGCGCGAGGACCCCGCCTGCGGCGACCGCGCCCACCAGGGTGCCGATCAGGGCGAGCCGGACGGTGGCCCGGGTCTGCACGGCGTTGGTGCGGGTCAGGCTGATGACGGCGAGCATCGCCCAGAATCCGTGCGGCAGGGAGTCCAGTCCGGCGACGGCCCGGGCGACGGCGAGGGCCACGCCGAGCCGGACGGCGTTCTGGAAGTGCACGGACCGGGGCCCGGTGTTCCCGGCCAGCCGGTACCACCAGAGCCGCACCGGCCCCTCCTCGGCGTACCAGAACCGGTCGGACGGCCCGGCGGCCGGTCCCACCCCCGGCCCCGCCGCGTCCGCGGCCCCCGCACGCCCCCGTACGGCTATCCCGGCGGCGCCGCGCAGCACGAGCGCGGCCTCCGCCAGCTCCACCAGGGCGGCGTTGCGGAACCCGGGCCCGGGGCCCGTCACGGGGGTCCGGGCGAGGGAGACCTGCAGGTCCCGCAGCCGCGTCGAGTCCGTCGGGGGCGGGCTCCCCGTTCCGAGCAGCGCGGCCGTCCCGGCGGCCGACTCGCGCACGGCCGCCACGAGCTCCGGCCCGGCCGTCCCGGTGGCCGGTCCGGGTTCCGGCGGGGGCAGGGACCGGACGCGGGCCAGCAGGGTGCGGGCCGCCAGCCCGGTGTGGGCCAGCGCGCGTTCCCGTACGCCGGGCCCCGCGGGCCGCTGCGCCTCCCCGACCCGGGAGGACCTCAGGGCCTGCTCCCGCTCCGCGGCGCGGGCGGTCTGCGCCGCGGAGAGGGTGTGGGGCGGCCGCTCCAGCACGGCGGCGCACCTGGCCGCCTCGGCCGCGGCTGCGGCGGCCAGGTCCCGGTAGCCCGGGACGGCAGGGTCGGGCAGCACGGTGGCTTCGGCGAGGATCAGCAGCAGGACCCCGACGACGGTGCCGGTCAGCCGCTGGCCGAGGGTGTCGGGGGCGTACGGCGGGAAGCTGGGCAGGATGTACAGCAGTTGGAGCCCGGGCGCGGCGCCCGCGAGACGGGGTCCCGCCGCCGAGGAGAAGGCCACGCAGAAGCCGATGACCAGCATGCCCGCCACGGCGGCCCAGGTCCGCACCGCAAGCAAGGTACCCAGTACCACCAGGGCGCAGGCGGCGGGGAGCACGCGGGCGACGACGAGGGCCCGCAGGCGTCCGCTGCCCGGGATGCGGGAGAGACCGGCCAGCGCGACGGCGGCGAAGAGCGCGTACGTGGCCTCGACGGGCCGGTCCAGTCCGTACAGGAAGGCGTAGAAGCCGAGGCCGGCGGCGAGGGTGACCCGGACGGCCCGTCGTGCGGCCGCCGGCACGGGGCCGGTGCCGGTACGGAGCTCACTCAGGGCGGCACGCACCCTTTCAGCGTCCCACCGGGCGCCCGTGCGGTCCTGCGGTACCGCTTGACACTTCGTCAGGGAGGGCGCAACTTATATCGGCAGCCCGATATAAGTAGGCACCCGATACAGGTCGGCCCCCGATGGGACCCGGCTTCCGACGCGGCTCGGCCCGGTACCCGACGCGGGCCCCCGGCGCGCGTCGCCATCCCCTACGACCAGCACCCCGGAGGCCCGGTGGAGCCGTCCCGCACGCGAGAACAGCCCCGGCGCCGCACCCCGCAGGCGCAGCGCACCCCGCAGGCGCAGCGCAAGTCCGAGAGCCGTGCCCGCCTCATCGACGCGGCGGCCGACCTCTTCGCCCGCAAGGGGTTCCACGCCGTCTCCGCCGAAGCCGTCGCCGAGGCGGCCGGACGCACCACGGGCGCGCTGTACAGCCACTTCGGCGGCAAGGAGGGCCTGCTGCTGGCGCTCCTGGAGGTCTGGAAGGAGCGCACGAGCGAGGAGCTGGCCGCCGAGATCGCGGCCGGGGACCCGGCCGACCCGGGCGTGCACTTCTCCGCGATGTGGGGCAGCCTCACCCGCCCGCACCCCGAGCACGGCGACTCCTGGCTGCTCCTGGAGACGGAGCTGTGGCTGCACGCCGCCCGCGGCCCCCTCATCGGCGACCGGCTCGCCCAGCGCTACACCGAGATCCGCGCCCGGCTCGGCGAAGGGCTGGCCGACTGGGCCGAGGCCACCGGCACCCCCCTGACCCGTACGCCCCAGGAGACCGGCGCCCTCGTGCTCGGCATCCTCCTCGGACTCTCCATGCAGCACCGCCTCGAACCGCGTGCCGTCCCCGACGGGCTCGTCGTCGAGGCCCTCGGCACCGTCCTGGGACTCGGCAGGGACGGCTGACGTACGGCCCCCGTACGGCCACCCCCTCCGGCTCCGGCACGCACCCGATCCGTACGACTGACCTCCGGCCACACCGCCCGCCACACCGTCCGCCACGACTCCGATCCGTCCGACGAAGGGAACCGCTCCGTGCTGCCCACCGGCGAGATAGACCTCCTTGAGGACACCTGGGCCCGCGAGGTCCCGCACGCCCAGTTCACCCGGCTGCGCCGCGAGGACCCGGTCCACTGGCACGAGGTGCCGGGCCGGCACGCCGGCTTCTACGCCGTCACCCGCCACGCCGACGTCAAGGCCGTCAGCCGCGATCCCGAGCTGTGGTCCACCGAACTCGGCTCGTTCATGATCCGCGACCAGAACCCCGAGTCCCTGGAGACCCTGCGCCTGGTCCTGCTGGGCATGGACGCCCCGCGCCACTCCCGGTACCGCTCGCTGGTCAGCGCGGGTTTCACGCCCCGGGTCGTCCGCAGGCTCGCGGCCCGGATCCAGGAGCGGGCGGTGACCCTGGTGGAGCGCGCGGTCACCCCGGGCCGGGACATGGACTTCGTCGCGGAGGTCGCCGCATGGCTGCCGATCCAGACGATCTGCGAGATGGTCGGCGTGCCCGAGGGGGACGAGCGGCTGATCTTCGACTGGAGCAACCGGATGGCCGGCTCCCAGGACCCCGAGCTCTCGGCGGGCAAGCACGACAGCGATCTGGCGGCCGCCGAGATCTACGCCTATTGCGACGCGCTGGCCGAGGAGCGGCGGGCCCGCCCCCGGGAGGACATCCTCTCGACGCTGGTGCACGCCGAGGTCGACGGGGACCGGCTGTCGCCGGACGAGATCAACATGTTCTTCGTCCTGCTCTGCGTCGCCGGCAACGAGACCACCCGCAATCTCCTCTCCGGCGCCCTGATCGCCCTGATCGACCACCCTTCGGCGCGCGCCGAACTGGCCGCGGCCCCCGAGGACGAGGCCCTGTGGACCACGGCGACGGAGGAGTTCCTGCGCTGGGGCGGCTCGATCCACAACTTCCGGCGCACCGCCACCCGTGACACCGTCCTGCGCGGGCAGCCCGTCGCCGAGGGGCAGAAGGTGGTCACCTACTACACCTCCGCCAACCGCGACGAGGAGGTCTTCGCCGACCCCTTCGCCTTCGACATCCGGCGCACCCCGAACGAACACCTCACCTTCGGGGGCGGCGGCCCCCACTTCTGCCTGGGGGCCGGGCTCGCCCGCACCCAGATCAAGGCCCTGCTCCGGGAGCTCCTGCGGAGGCATCCGGAGGTGTCCCTCGCGGGGGAGGTACGCCGCCTGCGCTCGGACTTCATCAACGGGGTCAAGTACCTCCCGGTGCGCTTCGGCTAGCCGCCCCGGGACTTCCGGCCCTGCCGGGGCACTCCGCGTCGCTGTTAGAGTGGTGGGCAGCGAAGGGGAGTAGTCCCGAAAACCGCTGGTCGACATACTGGACGCCGCTACGGGTCCCGGCCACCGGGCCACCGCGCTTCACGCGCGGGGCGGACGAGACCTTCGGCCAAGGCATGACCCGTCCCACATCACCGTGTGGGACGCTTCGTCGTGCCGGGCCGAGTGGTTCTTCCCGTCGCCTCCCCGCTGGGTGCCGATCCGAGCCATCAGAGCCCGGCTCCAGCAGAAAGCAGCACCCGGAATGGCTCTCGACCCCGTGGCGATCTTCACCGCCTTCGGTCTGATCTTCCTCGCCGAGCTCCCCGACAAGACCATGTTCGCCTCGCTGGCCATGGGCACCCGGATGCGGCCGCTGTACGTGTGGTTCGGCACCTCCACCGCGTTCATCGTCCACGTGGCCATCGCGGTGGGCGCCGGAAGCCTGATCGGCATGCTGCCGAACATGGCCGTCAAGCTCACCTCCGCCGCCCTGTTCGCCTTCGGCGCCATCGTCATGATGCGCTCCGGCGCCGACGACGACGAGGCGGACTCCGCGGCCAAGGCCGTCACCGGCTTCTGGCCCGTCTTCACCACGGCGTTCATGGCCGTCTTCATCGGCGAATGGGGCGACCTGACGCAGATCACGACCGCCAACCTCGCCGCCACCAACGGCTGGCTGCCCACCGCCATCGGCTCGGCGGCAGCACTCATGTCGGTGTCCGCCCTGGCCCTGATCGTGGGCCGGTTCATCGCCAAGCGGGTCCCCCTCAAGACCGTTCAGCGCTTCGGCGCCCTGTGCATGGCCGCGCTGGCCGTCTGGACGCTCGTCGAAGCCTTCACCGGCTGATCATCCCGCTGGTCCCACTGGTCCGGCCGGTCCGGCCGGTCCTTCGGGTCACTCGCCCCGCGGCGCGGCCTTGAGCAGGGCGAAGACCGCCCCGCTCGGGTCCGCCAGCCAGGCGATCCGCCCGACGTCGGGCACGTCCGCGCCCGGCATCAGCACCGTGCCGCCGCCGGTGCGCGCGGTGCTCACCACGGCGTCCACGTCCGCGACCGCGAAGTACGGCACCCAGCGGGCGTCCTGCTCCCCCTCCATCAGCGGGGCCACCCCTCCGAAGGAGCGGTCCTCCTGGTCCCCGTCGGCGGTGCTGAGCACCTGGTAGGTCATGCCGGGCGCCTCCATCGGCTGTGAGCGCATCCCGAAGAGGGCCCCGTAGAAGCCCAGCGCCGCCGTCGGGTCCGGTACGTGCAGTTCGACCCAGCAGAGCGCGTTGTCGGCGGAGGTCAGCTCCAGACCCGGGGTCCGGCCCGGCTGCCAGACGGCGAAGTCGGCGCCCTGCTGGTCGGTGTACTGCGCGAGCCGACCCTCCCCCATGACGTCCATCGGCTCGACGCGTACGGCGCCCCCGCCGTCGCGCACACCACGGGTGGTGGCCTCCGCGTCGTCGGTCCGGAAGTACACGGTCCACGCGGAGGCCGCCCCCGGGTCGAGCTGCCCGACCGCGGCGACGTTCTTCCCGTCCACCTGGAAGAACCCGTACCCGCCGGTCTCGGGCCCGAGCAGGTGGAACTCCCAGCCGAAGACGGCCCGGTAGAAGGCGGCGGCCCGGGGGATGTCGGGGCTTCCGAGGTCGATCCAGTTGGGCGAGCCGGTGCGGTAGTCGGTACCGAGCATGGTGTCCTCCTGCGATGGGGTTTCGGATGCGAGGTACCCGCAGAGTGGCCCCTCACCCCGGCATCCCCTCCCAGCGCCACACGTACGGGTCCCCCCGGCACACCGCATTCGGCCGGTGCGCGCCCCCGCGGCCCGCCCACCGGCCCGCCCACCGGTCCTAGTAGGGACCGCCGCGGAACAGCACGCTGCCCTGGTGGCGCGGGCGGTCGCCCCGCTCGTGGGCCGCGTCGGAGCGGTCGGCCGGGGCCGAGAGCCCGGCGAGGGTCCGCAAGGTCTCCAGCCCGGCCAGTACCTCGTCACGGCGCGCCGCCGACTTCATCCAGGCCGGCAGCCGGGCGAACATCGACAGTGTCGGGGAGGTGTGCCGCTCGCGCAGCCGGGCGCCCACGTAGGCGGCGAGGGCTTCGACGTGCTCCTCGTCGTAGGCCCACAGGATCCGTCCCGCACACCGGGTCTGCAGCCAGAGCGGACGCCGGAAGAAGGGGTCCTCGGTGCCGCCGACCGAGACCCCGACCAGGGCGGTGCCGCGCTCCCGTGCCGACCAGTCGGCGAGGGCCCCGCAGGCTGCGCAGGCGAGTCGGCGGGGCTGGAAGAGCAGGGCGCTGAAGTACTTCGGCTCCGGGAGGCCGGGCCGCGGAAAGGCGAGCGCTCGGCCGCCGCACCGCGGACAGACCACGAGCACCCGGCCGGTGAACCGGACCAGCCACGTGCCGTGGTCCTGATGGCGGACCGGTCCTGCGGGTGCGGGCTCGTGTTCCATGGAAGGGGAGGGCATGGGCGCCATGCTGCCAGCCCCTCCCCCGCCGGGCACGTGCCACCCGGGGCTCACCGCAGGGCGGGCGTGGTCTCGGTGTCGACGTGGGACGTGCTTGCGGGACCGTTGGGCGGTCTGCCACGTCCGGCGTGGTGAGCAGCGGTTCCGGCAGCCGCTGGCCGACGTAGGCCTCCTTGCGGCGGCTCATGGTGCGCTCGGAATTCGCCGTCGCCCCGACGGCACGGGCCGCAGCGGTCAGCCGGCATTCCCGGGAGCGGCGGCCGTGGCCCGCAGCAGGTCCCTCAGGAGTGCGAAGTCGATCTTCTCCGGCTTGCGGAAGCGCAGGCAGGCCTTGCCCATGTCGTGGTCCGCGAGCCGCTCCGCGAAGGCCTCGCGGACCTCGTCGTGCATCAGATAGAAGGAGACGTACTGCTTCTGGCTCGCGAAGGCGATCTCCCCGACGCCTCCCCGTTCGTACACGGGCATCCCGTACGCCATCGCTTCGGTGAATCCGCGCAGTTCGGTACGGCACAGCTCACGCAGCCGGGTCAGCGCCTGCCTGCGCTCCTCGGGGACCTCGGCGAGGTATGCGTCCACGTTCTCCGCCCGGCTCTGCACCATGCATCCGAGCCTAGAGGAACCCGCACGGCCCGTCCTCGCGCAACCCCACGGTTGCGGGATATGAAGCGACGTGCAACCCTGGAGTTGCACCGAATCATTCGATGGCTTGCGACGAAGGAGTCCCTGATGAACGCGGACCGGATCGAACGCGACACCCTGATCGAGGCCTCCCTGGACCGGGTCTGGTCCCTGGTGGCCGAGCCCGGCTTCTGGGTGGCGGACGAGGGGAGCCTGGCCGGCACGGTGGCCCGGGAAGGGGAGTCGATCGTGGCGAAGAACAGCGAGTACGGCGAGTTCCCGGTACGGGTGGAGAAGGTCGACCCTCCGACCTACCTGGCGTACCGGTGGGCCAGCGCCTTCCCCGGGCAGGAGCTGCGCGAGGACAACAGCACCCTGGTGGAGTTCACGCTGAGCCGCGAGGGCGACAAGACGCGGCTCCGCGTCGTGGAGAGCGGGTTCGCGGCCCTGGCCGGGTCCGAGGAGCTGCGCGACAAGGCGCTGAAGGACAACACCGGCGGCTGGCCGCAGGTGCTCGACGCCTTCAAGAAGCGCGCCGAACAACCGGCCGCGTGAGCGAGGAACCCCCCGGCGCCGACGAGGCCGTCGACCACGTCCTCGCCGCACTGGCCGACCCGACCCGGCGCAAGCTGCTCGGCCTGCTCGCCGCCCGCGGCGAGGTCACCGCGACCACCCTTGCCGAGGGGCTGCCCGTCTCCCGGCAGGCGGTGGTCAAGCACCTCTCCGTCCTGGACGCCGCCGGGCTGGTCTCGGGCAGCCGGGTCGGACGCGAGGTCCGGTACACCGTGCGTCCCGCGGCCCTGGACGCGACGGCCAGGTGGATGGCCACCCTCGCCGCCGACTGGGACCGGCGGCTCGCGGCCGTCAAACGGATCGCCGAGGCGGCGGAACGGGATGCGGGCCAAGGCTCCACGGCCCGATAGTGGAACCGTGAGCGACTGGCCAGAGGGAAGCGGACGAGACGCACGAGCCGGAACGGGCGGCACGGACCACGGCGGCGGGCAGGAGCCCGTCGCCTGGTCCGGGCCGGAGGGCGCGCAGGCCTTCGCCGCCGTGGAGGCGGCCACGGACTGGCTGCTCGGGTATCCCTTCGTCTTCCGGAGCCTGGCCCGGTGGGTCGGCAGCGGCTCCGTCCTGGTGGACTACGGGTGCGGGCCGGGCAAGGTCGCCGACCGCGCGGCCCGCCGGCTCGGAGCGAAGGTGCTGGGTGTGGACACCTCCCCCGAGATGCTCGCGCTGGCCCGCGGCTCGGGGACGGCGGTCGCCGAGTACCACCTGGTCACGGACGGGCGGACGGCCTGCCTGGCCGACGGCAGCGCCGACGCCGTGATGTGCAACCACGTCCTGGCCTCGCTGCCCACCGAGGAAGCGGTGCTCGCGGTGTTCCGGGAGATCCGCCGGATCCTGCGGCCCGGCGGCCCGTTCGTCCTGCTGGCCACCGATCCCGGGTGCAGCGGGAGGGAGTACGCCTCCCTGAGCATCGGTGACCCGGGCGGCGCGTACGGCCCGGGCGACGAACTGCCCGTACGGCTCCGGCGCACGGACGGCAGCTGGCAGACGATGCCCAACCACGCCTGGCCCGTGGACTTCTACCCGGCCCTCCTGGAGCGGGCCGGCTTCGCAGACCTCGTCCAGCACCGCCCGACGGTGGACGAGGCCCTCGGCCTCCCCGGTCTCGTCGACCCGGACCTCTCCGCCGGCCGCACCTGGGCGGCGGAGCGGGCCGCGCCCCCGCTGGTGATCACCACGGCGCTGGCGGTCTGAGGGCGCGGGACCGCCGGGTCTCACCGCAGCCGGAGCACGCTTCGAACACCGGCGTGGTCGGAGGGCCACAGACCTGACGGGGTGCGGTCGGCCCGGGCGTGGCCCACCCGGTGGGCCGTCAGGGCCTTGACCTTGCCGCGGAAGAGCACGTAGTCGATGCGCTGGGTGAGCGTGGAGGTGGCGTTGCGCAGGTCGGGGGCCTGGCAGCAGGTGAAGCCGGGGTCGCGGGGGCGGGTGGCGGTCCAGGCGTCGGTGAATCCGGCGGCGAGCAGGCGGTTGTGGCTCTGCGTGTTGGTGCCCGGTGTCGCACCGACTCCGCCGGCGGCCGAGTTGAGGTCGCCCAGCAGCACGGTGGGGAGCGTGGTGTTCAGCGGACCGGCGAGCAGTTCGTCGGCCTGCGCTTCCTGGACGGCGGGGGCGGCGGGCTCGAGATGGGTGGTCACCACGCGGGCGGTGCGGCCGCCCAGCGTGGCGTCCGCTGCGACCCAGCCGCGTTCGATGCGCAGCGGGGCATTGGGCGGGCAGCCCAGCACGGGGCGGCAGATGGGCAGGTGGCTCTGGAACAGGGCGGACTGCGGGTTGGCCACGGAGAACTTGTGTGCGGGCAGGTCGGTGCGGGCCAGGAGTACGTCGCGGTCGGTGAGGCGGATGTCCTGCAGACCGCCGGGCGTGGAGCGCGGGGCCTCGAAGTCGCTGCCGACGGTGACGCTCGCCACGGCCGCGTAGTGCTTGCCCCGGGCGGCGAGCTCGTCGAGGAGGATCTGCAGGAAGTCGTACTCGACGTGGGTGGCGCTGCCCGGCCCGGCAGGCGTCTGGCTGCGCCACAGCACGGCTTCCTGGACGCCGACGAGATGGGGATCGCCGTCGGCGATCTCGTCGGCCAGCGCTTCGGCCCGCTCGGGGAAGTTCGTCGCCTGGACGTTGGCCCATACCGCGGTCACCGCGGCGACGAGCCCCTGCGGGCTGGTGGCGGCGAGAACGGGTCCGAGGTCGGCACCGAGGTAGAGGTTGCGGGTCATGACCCGCAAGGAAGTGCGGCCGCCTTCGGCTTCGGCGGCCGAGGCCGCGCCGATCGACCCGGGTGCGAGGAGTGCGAGTGCGCACAGAGAGGATGTGATCCAACGGCGAGCCATGCGGGCAGCCCTTCCGGTCGAGGCGGGCGAATGCCCGCATACTCGCCGAAATCTAGATCGCCTGAAGGCAGCTGACGATCCGGGTGTGAGCTGGACGGCCTACGGTGCGCCTCGCGTCCTCCTCGCGGAACAGCGGCGCCACCGTCTCCTCAGCAGGCGCAGGAGATGCCCGAGCGCGGGGCGGTCAGGTCGTCGATGGCGCGCTGGTCGGTGCCCTGGGCGGTCTCGAAGGCGAAGCCCTCGCGGACCCAGTACTCGAACCCGCCGAGCATCTCCTTCACCTGGTAGCCCAGGCGGGCGAAGGCCAGCGCAGCGCGCGTGGCGCCGTTGCAGCCGGGGCCCCAGCAGTAGGTGACCACCGTCAGCGCCGGGTCGATCAGCGTCGGCGCCAGCTCCGCGATCCGCGCGGTCGGAAGGTGCAGCGCGCCCGGGATGTGGCCCTGGTCCCAGGCGGCCTCGCTGCGGGAGTCGACGACCACCAGACCGGGGACACCGGAGAGCAGGTCGGCCCGTACGTCCGAGACGTCCGCCTCGAAGGCGAGGCGCGCGGCGTAGTGGGCCGCCGCGACGCCCGGGGCCGCGGCGGGGACGGAGAGGACGGCGCTGGTGGGCTCGGCGGTCACGGTGGACGGGGCGGTCAGGGTGGTCGGGGCGGTGACGATGGCAGAGGCGGTCACGGACATCGGGGAACTCCTTGTACGGGGCGGAGGGCGGGGGGCTCGCCGGCCGGGTGGACTCCCTTGCGGGTGGGCTCCCTTGCGGCGATGACTCCATCCTCTGTCCCTGCCACCCCCGCGACGAGTGGCGTAAACGCCGCCACTCGTCAAGATCCCGCCAGGGGTGCGGTGACCCTGACGAACGCCTTCCGGTAGGCCGTCGGTGTCGTCCGCATCTGCCGGGTGAAGTGGTGGCGGTACGTCGCGGTGGAGTCGAAGCCGACCGCCGCGGCGATCTCGTCCACCGCGCCCTCGCCCGACTCCAGCAACGGCAGGCTCGCCGCGATCCGCTGGGAGACCACCCAGCGGATCGGGCTCACACCGTTGCGGCGGGCGAAGTGGCGGAGGAAGGAGCGCTCGGACATGTTCGCCGCGCGCGCCAGGGCCGGGACCGAGAGCGGGCCGTACAGCCGCTGGAGGGCCCAGGCCATGCTCCGGGAGATCCCGTCGTCGGCGCCGTCGGGCCCCATCTCCCCCACGGCCGCCTCGATGAACTGGGCCTGCCCGCCCTCGCGATGGGGTGGTACGACGAAGCGGCGGGCCACGGTGTTGGCGACGGCGGCGCCGTGGTCGGCGCGGACCAGGTAGAGGCAGAGGTCGATGCCGGCGGCGCTGCCCGCGCTGGTCAGGACGTCGCCGTTGTCTACGTAGAGGACGTCCGCGTCGACCTCGACCGCGGGATGGCGCTCGGCGAGGGTGCGGGCGTAGCGCCAGTGGGTGGTGGCCCGGCGGCCGTCGAGGAGACCGGTCGCGGCGAGCGCGAAGGCGCCCGAGCAGATGGAGACCAGGCGGGCACCCCGGGCGTGGGCCTTGAGCAGGGCGTCGACCAGCGAGGGCGCGATGGTGCCGCCCGCCGGGGAGACTCCGGGGATGATCACGGTGTCCGCGGCGGCGAGGGCGTCGAGCCCGTGCTCGGCGCGGAGGGTGAACCCGCCCACCACGCGCAGGTCCCGGCCGGGTTCCGCCGAGCAGACCCGCAGCTCGTACCAGGGCAGGTCCCCCAGCTCGGGGCGGGCGAGGCCGAACACCTCCACCACCACGCCCAGTTCGAAGGGCGCCATGCCGTCGAAGGCGAGTACGGCCACCACATGGGCCGGGGCCGGCTTCGCGAGGTGAAGGGGTACGGCCTGGGAAGTCATGGCCGTACTGTAGCCAGCCGTCCTCACCAGGCCTCATCGGGCGGGTGGAGGAGGGGGCGCGGAGTGCGTGGAGAGCGGCGAGGAGGAATACGCACTCCTTGCCATGTACAACATATAGCGCACTGGGGGGCTTGCGGCAAGGCCCCCGGCCTGGGGCAAAATCGCGGACCTAGGCCAGAACTTGCCGAAAAATGGGAGATTCACTCAGTGCGTTCCGATATGTCAGCTCTTGGATCACACGGTTCCGTCGAGGCGGTGGCGACCACCACCAGTGCGTTCGAACTTCCCGACCACCTTTCCCCCAAGGCCGACCCGGCGCTGATCGCCGGCGACGAACGGCATTTCGCGGCCGTCTCGCACTGCCTGGAGCAGACGATCGCCGAACTGTCCGACCGCCTGGAGATCACGCGCAAGGCGCCCGGCGGCATCGGCCGGGAGGCGATGGACCGCGATGCGGAGATCCACCGGCTGACCAGCCGGCTGCGCGCCCTGCGCCGCTTCGGGCTGGACCTGTGCCTGGGGCACATCGTCCCCGCCGACGGCTCCGAGCCCGTGTACATCGGCCGCCTCGGCCTCACCGACAGTGCGGGCAACCGGCTGCTGCTGGACTGGCGCTCCCCCGCGGCCGAGCCCTTCTTCGCGGCGACGCACGCCTCCCCGATGGGTCTGGCGAGCCGTCGCAGGTACCGCTGGACCCGCGGGCGGATCGGCGACTACTGGGACGAGGTGTTCTCCGCGGACGGGCTCGAAGGGCGTGCCGCGCTCGACGACCAGTCCGCGTTCATCGCGAGCCTGGGCGGCAACCGGTCGGCCCGGATGCGCGACGTGCTCGCCACCATCCAGACCGACCAGGACGCCATCATCCGGGCCGGATCCCGGGGCGCCCTCGTCGTCGACGGCGGTCCGGGCACGGGCAAGACCGTCGTCGCCCTGCACCGCACCGCCCACCTGCTCTACTCCGACCCCCGGCTGGGTCACCGCCGCGGCGGCGTGCTGTTCGTCGGCCCGAGCCGGCCCTACCTGGCCTACGTCTCGGACGTGCTGCCCAGCCTCGGCGAGGAGGGCGTGCAGACCTGCACCCTGCGCGACCTCGTCACCGAGGGGGCCACAGCGGTGGTCGAGGCCGATCCGCGCGTGGCCCTCCTCAAATCCTCCGCCGACCTGGTGAAGGCGGTCGAGGCCGCGGTGCGCATCTACGAGGAGCCGCCCACCGAGGGGACGACCGTCTCCAGCCACTGGTCGGACCTCTGGCTCGGCCCCGACGACTGGGCGGCCGCGTTCGGGGCGGTGGAACCGGGCACCCCGCACAACGAGGCGCGCGACCAGATCCTGGAGGAGCTGCTCACGATCCTGATGGACCAGGACGACAGCGACGTCCCGCCCCAGCTGCTCCGCCGTTCGCTGCTCCAGGACCGGGAGTTCATCACCACCCTCAACCGCGCCTGGCCGATGCTCGACGCGGGCGAGCTCGTCGGAGACCTCTGGTCGGTGCCCGCCTACCTGCGCAAGTGCGCTCCGTGGCTCGGGCCCGACGACGTGTCCCTCCTTCAGCGCGCCGACGCCCAGGCCTGGACGGTGTCGGACCTGCCGATCCTGGACGCGGCCCGGCAGCGGCTCGGCGACGCCGAAGCCTCCGTGCGCAAGCGCCGGCACGAGGCAGCCGTCGCCGCCGAGCGTGCGCGCAGGTCCGAGGTCATCGACCGGCTGCTCCAGGACACCGAGATCGACGAGAGCCAGGGCGCGGTGGGGATGCTGCGGGGACACGATCTGCAGGACGCCCTGATCGACGGGGACGCACTGCCCGGCGCCGAACCCGACCTGCTCGCAGGCCCGTTCGCCCACATCGTCGTGGACGAGGCGCAGGAACTGACCGATGCCGAATGGCAGATGCTGCTGGCCCGTTGCCCGTCGCGGAGCTTCACGATCGTCGGGGACCGCGCGCAGGCCCGGCACGGGTTCACGGAGTCGTGGCGGGAGCGGCTCGAGCGGGCCGGGGTCGACCGGATCACCCTGGCCTCCCTGAGCGTCAACTACCGCACCCCGGAAGAGGTCATGGCCGAGGCGGAGCCGGCCATCCGCGCCGCACTTCCCGATGCGAACGTACCGACCTCCGTCCGCAGCAGCGGCATCCCCGTCACGCACGGCAGCACCGCGGACCTGGCCGCGGTCCTCGGCGACTGGCTCGACGCCCACACCGACGGGGTCGCCTGCGTCATCGCCGCCTCCGGCATCGACGACGGCACCTTCCCGGCGAGCTCCCGCGTCCGCGTGCTGACGCCGGCCCTGTCGAAGGGACTCGAATTCGACCTGGTCGTCCTCATCGACCCGGACACCTTCGGCGAGGGCATCGAAGGCGCCGTCGACCGCTACGTCGCGATGACCCGCGCAACCCAGCGCCTGGTCGTGCTGACTCCCCCCGCATGACGAACCGGCCCCTTCGGAGCCGGTCGTACGTGGGACGAGGCCCTGCCGCGTCTGGCCGTCACGTTCCTGGCTACGGGCGCCTTCACCGCGGCGGGCCTTGCGCCGGCACGGATGACGGACGGCTGGTGGTGGACCGGCCCGATAGCGGCCGCCTTCGCCACCGCGTTCGCCGCCGTGGGTACCTCCGCGCGGGCCTCCGGCGTCCGGACGGCAGGGCCCGGCGCCCCGGTTGAGCGCGCTCGGCCCTGCTTGCCACCGCGCGGCGAGGTGCCGTGCCGGACGCCGCGAGGCAGGCCGGACCGTGACGACAGGCCTAGCGCAGGGCTCCGAAGGCCTTGGTGAAGGCCAGGGGCTGCTGGAGGATCGAGCTGCACGTCGCGTCCGCGTAGTTCACGACTCCGGCCGGGCACTGCCGGTCGCGGGTCGCGGACCACATCGCCAGCCTGCCGATGCCCTTCTCGCTCGCGAATTCCACGAGCTGGGTGGCGTCGGCGACGGTGAAGACCTCGGTCGTGACGTCGTTGACGCCGATCATCGGCGTGACGGCGACGGCCTTCCAGGCCGCCGCGTCCGTAAGGCCCAGGACGCCCTTGATCTGGGCCTGCGTGGCCGTGGCGGCCTGGATCGCGTACCGGCCCATGTCACCGCTGTAGGCGGGCCCGTAGTCCATGGCCATGATGTTGACGCCGTGGATGCGCACGCCGGCCTTCTTCGCGTCCGCCAACAGGGCCACGCCCGGCTGGGTGAGCCCCTCGGGCATCACGGGCAGGGTGAAGGCCACGTCGAGTCCCGGGTGGGAGGCCTGCAGCAGGGCGATGGCCTGCGCGCGGCGGGTGTTGGCGGCGGTGTCGGGCAGGGCCGCGCCCTCGATGTCGAAGTCGACCTTGGTCAGCCGGTACTGGTCGACGACCTTGCCGTAGGCGGCGGCGAGTTCCTGCGCGGAGCCGCAGTTCAGGGCCAGTTCGTGGCCGGCGGCTCCGCCGAAGGAGACGCGCACGTCGCCGCCCTTGGCCCGCAGGGCGCCGATCTGCGCGGCGACCTTGTCGTCCCCGAGCCCGGTGACCCCGCCCCACAGCGGGGCGCAGGCGCCGCCGGAGGTGATGAAGGCGAGGTGGAACTCCTTGACTCCGGTCTTGGCCGCCGTGTCGACCAGGTCGTAGGCCGGGTACAGGGAGGTGTCCACGTACGGCGCGAAGCGCGCGCCGCCGGCCGGGCTCCCGGTCGGGGGCGGGGTCGTGGCGGTGGCCGTCGCGGTGGGCGGGGCGGGCTTGGTCGGCTGCCCGGTGGGGGTCGCGGGAGCGCTGGTACCGGCCGTCGGCGCCGGCGTCGGCGCGGCGGTCGGGGCGCCCGTGGGGGCGGTGGTGGGACGGCCGCCCGGCGGGGGCGTCGGGCCCTGGTCCGCCGAGCACTTGGCCCCGTTGATCCGGCAGGCCGTCGGGTTGCCCGGGTTTCCGCTCGCGCTCGTGACGAAGCCGATCGTGACGGAGTCTCCCGGGGCCAGCTCCTTGTTCCATGCCGCCGGCTTCACGGTGACGTGGCGGCCGCTGACCGTGTGCGAGCCGTTCCAGAGGGAGGCGATCGTCGTGCCGGCGGGCAGGTCGAACTCCAGGGTCCAACCGGTCTGTGCCCGGGTCGTGTTGTTGGTGATCACGTACGTTCCGGTGTAACCGCCGCTCCAGGAGCTCGACTTCGTGTACACCGCGCCGACCGAGGCGGCCTGGGCCGTACCCGTGAAGGCGAAGGCGGCGGCTGCGATCAGCACCGCCACCGCCGTACCGCCTGCGGCCTTGGCCTTCTTGCCCGTCCTGCGCCGGTGACCGGTCGTGCTGCCCATCGCGTGCCTGCCTCTGAATTGCTGGGGAGTTCGGGGTGCGGCAGCACGCTAGCCGCCCCGAAACGGACATTTGATCGATTCGGGGCGGCGATGGCGAACCTTAGGTTCCACTTAAGGAAGCGATCGGGCGACCTTAAGGCAGCGGGCGCCGCTGCGGCCGAGGTGCGGCCAAGTCCACTCCGTGAACAGTCGGTTGATCTTCGGGACGCGCGCAGCCGATGCCGCATATGCTCCCTCCGTACCTCAAAGCGACGTACCTCGATGCGACGCACGTCCCTGTGACGTACATCCGTGCGACCTACGTCCGAACACCTCGCGAGCCATAAGGGGACCGCCCCGTGAGTGTCCGAATTCAACCCTCCTCCCAGGTCGACGAGACGGCCGAACTCGGCGAGGGGACCACGATCTGGGATCTGGCGCAGGTGCGGGAAGAGGCCACGCTCGGCCGCGACTGCATCGTGGGACGCGGGGCGTACGTCGGCCCGGGCGTACGGATCGGGGACAACGTCAAACTGCAGAACTACGCCCTCGTATACGAGCCCGCCGAACTCGGCGACGGGGTCTTCATCGGCCCGGCCGCGGTGCTCACCAACGACTTCTACCCGCGGGCCGTCGACCCCGACGGCCGGCAGAAGCGCGGCGGCGACTGGGAGGCGGCCGGGGTCGTCGTGGCCGAGGGAGCCTCCCTGGGGGCCCGTTCGGTGTGCGTCGCGGGGGTCCGGATCGGGCGGTGGGCACTGGTCGCGGCCGGTGCGGTCGTGTCCCGGGACGTACCGGACTTCGCGCTCGTGGCCGGCGTGCCGGCCCGGCGCATCGGCTGGGTGGGCCGGGCCGGGGTCCGCCTGCTGGAACGCGACGGCGAGCCGGGCGTATGGGAGTGCCCGCGCACGGGCGCCCTGCACGACGAGACCGACGGAACCCTGGCCGAGCGCACCTGACGCAACGTCGGCAATTTGGGTCAATGGCATTTCCTCAAAACCACAATCAATGAACATCCTTGGGCATACCTTGTCCCTGTACACGGGATCTGAGCAGGCAACAGGCTGTGTTCAGTGGGGGGTTGTACACGACGAGGGCAATCGCGGACAAGGTGACGGCCGGCGCAGTTCCACGCGCCCGCCCGCCACCGTCCGCGCGCGCCCGCATCCGGGACTTCGCTGGAGGGGGATCCAGCGGACCCGGACCGCTCGTGCCATCGGGGGGATCACACCGTTGGCACGCGCAGCGTCATGCGCAGTCCCCTCCGCTGGACGACGGCCGCCGGGTCTGTCCTAGGAACGATTTTCAGAGGGGGTAGGTGTGTTGGAGCAGTACGGCTACAGCTCGGACATACAAAGCCAGCAGGGTGCGCGGGAAACCGAGGTGGGGACCCGGTGACCGCCAGACGATTAGCAGCACTGGCCCAGGAGGACCCGTCGCTGCACGCCCTCGCCGAGCGGCTGCTCGCACTGGCCGAGGCGGGGCTGCCCGAGATGTACCTGCCGGGCGCGGAGACCTTCGTCTTCACGCGGGTGGGGACCGTCTCCCCCGACGGCGCGAGGCGCATGGAACGGCGCGGTACGAGCACCCGGTACGCGGCCATCACCGCGCTGGGAGCGCGCTTCCTCCCCGAGGAACGCCAGCGAGCGCTCTTCGACGGCCACAGCGCCGCGGAGTTCA
This sequence comes from Streptomyces sp. NPDC056883, assembly GCF_042788835.1. Taxonomy (NCBI): domain Bacteria; kingdom Bacillati; phylum Actinomycetota; class Actinomycetes; order Kitasatosporales; family Streptomycetaceae; genus Streptomyces; species Streptomyces sp. NPDC056883. The sequence continues at coordinate 648,185 of NZ_JBHUBS010000001.1, read as the reverse complement.
CGTCCCTGCTGGTGGAACGGCTGCCCGCGGTGACGAACCTCGGCGACGCCGCGCTCATCACCTGGGCCGCGGCCGAGACCGGCCATCCCAAGCTCGCGGACGCCGTGGCGCGGGTGGCCGAACTGGACGTCCCCGGACGTCCGCAGTACACCGTGGAAGCCGCCTGGGTGCTGTCCGCCCTCACCGCGGCCCGTACCTCGGTGGACGTCGAGTACCGGCTGGCGGCCGCCCGCGACCGCCTGCTGGCGGCCCGGATCGGGGACGGCCCGCTGTTCCCGCACGCCACCGCGCCCGGGCTGGTCCCCGGGTACCGCTCCCACGTGGCCTGCTTCGCCGACCAGACCTATCCGCTCCAGGCACTGGCCCGGCTGCACGCCAGCGCCCCCGACCCGAAGGCCCTCGCGGCCGCCGACGCCTGCGCCGCCCGGATCTGCGCCCTGCAGGGGGACGGCGGACAGTGGTGGTGGCACTACGACGCCCGCACGGGCGGCGTGGTGGAGGGCTACCCCGTCTACAGCGTGCACCAGCACGCCATGGCACCGACGGCCCTCTTCGACCTGGCCGAGGCGGGCGGCACCGACTTCGGCGCCGAGATCCGCCGGGGTCTGCGCTGGATGACGGAGGTGCCCGAGATCAGCGGGCCCGACGGCGTGCCGCGCGAGCCCATGATCCGCGAGGAGTTCGGGGTCACCTGGCGCAAGGTCTACCGCGGCGACCCCGCCAAGGCCGTGCGCGCCGCCCGCGGACTCACCACCCGGGTCGCCCCGCGCGCCCGGCTGGCCCCGCTCGACCGGATCTTCCGCCCCTTGGCGGTGGACCGCGAGTGCAGGCCCTACGAGTTCGGCTGGCTGCTCCACGCCTGGCTCGGGGGGCTCGGGAGATGAACCACAGACAGTCCCTCTTCGGAGTGGCGCTCGACCCCCTGACCATGGACCAGACGGTCCAGCGCTGCCTCGACGCCGTCCGGCGCGGTGAGCAGATCGAGATCGGCATGGTCAACGCGGCCAAGCTGGTCAACATGCGCCGCGACCCCCGCCTGGCCGCGGCGGTCGCGGGCTGCGACCTCGTCCTGGCCGACGGCCAGGCCGTGGTCTGGGCCGGTCGCGTCCTGGGGGTCCGGCTGCCCGAACGGGTCGCGGGAATCGACCTGTTCATGCGGCTGCTGGCCGCGGCGGAGACCGCCGGGATCCCCGTCTACCTGCTCGGCGCACGGCAGGACGTACTGGACCTCATGCTCGGCCGGATCTCCGAGCGGTTCCCCGCCCTGCGCGTGGCGGGGAGCCGCAACGGCTACTTCGAGGACTCCGAACAGGGCGAGGTCGCCGACGCCGTGGCCGCGAGCGGGGCCCGGATGCTGTTCCTCGGCATGACCTCGCCCAAGAAGGAGATCTTCACCGCCGGCTACGGCAAGCGCACCGGCACCGACGTGGTGCACGGCGTGGGCGGCTCCTTCGACATCCTGGCCGGCATCACCAAGCGCGCCCCCCTGCTCTGGCAGCGGATGGGGCTCGAATGGTTCTACCGGACCCTCCAGGAACCGCGCCGCCTGGGCAAGCGCTACCTCACCACCAATGCCGCCTTCCTCCTCATGACGGTCCGCGAGCTCATCCGCCGCACACCGTCCAGGCCGTTCACACCGCCTTCCGGTTCCGCGAACAGGAGTCACTGATGCGCGTCGTCGTCGTGGGACAGGGATACGTCGGCCTTCCGCTGGCCATCAGGGCCGCCGAGGTCGGGCACCAGGTGGTCGGTTACGACGTGGACGCCCGGCGGGTCAAGAGCCTCGCCGCCGGCGAGTCGTACGTGGAGGACGTCTCCTCCGCGCGGCTGGCCAAGGCGCTGGAACTGGGTACGTACCAGGCCAGTGACCAGGCCCGGGACTGCGGCGGCTTCGACGTCGCGGTCGTCACCGTCCCGACCCCCTTGCAGGACGGTGCCCCCGACCTGCGCTACATCGAGGAGTCCGCGCACACCCTGGCGCGCTTCCTGCGGCCGGGAGCCACCGTCGTACTGGAGTCGACCACCTACCCGGGCACCACCGAGGAGCTGTTCGGGCCGATCCTGGAGGACGGTTCGGGCCTCACGGCCGGCGTGGACTTCCACCTCGGATACAGCCCGGAACGCATCGACCCCGGCAACAAGGTGTGGGGCTTCCAGCAGACGCCGAAGGTGGTCTCCGGCGTCAACGCCCTGTCGCTCAAGGCCGTGGAGACCTTCTACGCGGGCCTCGTCGACACCACGGTGCCGGTGCGCTCCCCCAAGGAGGCCGAGCTGGCGAAGCTGCTGGAGAACACCTTCCGGCACGTGAACATCGCCCTGGTCAACGAGATAGCCATGTTCGCCCGCCACCTCGACATCGACGTGTGGCAGACCATCGAGGCCGCTTCCAGCAAGCCGTTCGGCTTCATGAAGTTCACGCCGGGCCCCGGCGTCGGCGGTCACTGCCTGCCGATCGACCCCTCGTACCTGTCGTGGCGGGTCCAGCGCGAGCTGGGCCAGAACTTCCGCTTCGTGGAGCTGGCCAACGACATCAACAGCCACATGCCCGAGTACGTGACGCGCCGGGTCATGGACGCCCTCAACGCCAAGCGCCGCTCGGTCAACGGCTCCCGGATCCTGCTCCTGGGCCTGGCGTACAAGAAGAACACCGGCGACGCCCGGGAGTCTCCCGCGGTGCGCGTCGCCCAGCTGCTCCTGGACATGGGCGCCAAGGTGCGCGCGGCCGACCCCCACGTGGTGGAGAGCATCAAGGTCGACGCCCGCCTCTCGCGGGTGGAGCCGACCAAGAAGGAGCTGGCCGCCGCCGACGTGGTCGTCCTGCTCACGGACCACGACTCCTTCGACTACGCGATGATCACCGAGCACGCCTCGCTGATCCTCGACTGCCGCAACCGGCTGTCGGGACCCACGGTGGAGGTGCTCTGACTCCATGACCAGGATCGTCTGCGTGGCCGGGGCCCGGCCCAACTACATGAAGATCAAACCGGTGATGGACGCGCTGGAGCGCCGCGGCGCCGAGGTCGTCCTCGTCCACACCGGCCAGCACTACGACGAGTCCATGAACGACGTCTTCTTCCGCGACCTCGGCATCCGCTCCCCCGACCGCTATCTGGGAGCCGGGTCCGGCACCCACGCCGAGCAGACCGGCCGGGTGATGGAGGCCTTCGAGCCGCTGCTCGAGGAGCTGGTCCCGGACGCGGTCGTGGTGGTCGGGGACATCAACTCCACCCTGGCCTGCGCCCTGGTCACCGCGAAGGCCGGGCCGCTGCTGGCCCACGTGGAGGCGGGGCTGCGCAGCCGGGACTGGAGCATGCCCGAGGAGGTCAACCGGGTCGCCACCGACCGGATCAGCGACTACCTGCTGGCCCCCTCCCCCGACGCCGCCGCGAACCTGCGGTCGGAGGGGTACCGGGAGGACCAGATCCACGTCGTGGGCAACGTCATGATCGACACCCTGTTCTCCAACCTGGACCGGGCCCGGCGCTCCGACGTCCTCGACCGCTACGGGCTCACCCGCGGCGGGTACGGCCTGGTCACCCTGCACCGGCCGGCCAACGTGGACGATCCGGACGCCCTGCGCGGTCTGCTGAAGGCGCTGGGCGAGATCGCGGGCCGCCTCCCGCTGCTGCTGCCCGTGCACCCCCGGGCGGCCGAACGGCTGGCCGAGATCGGCGTCCCCGGCGGCATCCGGCTGGTGCCGGCCGCCGGATACCTCGATTTCATCGCCCTGCAGGACTCCGCCCGTGTGGTGCTCACCGACTCCGGGGGCATCCAGGAGGAGACCACGGCGCTCGGCGTGCCCTGTGTGACCCTCCGGGAGAACACCGAGCGCCCGATCACCGTCGAGCAGGGCACCAACGTCCTGGCGGGCACCGACCCGGACCGCATCACGGCCACGGTGCACCGGGTGCTCGACGATCCGCCCGCGCCCCGCTGCCCCGAGCTGTGGGACGGCCGCGCGAGCGAGCGCATCGCGCAGGTGCTCCTGGAGGGCGGGAGCGCGGCGACCCGGCCGCGGCCCACCGACCTGGTCCCGGGCACCGCGCCCGTCGTCTAGCGCCGTGGCCGGAAGGGTTCGCCGTGGTACGGCGGACCCTTCCGGCCACGGCACCGTTTCCACCTCTGTTCCACCTGGATCGAAAGAAGGCTGATGGACCTCGCGGAGATCTGGCGGGTCATGCGCAGGCGCTGGTACGTGCTGCTGCCCGGGCTGCTGCTCACGGCCGCGCTCATCACCGGCGTGTACCTGCTGGTCCCCGTGGAGTACCGGTCGCAGAGCACCGTGACCCTCCTGAACTCGAAGAAGGCCACGGTCGCCTTCGACGGCAACCCCTTCCTGAGCACCCAGGCCTCGCTCACCGGCATGGCCGACGGGCTGGCCCGCAACCTGAACTCCGACGATTCCAAGGCCGACCTCAAGGCCCAGGGACTCACCGGCGTGTACGAGGCGAAGATCGCCGACAACGCCCAGGGGCCCTTCATGTGGCTGAGCGTCACCGGCACCGACCCGGCCGCCGTCCTGCAGTCCGACAAGCTCTTCACCGCGTACGCCGAGAAGCGGCTCCTGGAGTTCCAGGCGCAGCAGTCGGTGACCCCCGAGGCGATGATCCGGATGGCGACGATCGTGCCGCCGCAGAAGCCCGAGGCGCAGACGAAGACCCGGCTCCAGTACCTGGTCATGGCGGCGGCGCTGGGCTTCGTCCTCAGCCTGGTGGCCACCTTCTTCGTCGAGGCCCGGCGCCGCAAGGCCGACAAGCCCGGCCGGCGCAAGCCTTTGCCGTCCGAGCCCGGTCCACCCGAGAACCCCGGTCCGGCTCCCGACGATCACACGGACCCGGTGGACCCCACGGCCACCATGGCGCTCAAGGTCCTGCCCCCATCCGCCTTCCGCTCCAAGGCATCGAAGTGACCACTCCCGCCACGGACACCAGCACCGGCACCGGCACCGGCACCGAGGAATCGCCCGAAGCGCACTCCCTGGGCCGCAAGGTGGGGTCCGCCGCCCGGTGGAGCCTGGTCAACACCGTGGTGATGCGCCTGGGCAACTTCGCCATGGGCATCGTCCTCGCCCGCTTCTTCCTCGGTCCCGAGGCCTGGGGCGTCTACGGGATCGCCCAGACGGTCCTGCTGGTCCTGCTCTCCGCGAACGAGCTGGGGGTCTCCCTGGCCATCGTGCGCTGGGAGGGCGACCCCCGCCGCTTCGCCCCGACCGTCCTGAGCCTGAGCGCCGCCTCCAGCTGCCTGCTCTACGCGGTGCTGTTCGCGCTCGCCCCGGCGGTGGCCGGTGTGCTGGGCTCGCCCGAGGCCTCCGGCGTCCTGCGGGTGATGTGCCTGGTCGTGGTCCTCGACGGCCTGTCGCAGGTACCCGCGGGCTTCCTCACCCGTGCGTTCGCGCAAGGCCGGCGGATGGCCGTCGACGCGGTCAACTTCGTGCTCAGCACCACGGTGACCCTGCTCCTGGCGATGCAGGGCTGGGGTGCGATGAGCTTCGCCTGGGGCGCCGTCGTCGGCAGCGCGGGCGCGCTCGTCGGCTGCTGCCTCGCGGCCCCGGGCACCCTGCGGTTCGGCTGGGACCGGGAGCAGGCACGGGCCCTGCTCCGGTTCGGGCTGCCGCTCGCCGGAGCAAGCCTGCTCGCCCTGGGCGTCGCGAACGTGCCGCCGATGGTGGTGGGTTCGACCCTGGACCAACTGGCCCTCGGCTTCTACGTCCTCGCGTTCAACATCTCCGGCTGGCCCGTACGGATCGTCTCCGAGGCGGCCCGCCGGGTCTCCTTCGCCGGATTCTCCCGGCTGGCCGAGTCCCCCAAGGCCCTGGCCGACGGATTCGGCCGGGCCCTCGGCGTCCTGGTGACGGTCACCGTCCCGCTCTGCGTGCTGCTGGCCGGCCTCGCCGGACCGATCGTGGTGCTCGTCTACGGGGAACGCTGGGAGCCCGCCGCCCGTGCACTGCCCTGGCTGATGGCTCTCGGCCTGATCCGGATCGGCTGCGAACTCGCCTACGACTGTCTGGTGGCCATCGGGCGACGCCGCTCGCTGATCGCCGTACAGGCCCTGTGGCTCCTCCTCCTGGTCCCGGTCCTCGTGGCCGGCGCCCGCACCGGCGGGATCGCCGGGGTGGCCCAGGGACAGGTCCTGGTTGCCGGGGCCGTCGTGGTGCCGGTGTACCTCGTCGCGCTGCACCGCGGCGGTGTCCGGCTGGGCATCGTGGCGCGCGCCTGCGCCTGGCCCCTCCTCGGCGGGGCCGTGATGGCGGGTGCGGTTCTCGGCCTGGAACGGGTCCTGGGCGACGGCGTCCTCGCGCTCCTGGCGACCACGGCCGCCGCCACCCTGTGCTATGCCGTGTGCGTCCTGCCCAGCTTCGGGTTCCTCCGCGGCACCGCACCGGCCGCCACGTCCACGACGATCAAGGAATGACACCATGGCACGCCTTCGCAGACGACTGTGGGCCTGGCTGCTGGCCGGGTTCTTACTGGTCGCCGCCCTGACCCTCTACCAGGCCGAGCGGACGGGCCGCAGCGAGTCGGCGGCCGATTCCTGCCCGGAAGCCGCCCTGGAGTGCCCCGGCGAGGAGAAGCCCCTCCCCCTGCCGGTGCCCACCACCACGGAGCCCTCCGCCTCGCCGTCCGCATCGGGCAGCCCGAGCCCCTCCGCGGCCTCCGCCTCCCCGTCACCCACTCCCCCGCCGGGCAGCAGTGCGCCGCCCGCACCGGGCCCCGCCTGCAACGCCACTTCACCCGGCGCCTGCGGCTTCCCCGACGCGCGCTCCACCGGCCCGCGGATCGCGCTGGAGCGGCACGACACCGGGAACATGTCGATCAAGACCGACGGCACGGTCATCAAGGGCTGGGACATCCGCGGTTCGCTGGACGTCTACGCCGACAACGTCACGATCATCGACAGCCGGATCACCTCGACCAACTGGTGGGGCGTCAACCTCCGTCCGGGCTTCAAGGGCCTGCGGGTCCTGCACACCACGATCACCGCCGTACCGGGCAAGGGCCCCGACAACGGCGGCGTCAACTACGCGGTGTCCAACATGGGTGACAGTTCCGTCGAGGTCGGCTGGTGCGACGTCTCGGTGTTCGGCAACGCCCTGTCCATGGGCCAGGGCGATCTGCACGACAACTACGTCCACGACATCGTCGCCTTCCGCAACCTGGGCGGGGAGTGGCAGCACACCGACGCCGTGATCAGCGGCGGTGGCAACAAGGGCCGGCTGACGGTCCGCCACAACACCCTGCTGAACTCCGTCCCGGTCGACAAGGGCGCCAGCGCGGCGCTCGGTCTCTTCGCCGACACCGGCGTGGTCTCCAACGTGATCATCGACAACAACTGGCTGGCCGGAGGGGCGTACGCGCTCTACGGCGGCGGCCCGGGGGCCACCGGCATCCAGGTCACGGACAACGTGTTCTCCACCCAGTACCACCCCAAGAGCGGGCTCTACGGGGCGGTCGCCGCGTGGAACGCGGGCGGCGCGGGGAACGTGTGGCGCGGCAACCGGATGTCGGACGGGCGTCCCGTCGTACCCGAACCCTCCCCCTGACCACCGAGAGGACATGACATGCGCCGCATCGCCCGGGCCCCCTGGGAGCTGCTCAAGCGGGCCTTCGGCTGGCTGGTGCTCTTCGAGACCAGGAACAAGCTCCTGCTGGCCCCCTCCGCCCTGCGGCTGCGCCGTTTCGAGAACGCGGAGACCGGCCGGCTGGGCTCGCTCCTGGAGCGGCCGCCGTCCGCCCTGGTGGCCACCGTGATCGCCACCCACCGCCGTCCCGAGGCCCTGCGCGCGGCCGTGCGCTCGGCCCTGGCGCAGACCGTGGCCGACCAGGTGGTCATCGTCGTGGACGACGGCGCGGGGCTGCCCGAACTCCCTCCGGACCCGCGGCTCTTCGCGGTGTCGCTGGCGCGGAACACGGCCACGGCCGGAGTCGTGCGCAATGTGGGGATCCGGCTCAGCCGCTCGCGGTACGTGGCCTTCCTGGACGACGACAACCTGTGGGAGCCGGACCACCTGGAGCAGGCCCTGACGGCCCTGGAGTCCCCGGGCGGACCGGACGCGGTGTACACGGCGCTGCGCCGGATGCTCCCCGACGGCACCCAGCGGGACGTGCTGTCGGTGCCCTTCGACCGCCGCCGCAGCGCGCACGAGGCCTTCCTCGACACCAATGCCTTCGTGGCGCGCCGCACCCCGGCCCTCCACTTCAGCCGGCTGCGGCGCACCCCCGAGGTGCTGCCCCGTGAGGACTGGGAGCTGGTGCGCCGCTACAGCAGGCGCCACGAGGTGCGCCACCTGCCCCGGCCCACCGTCCGGTACCTGGTCAACCCGGAGAGCTTCTACACCGCCTGGGACGGGCCGGCGCCCGTCGCCTAGATCCGCCGGCTCAGGGCCCCGGGGTGGCGCGCAGGGCGGTCCGGCTGGCCAGGGCGCGGGCCGCGGCCCGGTTCGCCGGGCGGCCGAGCGCCGCCCGGGAGGTCTCCCGTAGCAGCACGGCCGCACGGAAGGCCGCGGTGGCGGGCGCCGAGTGGCGGCGGCCGTAGAGGCGTACGCGGTTGAGGGTCAGCAGGGTCCACAGCCGCGGGGAGACCTGCGAGTCCCCGCCGAGGTGGACGGCCGAGGCGGCGGGTTCGAGCCGGGTGGCGAAGCCCCGGTCGCCGGCCCGCAGGCAGTACTCGGTCTCCTCCGAGTAGAGGAAGAACGATTCGTCCCAGGTGCCGCAGGCCTCCAGGCACTCCCGGGAGAGCGCCATCAGGGCGCCGGTGGCCCAGTCGGCGACCGTCCTGCGCCCGTACGCCGACGGATCGGTGACCAGCTCGCTCCAGCGCGGGAAGCGCCCCGCGCGGCGGTTGCCGATCACGGCCTCGCCCAGGGCGCGGGTCACCCGGGACTCCCGGCGCAGCGAGTAGTGGAGCGTCCCGTCCTCCTCGTACAGCAGCGGGACGCTGATCCCCACCCGGCCCCCGCCCTCCACCGGATCGCCGAGCTCGCCCACGAGGAGCTCCGCACAGCCCCGCCGCATCCGGATGTCCGGATTGCACACCAGGGCGGCGCGGAAGCCGCCGTCCCATCCGGCGGCGGCCGCCAGGGCGGCGTTCACCCCGGCCGCGTAGCCCGCGTTGCGGCCGGTCTCGACGACCGTGGCCTCGGGAGCCAGCGACCGGACGAGGTCCACGGTCCCGTCGGCGGAGTCGTTGTCGGCGACGACCAGCCGCCAGTCGACGCCGGCCATGCCCTCCGGCAGGGAGGCGAGGAACTCGGGTATCACCCGGGCGCTGTTCCAGGTGACGACGAGGACGGCTACGGGGCCGGTTGAAGCGGTGCCGCTCGAAGCGGTGCCGTCGGAAGCGGTGCTGTCGGAAGACACGGGGACTCCACGTTTCGGGGCTCGGGCGCGGCGCGCCGGATGAAGCCGAGGTAGCTGCCTCCGGCGGCGATCGTCAGGAAGAACATCCCGGCGAACATCGGGAAGCTGAGGGCGTCGAAGGTGGCCGCGCTGACCAGGGCGACGAGAGCCGAGGCGAAGAAGGCCTGGCCGAGCTCCCGGTCGGACTCGTTCGCGGCGAGACGGCGGATGGCGCCGCCCTGGTGGATTCCGGTGAGGAACAGCGCCAGGAGCGCGAGCAGACCCAGCAGGCCCATCTCCGCCAGGGTCAGCATGTACTGGTTGTCCGTGAAGAAGTAGAGGTCCGGGGTGAAGGTGCCCAGGCCCCGGCCGAACAGCGGGTGTTCCTCCAGGTAGGGCACGATCGCGCTGTACTTCACCGTGCGGGCCTGGGTGCTGCTGTCGGAGTTCGACACGAAGGACGCGAAGAGCGTGGTGATCGTGCCGATCAGGCCGGGGATCATGACCTTGAAGACGGCCACCGAGCCGAGCAGCAGGCCGAGAGCGGTCCAGCGGCGCTGCGGCTTCCAGCGCGGCACCATCACCAGCACCACGATCAGGGCCCCGATGATGGAGGTCCGCGACACCGTCAGCGGCAGGGCGCCGCCCATCAGCGCCACCGGAACCCAGCGGCGCCAGCGGCTGAGCTGGGCCCGGGCCGGATCGAAGGCCTGCTGGATCGCGAAGGGCAGCAGCAGGGCGAGCATGCCGCCGAACTCCAGCGGCTGCGCGGTCGTCGACCGCGGCCTGGTGAACGCACCCCGGTCCAGGGTGGTGATCTGCGCGACGCTCGACTGGAGCCCCGGGATGCTGATCTTCTCGGCGATGTTCGTCGCGGTGAAGAAGTCGTAGTAGCCGATGGCGGCGACCACCGCCCCCATCACGACGGCCCGCCGCAACAGCACGTCCAGGCGTGCCCGGTCCTGGATCCCGGCGGAGATGAGCACCACCAGCGACACCCAGACCAGCAGCCCGATCAGCCCCCGGTCGGCGCCCAGCACCTCCTTGTGCGAACTGCCCCGGGAGGCGTTCGCGAGGTACGAGGCCAGGACCGAGACGGCCAGCAGCCACATCACGACCCGGGGCAGCCGGGTACCGGGAGCCGGTCTGATCCGGCCGGTCAGCCAGGTCGCCAGGTACCAGAACAGGGCCAGGAGCGCGAAGACGTTGGCCGGGGTGCCCACGCCGCCGAGACCCGGCAGGGTCAGGTTCGAGGGGATGAAGAAGGCCAGCCCCAGATAGCCGGTGAGCAGGGCGGTGGCGTCCAGCTCGCGGTGGCGCGTCCGCCGGCGCACGCGCGGGGCGGCCGTCCCCGCGGCGGCAGCTGCGGCCTCGCGCCGCCGGCGGCGGCCCGCCAGCATGCTCTCCAGGACGAAGGAGGCCGTGAAGCCGGCGACCAGGCCGGCGATGAGCACGGCCAGGACCTGCTGGTAGCGGGTCTTGAGCTGTGGTTTCGGGGTCTGCGGCAGCACCACGGGGGCGGTCTGCACGAAATACGCGGGCTGCACCTTGGCCGCCGCCTGGAGCGCGTTGAGCTGCTCCCCGGCGAAGTCGGTGAGCACGCTGGTCTCCTTGAGCACCTTGGCCCGGTTGGTGCCCGTGACGGTCAGCGTGAGCATCGGGCCCGAGGCGTTCGCAGCGAAGCCGACCGTGTACGGGTCGGTCACCCCGAGCCCGTGCAGGTCCCGGGCCGCATCGGCGCCCGACAGGGTCCTGATGAGCACGTCGGCGGTCACCACCAGCGAACCGCCCGCGTTCGCGATGGGGTTGCCGAAGGCGGGGGCCAGCTGGGCCACGGCCGCGGAGTCCAGCAGCGCCACCGAGCTCTGGGACTGGTAGGACACCGGGACCGACTGGTAGAGCTGCGCTCCCGCGAGGACCCCGCACAGCGTCAGGGGCGCCATGACGTACCAGCGTCGCCGCAGCACCGCTCCTATCTCACCGATGTTCACGAACGCTCCCTCGCAACTGCCCGGGAACCGTTGGCGTCTTGCCCGGCGTCCTGGGAAGATCGAACACGACGGAAGGAATCCTGTGTCGCCTGGTGAGCTGTTCCGCACGTTGCGCCGCCGCTGGTACGTGCTCGTCCTGGCGGCAGTGCTGGCGGCCGCCGGGGCGCTCCAGGTGCTCCGGCCCACCACGACGTACGTGAGCACCGCGATCGTCGTCCTCAAGCCGCCGGTGACCGGCAACCAGCCGAACCAGCTCGCCAATCTGCAGCCGCCGCTGGCCGCCGTCTCGCTGGCCGCCGTACAGCAGTTGGACTCCTCCGACGGGGAGGCCGAACTGCGCGCCGCCGGGGTGCTGGGCACCTACCGGCTGATCCCGCGCAACAGCGGCACGAGCGTCACCCCGCGCTATCTCATCCCCTCCCTCCAGATCCAGGCGCAGCACACGGACCCGGCCACGGCCGACCGTTCGGTCCTGAAGGTCGTCGAGGTCTACGGGAAGCACCTCTCGGACATGCAGGCCGAGCAGCAGATCCCGGCGGCGGGCCGGATGAGCGTCACCCTGCTCGTACCGCCGTCCGCGGTGGCCCAGCTCGGGACCAAGAGCCGCGGACTGGCCGGGACGGCCGTCCTGGCCCTGGTCGCCGGCACGGCATGCGCGCTGTGGACCGATCAGTTGCTGGCGGGCCGCGCCCGGCGCCGGCGCGAACGCGCCGGCTACCGAGAAGGAACGAACAAAAGGGGGAGGGGACTACCTCTCGAGAGGGACGGGGGGGGGGGGGGCGAGGAGGGGGAGCACGGGACGATAA